>NZ_QQNH01000001.1 GCF_003345525.1 Pelagibacterium lacus
ATGTACATCTCGATCGCCATCGCCTTGGTCTTGGCGCTGAAGCGGGGCTGGCTGTCGGTGCTGTAGCGGCCGCAGGTGAGGCAGCAATAGCGTTGATGGCCGGCCTTGCGCCCGCGTTTGATCAGGTCCGTGCCGTGGCAACTGGGGCAATCCATCGCGTTCCTCCTTGCGCAAATCACCCCTCCACAAGAATCCAAAAAGAGGCCCGTGTAAACAATCCCCCCTTGCGGGGAGGGATCGAGGGTGGGGGTGCTGAGGTGGCGGCAAGGGATCGCGGGCGTAGGTGCTTATCGTGAGTCAGCGCCCCCTCATCCGTCTCGCTTCGCGATCCACCTTCTCCCACCAGGGGAGAAGGGAGGCTCGGGGGGGGGGGGGGCGTCTACGTGGCCAGTTGCACGAGTTGGTCGATGGCGCCGAAGACGGAGCGGTTGTCGGCGTCGACGGCGTTGATGCGCACGCGGTCGCCGGGCTTGAGGAAGGGCGTCCGGGCCTTGCCGAGCACGGCCTTTTCGGCGGTGCGGGCCTCGGCGATGCAGCCGAAGCCGATGCCGTCATGCTTTAGGGGCAGGATATCGTCATGGGCGTTGGCGATGGTGCCCGAGCCGACAATGGTGCCGGTGCCCAGCTCGCGGGTGCGGGTGGCGGCGACCAGGAGGTCGGCGAAATCGAACTTGACGTCGCGGCCGGCATTGGGCTGGCCGTAAAGGCTTTCGTTGACGTGGATGCGGACCCGGAGGTTGAGGCGGTTATTGCCCCAGGCCTCGCCCAATTCGTCCGGGGTGACGAAGACGGGGGAAAAGCTGGTGGCGGGCTTGGCGTGGAAAAAGCCGAAGCCGTTCTCGAGATCGTCGACGACCAGCCGGCGCAGGGAAACGTCGTTGCAGATTCCGACAAGGCGGATGGCGGCGCTGGCATCGACGCGGTTGACGCCCATGGGGACCGGGCCGGTCACCACCACGGCCTCGGCCTCGTAATCGAGGGCCAGGTCGTCGCTGGGGATAACGATGGCGCCGGTGGGGGCGAGAAAGCTGTCCGACCCGCCCTGATAGAGCAGCGGGCGCTCATCCTGGAGCTGCGCGTCGATGGAGCCCTTGAGCGAGCGCACGCGGTCGAGATGGACGAGATAGCCCGAGCCGTCGATCCACTGATAGGCGCGGGGCAGCGGGGCCAGCGCCTCGCGCGCATCGAAGGTCATTCCGGAAATCTCGCCATTGTTGAGCTGGTCGCTGACCGCCCGCAGGATGGGGGCGCAACGCTCCCACTCGTCGAGGGCGC
Source organism: Pelagibacterium lacus (assembly GCF_003345525.1). Lineage (GTDB taxonomy): Bacteria > Pseudomonadota > Alphaproteobacteria > Rhizobiales > Devosiaceae > Pelagibacterium > Pelagibacterium lacus. Next base: position 1,276 of record NZ_QQNH01000001.1, read on the forward strand.
CCTGGAGATTGGGGGCGACCCGGCCCGCCGAGGCAAAGCGGGTGAGATCGCGCGAGACGACGACGAGATGTCCATCGGGGCGGCCATTGCGCAGCGTGGCGAGTTTCATGCGAACAAAAATACCGGAACGTGATTGATGCAAATGTTTAGGATGGCTCAAGCTATCGTACAGTTAGGGTCGAAACAATTGATTGCCTAGGCCCGGATCGGCGGGTCGTCGTCAGCGTTACGGGATATCATGACCGGTTTTCATTCTCCCCTTGCGGCCTTTTTGCGCATCGTCACCGCCCTTGCGGCGGCAGCGGCGTTCATCGCCGCCGATCTCGCGGTGGCGCAGGCCCAGAGCCAGAGCTGCGCCCAGATCACGGCGATTTTGCGCGGCATCGAGCGCAACCAGGCCTTTGCCGGCCATAACGGCATCGTGGAGGAATTGCGCGCCCGCCAGCAACAGGTGATGCAGGGGGAGCGGCAATGGATCTCCGATGGCTGCCAGCAGATGTACAATGCCGGGCAGGCCATGACGCAGCAATGCCGGTCTCTGGCCCAGATCATCACGGTCGGCCGCACCCAGGTGCAGCAATTGCAGGCCATGGCGCAGGAGGGGCAGAGTCTTGCCCGCAACCATCAGGCGATGATGGCCGACTATCAACGCAACGGATGCGATGCCGGCCAGCGGGGCAGCCTGCTCGACGGGATGTTCGGCGGCCAGGGGGGCTATGATTATATGCCGCCCTATGACCCCTGGGCCAGCCAGCAGACGCGGCGGACCGTCTGCGTGCGGACCTGCGACGGGTTTTACTGGCCGATCAGCTTTTCCACCACCGACAGCTATATCGCCCAGGACGCCATCCAGTGCCATGAGATGTGCCCCGGGACCGAGGTGGCGCTGTTCTCCTATCGCAATCCCGGGGAGGAGCCCGAGGACATGATCTCGCTTTCGGGCGCGCCCTATCGCTCCATGCCCTATGCGTTCCGGTTCCGCCAGGAGGTGGACATGAGCTGCTCGTGCAATACGCGCGAGCCGGCGGGAACGCTGACTTTGGCCGAGGCGGGCGGCGGGAGCCAGGCGGTGGTCGCCCTCGGCGATCTGAGCTTTCCGCTGCCGCAACCCGATCCGCGCGGGCCGGAGCTGACCGTGGCGGAAGCGATCCATATCCCCCTGCCCCGCCCGCGTCCGCGCGCCGACGGCACCGGGGCAGCGGTCGCCGCCCAGCCCGACCGCGAGGGGACGGAATTGCGCATCGTCGAGTTCGGCGACCGCGAGGTCAGGATAGTCGGTCCAGAGACGCCTTACGTCCCAGAAGGGGCAGAAGCGCCCTGAGCTCGGGGCCCTCGTCGCGGCCGGTGAGGGCGCGGCGCAGCGGCAGGAACAGGGCCTTGCCCTTGCGGCCGGTCGCCGCCTTGATGGCGCCGGTCCAGGCGCCCCAGGTGTCCCCGTCCCATGGCTCGGGGGGGAGCAGGTCGCGGGCCGTGGCGATGAAGTCGCGATCCTCATCGGCGATCAGCGGGGTGGCGGAGACGAAGATCTCCTCGTAAAGCGGCAGGAATTGCGGGAAACGGGCGATGTTTTCACGCAGGGCGAGCCAGACGGGCTCGCTTATCCCCTCGCCTTTTGCGCCGAGCCGATCCTGAACCGCGGCGAAATCCAGGGCGTGGACGATGCGAGCGTTGAGGCCGGCCAGCTCGGCGACATCGAAGCGGGCCGAGCCGTGGGAAATCATCGAGAAATCGAGCTTTTCGGCGATGTCGGCCAGGCTGGCATAGGGTTCGACCGGCAGGGAGGTGCCGGTGATGGCCGCCATGATGGCGACGGCCAGCGGCTCATAGCCCTCGGCGCGCAACTGGGCCAGCGAGAGCGAGCCCAAACGCTTGGAAAAGCCCTGCCCTTCGGAATCGGTGAGGAGGTTATGATGGGCGAAAACAGGCACCGGGCCGCCCAGCGCCTCGAAGATCTCGATCTGGGTGCCGGTGTTGGAAACGTGGTCCTCGCCGCGGATCACATGGGTGATGCCCATCTCGATATCGTCGACCACCGAGGGCAGCGTATAGAGATAGGTGCCGTCCTCGCGGATGAGCACCGGGTCGGACATGGAGGCGGTGTTGACGGTCTGCTCGCCCTTGATGAGGTCGAGGAATTTGACCGGGCGGCCATCGAGCCGGAAGCGCCAATGGGGCTTGCGGCCCTCCGCTTCGAGCCGCGCCTTGTCCTCTTGGGTGAGCGAAAGCGCGGCGCGGTCATAGACCGGCGGCTTGCCCAGCGCGCGGGCGCGCTTGCGCTTGCGGTCGAGTTCGTCGGCGGTCTCATAGGCCGGATAGAGCCGTCCCATGGCGATCAGCCTGTCGCGGGCGGCGTCATAGGAGGCGAAACGGTCGGACTGGCGCGCCTTGCGGTCGGGGACGATGCCGAGCCAGGCGAGGTCGGTCTCGATCCCTTGCGCGAACTCCTCCGTCGAGCGGGCGGTGTCGGTGTCGTCGAGCCGCAGCACGAACTGGCCGCCCTGGCGCTGAGCGAACAGCCAGTTGAGGACGGCGGGGCGGGCATTGCCCAGATGCAGCCGGCCGGTGGGAGATGGGGCGTAGCGCACGATTACAGTCATCAGCGGAGGCTCCCATCGCGATAGCCGGAGGTGATCGGATATTTGCGGCCCATGCCGAAGGCTTTTGGGGTCAGCTTGGGACCGGGCGCCGACTGGCGGCGCTTGAACTCGGCAATGGCGATCAGGCGCTCGACGCGGGCGACGAGATCGGCATCGAACCCCCTGGCCACGGTTTCGGCGAGCGAGAGGTCGTCCTCGACCAGCGCCTCGATGAGGGCGTCGAGCACCGGATAGGGCGGCAGGGAATCCTGGTCGGTCTGGTCGGGGCGCAGCTCGGCGCTGGGGGCCTTGGAGATGATGGCGGGCGGGATCACCACCCCGGAAGGTCCCCGCGCGCCGGCGGGCTGGTGGGCATTGCGCCAGGCGGCCAGTTCATAGACCTGGGTCTTGAGCATGTCCTTGATCGGGTTGTAGCCGCCGTTCATGTCGCCATAAAGGGTGGAATAGCCCACGGCGATTTCCGACTTATTGCCGGTGGTGAGCAGCAGCGCGCCGAACTTGTTGGAGATGGCCATGAGGATGGCGCCGCGCATGCGCGATTGCAGGTTCTCCTCGGTGAGGTCGGGAGCGGCGCCGGCAAAGACCGGGGCCAGCGCCGCGTTGGCCGCATCGACCGGGCCGCCGATGGGGACGATATCGTAGCGCACCCCAAGGGCCCTCGCGCAGGCCTCGGCATCGGCGAGGCTGGCGGGCGTGGTGTAGCGATAGGGCAGCATGATGCAATGGACGTTCTCCGCGCCCAGCGCATCGACCGCGATGGCCGCGACCACGGCGGAATCGATGCCGCCCGAGAGCCCGAGCAGCACCGAGCGGAAGCCGTTCTTTTCCACGTAATCGCAGAGGCCCAGCATGGCGGCGCGCCACGGCGCCTCGCGGACCGGGGCGAGATCGTGGACCTCCCCCGCGACGCACTGCCAGGCTCCGTCGCGCTTCTGCCAGTCGGAGAGAACGAGATCGGTGACGAAGCTCTTGCCCTGGAAGGCGAGAGCGCCATCGGCATCGATGCCGAAGCTCGCGCCGTCATAGACCAACTCGTCCTGCCCGCCGACCTGGTTGGAATAAAGCAGCGGCAGCCCGGTTTCGGCCACGCGCCGGCGCACCAGATCGATGCGCATATGCTGCTTGTTGCGCCAATAGGGCGAGCCATTGGGGCAGAGGAGGATTTCGGCGCCGTGCCGGGCGAGATTGCGGCAGATGGCCTCGTGCCAGATGTCTTCGCAGACCGGCACGCCGACCGGAATGCCCTTGACGATCATCGGCTCGGGAAGCGTTCCAGCGGTGAAATAGCGCTTTTCGGTGAAAACGTCGTCATTGGGCAGTTCGACCTTGTTGCGGCGGTCGATGATCGCCCCGTCCTCGGCGAGGATAACGCTGTTGTAGAGCTGCCCGTCGGCGCTCCACAGGGTGGGGAGCAGCAGGGAGACGTTCAGCCCCTTCGTCTCGCGCGCCAGGGTCTTGGCCGCCTCCATGGCCTCGGTGACGAAGCGGGGCCTGAGCAGCAGGTCCTCGGGGAAATAGCCGGTGAGATAGAGCTCGGTGAACAGGAGCACATCGGCGCCCGCCGCCTCGGCCTCGGCCACGACGCGCCGCGCCGCCGCAAGATTTTCGCCGATGGCGCCGACCTTGGGATTGAGCTGGGCAAGAGCGATGCGGAGGATGTCGGTCACGAGTCGGGTCCGGCGTCGAGGGAGGCGCGGCCAGATTTATAGTGGCGGACACGCAAGAGCAAGGCGGCCAAAAAGCAAAGCCGGGCTGGTGGCCCGGCTTTTGCGATGAGGAAACCGATACGGTCAGAAGCGCCCGGTCAGTTCGATGACCGGTCCCCAGCGGAACATGTCGAAATTGGTGAGCTGGCGCTCGTAATACTGGGTTGCGGAGGTGGGGCCGGTCTCGTAGGTGCCGTCTCCGTCCATATCCATGGCGTCGGCGATGGTGGTGACCGAGTAATTGGCCATGACCGGGCCGGTGAGATAATAGCCGCGCGCGCCGAAGCGGACCGAGAGATTTTCCGTCGGATTGAAACCGGCCATCAGTTCGGCCGCACCACCATAAAGGTGGCCTTCAACCGAAGTGGCGGAAGACTTTCCAACCAGAACGCCGCCTACGTAGCTTTCGGCAAAGGAGTGCGCGCCCAGCGTGCCGCTCAGATTGGCATAGGGGATGGCGGCGACTTCAGCCGAAATATCGAACATCGGACCGAGTTCCGCCCGGCCGGTCAATCCCAGACGCAGGGCGTGGACTTCCAGCAGATTGGGGCTGTTGTCGCGTCCAATGGTATAGAGCGGGCTGCCGGACGACCAGTTCAGGCTGTCAGGCACCAGAAAGACGCCCCGGTCGGTGTCCGGGGATTCATTGAGATATTGATAGCCGATGAAGCCGCCGGCGGAAAAGCCGCTGGACCGCAGCGGCGTATAGCCGAAATCCGCGCCGAGGCTGGCCACCCTGCCGCCCCTGATCGGGCCGCTGCCGAAGGGATCGTCGTAGCTTCCGTCAATATAGGCGGCGTAGCCGATGGCGCCCTTGAGATAGGTGCTGGTGGAATGGTCGTCGATCCGGCCGGCCAGTTCGATGATGTGGCTGGTGTCGTTGCTCGAATAGGTTCCGCCCCCGGTCAGCGGACTGCCGGACAAGGTCGCCGACTGACGGCCGATGCCGTAGACGTAACGCAGCCCGATCTCGAAATCGAGGCTGTCTTCCAGCGGTGCCATGTTCACCGGATAGGCGGGGCGGAACACAGGCGGCTGGGAGGTGCCCCAATCGGCGGCCAGGACGGGAGCCGTGCCGGCAGCAGCCAGCGCAATTGCTGCGAGTGCAGTGACAGTGCGGGACATCGGGGGCCTCCGAACGCGACCAAACAGTCTTTCGGGGCCAGTTATGCGGCGGTTAGGGTTAATGTTGGCTAAATGGTGGCATAGAAAAAGGCGCCATCGGGAAAGATGGCGCCTTTTCGGCCGTCACAGGGAAGGAACGGTCAGTAGCCGACCGCCTTCGGCGCCTCGGTGGTGCGCTGGCCGCGCATTTCCTCGGCGATGAGGAAGGCCAGTTCCAGCGCCTGGCTGGCATTGAGCCGGGGATCGCAATGGGTGTGGTAGCGGTCCGACAGGCTTTCGTCGGTCACCGCCGAAACGCCACCGGTGCATTCGGTGACATCCTCGCCGGTCATCTCCACATGCACGCCGCCGGCGATGGTGCCCATGCTGCGGTGGATCTCGAAGAACGACTTGGCTTCCGACAGGATGCGGTCGAAGGGCCGGGTCTTGAAGCCGGTCGAGGCCTTGACGACATTGCCGTGCATGGGATCGCAGCACCAGACCACGGTGCGGCCCTCGGCCTTCACCGTCTCGATGAGGCGCGGCAGATGCTCCTCGACCTTGTCGGAGCCGAAGCGGGCGATCAGCGTCAGCCGCCCGGGCTCATCGGCCGGGTTGAGGACCTCCATCAGGCGCTTGAGGTCGTCGCTCGTCAAGGACGGCCCGCACTTGACCCCGATGGGGTTCTTGATGCCGCGGAAATATTCCACATGGGCGTGGTCGGGATTGCGGGTGCGATCGCCGATCCAGATCATGTGGCCCGAGGTTGCGTACCAGTCATTGGTGATCGAGTCGCGCCGGGTCATCGCCTGCTCATAGCCGAGCAGCAGCGCCTCGTGCGAGGTGAAGAACTTGGTCTCGCGCAGCACGGGGGTGTTGTCCGGGTTGAGCCCGAGGGCGCCCAGGAAGGCGATGGCGTCGTCGATCTTGCGCGCCACTTCCTCGTAGCGCGGATACCAGTTGGACTGCTTCATGAAGCTGGTCGTCCACTCATGGACGCGGGCCAGGTTGGCGAAGCCGCCCATGGAGAAGGCGCGCAGCAGATTGAGCGTCGCCGCCGACTGGCGGTAGGCCTCGAGCTGGCGGCTGGGATCGGGCATCCGCGCTTCCTCGGTGAAATCGATGCCGTTGATGATGTCGCCGCGATAGGAGGGCAGTTCCACGCCGCCGATGGTTTCGGTATCGGCCGAGCGGGGCTTGGCGAACTGGCCGGCGATGCGGCCGACCTTCACCACGGGCTTGGTCGCGCCATGGGTCAGCACCACCGCCATCTGCAGGAAGACGCGGAAGAAATCGCGGATATGGTCGGCGTGATGCTCGGCAAAGCTCTCGGCGCAATCGCCACCCTGAAGCAGGAAGGCATTGCCCTTGGCGACCTCGGCCAGATTGGCCTTGAGGTCGCGGGCCTCGCCGGCAAAAACCAAGGGGGGAAACGAAGCGAGCCGGGCCTCGACCGCCTCAAGCTCGGACTGGCTCGGATAGGTCGGGACCTGCAGGATCGGTTTCGTCCTCCAACTGTCAGGTGTCCACGTGCTCATCGTTTCTCTCACTTCAAATAGAGGTATGCCCGCCCCGGCGGGGCCGGTCGGGTCAAGGGGGCATAGCAAGCGGGAGACCGCCTGCCAAGTAGCCTATAGTATTGTGATCGGCCCGGGGCGCATGTCCGTTTTGTCGTGCCTGTGTCACAAGCGGCGCCATAGGGTGCGAAAAATGACTGATTTGCGCGGGACGGCAGGAGATGGGGATGACCGACAGCCCGGAGACGGCAACCGCCCGGCAGGGCTCGGCGGCGGAAGTGTTTTGGGTGTTCCTCAAGCTCGGACTGACCTCGTTCGGCGGGCCCATCGCGCATCTGGGATATTTCCGCGCCGAACTGGTGGCGCGCCGCAAATGGATCGACGAGGCGGGGTTTGCCGATATCGTGGCGCTGTGCCAGTTCCTGCCCGGCCCGGCCTCGAGCCAGGTGGGCTTCGCCATGGGGCTGCTGCGGGCCGGCAAGGCGGGGGCGCTGGCCGCCTTCCTTGCCTTCACCCTCCCCTCGGCGCTGGCGATGCTGGCCTTCGCCTATGGCGCGGACCTGTTCGGCGGGCCGGTGGGCGGCAGCGTGATCGCCGGGCTCAAGGTGGTCGCGGTGGCCATTGTCGCCCAGGCGGTGTGGGGCATGGCGCGGACGCTGTGCCCAGATCGCGAGCGGGCGACGATCGCGCTGGCGGCGGCCATTTTCGCCATCGCCATGGCCGGGGCCTTCGGGCAGGTGGCGGCGATCGCCATCGGGGCCGTGGCGGGTTTGATCTGGTGCCGCGGGGAGACGGCCGCGACCTCCGGACGCCTCTCCTTCGGCATCTCGCGCCGGGTCGGGCTGGCCAGCCTGGCGCTGTTCGTGGTGCTGCTCATCGACCTGCCGGGGATGGCCGCCAGCGGCAATTGGCCGGCGCTGGCGCTGTTCGACGCCTTCTACCGCTCCGGCGCGCTGGTGTTCGGGGGCGGGCATGTGGTGCTGCCGCTGCTGGAGGCCGAAACGGTGCGGACCGGCTGGGTATCGGCCGATGCCTTCCTCGCCGGCTATGGCGCGGCGCAGGCGGTGCCGGGACCGCTTTTCACCTTCGCGGCCTATCTCGGCGCCGTGCTCCAGCCGATGCCCAACGGAGTGTCCGGGGCGGCGCTGGCGCTGGCGGCGATCTTCCTGCCGGGGTTCCTGCTCCTCATCGGCGTGCTGCCGTTCTGGGACGGCCTGCGCGGCAATGGCGGGGCGCAGGCGCTGATGCGAGGCGCCAATGCGGCGGTGGTGGGTATTCTGGGCGCCGCGCTCTACGATCCGGTGTTCATCAGCGCCGTTGTCGGACCATCCTCGTTCGCGCTGGCCCTCACTTGCCTCGTGCTGCTGATGGCGTGGCGCGCGCCGCCCTGGCTGGTGGTGCTGGTGGGCGCGCTGGGCGGGGTGGTGCTCGGCCTGTGAAGCCGGCGATGGATTTCCGCATGATGGGAAATCATTTTAAAGTGGCGGCCCGGAGCGGCGCGATGTGGTTCAAGGTGCCGGCACATCATTGGAGGACAGAACGATGCAGAGCTTCAACCGGATCGATGTCGAGGATGCGCGCATCCTCATCGCGGGGGCGACGGAGAAGGCGCGGGAGATCGGCGTGCCCATGTGCATCGCGGTGGTCGACGAATCGGGCAATCTGGTGGCCTTCGAGCGCATGACCGGGGGCAAGGTGACCAGCATCACCATCGCCATCGACAAGGCCTATACCGCCGCCGCCGCGAAAAAGGCGACCCATGAATATGGCGAGGCCAGCCAGCCCGGCAAGCCGGCCTATGGCATCAACGCGGCCATTGGCGGCCGGCTGATGGTGGTGGGCGGCGGCCTGCCGCTGGTGGTCGATGGCGAGACGGTGGGCGGCATCGGCATCAGCTCGGGCACGCCCGACCAGGACCGAAGCTGCGCCCAGGCCGGCATCGACGCCTTCCTGGCCCGCCACGCCAAGGCAAATTAGGTCGGGTTCTGCTTCTTGCCGTCGACGACGCGGTAGCTGGGCGCCTTGAAGGTAACCAGCTCCTCGGCGGCGGTGGGATGGACCGCGATGGCGCGGTCGAAATCGGCCTTGGTGGCGTTCATGCCCAGGGGGATGGCCACGAGCTGGATCATCTCCCCTGCCCCAGGCCCGAAGATGTGGCAGCCCAGAACCCGCCCGGTGGCGGTGTCGGTGATGAGCTTGAGCATCATCTTTTCCTGATTGGCCGACAGCGTGTTCACCATGGGGCGGAAGCGCGTGACATAGACGTCGATGGAGCGGTGGCGCGAGGCCGCTGCCTCCTCGGTGAGCCCCACCGTGCCGATTTCCGGCTCGGTGAACACGGCGGTGGGGATGAGGTCGTAGGGCACCGTGGTGGGGATGTCGTTGAACACCGTCTGGGCGAAGGCCGCGCCCTCGCGGATGGCCACGGGGGTCAGCGCCGCCCGGCCGGTGACGTCGCCCACCGCGTAGATCGAGGGCATGGAACTGCGCGAATAATCGTCCACCATCACGGCGCCGGACTGATCGAGCTTGACCCCGGTCTCCTCGAGGCCCAGCCCCGCGATATTGGGGCGGCGGCCGGTGGCGAACATGACGGCGTCGAAGGTGGCTTCCTCCCCATGGGAGAAGGAGACGCAGACCCCCTCGCCATCCTTGCGCAGGCGGGAGATGTTGTAGCCGTAGCGGAAGCGGATGCCGCGCTCCTGCATCGCCTCTTCCAGCCCCTCGCGCAGATCCTTGTCGAAGCCGCGCAGGATCTTGTCGCCGCGATAGACCAGCGTGGTATCGACCCCCAGCCCCCGGAAGATGGTGGCGAATTCGACGGCGATATAGCCGCCGCCCTCGACGAGGATGGTGCGGGGCAGCTCTTCGAGATGGAAGGCCTCGTTGGAGGTGATGGCGAGATCGGCGCCTTCGATGGAGGGCTTGAAGGGCGTGCCGCCGGTGGCGATGAGGATGTTTTTCGCTTCCAGCGTCTCCCCGGTGGAGAGTTTCACGCTGTTGGGCCCGGTCACCGTGGCGCGCGCGTGATAGAGGGTGACGCCGGCTCCGTCGAGCAGGGTCTCGTAGATGCGTTCGAGCCGGGCGATTTCCTTGTCCTTGTTGGCCAATAGCGTCTTCCAGTCGAAGGAGGCCTCGACGGACCAGCCGAAGCTCTCGGCGATGTCGAACATCTCGCCGAAGCGCGAGGCATAGACGAAGAGCTTCTTGGGCACGCAGCCGCGGATGACGCAGGTGCCGCCGAAGCGGTATTCCTCCACGATGGCCACGCGGGCGCCCATCTGGGACGACATGCGCGCGGCCCGGACGCCGCCCGAGCCGCCACCGATCACGACCAGATCAAAAACTTCGCTCATGTGGAGGCCCCTCTATGCTGATGCTTCGAGGTCACCATATAGGCGGGCGCGGCAGACAAAAAAACCCCCGTCCGGCAGGACGGGGGCCATGGGGTCGGAACGCCGCAGTCTACTGCGCCGGGGCCTCTTCGCCTTCGCCGGCGGCAGCGTCGTCCTCGGGCGCGGGGGCGTTGAAGCCCTGATTGCGCAGTTCGGCGCGCACGCGGCTCAGGAACTCGTTGGAGGTGTTGCGGCTCCACACGGCGAGGACGGTCTGCAGGTCCTCGTTGATGCCGGCGTTCTGGCCGAGCAGCTTGCGGCCGACATCGCTTTCGTAGAATTCGATGATCTCGGTGAGTTCCTCGGTCGAGAAGCGGATGGCGTAGATGCGCGCGAACTGGTTGTAGAGCGGATCGCGGTTGAGCAGGTAGCCGTCATAGACGGTCTGCAGCGCGTTGATCAGGGGCTCGCGCAGGGAGGGATCTTCCTGGATCAAAAGGCGCATGACCTGCAGGCCCATCTCGATGAGCGTGCGCTCATAGAGCTGGGCGGAATCGGTCATGTCCACATATTGCCGCGCGGCGGCCAGATGCTCGGGCGAGATTTCCTGCTGCGCCTGGAGGGGCGCGGCCGAAACCAGCACGGTGCCGGAAAGAAGGATCGCCGCGGTCAGCCGGCGCAGAGTGGGCAGAAAGGTCATGTGCGGTCCCTTGATCGAATGGATTATGGTTTGGCGTGGCCCGAAAGCCGGATGGTCCCTGAAACACTAGCCAAATACGCTTCCGAACACAAACCGATGAACAGTCCATGCTGGACGACACCGGGGATTTCCAGCAGGGCGCCCGAAAGCGCTTCTGCGTCCGAAATACGGCCAAAAGATGCATCGATGATGTGGTGCCCGCCATCGGTCAGCAGCGCCGTTCCATCGGGCTTGCGGCGCAGGGCGTGGCCGCCTTCGGCGCCGAAACGCGCCATCGCCTCACCGATGGCCCGCGCGGTGGCGGCAAGGCCGAAGGGATTGACCTCGATGGGGAGCGGAAACCGCCCCAGCGTCTCGACCAGTTTCGAATCGTCGGCGATGACCACCATGCGCTCGGAGGCGGCGGCGACGATCTTTTCGCGCAGCAGCGCCGCGCCGCCGCCCTTGATGAGGCGGAACGCGCCATCGATCTCGTCAGTGCCGTCGATGGTGACGTCGAGGCGGTCGATCTCCTCGAGCGTGGTCAGCGGAATAGCGAGGCCGCGAGCCTGAGCGGCGGTGGCCTCGGACGTGGGAACGCAGAGGCACTGGAAGCCGCGCGCCACTTCTGCGCCGAGAAGATCGACGAAATGGCGGGCGGTCGAGCCTGTTCCGAGGCCGATGCGCATGCCGGAGCTGATTTCGCCCATGGCCGCTTCGGCCGCCTTGCGCTTGAGTTCTTCGCTCATGACTATTCCCTGCTTGGATCTCACCCCCAAGAACGGCAGATGCGGCGCTCTGTCAACGCATCGAAAGTCGGTTGCAGAGGCCAATTTGCCCGCCATGCTTTCGCCGGGCGCCGGGAATGACTATATTGGGGCCCATGACAGCCCAGACGCCCCTTTCCCAGCGCCCCCTCGTCGATACGTTCGGCCGGCACGTCACCTATCTGCGGGTGTCGGTGACCGATCGCTGCGATTTCCGCTGCACCTATTGCATGGGCGAGGACATGGTGTTCCTGCCCAAGAGCGAAGTGCTGAGCTTTGAGGAAATCCAGGAGGTGATCGGCGCCTTCGTGGCGCGCGGGGTGCGCAAGGTGCGCCTCACCGGCGGCGAGCCGCTGGTGCGCCGGGACATCATGAAGCTGATCGAGACCCTCTCGGCCACCCATCTGGCCAGCGGGGCGATCGACGAATTGACGCTGACCACCAATGGCAGCCAGCTGTCGCGGCACGCGCAAAGGCTGGCCGAACTGGGCATCAGGCGCATCAACGTCTCGCTCGACACGCTGGATCGGGAAAAGTTCACGGCCATCACGCGGCGGGGCCGGCTGGAGCAGGTGCTGGAGGGGATCGCGGCCGCCCGCGCCGCAGGGCTGGCCATCAAGCTCAACATGGTGGCGATGAAGAACGTCAACGAGGACGAGATCATCCCCATGCTCGAATGGGCGCATGGGGAGGGGTACGAGCTGACGCTGATCGAGGAGATGCCGCTGGGCGAGGTGGCGGGGGACCGGGTCGACACCCATTTGTCGCTGCGCAGCGTGCGCGACCGCATCGCCGAGCGCTACACCCTCACCCGAATCGCCAAGCGCACCGGCGGGCCGGCCCGCTATGTGACGGTGGAGGAAACCGGCGGGACAATCGGGTTCATCACGCCGCTGAGCCACAATTTCTGCGAAAGCTGCAACCGGGTGCGCCTCACCTGCACCGGCCAACTCTATATGTGCCTCGGCCAGGAGGACCGGGTCGACCTGCGGCGGGCGCTGCGCGAGGGCGGCCGCGAGGGCCTCGATGCGGCGCTGGAGCGGGCGATGATCCTCAAGCCCAAGGGGCACGACTTCGTCATCGAGCGCCGCAGCGCCCCGGCCGTGGGGCGCCACATGTCGGTGACCGGAGGGTAGCCTTCCTTTATCGCGTTTTACGAACCGGAAACGCGTTTATTCCACCACCGCGTATTCGAGCGGCAGGGCGGTGGTGTATTTGATCTGCTCCATGGCGAAGGACGAGCTGACATCGGTGAGCGCGATGCGGGCGATCAGCTTCTTGTAGAAGATGTCATAGGCCTGGATCGAGGGCACCACGACCCGCAGGAGATAATCCACGTCGCCGCTCATTCGGTAGAATTCGACCACTTCGGTGAAGTCCTCGACGATGCCGGCGAACTTGCGCAGCCAGGCATCGTTGTGCTCATTGGTCTTGACCGCGACGAAGACGGTGACGCCCGCATTGACCTTTTCGGGATCGAGCACGGCGACCCGGCGCCGGATGACCCCCTCCTCCTCCATCTTCTGGATGCGCCGCCAGCAGGGGGTGGTGGACAGCCCCACCTTGCGGCCGATTTCAGCAACCGGCATCGTGGCATCCTTCTGGAGAAGTTGAAGAATCTTACGATCCAGCTTGTCGAGCGCCATTGCGCAGCCTCCTTGGAATACAATTTCTAATTTTCAGCAATATTGCTCGGAGAAACGCAAAATCATCCGTTATCGCGGCGCATTTGAGGGTACGATGTTGCTTATGTCAAGCTGAGGCGCCGATTAACCCCCGTCCCTCCCGCGGCCCGGTTTTCCGGGCCGCGCCGGACGCTATGGTGAAGATGATGCTAAACCGCGCCGCGCCCTCAACCCGCTGTTAACCACGCACGGCCTAACTTTGAAGCTCGCGTACGGATCGAGGGTATTTCGGTCCGATGAGTTAGTGGTAGTGTAACGAGTTCCTGCATGGCCCCCAGCCCGACCAGCCGAGCAGCGGAAGCACCGCGTCCTTCGCGCGAACCGCGCAGAACCGTGCAGCGTGCCGTCCTCGACGCGCGGCAGAAACTGACGTCGAGCTCCGGCACCCGCTCCACCTTCGATTTCGAGCTTCTCGACGATTACGCCAAGGCGCGGCTGACCAGCGTGGTCCCGACCCTGCTCCTGGTCGCCATCCTGTCGCTGGCGGCGGTGCTGTGGATACCGGCCACCACGGTGGTCGTGTGGGCCAGCGTGGTCGGGGTCTCCAATCTCGGGGTCACGCTGATCAGCCGCCGCTTCCGGGCGAGCCATGGCAAGAAGTTCGATCCCAAACGCTGGACGCGGACCTTCGTCACCGCCGAAACCGTCAACGGGCTGGCCTGGGCCACCCTGCCGGTGCTGGCCATTTCCGGCGGCGGGCAGGACATCGAGGTGATCATCTTCGCCATGCTGCTGGTGGGGATCGCCGCCAATGCGGTGGCGACCCGCACCCTGCCCTCGGCCACGCTGGCGGCGACCTTTCCCGGCACGGTGAGCGTCGCGATCATGCTGACGCTGTCGGGCGGCACGCTCAACTACGCCATGTCGGTGGTGGTCATCGGGGCGTTCTTCTTCTTTCTGTTCCTCACGCGGCAATTGCACAAATCCGAGATCGTCAACCTCGAACACCAATGGGAAAAGGACGCGCTGATCCTCGAATTGCAGGAAGCGCGGACCATGTCGGACGAGGCACGGCGCGAGGCGGAGCAGGCCAGTATCGCCAAGTCGCGTTTCCTGGCCACCATGAGCCATGAACTGCGCACGCCGCTCAACGCGATCATCGGCTTTTCCGAGGTGCTGAAATCGGAGCTGCTGGGCCCGCATGGGGTGGCGCAGTACAAGGAATATGCCGGGGACATCCATGCCAGCGGCCAGCACCTGCTCAACCTCATCAACGAATTGCTGGACCTCTCGCGCATCGAGGCAGGCAAATACGATCTGACCGAGGAGGCGATCAGCCTCATCGACATCGCCGACGATTGCCGCCGCATGCTCGACATCAGGGCGCGGACCAAGAGCATCGACCTGCACTTCGAGGCGCCGGACAGCCTCGCCAAGATCTGGGGCGACGAGCGCTCGGTGCGCCAGGTGGTGCTGAACCTGCTCTCCAATGCCATCAAGTTCACCCCGCAATCGGGCAAGATCGTGCTCTCGGTGGGGCGCAGCCCGGATGGCGGGCAGTTCATCTCGGTGATCGACAACGGCCCCGGCATCCCCGAGGACGAGATCGAGACCGTGCTGTCCTCGTTCGGACAGGGCTCGCTCGCCCACAAGACGGCGGAACAGGGGGCCGGGCTTGGCCTGCCGATCGTGCAGCGCATCATGGAGCTGCATCAGGGCCGGTTCGACCTGTTTTCCAAGCTGCGCTTCGGCACCGAGGTGATCGCCACCTTCCCGCGCGCCCGCGTCATGGAAGGCATGGCGCCGGTGGTCGAGACGCGCAACCGGCTCGAAATCTATTCCGAAGCGTCCTGACGCAGCGGGCGCCCCTCAAACGGCCCGCAAATCCTCGGTGAGCGTGCCCATTTGCGCAATCTCGGCGTCATGGGGATCGTCGCGCAGGGTTTCGGCCAGGGCGGCGCGATACCAGTCCTGCATGGCGGGCAGCGCGCGCAGGCGTTCGGCATAGGCCATGGCCGCCGGGCCGAGATCGAGCCCATAGCTCAGGATACGGAAGGCCACGGGGCAGAAAAAGGCGTCGACCGCCATGAATTCCCCACCGGCGAGGAAGGGGCCGCCGAAGCGGTCGAGGCCATCGGCCCAGAGCTCTTCGAGCCGGGCCAGATCCCCGGCCAGCTCCGCCTTGCGATGGTCGAAAAGCTCCACCCGCACCCCGACATTCATGCCGCAAATGGTGCGCAGGCTGGAAAAGCCCGAATGCATTTCGGCCGAGGCCGAGCGCGCCCAGGCGCGGGCGGCGCGATCGGCGGGCCAGACCCGGGGATGGTCCTCGGCCACATATTCGGCGATGGCGAGGGAATCCCAGACGGTCACCGCGCCATCGACGAGGCACGGCACCAGCCCGGTGGGCGAAAAGCGGCGGAAGGCCTCGCGGCTCGACCCTTGCAGGAAGGGCACGAAGCGCTCCTCAAACGCGATGTCCAGGGTCCTGAGCAGAACCCAGGGGCGCAGCGACCAGGAGGAATAATTCTTGTTGGCGATATAGAGGGCATACATGGGAAGCACTCCTTAAGCGGATTTGCCGCTGACCGCCGCCTCGGTGAAGGTGGCCATGTTCTTGTGCAGGTGCAGGGCGGTCTTGCACAGGATGGCGGCGAGGGCGGCGCCCGTCCCCTCCCCCAGCCGCATGCCGAGGTCGAGCACCCCCGTCCGGCCCATGGCCTGAAGCGCCCGGGCATGGCCGGGCTCGGCCGAAAGATGGCCGAACAGGCAGTGGTCGATGGAACCGGGATGGATGGCGTGGGCGATGGCGGCGGCGGCGGTGGCGACGAAGCCGTCAATGATCACCGGCACCTTCTGGTGGCGCGCCGAGATGATGGCGCCGAGCATGGCGGCGATTTCGCGCCCGCCCAGATTGGCGAGGATATCGAAGGGATCGTCGAGCCGTCCGGCATGGCGCTGCAGGGCGCGATCCACCGCCCCGGCCTTGCGCCGGAGGCCCTCGTCGTCGAGACCCGTGCCCCGGCCGACCCAATCGGCACCCGAGCCGCCGTAGAGCGCGGCATAGATGGCGGCGGCGACGGTGGTGTTGCCGATGCCCATCTCGCCGATGCAGAGCAGATCGACATCGCCGGCGATGGCCTCCATGCCATAGGCGATGGTGGCGGCACAGGTGCGCTCATCCATGGCGGGGACCACGGTGATGTCCCCGGTGGGCACTTCGAGCGCCAGCTCGAACACCCGCAAATTGATCTCGTGCAGGGCGCAGATCTGGGAAATCGCCGCGCCGCCCTTGGTGAAATTGGCCACCATCTGCTGGGTCACCGCGCGGGGAAAGGCGGAGACGCCCTGATCGGTCACCCCGTGATTGGCGGCGAAGATCGCCACCATGGGATCGTCCATGGTGGGAACGGGCTTGCCCTGCCAGCGGGCGAGGAATTCGACGAGGCCTTCGAGCTGGCCGAGCGAACCGGCCGGCTTGGTGAGCACCTTGTCGCGCGCCCGCACCGCGGCTACCGCCTCCTCATTGCCATCGGGACCGAGCAGCAGAAGGTCCTGAAAATCGGCGAAGGCTTGGGCGGTCATGGTCGCTCCGGGATTCGGATGGTAAGGGGTTGGTTCTTGTGAGCCATCGAAAGGGAAAAGGCAATTGAACCCGAGCGGCGCCGACCCCGAAAGCGACACGGCGGAAGCCGGACCCGGACGCGGCCCGGTGGCCGATTTCGTCATGGCGCTGCGGTTCTTCTCGCGCCTGCCAACGGGCTCGCGGCCCCATGAACGCCCCAGCCTCGAGCGCATCGCTCCCACCCTGCCCCTCGCCTCGCTGGCCATCGGGGCGCTGCCGGCCGGGGTGCTGATCGCGGCGCTGTGGGGCGGGTTGCCTCCGCTGTTCGCCGCCCTCCTCGCGGTGGCCGCCTCGGCCATGGTCACCGGGGCGATGAGCGAGGACGCGCTGGCCGACGCGGCGGACGGGCTGTTCGGCGGCTCCACCCCAGAGCGGCGGCTGGACATCCTCAAGGACAGCCGCCACGGCACCTATGGGGTGCTGGCCATCGTCCTCATGGTCGGGCTCAAAGCGACCGCTCTGGCCGCCATCGCCGGCGCGGGGCCGCTGACCGCCGCGGGGCTGTGGCTGGCGGCGGGCGTGCTCGCCCGCTCGGGGGCCCTCTATCTCGCCTTCGCCCTCCCCCCGGCCCGCGCCAGCGGCGCGGCGGCGACGGCCGGGCGGCTGTCGCGGAACGCTTTCGCCCTCGGCGCCGTTGTGGCCCTCGCCATCGCCGCGCTGCTCGCCCTTCCCCTGGCCGCCCCCTGGGCCCTGCTGCTGGGCGCGGGGCTGGCCGGGCTGGTGCTCTGGGGCTGGACACGGCTTTGTGACCGGCTGGTGGGCGGGCAGACGGGCGATCTCGTCGGTGCGGCGCAGGCGCTGGTTGAAATCACCATTCTGGCCACCTTTATGGGTATGGTCGTTCGATAAGCCGGGATTGCATATGCTGTTCGTCGCCTTCGCCATTCTGATCGTGTTCGGCATCGCCCTCGCCATCAGCGCCGATTTCGGCGCGGTGATCGGGCTGACCCAGGACCAGACGGCGCGCGCCATCCCGCTGGTGATCATCGGCACGCTGGTGGCCAGCGCCGTGGTTGGGCGCCGCCACCGGCTGGGCGAAATCGTCTCCGCCTTCGTCATCTGGCTGGCCATCGGGACGGCGCTGGTGGTGGGCTATACCTATCGCGGCGACCTGCAACGCATGAGCCAGCGCGTGGTGGGCGCGCTGCAGCCGGGCGCCGCGGTGGTCGATCCGCAGACGGGGAATGTCCATATCGCCCGCTCGTTCGGCGGCAGCTTCCGGGTCGACGCGGCGATCAACGGCACCAAGACCGACATGATCTTCGATACCGGCGCCAGCGCCGTGGTGCTGTCGTTCGCCGATGCCCGGGCCGCCGGGATCGACACCGGGGCGCTGCGCTTTTCCGTGCCCGTCCAGACCGCCAACGGCACAGGACGGGCGGCGCCGATCCGCATCGAGCGCCTGCAAGTGGGCAATATCGTGCGCGAGAACGTGCGCGCCTTCATCGTCGAGGACAATGCGCTGGAGACCTCGCTGCTCGGCATGACCTTCCTCGAGACCCTGTCGCGCTACACGGTCAGCCAGGATTCGCTGGAACTGCACGATTAGGCGTGCTTCCAGCAAAAGTGGACACCACTTTTGCGGTTCGGAAGCGCGACCCGGCAGGACCGCTCAGGCGACCCGCGCCGCCATGCGATCGATGGCGGCGAAGGCGGCGGCGATCACTTCGGGGCCGGCGCCGGGCCGGCACGCCTCGACCGAGAGGATCTGGCGGAAGCGCCGGGCGCCGGGCAGGCCATTGGCCAGCCCGAGCATGTGGCGGGTGATCTGATTGAGGCGCACGCCCCTGCCCCGCTGCTGTTCGGCATAGGCGGTCATCGCCGCCTCGATGTCGGCGAGAGTCGCGGGCGCGGCGGGGTCGCCGAAGATCGCGCGATCGACCTCGGCGAGGATCATCGGCTCGTGATAGGCGGCGCGGCCCAGCATCACCCCATCGAGGCGATCGAGATGGGTGACAGCCTCGGCGAGCGATTTGATGCCGCCATTGAGGAACACGGGAACATCGCCCAGGCGCTGCTTGAGGCGATGGACGCGGCCGTAATCGAGGGGCGGGATATCGCGGTTTTCCTTGGGCGACAGCCCCTTGAGCCAGGCTTTTCGCGCATGGACGTAGAGGGCCGCGATGCCGGTGGGCAAGATGGTGTCGACGAAGCGGTCGAGATCGGCCTCGCTGTCCTGATCGTCGATGCCGATGCGGCATTTGACGGTGACCGGCGTATCGGTCGCCTCGCGCATGGCGGCGAGGCATCGGGCGACCAGATCGGGCTCGGCCATGAGGCAGGCCCCGAACTTGCCCGACTGCACGCGATCGGACGGGCAGCCGACATTGAGGTTGATCTCGTCATAGCCGAACCGGTCGCAGATCGCCACCGCCGCGGCCAGTTCGCGCGGGTCCGACCCGCCCAGCTGCACCGCCACGGGATGTTCGCTGTCGTCATATCCCAGCAACCGCTCCACATCCCCATGCACCAGCGCCGCGCTGGTCACCATCTCGGTAAACAGCAACGCTCGCCCGGTGAGCTGCCGATGCAGATACCGGCAATGGCGGTCGGTCCAATCCATCATGGGGGCAATGGACAACCTACGCGCTTGGTTTATAACGTTTTTTTTAGTATCTTCAATGTGTTGCACGATGGCGTGTGCACTCCATTTTGCGACCAGATTCAACCCAATTCGCCATGTTTCTATCTTTCATTGCACACGTAACGCACACGAAAATGGCCACACTGACGAAACTTCCATCCGGCTCCTGGCGCGCCCAAGTGCGACGCAAGGGAAAATATGCCAGCGAGACTTTCTTGCGCCGCGGCGACGCCGAGACGTGGGCACGCAAAGTCGAGCACAGGATCGATCGTGGCGAACCTATACTATGCGATCCCGAGACCACCAAGACTTTCGCTGGCCTCATCGAACTCCATCGTAGCGACCTGGCGGAGGTGGGAAAGACGTTCGGACGTTCCAAGGCGGCAAGTCTCGATTTTCTTTCCGATCGGCTGGGCACGCTGCGGTCGTCAGAACTTGATCGTGAGCGCATTATTGAGTTCGGCAAGGAACGCGCCAAAGGGGGCGCGGGACCGGTCACGCTCTCCATCGATATCGGCTACATCAAGATTATTCTCGCTCATGCCGCAGCCGTTCACGGCGTGGTCCTGTCCACCGAAGGTATCGATCGGGCGCGCATTGCGCTGGGCAGACTCGACCTGGTTGGCAGGAGCAATGAAAGAGACCGCAGGCCGATCGAGGGCGAACTCAGGAAAATCATCACGACCCTCGAAACCAACCCCTATCAGAAGATATCCGTCGCACGCATAATCCGTTTTGCCATCGCCACTGCGATGCGGCAGGACGAAATCTGCCACGCCCGATGGGAGGATTACGATCCATTCTCCAAAATGCTCTTGATCCGAGACCGTAAGGACCCACGCCGAAAAGCCGGGAACGATCAGCGGATTCCACTGCTCAGCGTGTCGGGCTACGACCCTGACGTTGCCCCCATCTTTTATCCAGCGTGACGTAGACTCCGGTGGTTGTTTTGGCCGTGCTGAGCCTGGTGGAAGACGGGGGCTGGCGTGGAGCTGGCCATTGAGCGCAGCGCCAGATCCCGTCGTGGGGTCAAGGTGGTTGCGTATTCGGCTGGGGTGAGCCAAGCCCAGCCGCGAATGTGGGCGATTTCCATTGTAGTCGGCCCGCCATTCTCGAAGGGCAATGCGGGCGTAGGAGAGGCTCTGGAACAGGGTCTCGTTGAGCATCTCGTCCCTGAGCCTGCCATTGAACGATTCAATGAACGCGTTCTGCATCGGTTTTCCCGGTGCGATGTAATGCCAATCGATCTTGTGCCGGTCGACAAAGCCCAGGATGGCATTGGAGGTGAACTCGGTGCCGTTGTCGCTGACAATCATCTTCGGCTTGCCCCGTGCCGCCATGATCGTTTCGAGCTCTCGGGCAACCCGCAGCCCTGAGAGGGATGTATCGGCGATGAGCGCCAGGCATTCCCGGGTGGCCTCGTCAGCATCCGCCTATATGACCGGCTCGATCGTCGCCGTGGACGGAGGCTATACATGTCTGTAGCGCCAGCAGCTTCCCAAGGTTCCCTCGATCCGCGCAACGCGATAATCGATGCCTGCCGGGCGATGAACAGATCGGGCATCAACCAGGGCACGTCGGGCAATATCTCGATGCGCCATGGCGAGGGCATGCTGATCACGCCAACCTCCATGCCGTACGACGACCTGGTCGACAGCGACATCGTCTGGATGGGGTTCGATGGCTCGGTCGAGGGCACGCGCCGCCCGTCTTCGGAATGGCGGTTCCATCTCGACATTCTGAAGGCGCGTCCCGAAGTCCAGGTCGTCGTGCATGCGCACCCGACCGCCTGCACCACGCTGTCGATCATGCGCAAGGACATCCCGCCGCTGCACTACATGATCGCCATCTGCGGCGGTCACGACATCCGCTGTGCGCCATACGCGACCTTCGGCACCGCGGAGCTGTCTCGCAACGCGCTCGCCGCATTAGAGGGCCGGTCCGCCTGCCTTCTCGCCCACCATGGCATGATTGCCACCGGCAGTTCGCTGGACCAGGCCATGTGGCGCGCGGTGGAGGTGGAGACGCTGGCCAAACAATATCTGGGTTGCCTGCCATTCGGAGAGCCGCCGCTGCTCAGCGAAGAGGAAATCCAGAACGTCATCGCCCGCATGGCCGGATACGGCCACGGAGATTAGACGCCGGGAAATCGGCAATTTTCTGATGCTTAGAGGAGGATCAAATGCATCAACGTCGTTACACTACGCTTGGTATGCTGGCGGCTTCGGTTGCCCTCAACGCCATGGCAACGGCCATGGTCAACGCCCAGGAAGCCAGCACCCATTCGCTGGAAGGCAAAGTGATCGGGGTGACCGTCATCGGCACCGATCACCATTGGGACCTGATGGCTTATCGCGGTCAGATCGATCAGCTGGAGGAGCTTGGCGCCGAAGTGATCGCGCTTGACGCGGGCCGCAACGACCAGACCCAGATCAGCCAGATCCAGACCCTTATCGCCCAGCAGCCCGACGCGATCCTGGAACAGCTCGGCAATATCGACGTGCTCGACCCCTGGCTCCAGCGCATCACCGACGCTGGCATCCCGCTCTTTACCGTCGACACGTCCACGCCGCACGCCATCAACAACACGACATCGAACAACTACAATATCGGTGCCGAGCTGGCCCTGCAGATGATGCAGGACATGGGTGCCGAGGGCAAGATCGCGGTGTTCAACGGCTTCCAGTCGGTGCCGGTCTGCAAGATCCGCTACGACCAGCTGATGTATGTGCTGGAATCCTACCCTAATGTCGAGGTGATCCAGCCCGAACTGCGCGACGTCATTCCCAACACCGTGCAGCAGGCTTATTCCGACACCAATGACGTGCTGACCCAGCATGGCCCGGACAGCGGCCTCAAGGCGATCTGGGCCTGCTGGGACGTGCCGACCATCGGCGCCAGCCAGGCGATCAGCGATGCCGGTCGTACCGACGTCAAGGCCTATGGCGTGGATGGCAGCCCCGAATTCGTGGAAATGGTCGCCGATCCCGATAGCCCCGCCGGCGCGGTGGTTGCCCAGCAGCCCTATGAAATCGGCCGCCAGGCAGCGCGCAACGTGGCCGCTTACCTCAATGGCGAAGACGTGCCGCCCTTTACCTTCGTGTCGGCCGTTCTGATCAACAAGCAGAACGCCGGCGAAGTGGCCGGACCGTTCCTGCCCCAAGCCGGAGATGGCGCGCAGTAAGGCGTAGCGGAAACACGTGCCGCCCCCCTTCCGGGGCGGCACGATGCAATTGCTGTTCGCAAGGAGGAGTCGATGACGCAGGCCGCCATCGAAATGCACGGCGTCAACAAAACTTTCGGCCCTGTAAGGGCGCTGATGGACGCAAACCTGGTTGTTCATCCGGGAACGATACACGGGCTCGTCGGCCAGAACGGCGCAGGCAAGTCGACCATCATCAAGGTCCTGGCCGGCATCTACAAACGCGACAGCGGCACGGTCAGGGTCCATGGCCAGGAACTCGACGCCATCACGCCGGCCGCCATCGAGGCTTGCGGTGTCCATTTCATCCATCAGGATCGGCTGCTGGTTCCCACCGCCACGGTGGCCGAAGCCATCTTCCTGCGCAACGAGCCGCATATCGGGCCCTTCATCAACTATCGGCAGATGAACAAGCGCGCCACCGAACTGCTCAAGCGGTATTTCGATCTCGACCTCGACCCCAGGACACTGATCTCCGAGCTGTCGACCGCCAAGCAGAAGATCGTGCAGATTACCCGGGCGCTGGCGAACGACGCCAAGGTGCTGGTGCTCGACGAACCCACTGCGGCGTTGGTCAGCAAGGAAGTATCCAGCCTTTTTGCCGTATTGCGGCGCCTCAAGGCCGATAATCTCGCCATCATTTTCATCTCCCACTACATGTCGGAGATCGATGAAATTTGCGACGTCGTCACTGTTCTGCGCAATGGCAGCGATGTCGGCGTCGTCACCCCTGCCGAGGCGGGGATCGAGGCCATCGTCCAGATGATGACCAACCGCGACACGTCGGAAATGTATCCGCGTCGCGATGTGACCATCGGCGAACCCGTTCTTTCGGTGAACGGCCTCACCCTTGCCGGGCATTTCCGCGACGTTTCTCTCGAAGTGCGGGCCGGTGAAATTTTGGGCATTACCGGCCTGTTGGGTTCCGGCGACAAGGAATTGGTCAGCACGCTGTTCGGTCAATCGGTCCCGGACCGCGGAGAAATCGTGCTCAACGGCAAGCCGGTATCGTTCCGCAGTCCGGTCCAAGCCGTGCGTCATGGCATTGCCAAGATACCCGAAGACCGACGTGCCCACGGCGTGGCAACCGGGCTTTCAGTGGGCGAAAACATTGCACTGGCCTCGCTCGACCAAATGTCCGGATGGGGTTTCGTCAATACGCGCACCGAAGCGGCCAAGACCGAAGCGCTGATCAAGGAACTGGGCATCAAGACGCCCGACCGCCACACCATGGTCAAAAACCTTTCGGGGGGCAACCAGCAGAAGGTCGTCGTTGCCAAATGGCTGTCCTGCGACAGTCAGGTCTACCTGCTCGACGAGCCCACGGTTGCCGTGGACGTCGGGGCGAAAGTGGAAATCTACAATCTGATGAATCGCCTCGCTTCGGAAGGCAAGGCGCTGATTTTCCTTTCGAGCGACCTGGAGGAGATCGTCGAGATGTGTGACCGCGTGCTGGTGATCTACCGAGGCGCGCTGATCGGCGAATACCAGCGCGGTGAGATCGATGCCGACCGGCTCCTGGCCGCCGCTTCCGGCGCACAAATGGAACAGGAAGGCAGGAGCGCATGACCACGACAATCGACGCCCCCAACGGCCGGGAAGGCCAGCTCAATTCCGGAAATCTCTCCAAACTGGCCATTCGCCTGGGTGCTTTCGCTGCCTTTGCCGGCATCGTCATCTATTTTGCCATTGCGGCACGCGGCTTCACCTCCCCGTTCAACCTGACCAATATCGTGGAGCAGTCGACCATTCTGGGTCTTCTGGCATTTGGTGTTACCGTGGTCTTCATCGGGACCGGCACCGACGTTCAACGCGGGGGCATCGACCTTTCGATCGCCGCCAATGCCGGATTGTGCGCCGCGGTTTATGCCGTGCTGATGCGTCAGGGCTTCGGCGATGCCGTATCGATCGTTGCAGCCATCGCCACGGGCATGATCATCGGCCTGCTCAATGGCCTTGCCGTGGTTACGTTGAGGATCATTCCCCTGCTGGCCACGCTGGCCGTCATGAATATCGCGGCGGGCCTGGAGCTGGTGCTGACGGAGAACACCGTGATCCCCGTGCAATCGCCACTCCTGCAAGTGATTGCCTTCGGACGCTTCCTGGGCATCAGCACTTTGGCCTGGTGTTTCATCGTCATCTCGGTGCTGCTGATCTGGGCGCTGCAATACAGCCCGCTCGGCCTGCGGCTCTACGCCGTGGGCGGCCATCATGAGGCTGCGAGAGCCGCTGGCATCCGCACGGGACGCTATGTCTATGCCGCCTATATCTTCGCGGGCTTCATGGCGGGAGTCACCTCCATCCTGATCGTGTCGCGCCTCTCCGCATCCACGACCGGCACCGGCCTCATGCTGCTGCCGATCCTGGCGGCGGCCCTTCTGGGCACGGTGTTTTCCAGGCGCTTCATCCCCACGATCGGCGGAACCCTGCTGGCCGCCCTTTTCATTGGGGTGCTCGCCAATGGATTCCAGCTTCTGGGCATCTCCTCATACTGGGTGGCCGGGGTGCAGGGCGTCCTTATCCTGTGTGTCGTCGCCATGACGTCATTTGCCAAGAGAGACTGAGGGAGGCCGTCATGACAATGCAAGCTGAAACCGGCCGTACGCGCCGTTTCCCCATCAACATCGAGACCATCTCGAACTACGTGGTGATCGGCGCCTTCTGCGCCATGCTCGTGTTCTTCGCCGCCTTTGCCCCCGGCTTTCTGAGCGGGGAGAACCTGTACAACGTGATCTCCAACCGCGTGGTGCTGCTGGCCATCGTGGCCCTGGGGATGACCATCGTCATCGCAGCTGGCGGGATCGATCTTTCGGTCGGCGTTTCCATGGATCTCAGCTCCATGGTGTTCATCATGCTGATCGCCGCCGGCCTGGGCGGCTTCGTCGGCGTGCTGGGCGGCCTCGGGGCGGCGCTCTGCGTGGGACTGCTCAATGCCGTGCTCATCAACAAGCTCAAGATCAATCCCTTCCTCGCGACGCTCGGCGTCCTGTTCATCGGCCAGTCGGTGCAAAGGCTGTCCACCCAGGGCGGCGTGCCGATCTACCTGACGCGCGCCGAATTCGCCGCGCCGTTCAACGCCATCGTCCGCAGCTCGCTGTTGGGGATTCCGACGCCGATGATCGTCTTGGCGCTTTGCCTCGTCGCGGTCTACCTGGCCATGCATCGCTCGGTTTTCGGACGCTATGTGGCGGCGCTTGGCGTGCAGGCCGATGTGGCGCGTTTTTCGGGCATCCGCGTCCTGTTCCACATGTCCATGGTGTTCGTGGCCTGTGCCGTCCTGGCCGGCATCTCGGGCATCCTGTTGTCGTCGACGGTCCGGTCCTACGTTCCGTTTGCCGGCGACTCGTTCCTGCTCGATGCGATCGGCGCCACCTTTATCGGCACCGCCATCAGCTCCGAACGGCGGCCTTCCGTCGTGGGAACGCTGCTGGGCGTGTTGCTGCTGGCGGTGATGCGCAACGGGCTGCTGCTGATGGGTTACAATTTCTTCTGGCAGCAGGTCGGCATCGGCGTGCTCGTCTTTGTCGTGCTCGGGCTGTCATTCGGCCTGCGCAAGCGTGCTGACTGATGGAAAAGACAAGATGACCAAATTCGATGTAAGTGCAGTGGGTTTCGCGGTCCTCGATATTCTGGGCCGCCCGGTAACGCGCATTCCGGAGGGCGGCCGTGCCGATTTCATCGAGGAAATCCGCATGACCGTGGCCGGCACCGCCGCCGCAACCGGCATGGACTGCGCCATTTTGGGCCTCAAGACCCAGATGGTGACCACGGTCGGTGAAGACGATATGGGCGATTTCCTGATCGCCAAGATGCAGCGCTATGGCATGGACACCGGCCTCGTGCGCCGCGATGGCAGCGTCCAGATATCGGCTACCATCCTTCCAGTTCGGCCCAATGGCGAACGCCCCGCGCTGCATGTTCCTGGTACAGCGACGACTTTCACCGTTGCTGAGGCCGACCTCGATGCCGCTCTCGACGCGCGCATCATCCATCTCGGCGGCACGGGCCTGCTCAAGTCGTTCGATGGCGAACCGTCCGTTGCTTTCCTCAAGCGAGCAAAGGAACTCGGCCGCACCACGACTTTCGATCTGATTCAGGCCAACCCAGACACTGTCACGCTGGTCAAACCGCTCCTGCCCTATATCGACTATTTCGTCCCCTCTATCGATGAGGCCGCGGAAATCGCCGGTCTCGAAAATCCGGCGGAAGTCGCGCGATATTTCAAGGCTCAGGGCGTCAGGAACGTGCTTCTCACCTTGGGCGGGGATGGCGTTTATGTCGACCCCGAACAGGGGGAGCCGTTCACGCTGCCTGCCCATGATATCGACGTCGTCGACACGACGGGCTGCGGCGACAGCTTCACCGCAGGGATCATTGTCGGGCTGACCAAGGGATGGGACCTGCGCCAGTGCGCGCGCTTTGCCTCTGCTGTCGCCGCAAAGGTCGCGATGGGTCTCGGTTCGGACGGCAAACTCACCTCATTCGATGACACGCTGGAGGCCATGAACAGCCTTCCACTCAAGGGACAGAACTGAAATGGCCGAACTCACTGGAAAGACTGCGCTTGTGACTGGTGCCAGCCGCGGCATTGGAGCGGCAGTCGCGCTAGGCCTTGCCGAAGCTGGCGCAGACATCGTCTTGTGCGATCTTCCCGTGCAGGAAAGGTACCTGGCGGATGTCGCTAGCAAGATCGAGTCTATCGGCCGCAAAGCTATTGTGCTGCCCTGCGACGTCACCGACAAGGCAGGCATTGAAGCAATGGTTGCTCAGGCCGGCACCATCGATATCCTCGTCAACAATGCCGGCATCCTGAAGCCGTCTACCCTGGAAGACCTCTCCGAGGCGGATTGGGACGCCCATTTTGACGTCAATGCCAAGGGCATCCTGCTGATGACCAATGCCGTGCTGCCGCAGATGCGCGCGCGCAAGGCCGGCCGGATCATCAATATCGCATCGATCGCGGGGCGGCAGGGCGTCCCCACTCAGGGCCATTATGCGGCAACCAAGGCGACTGCCATCACCCTCACCCGGGTCTATGCGCAGGAGGTGGGCATGGACGGCATCACCGTGAACGCGATCTGCCCCGGCATCATCCTGACCGAAATGGGCAAAAACAATCTGGGTTCTGAAGAGGCGATCCGGCATTGGGAGGAAGTGGCTGCGCTCAAGCGTCTGGGCGATCCCAAGGATATCGTCGGACCTACGGTGTTTTTCGCCTCCGACCTTTCCGCCTTTGTCACCGGCCAGGCGCTCAATGTCTGCGGTGGCATCTACTTCCACTGATCGGGGAGAGCGCCAATGGAGAGGGTAGCCGTCATCGGAGCCGGGCCTGGCGGGCTGGCTGCTGCCCGCTGGCTCAGGGAATGCGGTTTCGATCCCTGGATCTACGAAAGCCATTCCGCATTGGGCGGGCAATGGAACAACGCCAATCCGCTCTCCGGCATCTGGCCCCAGATGCGCACCAACACCTATATCGCGACCACGCAGTTCTCCGATCTGGATCACCCCCCGGGGACGGCGATTTTTCCGCGCAACGGCGAAATCCTTGACCACCTCGAGGCCTATGCGCGACAGTTCGATCTCCTCGCCAATGCCTCTTTCGATACGACGCTTAAGGCTCTTGAGCAATCCGATGACTGCTATCGACTGACCTTTGCGACCAGGGAGGGCGACGAGGAGGTGGAGGCGGACCGCGTGGTTATCGCGACCGGCCGCTACAACAAGCCGAAAATTCCCCCGATCGCCGGGCTCGATGGTTTTACGGGGCGGCTGGGCGTCCTGCATGCGCACCGCTACAAATCTCCGGACATGTTCCGCGGCGCGCGCGTCCTGGTGGCAGGCGGCGCGATCTCGGCGCTGGAAATCGCCTCCGACCTGGCCATGCTTGGCGCGCAGTCCGTGCATCTGGCGCAGCGGCGGCAACGCTATGTCATGCCGAAAATGGTTCGCGGGGTGCCATTCGAATATTACGGCTTTACCTATGCCCAAGCGGCCCGTACGCCGGAACCCGATATCGAGAAGGCACGGGACGATCTTCGCCGCTTTGCCTTGCGCTACGGCGGCGATCCGGCCCGATATGGTGCGCCTGCACCGGCAAGCGACACCTTGGCGGCAGGGTTCACCGGCTCCCAGCACTATCTCAACCTTGTGGCCGAGGACCGAATTCGCCCGGTGCCGTGGATCACCTCCATTGCCGGAGAAACGGTCAGCTTTGCCGATGGAACCAGCATCGAAGCCGACGCAATTATCTTCGGGACGGGCTTCGATCTCAATCTGCCTTTCCTGTCCGACCCCATGAGAGACGTGCTCGAGGCGGACGACAGGGGTCTGACGCTTGCTGATTTCACTACCCATCCCGGCCTGCCCAACCTCGCCTTTGTCGGCATGTTCGCCCAGAATGGCGGGTATATCACCGTTCTCGAACAACAGGCGCGCTACCTCGCCTATCTCTGGTCCGGCCTTGTCGCGCGGACGCCCGGCCAGTTCGCACAAGCCCTGGCCGAAGCGCGGCGCGAACGGCAGACGGACTACCAGGACCAGCACATGATGGCCCTGCGCTTCGCTCGCCTTTGCGGCACCGATCCGGCTGGCCAGGTAGACGAAGATCTTCTCGCAACGGTCCGCACCAGCGCCACGACATCGCTGATTTATCGTCTCGCCGGACCGCACGCTTTGCCTGACGCGGAAGCGCGCTTCCGCGCTTCCTTCGACCGCTACGGTCCCATTTCAGATCGGGAGACTGCCGATGAACACCCTTGACCGCTTCTATATCGATGGCAGCTGGGTCTTGCCGCATGGCACACAGACCCATCTCCTGATCAACCCTGCCGACGAGACGGAGATTGCCCGCATCCCCATGGCAGCGGCGGCCGATGTCGATGCCGCCGTGGCTGCGGCCCGCGCCGCCTTCGACGATTGGCAGTTGACCCCGAAAGAGGAGCGCCTGCAGCTCCGCCGCCGCCTGCTCGAAAAGTACAACGAGCATTACGACGAGATCGCCGAACTGATGACCCGCGAGATGGGGACGCCCCTGGCCTTCTCCAAGTCCGCGCAAGCCTGGGTCGGCCAGGCGCATCTCGAGGCTGCGATCGAGGCGCTTGAGAAGACCGAGTTCGAGGAACGCCGCGGCGAGACGCTGATCTCGCTGGAACCGATCGGGGTCTGCGCGCTCATCACACCATGGAACTGGCCCATGAACCAGCTGGTGGTCAAGGCGGCGCCGGCGCTCGCGGCCGGCTGCACGATGGTGGCCAAGCCATCGGAATATTCGCCGCTCTCCTCGCTCCTCTTCGCCCAACTGGTGCATGAGGCAGGCTTTCCCAAGGGCGTCTACAATCATATCACCGGCTCGGGCGAAGTTGCTGGCGAAGCGCTGTCGCGTCATCCCGACATCGACATGGTATCCATCACCGGCTCCACCAGGGCCGGCATCGCCGTGGCACGTGCCGCGGCCGATACAGTCAAGCGCGTCGCTCAGGAGTTGGGAGGCAAATCGGCCAATATCGTGTTGCGGGATGCCGACCTTGAAAAGGCGGTCAAGGACGGTGTCGACGCCTGCTACGTCAACTGCGGTCAAGCCTGCCGCGCACCGGCCCGTCTGCTGGTGCCAGCGGAACAGATGGAGCTGGCCAAGCGCTACGCCAAGGAGGCCGCAGAAGCTCACACCGTCGGAGATCCTTCAAGCGATGTCATGCTCGGTCCTGTCGTCAACAAGCTGCAGTTCGACCGCATCAATGCGCTCATCGAAGCCGGCATCGCGGAAGGTGCGACATTGGTCACCGGCGGTCCCGGACGTCCCCAGGGCATCGACAAGGGCTACTACGTGCAGCCCACCGTATTCGGCGACGTCACGCCCGGCATGACCATCGAGCGGGAGGAAATCTTCGGTCCGGTCATTGCGTTGATCGGCTACGACACCGAGGACGACGCGGTCCGGATTGCCAATGACACAATCTACGGCCTTTCCGCCTATATCCAAACCAGCGACCCTGCCAAAGCCCGTTACATCGCACGGCGCTTGCGTGTTGGCTCGATCTGGGTCAACGGCGCGCCCTGGGATGCACGGGCACCGTTCGGCGGATACAAGCAGTCGGGCAACGGGCGGGAACATGGCAAATGGGGTTTGCACGATTACCTGGAGATCAAAGCCACAGCAGGCCTTCCCCAAGCGTGAATTATGCTCTCATGCCATCACGGACTCATTTCCTAGAGCAAGTCGGTTCCTGATTGAACCAATTTGGAATTCCAAGCCATGTGCTGTCTTGAAAATCGCTAAGGATTCGGCAACTATGGACGCCTCCCCCAGATCGGACAAAAGCGGGCGGAGCCCGTCTCGATCAGAAAGCAGGCAAGGAACTTGCCGCCGACGCCCGAAATCGCGGTGACCTGCATGGGCGCGACAGTCACAGCAGGCCGCCTCGTTTACCCAGCAGGCTCAGAACGATAAGTGGAAAAATGGTGGTGATGAGAATGGTCACGAAGGCCATGGCCATGCCCAGCCCGACCGAGCCCTGTTCGAACTGCCGCCAGATATAGGTGGAAATGGTCTGCATGCCGACCGGTGCGACGATAATGGAAGCAACCAGCTCGCGCGTGGCGACGGCAAAGACCAGCAGCATGGACGCCAAGAGAGTGGGCAGAATCAGCGGCAACAGGATGCGGCGGAAAGCGGTCATGGGGGTGGCGCCGAAGACGCGCGCCGCCGCTTCCAGATTGTCACCGACCTGATGGAAGGCGGCGGTGGCATAGCGCACGGGCTGCGGCAGCAGAATGCAGCAATAGGCGAGCAGCAGAATCAGCGCGGTATTGTAGGGCGTAACCGGCAGCCAGGGCTGGTTCCAGGCCAGGATCAGGCCAACGGCGACGACGATGCCGGGCAAGGCATTGGGCAGGATGGTCAGCACATCGAGCAGATTGCGGCCGCGAAACGTGCTCTTGACCACGGCATAGGCCGAAAGGGCGCCGAGCAGGCCGGTGAACAGAGCAGCGGCGACGCCCAGCGACAGGCTGTTGCCCAGCGCGCGCAACGCTCCGACGCCGTCGGTGAAAATGGCGAGGAAATTATCCAGCCCCAGATTGCTTACCGCCAGGCCACCCGAAATGGTGCGTGAGAGCGCCGTGGCCAAAATGGCCAGGAGGGGCACGGCGGTGGCGAGCATAGCGACCAGGGCGAAGCCGAGAACGACGGGCAAGGTCCATCGGCCGAGCGGGCGCTTGTCGATGGTCTGCGGCTTGCCGGTGGTGGTCTGATAGGAGCGGCGGGTCAGTATCCAGCGCTGGATCAGGAAGGCGCCGAAGCTGAGCCCGACCAGCACCAGCGACAGGATGGCCGCGCCGGGCAGGTCGATCGGCCAGTCCGAGACCCGCAAATCGATTCCCGTCACCAGCACGTCAAATCCGGCACGGCGGCCGAGCGCGGCGGGGGTGCCATATTCCTCAATAGCCATGGCGAAGACCAGCAGCAGGCTAGCTGCCAGACCCGGCGTCGCCAGCGGCAGGGTGATGCGCCAGAATGCACGCCAGGCCGAAGCGCCGAAAACCCGCCCGACATCGGCATAGCGCGAGCCGATGGCTTCCACGGTGCGCGACACCGCGAAATAGATCACCGGGAAGGTGTTGAGCGTCATCACGAAGATGATGCCCCAGACCGAAAGCAGGAATGGCGCGAGATTGAACCCGAAAAGCTGGTGGACATAGCCGCGCGGCTGCAGCGTCATGATCCAGCCCAGCGTGGCGATATAGGGCGGGATCATGAACGGCACCAGCATCAGCAGGTCCCACAGCATGGCCCCCGGCACCCTGAACAGCGCGCGCGCCACCGCCAGAGGAACGCCAATCAGGGCGGACAGCGCCACGACGCCCAATCCCAGCAGGATGGTGTTGCCCGTCATGCGGATGAGCCGGACGTCACCCAGCGTATCGGCGAGGCGGGAAAAAGGCGCGGCCAGCGAGCCGCGCCCCAGTTCCGGAAAAATGGCCTGCAACAGGATGAAGGCGAAGGGCACAGCGACCACGACGAGGAGGCCCAGCGCCGCGAAGGCGACAGCCGGGTTCACGGCCTGGATGCTGCGTGCCGACATGCTGTTGCCGATCCCCTACTGACCGAAAATCCCGCCAAAGGCGGCAAGCGTGTTTTCACGACCCGCATAGACGGCCTCGGCATCGATGGCCAGGATACTGAGATCGCTGATCAGCGGGCGATTGGCCGAAATATCGGTACGGGCCGGCATCAGATTGGTGGCGGCCACGATGGCCTGGCCGGCATCGGACAGCATGTAGTCGATGAACTGCTTGGCCTCGTCCTGGTTCTTGGACCAGTTCAGGATCATGGCCGGGCGCGGAGCGATGACGGTGCCCGAAGCCGGGAAGACGACTTCGATGGATTCGCCCTTCTGCTGGCCATTGAAGGAGATGTAGTCCACGGCGCCGAACACGGCGGCCTTGGCGCCCTGCAACACCGGGTTGAGCGCTTCGGCATTGGCGCCGGCGACGATGGCGCCATTGGCGGCCAGATCCTCGAACAGCGACCAGCCGCTCTGGGCCTCGAGCGCGGCGACCAGCTCGAAGGTGGCGCCCGACTGGGCCGGATCGGGCAGGTTCACCAGATCCTCATATTCAGGCTTGGCCAGATCGGCCCATTCGGCGGGCTTGGGCGTGCCGCTGGTGGGGTTCCAGGCGATGGCCAGCGCCGAAATGCCCTGGGCCACGGCGGTGTCGGATTTGAGGAAATCCGGGACGGTCGCCGCATTGGGGCTAGTGTAAGGCAGAAGCCAGCCGCGCTCAGCGAAATCGGTGGCGGTGTCCCACGAGGCCGAAATCAGCACGTCAACGGCAGGATTGGCCGCTTCAGCCTCAATGCGGGCCATGACCTGGCCGGTGGTGGCCTGGAAGAAATCGACCTTGATGCCGGTTTCTTCGGTGAAACCGGCCGCCAGCTGCTCGATCAGCGAAGCGGGGCCGGCGGTGTAGACCGTGACATTGGCATAGGCGGTGCCAGCCATGGCCAGAACGTTCAGCGCGGCAAGGCCGGCACGAATGGTATGGGTCATCATGTGACGCTCCTAGGGGGTTGGATGCGCTTCCGCCGGGAACCAGCGGAGGCGGTCGGAGATGATCTCCAGTCCGATGCGTTCCCCAAGACGCATCCGGAAGTCGCTGGTCATTTGCAGGGTCAGCGGCGCGCCGGAGGAGGCGACAGCAACGCTCACCGCATAGGATGTATCCCTATACTGAACGGCGCTGACTTCACCGGTCAGCCCCGCCATATCCGGCGGTCGGGCGATCAGGGCGCGTGGCGTGACGAGGGCGCGGGCGCACTGACCGACCCCCAGCTTCGGAGCGCCGGTCAGGGTCAGTTGAGAATCGCCGAGCGACCACCCCTCGGCCGTCCGGCACAGGGGCATTATCGCGCCGAGGCGCAGGAACTCCGCAATCTTGGCACTGGCAGGCTCTTCGACAATCTGGTTGGGCGTGGCCAATTGGGCCACCGCGCCGCCGTCCAGAATCGCGACCTGATCGGCCAGAGTGAATGCCTCGCTTTGGTCGTGGGTCACGTAGATCGCGGTGAGATCAAGGCTTTTGATCAGCCCGGCCAGTTCGCTGACCATGCTCTCGCGCAGTTCCCTATCGAGATTCGATAGCGGCTCATCGAACAGCACAATACGCGGTTCGGCGACAATGGCGCGGGCAATGGCAACGCGCTGCTGCTGGCCGCCCGACAAAGCGCCCGGGTTGCGGTCTGCAAGGTGTTCGAGGCCCACGCGCCGCAGCGCAGCAACGACATGCTGTTCACGCTCGGCGCGGCCAACGCGGCGCATCTCCAGCGGGAAGGCGACATTGCCGGTAACGCTCAGATGGGGCCAGAGTGCATAATCCTGAAACACCATGCCCAGGCCGCGGCGTTCGGGCGGCAGGAACGAGGTCGCACTGGCAACGGTTTTGCCATCCATGCGTACCTCACCGGCGGTCGGCGACAAGAGACCGGCGACCAGACGAAGAAGGGTTGTCTTGCCGCAAGGGTTCTTTTCATCGGCCTGATCAACGCAAATTCGCGCTCCTCAGGATAGCGGCGGAACCGATGATCCGAGAGCCTCAATTCAGCATTTCCTTGCCACGATGAACGGCCGGGCCTGTGGCCTTTTGGCATCGTGGCCTTCCACGCTCACGATCTCGAACCCCGCAGCCTCGATGGAACGGATGAGTTCGTCCTGACTGAAAAAATACACACGCGGCGCCTGCCCCAAGGCTGCCATGACTCCAATGATTGGAGCCAGGATAAGGGAGATACTCCCCAGGCAAGGGGTTTTGGAAACGAAATGGCCGCCCGTTTTCAGCGCCTTGTGGATTTTCTGTATCGCGGCCTGCCGGTCGGCGATCAAATGTAGCGTATTGAAGCAGACCGCCAGGTCGAAGGCTCCGGCAAGCCCCACATCCTCCGCCGATTCGACCCTGAACTCGACATTGTCGACTCCGACGGCCTTGCCGCGCGCAATGCGGATCATCTCATCGGAAACATCGGTGGCAACGACCCTGGCAACATGCCTGGCCAAGTGTAATGCGGTCGATCCCGTGCCGCAGCCCATTTCGTAAACCAGGCTGTCCGGCCCGGTTAACGCCAGGGTGGCATCCAGCGTCCGGCTGTAGCTGGCCTGATCCTTTACCGGGCTCCTAGCGTATTTGCCGGCGATGCCGTTCCAGAACGATGCTTCCGAACCCCTGCTGCTCACGATCGTCTCTCCAAAAGCAGTCATTGGAACCGGCTTGCATGACACCGATATGTCATGCCTTTTCGCCTCACTCTGGATCGAGCCATTTTTCCGCAGCCGGGCCAAATCTTACCGCCGCCAACACACAGATCCGCATCGCCACGTGGTCTATTGCTTTATCAGCTCTCGCGGCGCGCGCGATTTCCGCAACGATCACAGCTTCGCTTCGATGACCGGCAAGGCTAGTTCCGCCGCCTGCCGCCCCGCTGCGATGGCAGTGGCGGCGCAGTGGAAATCCATGAGCCCGATTTCGGCCACTCTGGGCGACACGAGGACATGCGGCGGCTCTCCGGCCAGCCGAGAGCGCGTAATATGGTCCTGCATGATGTTGAGCGCATTGGAGAGCACGTCGAAATAGCCCGGTGTGCGGGATTTGAACAGATTGAAGTTCGATGCCTGCCTCTGCAAGGAGCGCGGCAGGGACGCGAGCAAGTCCATCATGTTGCCGGCTGTCTGTTCTTCGGTCGATATCGGCCGCTCCGGGAGCTCCTCGACAAGCGAGCGGCCGAGAACATCCTCGTTCATATCCACGGCGATAATCGTATCGGCGCCCATGGCGCGGCAGAGGGAAACCGGCACGGGATTGACCAATGCCCCATCCACCAGCCATTGCCCGTCCAACAGGACCGGGCTGAAAATCCCCGGCAAGCTGATCGACGCGCGCAGCGCCGGCGCCAGCGCGCCCGAGCGCAGCCAAACCTCGCGGCCAGTCGTGAGATCGGTGGCAACGGCCGCAAAGGGAATGGCGGTGTCTTCGATATTGGCCGCAAGGCTGAGCGTGCCCATCCAGTTGACGATACGGCTCCCGGCGACCAGGCCGCCTTCCATCAGATTGACATCGACCAGCGAAGCCACCGTCCGCCAGTCGGCGGCCATGGCCCAGTCCTTTATTTCGGCCAGGCGTCCAGAGGCATAGGCCGCCCCGACAAGCGCCCCCATCGACGTTCCGCAAATGATGTCGGGCTTGATGCCGGCCTCATCGAGCACCTCAAGCAGTCCAATATGGGACCACCCGCGCGCCGCACCGCTTCCAAGCACCAGACCAACGCTTTTTTTAGTCGCCAAAGCCGGCTCCTAGCGCCTTTCAGTTTTGACGGAAGCATATCCTGCCTTTGATAGCATCGATCTTGAACAGTATTTCGACGAACGCTCAAGGGATAACCACCCATTGTGAAATCAAGTCCCTCAGGCGCGCAGTGCGTCCGCGACCCCGCCCGCCGCTCGGTTAGCGCGCACAGTGAAACCGGACGTTTAGGGGAAGGTTTTAAAGCGCTTTTAGTCTGGAATCGTTCTAATCTATAAAGGTAACACGCTGTTGGAAAACGGTTTTCTGACAGGCAATATCATCTTTATGGAGGCCATCATGGCAACCGCAAACCATTCCGCGACCACCTGCAATTCCTGCGTCTTCTTCGAAGATCACGTCATCAACGCCGCCGCGCAGACCACGGCGGATGCCGGCCTGTGCCGCATCAACCCGCCCGTCACTCAGCCAGATCCCGATGCGCGCGGCTTGTGGCCGGTGGTGAAGTCCAACGATTGGTGCGGTCAGTTCACCGCCGAACGGCACTGAACAGGAGAGGCCCCGCTTCGGCGGGGTCCGACCGATCCCGGTCATTCGCGGAGGTCGCCCCCATCTATGACGCGACCGCATCATCGCGCTTTTCGAGCAGGAAGATGACCGCGCCGCCGCGGTCCATGTGAATTGACCCGTGCGTCTCGTCCTGGCCAGTCATCCGTGCCCGGCGACCGGCCCATGCAGCAACCCGCATTGCATATCCGACAAGGCCGCGTCGGCGAGCGCGGTTTGCAGCCTCGCCACATCGCCGAGCGCATCGGGTTGCCAGCCGCACGGACACGCGCCGGGGCCGATATGGGCGTCGGCGACCTCACGATAAACCGCGCCCAGTGCGGCGGCGGCATGCTCGAGCACCATCATCGGCGGAAGGTTCCGCTTATGCAGCATGTCGCAGAAGGCGCCCAGGATCAGGCGGCGCATCACCTCCGCATCCTCCTCGAAGGCTTCGTGGATTTCGACCGGGTGACGCATGACGATCTCCATGACGGCCGACGCGGCAATCCTTGCCGGCGGGGCTGTACAAATTATGAGTATAAAACTCATATTATTTGATCTGCACCATCCGCGCAAGGCCTCGCGACCCCGCATCCCTTCTCCAAAAAGCAGAAGCACATGATGCCCTAGCTTGTGATGCTACGTACGAAAGTGGTTCCGGCTGTCCTCGACAGCCTGCAGGAGGCCGCCTACGGTGTCGTGCTGATCGGCCGCAAGCCGACGCTGATAGCGGATCGGCACGAAACCCGGCGCTTTTTCCCACGGTCGACCGCCTGATCAGATCCCGGAAAGATGTGCCCTGTCGCCTATGAAGAGCACAGCACGATTGCGGAAGAAGTCGTCCTGGCGAAGGTGCGTTATGCTTCCGGACTTGGCGGGAAAGGCCAAAAAGCCTGTGGCATCGATCGGGATTTTCATCCATGCCGCAATGACCATGCTCAGTGTGAAACCGTGGGTCACAATGATCTGTTTCTCACAGCGGCGGCGCACAACGCCATCGATGAAGGGAAACACGCGCCTGGCGACATCTCGCCTGGTCTCGGCACCGTCAATGCCACCATCACAGTCCAACCGATTGTCATCCGGAGCCGGGGTATAGCGTGCGTCGAGCCATGCTTGAGGTTTGCCACCGGCAACGCCATAGCTGATTTCCCGCAGGGCTGAGGTCTCCTGCACCGTCTGACCCAAGCGCCTGGCTATCGCGGCCGCAGTTTGAGACGCTCGCCTCAGGTCAGAACTGTAGATTTCGACCGCGCCTGAACCGATCAAGCTCGCCAAGCGTTCAGCGATGGCCTCCGCCTCCTGCAAGCCGCGATGCGTCAGATCGCTGTCGAACCAACCCCCAACCCTGTTTTCCAGGTGATGGGCGGCTTCAGTATGTGTGACGACGAAGATGTCTTTCACGATGGCCAACCTGTATGTGTTTCGTCGGTCTGCTTTCTCGCTTTACGACATCAAAGCCGCCTGTCCACTCCCCTGCCCCACTTGCGCCAGCGTACCCGAAGCATCGACGACCGCGCCGGTCAGGGGCGAAACGAATTCTTGAACAGGACATTGGTTGCATCAGCGCCATGCGAATGATTGTCTCACGTCGACAGGTGCAACCAAAGTCTCCCTGATTGTACGTCTTCAATCCACGACACGCACCCATGTGCCAAAGTGAGAGTAAGCTCCAATGTCGATACAGGAATTTGCAGCAAAAGATTTCCAGGCCGCAGTTGTCCGCCAGAAGGGCGGCCCGTTTGTCATCGAGACTGCCAGCATCACGCCACCGCGTCATGACGAGGTGCTGGTGCGGGTGGTGGCGACCGGCATGTGCCACACCGACATGGTGGCGCGCGACCAGATCTATCCCGTGCCGCAGCCGATCGTGCTCGGCCATGAGGGCGCCGGTATCGTCGAGGCGGTCGGCGAGAACGTGACGAAGGTCGAAAAGGGCGACCATGTCGTCCTCTCCTTTCATTCCTGCGGAGCCTGCCGGCCGTGCCAGGAGGGCCATCCGGCCTATTGCGAGAATTTCAACGACTACAATTTCGCAGGCGCAAGACCGGATGACGGTTCGCATGCGCTGTGCGGGCATGACGGAACGCCGCTCAACGACCGCTTCTTCGGCCAGTCCTCCTTCGGCGCCTACGCCATCGCCAATATGCGCAACGTGGTGAAGGTGCGCAAGGATGCGCCGCTGGAACTGCTTGGGCCGCTTGGTTGCGGCATCCAGACCGGAGCCGGGACCGTGCTCAACGCGCTCAAGGTCGAGCCGGGTTCAAGTTTCGCCGCCTTCGGCGCGGGCGCAGTCGGGCTGTCCGCCGTCATGGCGGCGGCTGCGACCGGCGCCACCACCATCTTCGCCATTGACGTCGTACCGTCGCGCCTCGACCTGGCGCGTGAACTCGGCGCGACCCACATCGTCGACAGCTCGAAAGACGATCCGGTCGCGGCGATCCGCAAGATTACCGGCAAGGGCGTGGATTTCGCCATGGATTCGACCGGCATCCCGGCAGTGATCCGCAATGCGGTGCTGGCCCTGCGCCCCATGGGTTCGGCGGCAATCGTCGGTGCGTCAAAACCGGGTGCGCTGCTCGATCTCGACGCAAACGATCTGATGCAGAACGTCAAGAGCATTCGCGGCGTTGTCGAAGGCGACAGCGTTCCCGATGTCTTCATTCCCAAGCTGATCGATCTCTATCTTGCCGGCCGCTTTCCCTTCGACAAGCTGGTCAGGTTCTACTCCCTCGACCAGATCAACGAGGCGGCGGCCGATAGCGAAAAGGGCGGCACGTTGAAGCCGGTCATCCGCATCGGCGCAATGTAAAAAGGGATTATTCGTTCCAATAGGGAGGCAATCATCTTCTGGGGTGATGGATTATCAACTCCTTCCGAGAGGGTCATGTTTATCGCCAGAACACGACGCCAAGCGTTTTGTCCTCTGCTGCACTCTTCTTATTGAAAGGACGTTGACATGACTACGCAAGCCAAATTGGGACAGGTCACCACCAAGGATTATCGCGGGGTGACCATCCACACCTACAAGTCGCCCGAGGAAGGGCTTTACGTCACCTCGCAGATCGTCGAGACCGATGACGGCCTCGTCGTCTTCGACGCCGTCTTCCACACCAGGCACGCCGAAGACCTGGCCGACTATATCGCCGGGCTTGGCAAGCCCGTGAACCGCATCGTGCTGTCGCACATCCACCCCGACCACTGGTCCGGGCTGAGCGTGCTGCATCAGCGCTTCCCGCAGGCGCCCATCTATGCGCTGCCGGAAATCATCTCCTACATCAAGGAAAACGGCCAGAAGATCCTCGATGCCCGCAACGAGGCCTTCGGCAATGTGGTGGCCAAGACCCCGACCCTGCCTGACCACGAGCTGGCGGTCGGCGCCCAGACCATCGGCGGCGTGCGCTTCGAATTCGAGCGCCAGCCCGATGGCGAAAGCGACTGGCAGACCATCGTGCGCCTGCCTGACGCGAGGGTGGTGATGGTCTTCGACCTGGTGTTCCCTGCCGAACATCACCTCTTTACCGTCGCAAGCCATTTCGACCACTGGATCGAAATTCTTGAGGCGCTGAAGGGTGACGCGGCCAAGGGCTATGACACGCTGATGGTCGGCCACGGCAATCCGGTGGGCTATGACGTCATCGACGGCAATATCGCCTATCTGCGCAAGGCCAAGGACATCCATGCCGCCAACAGCGATGCTGAAAGCTATGCCAAGGCGCTCAAGGATGCCTATCCGTCCTATTACGGCGG
Source organism: Pelagibacterium lacus (assembly GCF_003345525.1). Classification (GTDB taxonomy): domain Bacteria; phylum Pseudomonadota; class Alphaproteobacteria; order Rhizobiales; family Devosiaceae; genus Pelagibacterium; species Pelagibacterium lacus. The sequence continues at coordinate 42,104 of NZ_QQNH01000001.1, forward strand.
CGGCTGGGTCGACTTCTCCAGCCTTCTGCTCTACGGCATCATCAACCCGTAAAAGCTGTTGCTTCCTTCGAGGCCAGCGTGGCGCGGATATACCGCCCCACGCTGGCCTTTTGCTGTAATGGCCCATGATCGCGCGCCCTATTTCATAGCCCACGCGGTGGGAACCGCTGGGCGATGAAATCCACGAAGCTGCCCAGCTTGCGGGTTCTGCGCCGATCCGGGGCGGTGAGAATGTGCATAGGCCGGGCCGCATGCCGCCATTCCGGCAGGAGCGGTACGAGGCGCCCCCGCTCGATATCGTTGTCAAGCAGGATGCGCGGCTGGAGGATGATCCCGAGGCCCGACAGGGCCGCTACGCGCAAGGCATGCCCGATATTGGTGGTCAGCGGGCCATGCACCTCCACCGTTTGCTTTGTCCCCCCTGCCCCTTCAAAGGTCCACTGACCGCGCGGCGCCCAGTGGGCGAAACCGAGACAGGCATGGGAAGCGAGATCGGCGGGGTGCTGCGGCGCGGGGTGGCCGGCGAGATAGGACGGCGCCGCGCACAGCACCATCTCGTAGGGTGTCATCGCCCGTGCCCGTAAGGAGGTGTCGGCGAGTGCTCCAATGCGGATAACCGCGTCGAAGCCTTCATCGACCAGATCGACCATGCGGTCGGTGATCGACAGTTCCACATCCACTTCGGGATTGGCCAGCAGGTAATCCGGCAACGCGCCGGCGAGGCTGGTTGTGCCAAACGTCATCGGCGCGTTGACCCGCAGCAGACCGCGCGGCGCGCCCTGGCTTTCAGCGGCGAGGTTCTCGGCCGCCTCGACCTCGGCGAGGATCGAACGGCAGCGCTCCAGAAAGCTCAGCCCGACATCGGTCAGGCTCTGTCGTCGCGTCGTGCGGCGGATCAGCGTCACCTGAAGCCGCTCTTCCAGCGTGCGGATATGCTTGGCGATCATAGCCGGCGACAGGTCCAGCGCGACCGCCGCCGCGGCGAAGGAGCCGAGATCGGCGACTTTGACGAACACCTGCATGCTGGTGATCCGGTCCATGATTGAACATCCTGCGTTTCCAATCAAACAATAAAACCGCTATTTAATGCGCAAATCAACATAATTACATAGGTCTCGAACCAATTCACAGAGCGGGCCCGGTTGCGACGCATGCCGCGTCCATCAGACGCTTGAACGGAGACTATGATAAACATCGATCTTGCAGGAAAACGCGCCGTGGTGACCGGGTCGACGGCCGGCATCGGCTTCGCCATCGCCAAGGGTCTGGCCGGGGCGGGAGCCGACGTGGTGGTCACCGGGCGCACGCAGGCGGCGGTCGACAAGGCGGTGGCGGCCATCGCGACACAGCAGCCGGACGCCAAAGTCTCCGGCGTCGCCGCCGATCTCGCCACCCCGGAAGGTGCGGCGGACCTGATCGCCGAGGTGCCGCAGGCGGATATTTTTGTCAGCAATCTCGGCATCTATGGCGCGAAGCCGGCCTTTGAACTCGATGACGCCGACTGGGCGCACATCTTCAACGTCAACGTGACCAGCGCCGCGCGGCTTGCACGCCATTATGCGCCGATCATGAAGGACAAGGGCTGGGGCCGGCTGATCTTCATCTCCAGTGAATCGGCGCAGAACATCCCCGTCGAGATGATCCATTACGGCGTGTCGAAGGCGGCGTTGCAGGCCCTGTCGCGCGGTTATGCCAAGGCGCTGGCCGGCACAGGCGTGACATCGAACGCCATTCTGCCGGGACCGACGCGGACCGAAAGCTCGGTCGCCTTCATCGCCGATCTGGCGCGCGAAGGCGGCATCGATCCGGCCGAAGCCGAAAGCCGGTTCCTTGCCGAAAACCGCCCCTCCACGCTGATCGGCCGCTTCGCCGCGCCGGAGGAAATCGCCAATCTCGCCGTCTATGTCGCCTCGCCGCTGTCGAGCGCGACCACCGGCGCGGCGCTTCGGGTCGAAGGCGGCATTGTGGAGAGCCCAAGCTGAACCCGGCCGGAACACCAACCGCGTCACCCGCAATCCGAACCCATAAGGAATTTTACCAATGAAACTGTATGTCTATGACCATTGCCCGTTCTGCGCCAAGGCGCGCATGATCTTCGGGCTCAAATCGCTGCCAGTCGAGCTGCAATTCGTTCTGGAAGACGATGTCGACACCCCGACCGGTCTGGTCGGCAAGAAGACGACGCCCATTCTGGAAAAGGCCGATCACAGTCATATGGCCGAGAGCATGGATATCGTGCGCTATGTGGATGGCTTGCACGGAACGCCTGTCGTCACTCCGGTGGAAGACAACAGCGCGATCAAGCTGTGGCACGACGCGGCGTGGCGGCCGATCCTCAAGCTGTCCATTCCCCGCCTAGCCCGTGCGGACCTGCCGGAGTTTGCAACGGAGACCGCGCGCGCCGCATTCGAGAGCCGCCAGACCAAGAATTTCGGCGCGTTCGAGGACTTGCTAGCCCAGAGCCCGGACCTGATCCGCGACATTGAAGGGCGATTGACGGAGCTGGATGATGTGCTCGCCGGACGTGAGCATGTGGATGCCGACGACTTCGTGCTTTATCCGTCACTGCGGATGCTCAGCATCGTGAAGGGCGTTCAGTATCCGGCCAACGTCAAGCGCTATATTGAGCGCATGGAACAGGCCACCGGCGTGGGCCTGCATTTTGCTCAAGCAAGCTGAAGGCAACCGAAGCGACCAGAAGCTCACTGAAAGCTGGAAGCCTCCGGCCGACACAGTTCCACGCCTCCGAGTAAACCCGGCAGGTCCCGACCTCAGGCCGACGCGGCGACCGAGTCGGCATATTTGACTTCGCGATGCTGGTCCTCCACCAATCCCTGCTTCCAGTAGCTGGAGATATACAACTGGTCTGGAGAGAGGCCGCGCTCGCCGCGCATCCCGCAGAGTGCCAATCCAACCAGCGCCATGCGCAACAGGGCGACCGGCATGGCGGCCCCGCTCACGGGCATGTCGTCACCTGGCTGGCGCAAATGTCCCTGATCCATCCGCGCGGCCTTTCATCGTCGCGGCGCCCCTCCACCTCGACCCACGAACCTTCGCAGGCATGGAGGGTGTCGAGCCTGAAATTGTCGGTGATGCTGCCCGATGTGCTCACGGTGAAGGCAATAGGGGCGTCGTCGGAGGGCCACGACAGGAGATGGGGCGATTGCAGCCAGACCCGGAGCATGTCGCCGGGCAGCCAACCTTCGCCGCTGAAGGTGGTTATCGGGTCGGTCGGCCAGCCACCATAGAGCTCGGTGATGACCTCGGAAATCTGCAACCAGCCATCGCGCGATCCGGTGATCGTCACCTGGGGGAAGTAGATCTCCTCGCCGTCGGTATAGGGACGCGGCACGGTGGAGAGCTCCGGATAATCCGGTCCGGGTCCGGCGCGCACGGCAAGATCGGCGGGTGCGCCCTTCATGACCCAGGCCGCAAGATCGCATTGCGTGGTCCCGGGCGTCGGGGCGGCAGCCGCCTTGCCGGTGCAGGTTTCGAGCAGCGCCGTGGCAGCCTCCCGCGCGCCGTCGAGCGGATAGTCCTCGGCCCCGTCCTCGACGAACACGCTCAACGTGCCGCGCGAGGTGAGGAGATCGGCAAGACGGGCATCGAGCACCGTCCGGCCTTCGAGGATGAAGCTGTCGTCCATCTCGATCCGCGCCCCGGTGGTGGCGATCGGCACGGATATGTCGCCGGCCTCGAGCAGAACCTCGACCTCGACGCCATCGACCGCCTCGATCGGCGCGAATACGAAGACGAAGGCAAGTTCGTCGCTGCCCTGCGCGCAGGAGAAGAACAGCGGCGCATAATCCGATTGCGGGATGCCGTAGAACAGGGACGCACCACCCTCGCCCTTCTGGCCGTGCCATCCAAGGTTCTCCTCGGCCGTGGCCATCGCCGGAAGGCAGCAGGACAGCGCGACGAGACGCAGCGCGACGTTCAGTCGTTTCCGGAACCCCATTGCCGTTCCCCTTCCTCCAACGCCGCGCATGGTTGCCGCGCGCCACCATACTCCCGTTCTGCCATGCGGACAAAGTGCGGGCCGGCTGCGTCGAGCCGAACGGACGGTGACCCTGAGCGGCAGGCTGCTCAGCCAAAGATCAGCGACTGATGGGCCACGGCTCCGGCGAGCGCCCCGTCGCCCACCGAGAGCGAGACCGATCCGGCCATGCGGGCCGCATCGCCGCAGGCGAAGACGCCGGGAATAGTGGTCTTTTTCATCTCGTCGGTGGCGATGAACTGCCCCATGGGACCGTGCGCGATCTCGCATCCCAGTTGCGTTGCGAGGGCACCGCCCGGGGCGGTTCGCGGCACGACGAACAATCCGGCCAGAGACACCGTCCCGCCGCCGGCCAGATGCACGTCGCATGGGCCGGTGACGGATTCGACCGTCGCCGTCTCCATCCTCACCTGGCGGGCGGCCAGTTGCGCCTCGTCCTCCGGGGTCAGTTCGAGCGCCCCGTTGAGAAAGAAGGTGGTCGGCCCCCAATCGGGCAGCAGCATGGCCTGATGCATCGAGATCGGCCCGACCCCGAGGACGCCGATAGGCCCCTCATCCAGCTCATAGCCGTGGCAATAGGGACAGTGGAAGACGCTTTGCCCCCAGCGCTCCGCGAGCCCCGGAATATCGGGCAGCGTGTCGGTGACCCCGCAGGCGAGGACCAGACGGCGGGCCGAGATTTCCGAGCCGTCGTCCAGCGTCACCGCAAAGCCATCGGCGCCGAGCCTGCGCGCCCGCTCGGCGCTTCCCTCGCGCCAGACGAGGTTGAAATAATAGCGAAGCTGCGCCTTGCCGCGTCCGGAAATATCGCCGGGCGCGACGCCATCCTGGGTGAGAAAGCCGTGCGAATGGCTGGCAAAGCGATTGCGGCGCTGGCCGGCATCGATCGCCGCGCCCGGGCCAATTGCAGCGCCGCGGCCATGCCGGCATAGCTGCCGCCGATGACCGCCACGTCATAATCCACTGTTTCGGTCATGTCGTTTCCTGTGTTTTCAGGGGCCTCAGCCCCAAACGGGGAAGGGATCGGGCAGGCCGCGCCAGGTCTCGGGGGTGAAGCTGGCGGCCTCCACGAGGCAGGCATCGAGCTCGGCGCGGATCTTTTTCTCGTCCATGGGATCGGTGCCGATGAAGACGATTTCCTGGCGGCGGTCGCCCCATTCCACATCGAAATAGGGCGCCATGACGCGCCGCCATTCGGGATGGGCCGGCCAGCGGCTTTCGGGGACCGCCGACCACCACGTGCCGCGCTTCTGGGTTCGGACCAGGGCGCCGGCCTGGCTCAGCTCGGCGGCCATGTCCGGGCGGGTGGCGAGCCAGAAAAAGCCTTTCGAACGCACGACGCCGGGCCAGGAGCGGTCGATGAAGGCCTTGAATTTTGCCGGATCGAAGGGGCGGCGCTGGCGATAGACGAAGGAGCGGATGCCGTATTCCTCGGTTTCGGGAATGTGGTCCCTAAAGCCGTTGAGCTCCTTGAACCAGAGCGGATGCTCCTCGGCCTTTTCGAAATCGAAGCGGCCGGTATCGAGCAGCTTGTCGAGCGGCACCTTGCCGAAATCGGTCTCGACGATCTCGGCGTCGGGGTTGAGCGCCTTGATGATCTTGCGCGCCAGGTCGAGATCATGGACCGGGGTATCGGAGACCTTGTTGAGCACGATCACATCGGCGAATTCGATCTGCTCGACCAGGAGATCGACCAGGGTGCGATCGTCCCCCTTCCCCGAAATCTCGCCGCGGTCGCGCAGGAAATCGTGGGAGGCATAGTCCTTGAGCAGATTGGCAGCGTCGACCACGGTGACCATGGTGTCGAGGCGGGAAACGTCGGAAAGGCTTTCGCCCTTCTCGTCGCGGAAATCGAAGGTCGCGGCGACCGGAAGCGGCTCGGCGATGCCGGTGCCCTCGATCAGAAGATAGTCGAAACGGCCTTCCTCGGAGAGCCGCCGCACCTCGGTGAGAAGGTCGTCGCGCAGGGTGCAGCAGATGCAGCCATTGGTCATTTCGACCAGTTGCTCCTCGGTGCGCGAGAGATTGGCGCCGCCTTCGCGCACCAGTTCGGCGTCGATATTGACCTCGCTCATATCGTTGACGATGACCGCCACCCGCCTGCCCTCGCGATTGTTGAGCACGTGGTTGAGCAGCGTGGTCTTGCCGGCGCCCAGAAAGCCGGAAAGGACCGTGACCGGAAGCCGGGTTTGCGGTTTGGGGGTGTCGAGCATGGATAAATCCGCTTCGTGGATAGGGTGTGAGGCATGCGCCCGGCCAGTGGCCGGGCGCTGAAGGTCAGGACGGGAAGCCGGCGCGATCAGTCGTGATCATGGCCTTCGTGATCATCGTGGTCGTGATCGTGGTCGCCATGCACGACGCCGGTGCCGCCCACGGCGACGATGTTGAAGGGCATGCCCTCGACGGCGATCTCGCCAGTCACTTCGAAGCGCGCCGCATCAACCAGATGCAGCTTGCCTTCGAGCGGATCGGTGACGACGATCGTGTCACCGGCCACGGCAACGCGCGGACGCGGATCGGCAAAGCTGCCACCGACCGAATAGGGGCCGGTGACCTGTACCGATTGGGCGATCTCGCCCGAGAGCACGTCGAGCTGATGCAGATGGCCGTCCTCGGTGAGGACATAGGCAAAGCGCGCCCGGACGTTATCGACCACGAAATGCACGCGGCGCGTGGGCAGATCGACCAGACGGAAGGCGTCATCCTCGGCCGGGTCGATGATAGCCACCGTGTCGGCATCGAAATTTCCGAGGAAGTATTGCAGGCCCCGGCCGCCGATCAGCGTCGAAACGCGGCCCTCGCCCAGCCCTTCGGTGAAGGTGAGCGGTTCGACCGAGGGCACGCCGCCGGTGGAGTGGACGACCAGAATGCCGTCGGCGCAGCCGCCGATGGCGACCAGATTGCCCGAGGTGGCTTCGCCATGCAGGCCCGCGCAGGCGATGTCGTCGCCCACCGCATTGCCGTCGCGGTCGAGGATGCGCACGCCGACCGGCGCGCTGGAGGGGTCCTCGGGATTGGGAATCGAGACGATGTCATGGTTGGCGTAGGAGATGACGACGCCATGATGGGGCGCATCCGCCGCGAACTCGCGCAGATCGCCCGCCCCGGCCAGCGCATCGGTTTCGCTGAAGACGCGAGCCACGCCCTCGCCATCGAAGAAGGCGGCGAACCGGCCGGAATGCTCGACAAAATGCGACGGGCTCTGGCCCTCGGCGACAAAGCCGGTGAGCGCCGGCGCATCGACGTCGATATCGGCATGGTCGCCGTGATCGTCAAAGGCGATGCCGGTCGAGATGGCGGCGACGGCTCCGGCCGCGCCCTGCACGGCGAACACCGTCTCACCGCTGTCGCTGCGGTAAAGGCTGGCGGGGCTGCCGATGGCGAAGCTATCGATCACCGCGCCTTCGACCGCGTCGATGACGGTGACGATGGGCTGGCCGTGATCGGAGACGAACAGCCGCCAGGCGGTCACCTCCTCATCGGCGAGGGCGCCGCCGGCCAGTGACGCAATCAGCGTCAGGGCCGAGGTTCCAAGCAGCATTGATTTCATCGATTGATCTCCATGGGTTTGAGAATGGGGGCCGTGCCGCGCACGATCGGTTCAGTCGGCGGCGAGCGCCGTGCTGAGGGTGGAAAGGTTGTGCCGGATCAGCAGCACATAGGTCGGGGCCGGCCCGTCCAACCCCGACAGCGCATCCGAATAGAGCGTACCGCCCAGCGCGAGGCCGGCCTCGGAGGCGATCTGCCCGACCAGGCGGGAATCGGCGATGTTCTCGGCGAACACCGCGCCGGCCTTGCGCGCGCGGATTTCGCGGATGAGGCTCGCGACATCGGCGGCGGCGGCTTCGGATTCGGTCGAGACGCCTTGTGGGGACAGGAAGCTGATGCCGTAGTCGCGCTCGAAATAGCGGAAGGCGTTATGGGCGACGACGACCACACGCCGGTCCTCGGGGATGGCGGCGATGGTTTCGTGGATTTCCGCATCGAGCGCGGTCAGTTCCGCGAGATAGCTTCGCGCGTTTTCCGCGTAGGTGGTACAACCCGCCGCATCGGCGGCGCAAAAGGCGGTGGCGATGTTCTCGACATACACCTTGGCGTTGGCGACCGACTGCCAGGCGTGGGGATCATGGGGCTCGGCGTGGAAGATCGCCTCATCGCCGATGAAGTGATAATGCCCGCCCGCCGGGTCCTCGAGGATATCGGCGCCGGCGGTGAGTTCGACGATTTGCGCCTCGGTGCCGCTGGCCTCGACGAGGCGGTCTTCCTGCGCGAAGGCAACCTGAGAAGTAAATGTTATAACATAACAAATTAAGGCCTGCTGAATCCGGCATGTGGTCATGAAAAACTCCTGGCTAAGCGGTTCGGTGGGCGGTGCGCGGCAGGCGGGTGACGAGAACCCCACGGGGCGCCACGAGAACCGACGCCACATAGGCGCAGCCGGCCGAGAGGATGACGGCCGGGCCCGAGGGCAGCGCGGCGTGGTAGGAGAGCAGCAGGCCCGAGATCGAGGACAGCGCGCCGATGACAATGGCGAGCAGGCACATGGTTTCGACGCGCTGGCTCCAGAAGCGGGCGGCAGCGGCGGGGAGGATCATCAGCCCGACCGAGAGCAGCGTGCCCAGCGCCTGAAAGCCGGCCACGAGGTTGATGACCACCAGCCCCAGAAAGACGAAATGCACCGGCGAACCCAGTTTGGAGACCGAACGCAGGAACAGGGGGTCGAGGCATTCGGCGATCAGGGCGCGCTTGAAGACCAGCAGCGTGATCAGCGTCGTCGCGGTCACAAGGCCGATGAGGATGAGGGCATCGTCATTGAGGGCCAATACGGTGCCGAACAGCACGTGCATGAGATCGACGCTGGAGCCGCGAATGGACACCATGGCCACCCCGACCGCCAGGGAAATCAGATAGAAGGCGGCCATGGAGGCGTCCTCCTTCTGCACGGTGAGACGCGACACCGCCCCCGCCGCCAGCGCCACGACAATGCCGGCGACGAGCCCGCCAAGGGTCATGGGCACGATCTCGAGGCCATAGAGCAGGAACCCCGCCGCCGCGCCGGGCAGGATGGCGTAGGACATGGCATCGCCGGTGAGACTCATGCGGCGAAGCATCAGGAACACGCCGACCGGCGCGGCGCTGAGCGACAGCATCAGCGCGCCCAGAAGCGCGCGCCGCATGAAGGCGAATTCGACAAAAGGCACGAGGAAGGCCGCTTCGATCCAGCCCATCACGCGGCTCCCGTGTGATTGCGCGCAGTACTGACGGCATTGTCCGGCGCGCACCAGGGCGCGTGCCGATCCCAGGCTTCGTGGTATTGACGGGCACGCAGCAGATTTTTGGCCGAGAGTGTCTTGCGCGCCTCGCCCCAGGCGACCGGCTGGCGCGCCAGCAGCAGAGCGGCGGGGAAGTGCTCGCGCACCAGATCGAGATCATGCACGACGACGAGGATGGTGCGGCCCTCGCCGTGCCAGCCCTTGATCAGCGCGATGAGATCGGCGACCGTTCTGGCGTCGATGGCGTTGAAGGGCTCGTCGAGGAGGATCAGGTCGGCGTCCTGCACCAGCACCCGGGCGAACAGCGCCCGCTGCAATTGCCCGCCGGACAGCGTGTCGATGGGGCGCTTTTCGAACCCTTCCAGCCCCACGGCGGCAAGCGCTTTGGAGACGGTTTGGCGATCCTTAACCGTATGGCGCCCGAGAAGGCCCCGCTGCGGCCAGAGGCCGAGCGCGACCAGATCGCGCACCTGTGCGGGGAAAGACCGATCCAGTTCCGATTGCTGCGCCAGATAGGCGATACGGGTGCCCGGCGCGACGGCGCAGGCGCCGCCCATCGGCTTAAGCATGCCGACAATGCCCTTCATCAGCGTCGACTTGCCCGAGCCATTGCCGCCGACCACGGTGAGCAAAGCCCCCTTCTCCACCACCCCATCGAGGTGATGGATGGCCGGATGGCTGTCATAGCCCAGAGTCAGATCGGAAAAGGTGATACAAGCGTCGGCCATGACGGGGATTTGCGAGCCTTTGGGGGAAGCGAATTTGTCATGTTATTACATTACAAATTCGCCGACGCAACCCCGGAAATGGCCCCGGCCGGAATGCCGCGGCAGGGGCAAGGCCGCATGATCGCTCTCGTCAGAGCGCGGCGACGAGCTGGATTTCGACCGGCGCGTTGCCGGGAAGCGTGGCGACGCCGACCGCGGCCCGCGCCCCGATGCCGGCCGGGCCGAGCTTTTCGGCGAGGAAACGCGAGGCGTAGTCGGCCAGAAGGGAATGGCCGGTGAAACCGGCCTCAGCGGCGATGTAGACCGTGAGGCTCACCACCGTTGCGATCGCCTCGCCCTCTGCCAAAAGGTTGCGGGCGGCGGCCAGCGCGTTGCTGGCGGCCAGTACAACCGCAGGCTCATAGGTTTCCAGCCCGACATCGCTGCGGACCGGCCCCTCGAACATCAGCACGCCGTCGCGGCGCGGAGTCATCCCCGAAGTGAAGATGAAATTGCCATGCCGCTTGGCCGCGACATAGGCGCCCTGCGGCACGGGCTGTCCGTGAGCGATCCCCGCCGTCATGCGCGATACCGCGCGACGAGATGCGCCATGCGCTCGGCTGCGGCGATGGCCGCCTGGCGGTCCTGGGAAAAGTTCAGCCGCACGCTGTCGCACGAATGGGGACCGAACTCTGTGCCAGGCGTCACCACCACGCCGGCCTGCTCGCGCAGGATCTTGACGAAGAGGTCGTAAGGCACGCCGAGCGCCGGCAGGCGCGGGAATAGATAGCTGCCCGCCTCGGGCGTGCGCACGAAGGCGCCGTCCACCCCGCCCAGGATGGCCACCAGATCGTCGCGAATGGCCTCGTGCCTGCGGATGCGTTCTTCCATCCACCCCGCCGGTTCATCGAACCAGGTGCGCAGCACCGCCTGGCTGTAGCCCGCGGCGCGCAGCGACACGATGGCCTGCAGCTTTTCCATGCGCGCGATGATCTCCGCCGGCCCGAACGCGGCGCCGAGGCGATAGCCGCTAAGCGATTCCGTCTTGGACGGCCCCATGATGGTCAGGACATTGCCGGCCGTGCCCGGCTCGGCCCGCAAATGGGTATAGGTCACGCCGGAATAGAGCATGCGCGAATAGAGCTGGTCGACGATGACCGTCGCGCCATGGCGCTCCGCCAGCGCGGCGATGCGGGCGATCTCGTCCGCGGAATAGACGACGCCGGTGGGATTGTTGGGATTGGAGAAGAGAAAGACCTTGGCGCCCTTGCGGAAGGCGTCTTCGAGCTGGCCGAGATCCAGCCCCGAGCGGCCCGGCTCGGCCCCGGCATAATCGAGCCGCACCGGCAGCATCTCGCCTTCGAAGAACTCGACCAGCTTGCGGTTGGCGAAATAATCGGGCTGCACGATGGCGACCTTGTCGCCGCGCGCCACGGTGCTGGCCACCGCCAGGAACAGGGCCCCTTGCGTGCCCGGGGTGATGATCAGCCCGTCCCTGGCATCGAGCGGCGCGCCGGTGAAACCGGCCAGCCGTTCGGCCAGCGTTTCGCGGATGCCGATATCGCCGCGATATTCGGTATAGGCCTGCTTGCCACCCAGCGCCACGCCCGCCGAAAACACCTCGAACGCGCCCGGCGTCGGTTCATGCGCATCGACGTCGCCATGGGAGAAATCGACCGGAACGCCCTCGAGGCGCTCACCGCGCAGCACGGTTTCGACCGCGCCGGCATCCTGCCGGACTTCCTGCCCGGGCGCATTGTCCGTGCCCAACCTTGCGAATTTGGTTTCGATCGACACGCGGACGCTCCTTGCAGACAGTGGATGAAATCAATGACAAGCCCCTTCTAGAGGCATTGGGGAAGAAATATAATCTTCCCAATTACAGTTTCAAAAGATAGAAAATCCATCTTCATGGACATCCGCTTTCTCGAAAGTTTCGTCGCCGTCGCAGACTTCGGCTCCATCGCCGAAGCCGCAAGACGGCTCAACGTCACCCCCGCCACCCTGGCGCAAAGGCTCAGGACCCTCGAAAGCGACCTCGGCCATGCCCTCGTCCACCGCACCGGGCGCACGGTGCGCCCCACGGGGTCGGGGCTGGCCGTGCTGCCCCACGCCCGCGAACTGGTGAAGGCGGCCCACGACCTCAAGGCGATCGCCGCCAACGACATGCCGGCCGGGCAGTTGCGCCTTGGCTCGACCGCCACGGCGCTGACCGGCCTCCTCCCCGGCATCATCGCCGGCCTTAGCGCGCGCTATCCCGGCATCGATTATTTCGTGCGGCCCGGCTCCTCGGTCGATCTCTATCACGCCGTGCTGGCGCGCGAGCTCGACGCGGCCATCATCGTGCGGCCGCAATTCCCGATCCCCAAATCCATGGGCTGGCTGACGCTGCGCGAGGAGCCGCTGGTGCTTATCGCCTCGCGCGCCCTCGCGCCGGACGATCCACACGCCATCATCGCCCGGCACCGCTTCATCCGCTACGACCGCAACCAGTGGGGCGGGCAACTGGTCGACGACTATCTGCGGCTGCACCGGATCAAGGTGCGCGAATGGCTCGAGCTCGACGCGCTGGACGCCATAGCCGCCCTGGTGCACCGGGAACTGGGCGTGGCCATCGTCCCCGACTGGGCGCCGCCCTGGCCCGAAGGCCTCAAGCTGCGCAAGATCGCGCTTCCCGACGCGGCGGTCCGGGAAACGGGCATCCTGTGGAACCGCGCCGGCTCCAAGATCGCCGCCGTGCATGCGTTGATCGACGTGTGCGACGCCCCCGTCCCGCCCTCGCCTCACGCGAGGGCGTAGATGGCGTGGGTGCGGGCGTTGCGGATGCGGTCGACGGTTTGGCCGTCCCAGTGGAAATCATAGTGATCGGCCTGGGCGGGAATCGGGAGAAGGTCGGGCCAGAAAATGCCGACGCACTGCCCGCCCGGCGCGCGCACGCTGCGGTAGAGGACACCATTGCTGCCCGCTTCGCGCAAGGAGCGGCCGAGGCGTTGGGCCGGCCCGTAATCGTCGGGATGGTGGCAGTCTTCAAGGTCGCGCACGTCGTGGAGGTCGAGGTCGATGCTGTTGACCAGCACGCGGAACTGCGAGGTCCAGCCGGGCGCCTGGGCGCTGACGGCCATGGCGCGGCCGTGATGATGGGCCACTTCGCGCAAGGCGACCTCCTCGCTGTCGCCGGCGCTGTAGACCCCATAGCCGCCAGCCGTGAAGCGTCCGGGGCGGTCATGGCTCACATGCACGAAGGGCGCCATCAGCCAGCTCGCGCCAGGCCCCGAGACGCGCCGCGCCGGGGGCACGAGATCGAGCCGGCCCAGCTTGTCCCAGAGGCGCGGATTGGTCTTGGATTCAGCCGAGGCCAAGGCCTCCCAATCGCGCGGATCGGCGATATCCTCGAAGAGATCGATCGGGGGATGGATAGAGCGGATGACGCGGCAGGCCCGTGGCCAGGCGACCCGCACCGTGGCGATTTCAGGCGTCACCAGCCGCCGCGCTCGGCGTCGAGATAGGAGCGGACGCGGCCGAGCTGGAAGATATCGCCCTCCACCATCAGCGCCAGAGGCGTCTTGCCGCCGAACACGGCATTGGGAACCTTGATCCAGTCATAGCCCCGCTGCGGATCGGTAAAAAGATAGCGCAGCCCCTTGTGGATGCCCATGAGCAGCGACAGGCGGGTGGCCAGATCGCGGTCGATCCGCCCGATATCGCCGGCCTTCCAGCGGGCATAGGTGCGCGCCGCCAGCCCGCCGAGCACGTCGCGGGCCTGCGCATCGCTCAACTGCCATTTTCCGAACAGATTGACCACCGCCCGCGCCATGGCCTCGGCCTCTTGCGGGGTGATGGCGTCATCCAGGGGCGCCGCGTGGGTCCTTGGGAGTTCCTGCAACATGATCCTTCGCCTTTTGGCATAAAATAAGCATAAGGACGCCGTTTGACAAGGGCAGGATCAGAACCGCACTTCCGAGGTGACTTCCAGCGCCCGGTCCTCGCGGGTGGAGATGTCGGTCTCGGGGCGATGGCGGGCGATGCGGATGTCGCGGGCGGTGATCAGCGCCGCGATCTCCTCCTCATGGGCGGCGACCACGCCGGTCAGCCAGCGATTGACCAGATAGGAGGGGCGCGGCATGTGCACGTCGAACCGGGTCAACAGGGCGATGGTGGGCTCGGCATCGAGCCAGTCGTCGCCCACCACCCATTGGTTGACCGTGAACAGGCGCACCAGGCGTCCGTAGCGGTCCACCCCGATGGCGATCAGGTGGTGGATGGGCCCGCTGGCCCCTTCGGGCCGGACGAAGCAATGGAAATGACCATGTTCGATGGCCGCGTCGGGATCGTCGGCCGGGTGCGAATGATAGAACCATTGCGCACCCGATTGGGGGTCGAACACGTCGTTTTCCGGATAGTGCGTCCAGACCGTCACCTGCGGCGCATCGCGCAGGGTTTCGGTGAGGACGTTGAGACCGCCCTTGGCAAGGACATTCTCGCAAAAGGCGATCTCGCGCCGGGCCTGTTCGACCGCTGCGTTCATCCCCCGACCACCAGGTCGGGCGCTTCGGTGGCGCCCTCCGGCAGGGGCGTCGGAGGCGGCGGCGGTGCGGCGAGGGCCGGCGCAGCAGCGGGAGCCTCCGGCATAGGCGCGGGCGGCGGCGGAGGCGCAGCCAGCGCGCTTTCCTGCGGCAGGGCGGCGGGAGGCGGCGGGGGCGCGGCCAGGGGTGCGCCCGCCGCACACGGCGCGGCGGCGACTGGGGCCCCGGCCGCACAGGGCGCGGCGGCGATCGGGGCTCCGGCCGCGCAGGGTGCGCCCGCGGCACAGGGCGCCGCCCCGCCTCCGGCGCTCTGCACGCTGGCCACCACCGGCGGAGGAAGCGGCCGCGTCACATGGTCGGCGACGATGGCCACGGTGCCGACGGCAAGCGCGGCGCCGAACAGAAGGGTGTTGCGTCCGGTGGTCATTTCCTGGGCAATCCATCAAGTCCAAACAGCGGGCGGGCATAGATCCCGATAAGCGAGCCGACAAAGGCCGAGGCGAACCACAGCCAGCCATGCAGGCTGCCCGAAGCGATGCCCGAGAACAAGGCCCCGATGTTACAGCCAAACGACAGCCGGGCGCCATAGCCCATCAGCAGCCCGCCAATGGCGGCGGCGAGGAACGAGCGGAACGGGATCTTGGCCTTGGGGGCAAACTTGCCGGCCAGCGCCGCCGCCAGCCCGGCGCCGAGGATGATGCCGAAATTCATCACCGAAGTGTTGTCGGCGAGCACCGAGGAATGGAGGGCCTGCGCCTGGGCCGGCCAGGTCCAGAATTCCCAGCTGGCCACCGGAAGCCCCGCCGCATCGGCGATCTTGGCGCCCCACAGGCCGAAGCCATAGGTGATCGACCACGGATGGCCGGCCACCAGCAGGGTGGCGATGTTGAGGATGGCCAGCACCAGCCCTGCCCCGACCAGCGGCCAGGGACCATAGAGCAGCCAGCTCCAGCTGGGCCGCTTGGGGGCCGGCTCCTGCTCGATATTGCCGTGCACGCGCCGCTCGATGATGGCGGTGACCAGCGCCACCAGCGCCAGCGCCAGCAGCGTCACGGCGATGCCGAAGCCGAGGCCGAGTTCCTGGCCGATGGAGACGATGCCGATATTGGGCTGTTCGAGCCACCAGGGCAGATGCGCCGTGCCCACCACCGCGCCGACGATGAAGAAGGCGAGGGTCACCAGCATGCGCGAGGAGCCCCCGCCCACGGTGAACAGGGTGCCCGAGCCGCATCCGCCGCCCAATTGCATGCCCAGCCCGAAGATCACCGCGCCCACCAGCACCGAGACGCCCACCGGACCGATGGCGCCGACCAGGGGCTGGCCGCCGATATTGCCGGCCGCCAGCAGCGGCATCATGGCGATGGCGGCGACGCCGATCATCAGCATCTGGGCGCGCATGGCGCGGCCCCGCTTTTCCACCACCATGCGGCGCCAGCCGCCGGTGAACCCGAACGAGCCGTGATAGAGCGCGGCACCCAGGCCCCCGCCAATGGCGAACAGGGTCGCCTGCTGCAGGTCGACCAGCAGCGTGATGGCGATGAAACCGATGAGAAGACCCAGCGCGGCCACCAGCGTGGGAGCCCTGTCGGACACCGCCGGCGGCAGGTAGCTGGGACGATCGAGAGCAATATCGGACATTTCGATCTTTCAGAAAAACAGTGCGGTTGACAAGACGAATGCCCCGACAGCCGGGGCATTCGCAAGAGGACAAGTCTGCCGGCGGATTATTGTACCGGGCGCGAATCCACGGCGGTCCATTCGGCCATGGAGCCGTCATACATGGAGGTGTTCTTGTTGCCGAGGATTTCCGAAAGCCCGAACCAGGCGACGGTCGCCCAATGGCCGGTATTGCAGAAGGCGATGTTTTCCTCATCCGCCCCGAGCCCGATGGCTTCGGAGAGCGCGGCCACGGTTTCGGGCTGGGCGAAGCGGGCATATTCGGAGCTGTAGAGCTCGAAATGCGGCAGATTCACCGAGCCGGGAATGGTGCCGAGCTTGGCGACGACGCCGCTTTTGCTCTCGCCGTTGAACTGCTCCGGCGGACGGCCATCGACCAGCGCGACGCCATTTTCGAGCGCCGCTTCCACATCGGCCGTGGTGGCCAGCAGGTGGCTCTGCAGCTCGACGGCGAAGTCGGACGGCTCGGGCTGATCCAGTTCGGCCACGCGTTCGCCGCCGGCCGCATCGTACTGGCGCCAGCCGCCGTCGAGGATCGAGACCGCCTCATGGCCGAGATATTTGAAGGTCCAGTAGACGCGGGTGGCTCCGCCGATCTCCGAGGAATCGGTGCCCCAGGGCAGGATCACCACGTGGTCGTCATTGTCGATGCCCAGGCTCTCGATCAGCGCGATGGCCTGTTCCTCGCCGGGGAACATGCCCGGCACGCCATCGACTTCCGTGCGCCAGCCAAAGCTGGAATAGGGCGCGACGACCGAATTGGCGACATAGGGCGTCGCGCCCAGATCGGTGCCTTCGATATTGTCGCGGATGTCGATGATGACGAGGTTGTCCGCGCCTGCGTTCTGGACGAGCCAGTTGGCATCGACCAGCGGGGTGATTGCGGATTGGGCGAAAGCCGGCGCGGACAGGGTCGCGGCGACGGCAAAGGCGGTCAACGCCAGACGCATGGTTCTTGATCTCCAAGGGGTTTTGCTGCCCATGATCATCGCCGATCGGCATTGGTCTGGCGAGGATTGTACGATCAATTTTCGCTCCCGCGCCGGAAAGGACTCCCACTGACGCCCGCGTCGGGAGCATTGCATTCCGGCCCCTGCCCTCTCTGGCTTTGGCGGGCAATTGCGGATAGAAGATGCGCCTTCGCATTTTTCCCCTGTGCCCATGCTTACGCTGATTTTTTCCGCCCTCCTGCCCATCGCCCTGATCATCGCGCTCGGACATCTGCTCAAGCGCTTCGGGTTCCTGGGCGAAGGGTTCTGGCCGCAGGCGGAAAGGCTGGCCTATTTCATCCTGCTGCCGCTGTTGTTCGCCCATGGGCTCTACAAGGCCGACCTCTCCGGCATGCCGATCGCCGGGCTCGCGGCGGGTCTGGTCGTTCCGGCCATTGCCGGCACCCTGTTGCTGCTGGCCGCCAACCGGGTGACCCGCTTCGAGGGTCCGGTGCTCACCTCGGTGGTGCAGGGCGGCATAAGGTTCAACAATTATGTCGGGGTGACCGCCGCGGTCGGCCTGCTCGGCCTCTCGGGCGCGGCGCTTGCCGCGGTGGTCAACGCCATTCTGGTGCCCACGGTCAACATCATCTGCGCCCTGGTCTTCGCCCGCCACGGCACGCGGCAACCCGATGCGCTGGGGGTCGTGCGGTCGATCGTGTTCAATCCGCTCATCCTGGGGTGCGCCGGCGGCGTCCTGCTGCGGCTGACCGGCATCGCGCTGCCGGCCGGCATCGAAGGCTTCATGCAGGCCATGGGCCAGGCGGCGCTGCCGATCGGCCTCCTCTGCGTCGGCGCAGCGCTCAACTGGGATGCGCTCGGACGGGGCATGCGCCCGGCGCTGGTGGCGACGCTGGCGCGGTTCCTCCTCATCCCGGCCCTGACCGCCGCCATCTGCCTCATGACCGGGCTCACCGGGCCGGCAGCGCTGGTGCTGCTGCTCATCCAGTGCCTGCCCACCGCCTCCTCGGCCTATGTCATGGCGCGGCAACTGGGCGGGGACGCCCCGCTCATGGCCGGCATCATCGCCTTCCAGACGGTTGTGGGCGTGGTCACCGTGCCCCTCACCCTCCTGCTGCTCGCGCCCTTGGTGGGGGCTGCGGCCTAATCGGTGCGCATGAGCGCGTCATAGTCACGCCCGCCATAGAAAATGCTCACGATTTCGACGGCGCCATCGGCGATGCGATAGGCGATGACGGCCGAGCGCTCGAAGGGCGCAATCCGGATGCCGGGTCCGAGATTGGGTCGAGCCGGATACCCTTCCGGAACCTCCCCGATGGCCTCGCATTTCTGGCGAATCCGGCGGACGAACCCCATCACCACGGCCGCGTCGGCGCCGGTTTCGACGAGGTGGGCAAAAATCTCTTCCAGATCGGCCAGGGCTTCCTGCCGCAACAGGACCGGAAGCCGCCGCATCAGGATGTGCGGGAGAGGGTTTTCGCGCGCCGCTCCAGTCTTGCGAAGGCCTCGTCGAGCGGCAGGGGAGGACGCGGATCGTCGAGGGAGCGCCCAATGCGGGCGCGCATGGCCGTCAGGCGCTCGGCGTGCTCCTCTTCCCCGCGCATCCAGTTGCGCATGGCTTCGCGCAGCACCTCGCTGGTCGAGGCATAGCGCCCCGCCTCGACCTGACGCTTGATCGCCGCCACCATTTCGGCGGGCAGTGTGATGCTGAGTTTCTCGCTCATGGCGGAAAGGTAGGATAAAATCCCACCGGCAACAAGGTCCTAGCGCACCGAGCGATAGCCGCCGGCGAGGCCCTTGCGGGAATAGACGATCTGCCACAAATGCACCCAGCGGGCGCGGAAGACGGCGGCGCAGCTCAGCAGGTAATAGCGCCACATGCGATAGAAGCGTTCGTCATAGGCATCGCGCAGATCGGGCCATGCGGCCTCGAACCGGTCGTGCCAGGCCATCAGCGTCGGATCGTAATCGGCACCGAAATTGTGCCAGTCCTCCATGATGAGCTTGCCTTCCACCGCGCCCGAAACCTGTTTGGGCGAGGGCAGCATGCCATTTGGGAAAATATATTTCTCCAGCCACGGCTCGCCCGCGTGCCGCGACAGCGACCCGCCGATGCTGTGGAGCAGGAACAGGCCGTCATCGGGCAGCAGGTCGCGGACCTTGGAGAAATAGGGTCCGTAATTCTTATAGCCCACATGCTCGAACATGCCGATCGAGACGATGCGGTCGAACGTGCCGTCGAGCTCGAGATAATCCATCAGCCGGGTTTCGATCGGCAGGTCGCCGCGCAGATCGTTGGCCAGCGCCATCTGCTCCTTGGACACCGTGATCCCCAGCCCGGTGACGCCGTAGCGCTCGGCGGCAAAGCGCAGAAAGCCGCCCCAGCCCGAGCCGATATCGAGCACCCGCATGCCCTCCTTCAGGCCGATCTTGCGGCAGATGAGGTCGAGCTTGGCCTCCTGGGCCGCCTCGAGGGTGGTCGCATCGCGCCAATAGGCGCAGGAATAGACCATGTAGGGATCGAGCATGCGGCGATAGAGGTCGTTGCCGATATCGTAGTGCTTTTCGCCCACCTCGCGCACATGGCTGCGCTGGGGGTTGAACAGGATGCCCTTGATGGTGAGCAGGGCCAGCGAGAAATCGACCTTGATCTTGTGATGGATTTCGTTGGTGAGGATTCGATAGAGGAACTGGTCGACGGCCGGGGCGTCCCACCAGCCATCCATATAGGCCTCGCCCAGGCCGAGGGAGCCCTGGGTCATCACCCGCTGGAACAGCCGGTCGTCATGGACTTCGATGTCCCACGGCCGGGAGCCGCCGACCTCGATATCGATCTGCGCCAGAACGTCTGTAATGAAGGATTTGAACTTGTCGGTCATAGCCGCCGCCCGAGGCTGAACATAACGCGGCGGGGAGCGTCAACGGATGGTGCTTCCCGTCAACCTGAACACACTAAAATTTGGCGCACTTGTCCAGTGCCCTGATCATTCCCACTCGGCGGGCTGCGGATCGGGCGGGCTGTAACCATCCTCGTCATCGGCGGTTTCCAGAATGCCGATCAGTTCGGCCACCTTGCCGGTCGGCAGGTGATTGCCGTCATTGACCAGCGCCTCGTCCGATTGCAGCCAGGCCAGAGCCTTGGTCAATTCGGCCGAAGTCGGCTCGATGGCCGCGATCTCGGCGGCAAGGTGATTGTCGATCGGACCGAGGATCCGTTCGATGCCGTCTCGTGTCAGTGCCATGCTCGCACCCCAGGAAAATTACGCGACAAATCCGAAACGCCCGACGCGGATTCGGGTTGCATGGGGGTGGCGCCGGCCGGTCAACGGGCGCATTCTCCCCGGCGACCGCGCGGCAAAAATCCGTCCCCGATGTCGGATCGGCCGGCGCACCAACGTCCTGAGCATATCGAGGAGAACCAGATGCTCTACGCCATCCTGTGTTACAACGACGAAGCCGCTGTCGGCGCCTGGTCCAAGGAACATGACGCCAGGATCATGACCGACCTGCTCGCCGTGCAGAAACCGCTGGTCGAGGCGGGCAAGATGGGGCCGGTGGCCCGGCTGATGCCCACCACGGCCGCGACCACCCTGCGCAAGAGCGCCGGGGAGCCCGTCATCCTCGATGGTCCGTTCGCCGAGACCAAGGAACAGTTTCTCGGCTTTTATGTCATGGATGCGGAGAGCCTCGAGGAGGTCGTGCAGGTGGTGCGCGACCTGGCCGAGGCCAATCCGGGCATGGGCTCGTACGAGATCCGCCCGGTTCGCGATTTCTTTCCCGGAGCGACAACCAAGTGAACGACAAGGATGCCAACTGGATCGGCCTGGTTCTGGCCGGCGCCCGCGCCAAGGCGGTCGCCGCCCTCTACCGCTATTTCCGCGACCTCGACATGGCCGAGGAAGCGTTTCAGGAGGCATCCCTGCGCGCCCTCAAATCCTGGCCGAAAAACGGCCCGCCGCGCGATGCCGCCGCATGGCTCATCCTGGTGGGCCGCAATTCGGGCATCGACGCCATCCGCCGCAAGGCGCGGTTCACCGACCTGCCCGACGAGGAACGGATTTCCGACACCTCGGACGCCGAGGCCGACATCGCCGAGCGCATCGACGATTCCCATTATCGCGACGACATCCTGCGGCTGCTATTCGTGTGCTGCCACCCCGACCTGCCGGCCACCCAGCAGATCGCCCTGGCGCTGCGCGTGGTTTCGGGGCTCACCGTCAGGCAGATCGCCCGGGCTTTCCTCGTATCCGACGCCGCCATGGAGCAGCGCATCACCCGCGCCAAGGCGCGCATCGCCAGGTCGGGGGCGCAATTTGAAACCCCCGACGCCGCCGATCGCGCCGCGCGGGTGGGATCGGTCGCGGCGATGATCTATCTGGTGTTCAACGAGGGCTATACCTCGGCGGGGGAGCGGGCCGAGACGCGCGCCACCTTCGCCGACGAGGCCATCCGCCTCGGACGGCTCCTGCTCGGGCTGTTTCCCAACGAACCCGAACTGATGGGACTGCTGGCGCTGATGCTCATCCAGCATTCGCGCGACGCCGCCCGCTTCGATGCCGCGGGCAATATCGTCCTGCTCGACGATCAGGACCGCGCGCTGTGGGACCGGCCGATGATCGCGGAGGGGCTGGCGCTGATCGACAAGGCCATGCGCCACCGCACGCCCGGCGTCTTCCAGCTCCAGGCGGCGATCGCCGCCATCCATGCCCATGCGGAAACCCCCGAGGCCACCGACTGGGTCGAGATCGAACTGCTCTATCGCGTGCTCGAACGCCTGCAGCCCTCCCCGGTCGTCACCCTCAACCGCGCCGTCGCCGTGTCGCGCACCGAGGGTCCGCAGGCTGCGCTCGACCTCATCGAGCCCCTGGCCGACGCCCTGGGCGGGTATTTCTATTTCCACGGCCTGCGCGGCGGGCTGCTCAAGGATCTGGGCCGGATCGAGGAGGCGCGCGCCGCCTTCGACATCGCCATCGCCCATGCCAATACCAGCGCCGAAGCGGTCCATATCCGCGCCCATCTGGACAAGCTCGGCGCACCGCCGGCCACCTCACCGGTCGAATCAAGACGGTGAGCCGATGAATCAAGGGCGTGACGCAGCGAGTCGGGAAACCGGCGTTGGCGCTTGATATTGAATCGGTATTTGCAACGGAGCTCGAGGAGGCTCGACATGAAGATCACCCCCTATCTCAACTTCGCCGGCGATTGCCGCGCGGCGATGACCTTCTATCAATCGGTGTTCGGCGGCGAGCTCGAAATGACCGCCCACAAGGACACCCCCATGGCCGAACATGTTCCCCCCGAGATGCAGGACCAGATCATGCACGCCGTGCTGACCACCGGCGATGGGGTCCTCTTCGCCTCGGACGCGCCCATGGCGCAGGCGAATAGCTTCTCGGGCGTTTACATCACGGTGCATCCCCAGACGGTGGAGGAGGCCGAGCGCATGTTCGACCGGCTCAGCGAGGGCGGCACGGTGGAAATGGCGCTGGAGGAGACGTTCTGGGCGAAGCGCTTCGGCATGCTGCACGACCGCTGGGGTGTGAAGTGGATGTTCAATGTGACGTAAGCGGGCCGCCCCCCTCCTTCTTCCCTGGTGGGAGAAGGTGGATCGGACCGGAAGGTCCGAGACGGATGAGGGGGGCGCCGCGCCGGCCCCGAACGCCACCGTCTCCCCCTACCCCCCATCCTTCCACCGGATGCGATAGAGGTCGAAGCGGCGATCGCGGAGGTTGCGGACGGCGCCCTGGGCGCGGGCCCATTGCAGGGTCGAGACGTTGAGATCGGCCACCACGACCATCTCCACATTCTCGCTCGCCTCCGCCGCGATGCCGTCGCGGGCGAAGGGCATGTCGGAGGGCGTGAAAATGGCCGAATGGGCGTAGTTGATATCGAGATTATCGACATTGGCCAGATTGCCGGTGATGCCCGAGGTCACCACATAGCACTGGTTCTCGATGGTGCGGGCCTGGCTGCAATATTTCACCCGCAAATGGCCCTGCCGCGTGTCGGTGCAATAGGGCACGAACATGATGCGCGCGCCCTGATCGGCGAGGCGCCGCGCGACCTCGGGGAATTCGCTGTCATAGCAGATCATCACCCCGATCGGCCCGCAATCGGTGTCGATCACATCCACCGCATCGCCGCCGACAATGCCCCAGTAATCCCGTTCGTCCGGGGTCGGGTGCATCTTTTCCTGGGCGTGCACGGTGCCGTCGCGCAGGAAGACGTAGCAGACATTCTGGATGTCCTCGTCCTCGGTGATGGTGGGATGGCTGCCGCCGATGATGTTGATGTTGAACTTGAGCGCCATCTGCTGCATGCGCTCGATGAATTGCGGGGTGTATTCGGTCAGCCGCAGGATCGCTTCATGCGGGGGCTGCTCCGGCTCGCTGGACAGCAGCATCAGGGTGAAGAGTTCGGGAAACACCACGAAATCGGAGCTGTAATCGGCCGCCACGTCGACGAAATACTGCATATGGGTGAAAAAGGCATCGGCATCGGCAAAGCGCCGGGCTTCGAGCTGCACCGTGGTCACCCGCACCGTTTCCTTCGAGCGCTGATGCGCCGGGCGGCCCTCGTCCTCCTCGTCATAGCGCGGATTGCGCCACACCATCAGCGCCGCGTGCCCGCCCGAGGCCTTGTCGTCGGGGTGGTAGTTGCGCAGCAGCATTTCGGGCTCGAAGCCCAGCTTCATCTGGAAGCTGGCCACCGGGTCGCGCACCTCCCGCTCCCGCACCGCCTCGAAATAGTCCTTGATGCGCGGATAGTCCTTCTTGTTGCGGCGATAGCCGGGGAGCCGGCCGCCAAAGGCGATGCCCTTGAGCCAGAGCTCGTCGCACAGGCGCTGGCGTGCCTCGTAGAGCCGGCGGCCGATGCGGTTGCGCTGGCGGCCCGGATCGACGCACACCTCGACGCCATAGAGCCATTCGCCCCTGGCGTTGTGCAGCGTGCCATAGCCGGCGCCGGTGATGTTTTCCCAGGTGTGCTGCTTGAAAATCTGCCGCTCGGCCAGTTGCAGCGTCGCGGCATAACCGACGATCTGCCCGTCATAGACGGCGACGAACTGGCCTTCGGGAAAGGCGTTGATCTGGCCGCGAATGGTGCCGGGAAGGTAGGTATCTTCCTCGGGATAGACGCGCTGGGTCAGCGCGATGATGGCGGGGATGTCGCGAATCCTCGCCGTCCGCACCTCGAGGAGCGGTTTGTCGGAGAGTTTGTGCACAGGGGCGGAACCTCGTTTGGGGTCGGATCAATGGCTTTGTGCCAGCATGGCCGGCTTATGCCAATATAATGTCTCAATGCCCCATTTGGCTCCGCACGCCGAAGCTGCGGAGCCAATGGCCCATCTAACGGTGTTCCTCGGCCACCAGTTCGGTGGCACGGGCATAGAGCGCCGCGCCGTCGATGCCGCTGGCGGCCATTTCGGCGAACCAGTCGTCGATGGTGGCCTGCGCCGCCGCGCGCCAGCGCGCGGCTTCCCCGGCGTCGAGGGTGATCACCCGGTTGCCGCGCTCGAGCGCCTGCTCCAGCCCGACAATGTCGTCGGCATCGTTGGCGGCGCCGAAGCGGCCGGCCCATTCGATGCCGGTATTGGCATCGATCACTGCCTGCAATTCGGGCGGCAGCCGGTCATAGGCCCCCTGGTTCATCACCACGGCGAAGGTCTGGGTATAGAGCCCGTGATCGCCCGCGAACCCGGTGTGGTTGGAGACCAGCTCGCTGGTCCGCAGGGCCAGCGTCACCTGCCAGGGGATGGTCGCCCCGTCGATGACGCCGCGGGTCAGCGCCTCGGGAACCTCGGGCACGGGAAAGCCGATGGCCTCGGCGCCCAGATCGGTGAGCATGGCACTGATCACCCGCGAGCCGCCGCGGATCTTGAGCCCCTGCAGGTCCTCCAGCCGTTCGATGGGCCGGTTGGAATGAAACAGGCCCGGTCCATGGGTATGGACGGCGATCAGCTTCAGCCCGGCGAATTCGTCCATGGCGTTTTCCTCGACATAGCGCTGGAAGGCGCGCGAGGTGTCCTCGGCATTGGTGACGAGGAAGGGCATCTCGAAGACCTCGGCCTTGGGGAAGCGCCCCGGCGTATAGCCGAGCACCGTCCAGACGAGATCGACCGCCCCGCCCTGCGCCTGGGCGAAGAGGTCGGCCGGGGCGCCGCCCAGCATCATCGAGGGATAGAATTCCACCGCGATGCGGCCATCCGACTGCGCCTCGATGGCCTCGGCCCAGGGCACGAGGCCCTCGCGGGGCACGCTGTCGGTCATGGGGAGGAAGTGGTGCAGGCGCAGGGTGAACTCCTGCGCCATTATGGATGGAGCGAACGCGCAGCACGCCAGTGCCGCGGCAAGGAGGGTTCTGGTGAACATGGATGGTCCCCGAATGCGCGGGACCAGCAAGGGTGCCTCTCACCCTGTGCGAGTTCGATCCCGCTCCGGGCGCATGGCTGGCCCGGGCGCCGGTTCCCCCGGCACCCGGCTGGATTAGCCGATCATTGCGCGGCGCTCAACCGCAGAATGCGACCATCCGCATCGTCGGTGAGGAGATAGAGCGCGCCGTCGGGGCCCTGCACCACG
Source organism: Pelagibacterium lacus (assembly GCF_003345525.1). GTDB lineage: Bacteria > Pseudomonadota > Alphaproteobacteria > Rhizobiales > Devosiaceae > Pelagibacterium > Pelagibacterium lacus. The sequence goes on from NZ_QQNH01000001.1 coordinate 67,807, forward strand.
TCGCGGATGCGATATTCGAAGGCGTCTCCGAACAGGAATTCGTCCCCCACCACGCTGTCGCCGTCGAGATCGATGCGGATGAGGTCGGTGCCGGCCAAAGCGCCCATGAAGGCGTCGCCCTGCCAGTCGGGGAACATGTCGCCGGTATAAAACATCAGCCCCGAGGGCGCCGGCGAGGGCACCCAGGTGCGCTCGGCCGCGATGAGGTCGCCGGGCAGGTCCTGGGGCGGGTCGATGGGATCGCCGGAATATTCGGTGCCCTCGGTGAGGAGAGGCCAGCCGTAATTGCCGCCGGCGACGATCCGGTTGAGTTCGTCGCCGCCGCGCGGGCCGTGCTCGGAGACCCAGAGCTGGCCGGTTTCGGGGTGCAGCGCCGCCCCTTGCATGTTGCGATGGCCATAGCTCCAGATTTCCGGAAGCGCGCCGTCGGTGCCGACGAAGGGGTTGTCCTCGGGCACCGTGCCATCGGGCAGGATGCGGATCACCTTGCCCAGATGCGACCCCAGATCCTGGGCCTGCACGCGAAATTCGGCATCGGAGCGCTCGCCGGTGGTGATGAAAAGATAGCCGTCATTGTCGAAGACGAGGCGCGAGCCGAAATGCAGGGAGGACGGGAGCTTGGGCTGCTGTGAGAAGATGATCTCGACATCGACCAGTTCGGTCATCTCCGCATCGAGGACGCCGCGCGCCACCGCCGTCGAATTGGTGCCCGCTTCCTCGCCGGCCTCGGCGAAGCTGAGATAGACATAGCGGTTGGAGGCGAAATCGGGATCGAGCGCGATGCCGAGCAGACCGCCCTGCCCTTCGAACACCACGTCCGGCACCCCGGCCACAGGCTCGGAAATCTCGCCCTCGGCCGTCACATGGCGCAGATTGCCGGCCCGCTCGGTGACCAGCATGCTGCCGTCATCGAGAAAGACCATGCCCCAGGGAAACTGGAGGCCCTCGACGTAAGAGGCGAGTTCGATCGTGCCCGTTTCGGTCTCGTAGGTCTGGGCAAAGGCCGGGGCCGTCAACGCCGTGGCGCCGGCAAAAAGGGCAAGGGGTGCCTTGAGCATGTGCGATCTCCATTCAGTGTACACAGGCGGAATGGAGGGCGCGCGACAGGGTTCCTCGCGCAGTGCTCACAATATGGTCAGGATGGGATCAAGCCCTGGTGCCAAACCAGGTCTCGTAATCGGACACCAGCAGATGCATGGGATCGACATCCTCCTCGATGGCGGAAAACCGGCCGAGGGGATCGAGGAAGGTGTTGTCGGTACGGTCGTCATTGACGGTGGAGACCTCCCCCACCAGCACGTCGCCGCCCTCGCCCCAGAATTTGTGCCAATTGCCCGGCAGGAGGGTGACGCTTTCGCCGGGGCGCAGTTCGAGGATGCCCCCGGCCGGCAGCACGCGGCGGATGCCGTCGGTGACGACTTCGACGTCGCCACTGGTATCGATGCCCACGCCGGTGCCGTCGTCATTATAGAGCTGGAGCGCCAGGGTCGCGCCGCCGCGATTGATGATGTCCTCGGCCTTGATGGTGTGCCGGTGCATGGGCGAGATCTGGTCCTGACGCGAGATCATGATCTTTTCGGCGTAGAGCATGCCCCGCCCCTTGGCGAGGTCGGCGGCGTCGCCATTGCGGACGGTGAAGAGGAACAGGCCCAGCGTATCGAAATCGCCCTGGCCGTAATCGGTGACGTCCCAGCCCAGCCCCGCCTTGACGATGGTGCCGATCTCGCCCTGGCGATCCTTCATTTCCGAGGGGGTCCAATAGGCAAAGGGCGGCAGGACATAGCCGAAGGACCGGATGAACTCATCGGCCTGGGCAATGATCTCGTTGACGCGTGAACGCTTCATCCAAAGTCTCCGGAAACGAACCCAATAAATCTGAGCCAGATGGCTGATCGTCAAGCCTTTTTTGAGATCGTCCAGGGATGGCGCCGCACCTTTAGAGGAGTGAAGCTAAGCGCAACCGCACGTTCCGGCAAGAGCGGCGCGCATCCGCGCGCTGTTTCCCCTGATGTAGAGCCGGTCAGGCCGGGGCGGTCTCCTGCTCGATGCCGATGAAACCGCCCGATTGCCGCTCCCACAGGCGGGCATAGATGCCGCCCGCCGCCACGAGGCTGTCATGGGTGCCCTCCTCGACCACCCGGCCCTGGTCGAGGATCACCAGCCGGTCCATGGCGGCGATGGTCGAGAGGCGATGGGCGATGGCGATCACCGTCTTGCCGTCCATGAGGCTGTCGAGCTGGCCCTGGATCGCCGCCTCGACCTCGCTGTCGAGGGCCGAGGTCGCCTCGTCGAGGACGAGGATCGGGGCATCCTTGAGCAGCACGCGGGCGATGGCGATGCGCTGGCGCTGCCCGCCCGAGAGCTTAACCCCGCGCTCGCCCACCTGGGCGTCATAGCCCTTGCGCCCGCGATTGTCCTCGAGCCCCATGATGAAATCATGCGCCTCGGCCTTCTTGGCGGCGGCGATCATTTCCTCCTCGGTGGCGTCGGGGCGCCCGAACATGATATTGGCGCGCACGGTGCGATGCAGGAGCGAGGTGTCCTGGGTGACGACGCCGATCTGCTCACGCAGGGAATGCTGGGTCACCCTGGAGATATCCTGCCCGTCGATCAGGATGCGGCCGCTTTCCAGATCGTAAAAGCGCAGCAGCAGGTTGACGAGGGTCGACTTGCCCGCCCCCGAATGGCCGACAAGGCCGATCTTTTCACCCGGCGCGATGGCGAGGTCGACCCCCTCGATCACCCCGCGCTTGCGGCCGTAATGGAAGCGCACGTTCTCGAACGTGATCCCGGCCTCCCTGACCACCAGCGGGGCGGCGTCGGGGGCGTCGATCAATTCGAGCGGCTGGGCGATGGTCTCCATGGCGTTCTGCACCACGCCGAAATGGCGCATCAGGCCGTTGAGCTGGCCCATCAGCCGCCCCTGCATCATGTTGAAGCGCAGGACGAGGCTGAGGGTGAAGGCGATGGCGCCCACCGTGATCGCGTTGCTGGCCCACAGATGCACGGCGAGGAGGCCGAAGGCGATGAGCATCACCGTGCTCAGCAAGCCCATGGTGGCCCGCATGCCGGTGACCAGCCGCGCGAGGCGGGTCGCCGAGGCCAGATAGCGCTCGAACCCCTTGCGCACATAGACGTCGTTGCGCTCGTCGCTTCCGAACACCCGCAGGGTCTGGATATTGGAGAAGCTGTCGGTCACCCGGCCGTTGAGCACCGAAACGGCCTCGGCGTTCTCGGCGGCCCGGGCGCGCATATTGGGGATGAAATAGCGGGCCGAGAGCAGCAGTATGGCGATCCAGGCAACGACCAGCCCGGCCATGCGGATATCGAGCTGGGCGAAGAGGACGATAGTGGTGGTCGCAAAGATCATCAGCGCCCAGCCGACCTGGATGACATTGCTGATGAAATCGTTGAGCGACTGGGCGGCCTGGGTCACCTTGGTCACCAGCCGCCCGGCGAAATCGTCGTTGAAGAAGCGGATCGACTGGCGGGCCACATAGGTATAGCTCTGCCAGCGCACCATGGTGTTGAAGCCGCGCCCGATGGTCTGTTCCTCGACCAGCGCCTGCAAGGCGGGGGCAAGGAAGCGCCCCAGCACGATGACCAGCAGCATCAGCACCAGTTCGGGCGCGTGCGCGGCGGGCAAGCCCTCCCAGCCGGCGGCCGGATCGCTGCTCTCGAGCAGGTCGATCAGCCGGCCCATATAGTAGAAGAACAGGGCCTCGAACAGCCCGACCAGCCCGGTGGCGACGAGCACCACGACGTAAGGGAGCTTGGCCTGGCTGACATGATGCCAGATGAACGCCCAGACGGTATTGGGCGGCTGTTCGATATCATGGGGCTTGAACGGATCGATCCAAGTCTCGAATTTTCCGCTGAGCCACAACAAGGGTCTGAGAAGCGTGGACATGGCCGCCACTGTGATCGTAACCCCTGAGTCTCGCAAGGGGCGGCGCAGATCACTGCGCCGCCACCTCGTCGGCATCGGCATCGATGAAGCCGCCGGACTGGCGCGCCCAGAGCCGGGAATAGATGCCGCCGCTCTCGACCAGTTGGGCGTGGGGGCCTTCTTCCACCACCCTGCCCTCATCGAGGACGATCAGCCGGTCCATGGCGGCGATGGTCGAGAGCCGATGGGCGATGGCGATCACCGTCTTGCCGTCCATGAGGCTGTCGAGCTGGCTCTGGATCGCCGCCTCGACCTCGCTGTCGAGCGCGGATGTAGCCTCGTCGAGGACGAGGATGGGGGCGTCCTTGAGCAGCACGCGGGCGATGGCGATGCGCTGGCGCTGGCCGCCCGAGAGCTTCACCCCGCGCTCGCCCACATGGGCGTCATAGCCGGTGCGGCCCCTGGCATCGACCAGGCCCAGGATGAACTCATGGGCCTCGGCTTTTTTGGCGGCGGCGACCATCTCCGCGTCGGTCGCGTCAGGGCGGCCATATTTGATGTTCTCGCGCACCGAGCGGTGCAGCAGCGAGGTGTCCTGGGTCACCACGCCGACATTGGCGCGCAGCGAATCCTGCGCCACCGCCGCGACATCGGTGCCGTCGACGAGGATCTGCCCGCTCTGGCGGTCGTAGAAGCGCAGCAGCAGGTTGACGATGGTCGACTTGCCGGCGCCTGAACGGCCCACAAGGCCGATCTTCTCGCCGGGCCGGATATGCAGGTTCAGCCCCTCGATGACCCGGTTGGTGCTGTCGTCGCCCTTCTTGCCGTAGTTGAAGGCCACGTCCTTGAAGGCGATATCGCCCTCGACTCGGTCGAGACGGGGCGCGTCGGGCTCGTCGGCGACGATGGATGGCAGGGAGAGCGAATTGATGCCGTCGCGCACCGTGCCGATATTTTCGAACAGCGCCGACATTTCCCACATGATCCACTGGCTCATGCCCTGGAAGCGCAGGACGATGGCCGCGGCGGCGGCCACCGCGCCCGCCGACACCATGTCGCCCAGCCACAGCCAGATGCCCACCGCGCCCACCGAGAACAGCAGCAGGGAATTGAGGATGGTGATGGCCTGGTTGAGGATGGTGATGTAGCGCATCTGGCCGTAGACGGTGTGGAGGAACTCGTCCATGACCTCGCGCGCGTAACCCTCCTCGCGGCTCGAATGGGAGAACAGCTTGACCGTCGCGATATTGGTGTAGCTGTCGACGATGCGGCCGGTCATCAGCGAACGGGCATCGGCCTGCAATTCGGAGATCTTGCCGACCTTGGGCACGTAGTGGCGCAGGATGACGATATAGGCGATTACCCAGACGACGAAGGGCAGCGCCAGCCAGATATTGTTCATGGCGGCGAGGACCACCGCGCCGACGAAATAGACGATGACGTAGTTGAGCACGTCGAGCAACTTCATCACCGTCTCGCGCACGGCGAGGGCGGTCTGCATCACTTTGGTGGCGATACGCCCGGCGAACTCGTCCTGGAAATAGCTCATGGACTGGCGGATCAGGTAGCGATGCGCCATCCAGCGGATGCGCTGGGGGAAATTGCCCAGCAGCGTCTGGTGGATGATGAGATTGGACAAGAACACAAGGCTGGGCAGCACGACGATCACGAACAGCCCCATCCAGAGCAGCATCGGGCCTTCATCGGCGAGGAAGGTGGATTTGTCGGCCTGCGACAGCCAGTCGATCACATTGCCCAGAAAGCCGAACAGCAGGATCTCGGCCAGCGCCACCAGTGTCGAGAGCACCGCCATGATGGCAAGCGGCAGCTTCACCCCGTCCATATAGTGCAGGCAGAAGGCGAGGATGCCCTTGGGCGGCTCTGCCGGCGGGTCTGCGGGATAGGGGTTTAGGAGCTTTTCGAACCAGCGAAACATGGGGAAACCGCGTGCGGGAAGAGAAACGGCATCGTCATCCCCGCCTTCCCGGCCTGTGGAGATGACATGATCGGACAATTAAACAAGCTAATGCTTGATAAATTCAAATACGGACAGGGTCAAGCATCGTCCGGCCCGGCCGCCGCCTGTGCGCCGTCCGCTGCCTTCAAGAACAAGGACGTTTGCCGAACCGTTCCGCCGACATCTCTCCGCATAGACGCGGCAGATGACGAATATGGGACCGCCGCCACTATAGCAGCGTTAAGGTTGTGGAAAGATTTTTCTCGCGCCTAAGTGATTCTTCCGACTCGCGATTTCAGCATGGCGGCTTGAGCCGGGGTTTTTGGCTATGGACAAGAGTCCGCCAATCGATTCAATGTCTTGAAAATCTTCACACGCAGAGGGGCAGCCTGGATCGGGCTGTGGTTGGGCATGGGATCGGCGGAGGCATCCGGCGTCGGCGGGACAGGATTCGGGGGAGCGGCAAAACCCGGCGGTTTCGCCAATGCCCTCACCCGCCCCGCCGTCCAGATCGCCGCCGCCGCCATCCTTCTTTCCACCTGCCTCGTTGCCTATGACATGGCGCGATCGGTCGCCGAGACCGAGGAGCGGGCGCAGCTCATCGCCACCCTCGCCGCCGCGCAACTGGCCGAAACCGCCCCCCGCGGCGTTTCGGGGGCGCCTATCGCCATTCCCCCCGCCCTCGCCGACGGGTTGCACATGGTGGTGTCGGACGCGGGCGGCGCGGTGCTCTTTGCCTCGGCCTCCGCCGAGACCCTGCGGGGCAACGACTACATCGACGCCAGCGTGGCGCTCGACGCCGGCGACGTCGAGGTGGCGGTGTTCCTCGCCGCCGAGCCGGTCTGGGCGCTGCTGCTGCACCGCCTCGCCGCCATTGCCGGCATCCTCGCCCTCGTCGCCCTTGGCGTGTGGTGGGCGCATCGCCGGGGCGGCGGGCGCGCCGCCATGCCCTCCACGCCCATCGAGGCGGTGCCCTATGGTCTGGCCCATTGGCAGGAAAGCGGGGTCCTGGTCTGCGCCAACGCCGCCTTTTCCCGCCTCTTGCGCCTCGAAACGGCGGTCATGCCCGGAACGCCCTATTCCGAGGTCACGCGCACCATAAGGGGCGCCATCACGGCCCGTCCGGTGCTCGACGCCAGCCGGCAGCGCATGCTCGAAGTGACCGGCGAGGACGGCCGCACCCTGATGCTCGACGAGCGCCCCTGCCCTTCGGGGGGCTTTATTACCATCGTCACCGACATCACCGAGCGCAAGGCCGCCGACCGCCTTCTGGGCCGCATCCGCGAGGAGCAGAAGCAACTGGCCCGCCGCTATCACGAGGAAAAGCTCAAGGCCGAGGCGTCGAGCCGGGCCAAATCAAGCTTCCTCGCCCATCTGTCCCACGAAATCCGCACCCCGCTCAACCACATCATCGGCTTTACCGACATGATCAGGCTCGAAACCTTCGGGCCGCTGGGCGATCCCAAATATCGCGGCTATCTCGAAGACATCAGGCGGGCCGGCGAGCAATTGCTCGAATCCTTTGCCGAAATCCTCGACTATGCCGAGCTGGAGGCCGGGCGCAAATCGCTGCGCAGCGAGCGCGTCCCCCTCGCCGATCTCATCGAAGGCTGCCAGGCGCGCTTCGCCACCCGGGCCCGCAATGCCGGGGTGGCCCTGCAACTCGGCCCGATCGGCGACGGCGAACTGCTGGCCGACCGGCACTATCTCGAACGCATGATGGCCAATCTGCTCGACAACGCCATCCGCTTCACCGAGCGCGACGGCATGGTGCGGCTGGCCGCCTGGGTGGCCGATGGGGGCGTGGTGCTGGAGGTGACCGATACCGGCATGGGCATGAGCGCCGAACTGATGGAAAAGCTCTCCCAGCCCTTCGTCCTCTCGGACGCGGCCTTCACCCGTGGCCATCACGGCATCGGGCTGGGCATCGCCACGGCGCGGGTCATCGCCGAGCAGAGCGGCGGGCGGCTGGCCATCGATTCCCTGCCCGGCATCGGCACCACCGTCGCCGTGTCGCTGCCGCTGGCCGACACGCAGGCCGGCCATACCCGGCCGCACCTGTCCTCCGCCCGCGCTGCCTAACCCCTCATCTTCTCGTAGAACGCCGTCGCCGCCCGCCCGACATCCTCCCGCATGGCGAGCACATCGGCTTCCAGCCGGGCGAAGTCGGGATAATTGGTGCGCCGGGCGACGAGGTCGCGGAAGGCGGGCGTCCAGCCTTCGTCCCGCAGCGGATCGATAAGGCAGGCGCTCATCAATTGTAGGATGGCGCTATAGGTGGCGTGGATTTCCGCCAGGCGCTCGCCCTCCGGCAGCAATCCGGTTTCGGCCAGCCGCATCAGCACCCCGGCCGGCTGGGCCTGCGGCACCGCCAGCCTGTCGCCTTCGAGCAATTGCGCCGTCTGGGCGATGAATTCGAGGTCGACCAGCCCGCCATCATGGAGCTTGAGGTCGAAGGGATGGCGCGGCGGGCGCTCCCGGGCCATCAGGGCGCGCATCTCCACCACGTCATCGACGATCTTGCCCCGGTCGCGGGGCAGCGCCAGGATCTCCGCGATCTCGGCCTTGACGGTCGCGTCCAGCCCCGCATCGCCGATCACCAGCCGCGCGCGGGTCAAGGCCAGATGCTCCCAGGTCCAGGCCTCCTGGCGCTGATAGGAGCGGAAGCGTTTGAGGCTGGTGGCCAGCGGGCCGGCATTGCCCGAGGGCCGCAGCCGCATATCGGCCTCATAGAGCACCCCTTCGGCCGTGGGGGCCGAGATCGCCGCCACCAGCCGCTGGGTGAGGCGGGTGAAATAGGTCGGCACGTCCAGCGGCCGCGTCCCGTCCGAACCCGGGCTGTCCTCGGGCACCTCATAGAGCAGGATGAAGTCGAGGTCCGAGGTGAGGGTCATTTCCCGGCTGGCGATCTTGCCGAAGCCGAGCAGGCCGAGTCGCGCGCCCGGCACCGTCCCATGGCGGGCGGCAAAGGACTCCCGCGCCGCAGCGAACAGCCGCGCCAGCAGCGTTTCGGCCAGGGCGGTGAACTGGCGCCCTGCCTGCTCGGCGCTCAGCGCCCCGCCCACCAGCCCGGCGGCGATGAGGAATTTCTGCTCCTGGCCGATGATGCGGGCCCGGTCGATCAAATCCTCATAGGAGCGCGCATCGGCGAGAAAGGCGTCGACGCTGGCGACCAGCGCCTCGGAGGTGGCGATATCGCCGGCAAAGGCGGGGTCGATCAGCCCGTCCACCACATGGGCGCGATGGATCACCGCTTCGGCCAGCCGGGGCGCGGATGACATGAAATCGAGCAGCAATTGGCGCAATTGCTCGTGATTGCGCAGCAGGGCGAACATCTGCACCCCGGCCGGCAGGCGGGTGAGGAAATCGTTGAAGCGCATGAAGGCCGTGTCGGCATTGCCGCTTTCGGCCAGGGTCTTGAGCAGCAGCGGGATCAGTTCGGTCAGGTGCTCGCGCGCCTTGGCAGTGCGGGTGGCGGCATAGCCGCCATAATGCCATTTGCGGATGGTCGCCGATACAGCGGCGGGGTCGGAGAACCCCAGTTCGGCAAGGGTTTCGAGCGTGTCGGGATCGTCGTCGCTGCCGGTGAAGACCAGATTGCCCAGATCGCCCGAAAGGCTCCCCCCTTCGGAGAACAATTCGGCGTAATACTCCGAGACCCGCGCCAGCGCGGCGCGGTAATCGGCCTCGAAGGCGGCGCGCTCGGCATAGCCCATGAGCAACGCGATCTCGCCCACCCCCGCCTCGGTTTCCGGCATCACATGGGTCTGCTCGTCGCGCTGCATCTGCAGCCGGTTCTCGACGGCGCGCAGGAACCAGTAGGTTTCCTCCAGCTCGCGGGCCGTGTCGGCGCCGATCCAGCGGCCCGCGACCAGCGCGGCCAGCGCCTTCACCGTGGGGCGCACCCGCAAATCGGGGTCGCGGCCGCCGGCGATCAATTGCTGGGTCTGGACGAAGAACTCGATCTCGCGGATGCCGCCGCGCCCGAGCTTGACATTGTGCCCCAGCACCCGCTCGGCGCCCACCTTGCGATGGATATTGATCTGGCGCTTCATCGCCTGGATATCGGCGATCATCGCGAAGTCGAGATGCTTGCGCCAGATGAAGGGGGCGAGCTCCTTGAGGAAGCCATGGCCCACGCCAAGGTCCCCAGCGCAGGGCCGCGCCTTGATCCACGCGGCGCGCTCCCAGTTCTGCCCGCGCGATTCGTAATAGCCCAGCGCCGCATCGACGGAGAGGGCGATGGGCGTCGAGCCGGGATCGGGGCGCAGGCGCACATCGGTGCGGAACACATAGCCGTCGGCGGTGCGGTCCTGCATGATGGCCACCAGACGGCGCAGCAGGCGGACATAGAATTTGTTGTGCTCGCCATCGTCGGGCAGCACCGGCAGGTGCGGATCGTAGAAGGCGACGATATCGATGTCGGAGGAATAATTCAGTTCCTGCCCGCCATGCTTGCCCAGCGCGAAGATGGCGAGGCCGGAATTGGCGCCTCTGGCCGCGTCCGCCGGCAGCAGCAGCCGGCCCTGGCGCGCCGCCTCCGCCATGAGGAAGTCGAGCCCGGCGGAAAGCGCGGCGTCGGCCATGTCGGACATGCGCGAGGTGGTGTCCTCGGCGCTCCACACCCCGCCGATCTCGGCCAGCGCCGACAATAGCGCCCCCCGCCCCTTGCCGATGCGCAAGCGCTTCATCAGCGCCGCCTCGTCGTCATCGCCGCCGATCCGCATGTCGGCGAGGATGGTGGCGAAGACCTCGGTGGGGTCGCCAGCCAGCGCCCCGGCCAGCCAGCTCGCGTGGCGGCGGGCGAGGTCGTGCAGATAGGGCGCCGCGGCAAAGGCCGGCGCCAGAGTGGGCAGCGCCGCGGTGATCGCCGCGCGGGCCTCCTCGCCCAGCCCGGTGAGGATATCCGTGGCAATCTCGTCGTCCTGCGGTCCCGGAAGGGGCGCGAGGCGCTGGCCCAGCGCCGTCATGGCCGGGGTGCCTCAGCCGGCGGGAAAGGTGATGACCGCCCTGGCGCCGGGAGCGCTGTCCTCGAAGCGGATGGTTCCCCCATGCAGGTGGACGACCGCCGCGACGAGGGCGAGGCCGAGGCCGGCGCCGGGCTCGGTGCGGCTGGTTTCGAGCCGCGCGAAGCGCTCGAACACCCGTGTGCGGTCCGCCTCGGAAATGCCGGGGCCCCGGTCTGCGACTTCAACGACGATCCTCCCTGGCTCCCTGCGGGCGGCGATGGTGATGGAACCATCCCCCTCTGCCGACTGGCCGTATTTTATGGCATTTTCGACAAGGTTCACAAGGGCTTGCCCGATGAGTTCGCGATTGGCGTCCAGCGTGAGCCCCGGTTCTACCGCCGTCTCCAGCCCCAGCCCCGCATCCTCGGCGACGGGCTGGTAGAGTTCGGCGACATCGGCGACGATTTCGCTCAGGTCGATGCGCGAGAACGCCCCGGTCGAAGTGCCCGCCTCCGCCCGCGCGATCAGCAGCAGGGCGTTGAAGGTGCGGATGAGCTGGTCGGATTCGGCGATGGTGGTTTCCAGCGCCAGCCTCTGGCGATCGGGATCGGTGTCGCGCAGGGCGGCTTCGGCCTTGTTGCGCAGCCGCGTCAGCGGGGTCTTGAGGTCGTGGGCGACGTTGTCGGTCACCTCCTTGAGGCCCACCATCAGCTTTTCGATGCGCCCCAGCATGGCGTTGAGGCTGGTGGCCACCGCGTCGAATTCGTCATCGCGGCCGGTGACCGGCACCCGCTCGGAGAGATTGCCCGACATGATCTTGCTCGACGTTTCGGTGATGCCGTCGATGCGCCGCAGCACATAGCGCGCCGTCAGCCCCCCGGCTATCAGCGAGAGCACGATGATGCCCAGCGCGCCGGCAAAGAAGGTGCGCAGGATGATGGCGTTGAAGCCGCGCCGCTCGCCCACGTCGCGGCCGATGACGAGGCGCAGCCCGTTGCTCAGCTCCAGCGATTCGACGATGGCCACCCCATGGGTGGGCACGTCCTCCTCCGGCCCGCCATAGATTTCCCGCCCGCGCTGGTATTCGAGCTCGAAGCGCCCGGCTTCCGAAATCACCGCCGTGGGGAAGTCGCTGACATTGCCGGCGATCATGGTGCCCGTGGGGTCGCCGAGATAGTAGATCCCCGGCCCCGGGCGATCGGCGAGGCGCTGCACGGCGAAGGCCACGGCGCGCACGCTGGACTGGCTGGATAACAGCCGGATCTGCGCCACTTCGCGCTCCACGGCGCGGTATTGCTCGCGCTGGATCTGCACCGAGGTCTGATAGGCGATCAGCCCCAGCAGCAGCACGGCGAAACCCACGAAGATGGCGATGAAGATCGCCGTGAGGCGCACGGTGGTGGTGCGCCACAGATTGCGGAGGGAAAAGCGGCGCGGGGCGGCGTCAGTCACGGATCACATAGCCCGCGCCGCGCACCGTCTGCAGCAATTGGCGCTCATGGCCCTTGTCGACCTTGCCGCGCAGCCGCGACATGTGCACGTCGATCACATTGGTCTGTGGGTCGAAGTGATAGTCCCAGACGTTTTCGAGCAGCATGGTGCGGGTGACCACGCGCCCGGCATTCTTCATCAAATATTCGAGCAGCCGGAATTCGCGCGGCTGAAGCAGCACCTGTTCCCCGCCCCGCTCGACCTTGCGCGACAGGCGGTCGAGCACGAGGTCGCCGACCTGGTACGAGGTCGCCGCCTCGCTGGGCGCGTTGCGCCGCGCCATCACCTCGATGCGGGCCAGAAGCTCGGAAAAGGCGTAGGGCTTGACGAGATAATCATCGCCGCCGGCGCGCAGCCCGGTCACCCGGTCATCGACCTCGCCGAGGGCGGAGAGGATGAGGGCCGGCGTGTTGTTACCCTCGGCGCGCAGGGATTCGATGATCGACAGCCCGTCGCGGCGGGGCAGCATGCGATCGACGATCAGCACGTCGTACTCCATGCCCGAGGCCATGGCATAGCCGGTTTCGCCATCGCTGGCGTGATGGGCCACATGGCCGCATTCGTCCAGCGCCTGGATGAGATAGGACGCCGCCTCGCGATCGTCTTCGATGATGAGGATTTTCACGTCACGCGCCCCCGAGATGGGCCGGGCCGGCATCTAAGGACGCCGGCCCGCAGCCGCTTATTCCTGCGCTTCGAGCGGAACGCCGACGAAGCGGACCACGCCGTCGCGGCTGATGCGCAGCGAGATGGCCGACTTGCCTTCCGCCTGCGCCGCGTCGATGGCCGCGGCGAGGTCCTCGGGCGAGGATACCGCGCCGCCATTGGCCTGCTCGATCACGTCACCGCGCATGATCCCGCGCTCGGCCGCCGAGCTGTTGGGGTCGATGGATTCGACCACCAGCCCGTCGCCATCGGGATTGTCGATCACCGACACCCCGATATCGGAGGCCAGCGCCTCGGGCTCGGGCTGTTCCACATCGGCCGGCGGGGTGGCGGGCTGGGCGTCGTCTTCCTCGAGCCGGTCTAGCGTCACCGAGATATCGAGTTCCTGGCCGTCACGGATGATGCCGAGCTCGACCTCGGTGCCGGGCATGCGCTGGGAGATGACGCGCGACAGATCGCGGGCCGTCTGCACGCCCTCCCCGTCCACCGAGACGATCACGTCGCCCGATTCGATCCCCGCATCGGCGGCCGGGGCGCCTTCGAGGGGCTGGGTGACCAGCGCGCCATTGGTGTTGGCAAGGCCCAGCGCGTCGGCCAGATCCTGGTTGAGGTCCTGCAGCGACACGCCGAGGAAGCCGCGGGTCACCACGCCCTCGGACTGGAGCTGGGCGATCACCGTCTGGGCCACCGAGGCGGGAATGGCGAAGGCGATGCCCACATTGCCGCCCGAGGGCGAGAAGATCGCCGTGTTGACGCCGACCACCTGGCCATTGGTGTTGAAGGACGGACCGCCGGAATTGCCGCGGTTGACCGCGGCGTCGATCTGGAGGAAATCGTCATAGGCCGAGGCGTTGATATCGCGGCCACGGGCCGAGACGATGCCCGCCGTCACCGTGCCGCCGAGCCCGAAGGGATTGCCCACGGCCACCACCCAGTCGCCCACGCGGGCCTCGTCGGTGGCGAATTCGACGAAGGGAAGGTCGTCGCGGTCTTCCTGCACCTTGAGCAGGGCCAGATCGGTGCGCGGATCGGTGCCGACCACGTCGACGGCCAGTTCGGTATCGTCATCGAGCAGTACCGTCACCTCGGTGGCGTTCTCCACCACGTGGTTGTTGGTCACGATATAGCCGTCGGCGGAAATGATGAAGCCCGAGCCGACCGCCTGCATGAACTGGCGCGGACGGTTGGGACGCTCGGGGCTGGGGGCGTTGAAGGGCTCCTCGAACTGCTCGAAGAAGCGGCGCAGCGGGTGGTCTTCGGGCAGGTCGGGGAATTCGAACTGGAAGTTGGGGCCGCGCCGCACCTGCTGCATGGGCACTTCGCTGCTCACCTGCACGGAAACCACGGCGGGGGAAACGGCCTCGACCAGATCGGCGAAGCCGGCCATGGGCGCCGTGACATCGGTGCCGACCTGCTGGGCGATGGCGGGCGGGGTGCTGACGAAGCCGACGCCGAGGGTTCCGGCGGCGACGATCATCGCCATGGCGGAAGCGGCGATCCACTTGCGCCTGGGTGTGGAAATGATGTTTTGCATGGGAAGCTGTCCTCTCTCTCACACGCAGTATGGGGCTGGTGTTGTTCGTTATCTAGTAAGTTGCAGCTTTCCGCACGGTTGCGTCCATATTAAAACTTCGTAAGGCTGCTGGCCGAACTGTGGCGGGCTGGCTTAGCCGAATATGGCGGCGCGCAGCATTTCCAGCGCCATCACGGTGAGGGCCAGCCGGAAGCCGATGCGGAATTTTTCCTCCGGGATGCGGTCGAGCATATGGCTCCCCACCAGCGTTCCGGCGAAGCCGGTCGCCACCATGGCGAGGATCAGCGGCACATAGCGCCCGAAGGCGAAGCCGAACAGGGTGAAGGCGGCCACCTTGGCGCTGTTGGAGAGGACGAGGACGGTGGCCTGGGTGGCGATCAGCTTGCGGCGGTCGTCGAGCTTGCGCAGGAAATTGGCGATCAGCGGGCCCGCCGCGCCGATGAACATCGACAGCGCCCCGATCACCGCCCCGGCGACGAAATTGGCCAGCGGGCCATGCCCGGTCACACGCGGCTGCGGCACCCAGGCGCTATAGAGGATGAACAGCCCGATCACCGCGCTGAACAGGGCTTCGGGCAGGGACACCGCGACGCTCCCCCCGGCCAGCGCCCCGGCCGCCGAGCCCAGCCCCAACCACACCACCAGATGCCACTGGATATGGGGACGCTGGATGATGGCGCGTCCGAAATTGGAGCCGAGCTGGATGCAGCCGTGAAAGGGGATCACCACCGCCGGAGGAAAGACCAGGCCCAGCCCGGCCAGCATGGCCAGTCCGCCGCCCAGTGAAAACATGGCGGTCAGCGCCGAAGCGGCGAAGCTGAGCAGCAGCAGGGCGGCCACCGTCCAGGCGGCGATTCCATCGGGGGCGAAAATCGAAAGGTCAAACAAGGGCAGGCTCCGTGACCTTCCTCATTTCAGACCTTTTCGCGCTTCGCAACTAATCCTTGCGCAAACCGTCCAGGGCCTTGCGCTCGGCAGCGGTCATCGCGGCGGCCTCGGGCTCCTTGCGCTTGTGCAGCCCGGCGACCAGCACGATAACCAGCCCGATGCCCAGGAGGATGGGCGTCGCCACCCAGAGCAGGATAGTGTGGCCGGCAAACACCGGGCGCAGCAGCACGAATTCGCCATAGCGGGCGACGACGAAATTATAGACTTCCGTGTCGGTATCGCCGGAAACCAGCCGCTCGCGGACCAGCAGCCGCAAATCGCGAGCCAGCTCGGCGTCGGAATCGTCGATCGACTGGTTCTGGCAGACGAGGCAGCGCAGATTGCCCGAAATGGCGCGGGCGCGCTGTTCGAGCACCGGATTGTCCAGCACCTCGTCGGGCTGCACGGCGATCGCCGCCATGGGCAGCAGCAGGGCCAGCGCGGCGAAGAGGCCGATCAGCCCGCGCCTCATTGGCCAGCTCCCACGGGCTTTGCCTTGCGCCGCGCCGGGGCCGGCGCGCCGATGCGCATGCGGCGGTCGGTGAGGGAGAAGAAGCCACCCCCGGCCATGATCACCGCCCCCAGCCAGATCAGCAGCACGAAGGGCTTGTGCCACAGGCGCACCACGCGCCCGCCTTCGCCGAAGCGCTCGCCGAACTGCACATACATCTGGCTGAAGCCATAGGTGCGGATGCCGGCCTCGGTGGTGGGGGTGCCGCTGGCCGGATAGATGCGGCGCTCCGAGGTCACCGCACGGTCGCGCCAGAAGAACGGCGCGTCGATCCAGAACGTGCCGCGCTCGGCCACATAATTGGGTCCGCTGACCTCCTCCTCGCCCTGATAGCTGATGGAATAGCCGGCGATCTGCGCGGTCTCGCCCGGCCGCATGGAGGTGACGATCTCGGTCTGGAAGGCCGAGGCGCAGACGACGCCGATCACCGTGACGCCCAGCCCGAAATGGGCGATGGCCGTCGACCAGGCGGTGCGCGGCAGGCCGCGCAGGCGCGACAGGCTCTGCCGCCACGCCGTGCGGCCGAAGGCGGCGCGGTCGGCGAGGTCGGCGATGGCGCCGGCCATGACCCAGATGCCGATGGCCAGCCCGATGGGCGCCAGCGTCAGCGGGAAGCCGAGAAAGCCGAAGACCAGCAGCGAGAGCACCACCGTGATGATGATGGCGGCCAGCAGCCGCTGGGTCACCGCGCCCAGGTCGCCGCGCTTCCAGGCGAGGAACGGGCCGAAGGGCACCAGCAGCAGCAGCGGCACCATCAGCGCGCCGAAGGTCACGTCGAAGAACGGCGCCCCCACGGTGATGCGCGCGCCGGTCAGCGCTTCGAGCAGCAGCGGATAGAGGGTTCCCACCAGCACCCCGGCGGTCGCCGCCGAGAGGAACAGATTGTTGAGGATCAGCGCCCCTTCGCGGCTGATCGGCGCGAACAGCCCGCCCGAGCGCAGGGCCGAGGCCCGCAGGGCAAAGAGCGCGAACGCGCCGCCGATGAACAGCGCCAGCATGGTGAGGATCACCATGCCGCGGGTGGGATCGGAGGCGAAGGAATGCACCGATGTCAGGATGCCCGAGCGCACGAGGAAGGTGCCGAGCAGGCTGAGCGAAAAGGTGATGATGGCGAGAAAGACCGTCCAGATCCGCAGGGCGTTGCGCTTTTCCATGACGATGGCCGAATGGAGCAGCGCGGTGCCCGACAGCCAGGGCATGAAGCTGGCATTCTCCACCGGGTCCCAGAACCACCAGCCGCCCCAGCCCAGCTCGTAATAGGCCCAATAGGAGCCCATGGCGATGCCCAGCGTCAGGAAGGCCCAGCTGGCCAGCGTCCAGGGCCGCACCCAGCGCGCCCAGGCCGCATCGATACGCCCCGAGATCAATGCCGCCACGGCAAAGGAAAAGCAGATCGAGAACCCGACATAGCCGAGATAGAGCAGCGGGGGATGGATGGCGAGGCCCAGGTCCTGGAGCACCGGATTGAGCTCGGTGCCCTCGAAGGGCGCCGGGTCGAGCCGCCAGAAGGGATTCGAGGTGAAGAGGACAAAGCCGGAAAAGGCGGCGACCATCAGCCCCTGGCTCGACAGCACCAGCGTCTTGAGATCGGCCGGCAGGCTGCGCCCGAAGGCCGCCACCGCCGCCCCGAACAGGACGAGGATGAGCACGAAGAGCAGCATCGAGCCTTCATGGTTCCCCCACACGCTGGTGAGCTTGTAGATCATGGGCTGGAGCGAATGGGAGTGCTCCACGGCCAGCCGCAGCGAGAAATCGTCGGCGGCGAAGGCCTGGGTCAGGGCGGCGAAAGCAAAGCCGACCAGCGCGAATTGCAGGATCGCCGCCTGGTTGACGAAGCGCTCGGCAAGGCCGCTGCCGCGCCAGAAGGCGAAGCCCACCCCGGTCTGCACGATCGCCAGGACGAAGGCGAGGATCAGTGCGAAATGTCCCAGTTCGATGGTCACTTGGGCCTATCCTTCCTCGCCCTGCCAGACGCCCTGATCGCGCAGGCTGTCGGCGACCTCGCGGGGCATGTAGGTCTCGTCGTGCTTGGCCAGCACATTGGTGGCGAGGAAACTGCCATCGCCCTGCACGCTGCCCTCGGCGACCACCCCCTGCCCCTCGCGGAACAGGTCGGGCAGGATGCCGGTGAAATGCGCCGTCATTTCGGTCGCGCCGTCATGGACGACGAACACATTGTCCTGCCCATTCTGTTGCCAGGAGCCTTCGAGCACAAGCCCGCCCAGCCGGATCGGCGTGCCGGGCGCGATCTCGCCCTCGGCGATCTCGCTGGGGGAGTAGAAAAACACGATCTGGTCGCGCAGCGCGGTGAGGATCAGCCCCGCCGCCAGGACGAGGATCACCCCCAGCCCGGCGATAACGCCCAATCGCTTCTGTTTGCGGGTCCAGGCCATGGGTCAGAGCTCCAGTTCGCGTGCGAGGTCTTCAAGGGCGAGGCGATCGTCGCCTTCGAGTGCATCGAGGCCGCGCGCCAGGTCTTCCCGCGCCGCGGCGTCGCCGTCAAGCTGCTGGCGCGAGCGCACCAGCTGCATCCATTCGTCGGCGCTGCCTCCTTCACCGGCCAGCCGCGCCGCCAGCCCGTCGACCATGCCGCGGATCATCACGTCCAGCGTGGCGTCGGGGGACGAGGCGTCGAGCGCGGTGCTGGCCAGCCCCGCCTGGGCCGCCGCCAGTCCATTGCCCGCCGTCTCGATCCAGGGCTCGCTGCCCTCGGCGAGGGCCAGCAGCTCTTCCCAGATCGGGATCGCCTCGGCAAATTCCCCGCTGTCGGTCAACTGGCCGGCGAGATAGAAACGCTGGCGCACCCCAAGCGGATCCCCGGCCACCGCTTCGCGCAGCAGGGCCATGGATTCGGGGGTCGATTCGCCGCCATTGGCCATGATCATCGCCTCGGCCAGATTGGTCTGGCGGGTGGAAGTGGGCGGTTCGAGCTCGAGCACGCGGCGCCAGGCATTGGCCGCCTCGCCATAGCGCTCCTGGGTCATGTAGATCGGGGCCAGCACCAGCCAGCCGCGCACATCGCCGGGGGTCTCGGCCATTTGCGCCTCGACCCGCGCCACCGCCTCGTCGACGCTCATCTGGCCCGGAAGCGTCGCGATCTCGCGCGTCGACAGCGGCTGGGCCGGCAGGTCGGCGCGCCCGATCACCGCGTAGAGCCCCAGGCTCCCGACCACCAGCACGGGCAAGACGGCCATCAGCACGATGCGCCCATTGGCGCCGGCGCGCCCATGACCGGTTTCCTTTTCGTGGCGGATGACCTCACGGGCCAGCTCGGCCCTGGCCGCCTCCGCCTCGGTGGCGCTCATGCGGCCGCCCTCGACGTCGCGGTCGATGCCTTCGAGCTGGCTGCGGAAGAAGGCGCGCTCGGCCCCGGTTTCCGCCTGCGGTTTCGGGGCGCGGCGCAGGCCGGCCAACAGCACGCCGACACACGCCAGCGCCAGCAATATCGCCAATATCCAGAGCAAGATCGGTGCTAACCCTTGAAAAGCATTTCAGGACCGTTTCTATAAGCTAAACCCGTTCGGAAAAAGGGATGGCAGCGACGCGCATTGCCGCACCCAAGCCTTTGTCCGCGCGGCTGTTCTTTGAGGATGCCGACGCCGGATGATGACAGCGCAAGCCAAAACAATCGCCGTCGTCGGCTCGACGCCTTTCGCATGGTTCCTAGCAGGCTTGCTCGCCACAGACCACTCCCGAGCGGTCGTGCTGGTCACAAATCCGTGCCCGCCCGGCCATGAGGCCACCCTGCCCTCGCTGTCGGTCGCGCCCCTCACCCGGCCCGAGACCTTGTCCCTCCTCGTCAAATACGGTCCCGGCGCGGCGCGGCAGACGAACCGTATCGCGCGCGGCGCGGCCGGGCGCGGCGATCTGGCCCTCACCGCCCATGGGGCGGCGTCGGGGGCGGCGCTGAGTCATATTCGGCATATGCTGGCCGGATTCGGCCGGGTGGTCGAGCCGCTCGGCGCGCCCGCCGGCACGACACGGGTCCGGGTGCGCGACGTGTGGCAATTCCACGCCGCCCCGTTCCTCGCCGCCGCGCCGGCCTGGCTGGCGGGCGCCAATGCCGCCATGGTCAATGCGGCCAGCGGGCTCAAGCTGCGCAAGGATGGCAGCGCCAGCTTCGGGGCGACCCCGGTCGACCTCGTGGTGCTGGCCGATGACGCGGCCATTGTTTCGCGGCTGGCCGAGGCGGAGGTGGCGGCCTTCGCGGCGCGGGTCGCCCATCTCGACATCGCCACCGAGCCGGTGGCGCCGCTCGCCACCCCCTCGATCATCGATCTTGATGGCGGCGCGCAACTGGCGCAGGATGCGAGCGGCCGGCTGATCGGCAGCGCGCAGGACAGCGATGGCCGGGGCCTGGCGCGCATCACCGCCGCCCTCCCCGAAGGGGTCGCCACCCGGCTTGCGGCGCGCGGCCGCTCGACGCGCCTTCTCCCCCATGACGGCGCCCCGGTGCTCGGGCCGACGCGCAAGAACCGCCTCTATGTCGTGGCCGGGCTGGGCCGCTGCGACATGGCGCTGGCCCCGCTGGTGGCGCGGCTGATCGTCGGCAAGGCGACGCCGGCCGAGGCGGAATGGGCCGCCGCCCATGGGGCCGAACTGCGCCAGCCGCGCGCCAATGTGGCCGATTTCGCGCCCGAATGGGCCGGAGCTGCGTGATGACGCTGTCGCATCGGCTCGATGGCGATCTGCCCGCCGAGTTCTCCACCCCGCTCATCGACCGCCAACGCCCGATCCGCTTCCGACTCAACGGCCGCCCGCTCTTAGCCTTCGAGGGCGACAGCGTCCTCTCGGCGGCCCTTGCCAATGGGTGGGGCGCGGCGGGCATGGCCGATGGCTCCCCGCTGGCCCTCGATCCGGCCAGCGCCCCGGCGGTGCTGGTGGCCGGCAATGAAGCCCGGCCCGACCTCGCCATGCCCATGGCCCTGTGCCCGGCCATGGACGGCGTTTCGCTGGTCACTGCCCCGGCCCGCCGTGCCCCGAGCAACCCCTTCGCCCGGCTTCTCGGCGGCGCGGGAAGCGGGCTCGGCCTTGCCTATGGCGCGGGCGATCCCGCCCCGGGCGGCTGGCTCGATGCCCCGGCCAGCCGCGCCATGACCACCGACATGCTGGTCATCGGCGGCGGGGTGGCGGGGCTGGCCGCCGCCGAGGCCGCTTCGCGTCAGGGCAAGCGGGTGGTGATCGTCGAGCGCGAGGCGGTGCTGGGCGGGCTGTCGCCGCTCTTCGGCCGCGCCGAGGGCGAACCGGCCCCCGAGGAGCTGATCGCCGATCTGGCCGGCGCCATCGGCCGGTCGGGCCTCGTCACCCTGCTGCTGGGCACCCACGCCTTCGCCCTTGCGGGCACAAGCGTCCGCGCCATCCGCGTCACCCGCGCCGGGGGTATTCCTGCGCCCGAAATCATCGAGATCGCCGCCGATGGCGTGGTGCTGGCCACCGGGGTCGAGGACCGTCTGCCGCTGTTTGCCGGCAACCGCCTGCCCGGCGTCGTCGACGCGGCGACCGCATGGCGGCTGGCGGCGCGCTACAATCTCTGGCCCGGCCGCACGGCCCATATCCATACCGCGACCAATGCCGGCTATCGCATGGCGCTGCTGGGCGCGGCGAGCGGCAGGACCATCACCCGCACCTCCGATCCCCGCCCCGCGCCGCAGACCCGGTTCATCGAATTCTGCAAGGCCTATGGCTATCGGCTGGGCTGGGGCACCTCCATCGCCGCCGCGCGGCTCGACCGCCGCCGGAACTTGCAGCTCGTCCTCGCCGACAGCCGCACGGGAAAGGTGCAGGACGAATTGGAGACCTGCGAGCGTCTGGTGATGTCGGGGGGCTGGCAACCGACGCTCGATCTCTGGGCCCTGGCGGGCGGCGCCTTGCGCTGGACGGCCGAGCGGGGATGCCTCATGGCGGACGGTCCCCTCGAAGGCGTCGCCGTGGCCGGCAGCGCGGCGGGCTATCACAGCCTTCCCGGCTGCCGCAACCATGGCGCGGCCATCGCCGCCGCCATGCCCGAGGCGACCCACGCCGTGGTCGCCGATCCGCAGATCGATCCGGTGTTCGAAACCCCCGATGGCGCACCGACGCGCATGGCCCCGGCGACCCGGGACGCCGCCCCCGCCTGGCTCAGCGCCCGCCGCGCCGGGCGCCTGCCGCCGCCCGAGGCCCAGGGCGTGGCGCGCCTCTTCGCCGGCCCTGCCCCGATCCGCGCGCCCCGCGCCCTCGCCGTTACCGATGTCGCCGGGCTGGTCATTGCCGGCCATGTGGAGCCGGCGGCGGCCCGAGCCTTCAGCGCCCGCCATTGCGTGCTGCCCGTGCGGCTGGGGCCGGCCGAGGAGCATCCGGACCGGGCGGAACCGCGTCCGGAGCCGGTGCCGGGCTATCTGGCCGGCCGGTTCGGCCCGCAGCAATCGCGCTGGCGGCTGGCGGCGGAGACCTCGCGGCGTTTTACGCCGGGGTGCCTCGTCTTCGTCAACACCGATGCCCGTTCGCCGCTGGCGGCGGTCGGGGTGGTGCTCGCCCATACGCCGGCCGGCATCGAAGCGCTGGTGACCGGCGAAGGGTTCGGGGCCGGCGACACGCTCTATATCCGCGACGGCCATGTTGCCGTCTCGGCGCGCCTCGCCGAACGGCTATGAGACGGCGCTGCGCCGGGCGGCGGTTTCGCGCGCCCGCTTGAGGATATCGGCATATTCGGCGTTGAAACGGATTTCCGCCATCTTGATCCCGGCGTCGAAGCGCTCGCGCGCCACCCCGTCGTCGGGATTGGCGCGATAGGCGTCGAGCGCCCGGGCGATCAGCAGTTCCAGCGTCCGGCCGGTATCGGTCCAGGCCTGGTCGAGCAGCGCGTTGACGGCCAGCGAGTCGCGGGAGGCGCGCACCGCCATCAGCAGGTAGAGCCCGTTGAAGCCTTCGAGGATCTTGTCGGGGTCGATGCGGTCATTGTCGCGCGGCCGGCGCAGGGCCTGGGTGATATTGGCGTTGACTTCGCGCAGAGGCCGCTCCAGCCGCTCGGACATGCGGCCGGTGAGGTCGGCGATGATCCGGCCCCAGGGCGAACGGCGGTCGATTTCGAGGGTGTAGTTGAGGGCCCGCACCAGCCGGTGGAAACGGTCGATGGCCTTGCAGGCGCCGTCGATGTCCCCGAACAGGGCCGGCCGGCTGGCCACGAGGCCAATCTGGCTTTGCGCATGGCTGAGGATGGCATCGACCAGCGGACCGTAGCCGGCGGCGAGGACGGTCTTTTCCTCCGCCCCGCCGGAGAGGGCCGAAACCGCCGCCATCATCCGGCTGGGATTGCCGATATGGTCCACCATCACCTGCATCCACAGGGCGCGGGTCACCGGATTGGCGATGGAGATGGTCTGGAGGGCGGTGCCGATGGCCGCTTCGTCGGCCAGCGTCCCCACCGCCGTGCCGAACTTGGCCGCCTGTTCCAGCAGCGGCCGGCGGCGCATGGCCATGATCACCCGCGGCAGCATGGCGCGCGCGCCGTCGCCGCCCATCTGGATGGTGTTGCGGCGCTGCCGGTCGGCGTCGAGCCGCTCGGCCTCCGCATTGGCTTTGAGCGCGTCGAGGATTTCGGGCAGCATGGCGCCGAAGGCGGCCGGCGGCTCGGCGCCCGAGGCGATGGCGTCGCCCAGCCGCGCCGCCACCGAACCGGCGATGTCGCGCGCCATCCAGGTCCAGATCGGGGCCAGCAGGTCGGCGCGCAGGGCGCCGGGGAAGGAATGGAAGATCGGCGCCTCGACCGTCACATGCGCCAGCATGTCGAGGAACGCCGCCAGCGCCGCATCGCCATGGCGCTCCCGGCCCGCCGTGGCGCGGGGCGGAACGGGCGTGGCGCCGTGAGGGGTGTTGGCGAGGGGCATGAGGCGTCCGGGATCGCAAGGGTTTTCGTCCGGCGCCAGTCTATCGCGAGGGGGTAAACAAAGATTTGTGCCCCGCCCGAACGCGAAGAGGGGCGCCCTGCGGCGCCCCCGTCACATGCGGTTCGGGTCCGTTTTTACGCCGAGACGGTCCAAGCGCCGTCCACCTCGCGGCAGGCCTGGCCCGAGGCGGTATAGGTCTGGCCGCCAATGGTCACGCGGTGCGAGAATTCGCGGCAGTCGAGATTATTGACGCGCACATAGGGGCCGACCGAGACCTGGCCGGTCGCCCCGCCCGCAGACCAGTTGCGCGGCGCGCCGGGGCGGCCGAACTGCAGGGCGTAGAACTGGGCGTCATTGGCGGCGCTGCGCTGGGCCGGGGTCATCTGGCCGCGCGCCGTGGCCTCGAGATAGGCGTAATTGCCCGGGTCGAGGCGCGCCTGCTGCAGCGGCGTCGTGTCGGTCGGCTGCGTCATCGCGTCGGGCAGCGGATTGGTCAGCACGCTGGGCTGCGGCATGGCGGTCGGCGTGCTGGGCACATAGGTCCCGGTCCGGCTGCAGGCGGCCAGGGTCAGCGCCACGCCAACAACCACCATCGCCCTCAAAATCTTCATCTTGCAATCCCTTTCGTCGGATCGTCCGATCCCGTTTTCATGTCGTAAGCATTCGGGCCGGAATACGGTCGGCCCCGTCTTCAAATTCCCGCGCGGCGGGCCGCCGGGACGTTCAATCGGGCCCGCAGGCCGCCCAGTTCGGACCGGGACAGCGCGAGCGTTCCCCCATAGATGTCCACAAGCTCCTTGACGATGTCGAGCCCCAGTCCGCTGCCGAGGGTTTTTTCATCCAGCCTGACACCGCGGCGCAACACAATTTCCGCCTCGGCCTCCGAGAGGCCCGGTCCATCATCCTCAACGGCGATGGTGATGATGCGGTTCCCGCCCTCGCTGCCGTCCCAGGCCGAGAGAAGGATGGCGCCCCGGCCCCATTTGCAGGCATTGTCGAGCAGATTGCCGACCATTTCCTCCAGATCCCCCTCCTCGCCCCGGAACCAGGCGAGCGGATCGGCGATCTCGGTGGCGATGTCGAGGCGGGGATTGAGCTTGGCCATCACCCGCCCCAGCCGTTCGAGCACGGCGCGCGTATCGGCCCTCTTGCCCACGACGCTGGAGCGCGCCGCCAGCCGCGCCTTGTCGAGATAGGTGGAGACGATCCGGCTCATGGTGTCGGTTTCGGCCAGCACCGATTGCGCCAGCGCCGATTCCCCCGCCCCGGCCTCGTTGCGCAGCACGGCCAGCGGGGTTTTCAGCCCATGGGCGAGATTGCCCACCTGGGCCCGGGCCCGCTCGATGATCTGGGTGTTGGAGCGCAGCAATTCGTTGACCTCATCGGCCAGGGGGACGATTTCGAGCGGGAAATTGCCCTCGACCGTGGGGCTCTCGCCCTCGCGCACCGCCTCGACCGCCTCGCGCAGATGCTCGACAGGGCGCAGGGCGAAGCGCGCGATCATGGCGCTCATGGCGGCGAGGATCAGCCCGACCACGGCGAGGACGATGATCGCCTGCCCCCGGAACGCCACGGCACGGCCCTCCACATCGGAATAATTGCCGGTGACGGTGATCGCCACCCGCCCGGTGTCCCCGAGGGTGATCAACCGCTCCACGGCGCGCAGGGTCTGGCCGTAATCGTCATCGATCAGCCCCGAGCGGATGCCGGCGGGGCTGTAGGCGCCGGCCAGTTCGGGCAGCACCGTGCCGACGAGGGAGGGGGAGAAATTGAGCAAATGGCCGTCTTCGCCGCGGATCTGCCAGTACCAGCCCGAGGTGGGACGGGAAAAGCGGGCATCGGCCATGCGCAGTTCGGTGGTGGGGGAATTGGCCTCGAGCGTCTGGCCGACAAGCGAGGAGATCTGGAATTCCAGCGACTCGGTGAGGTCGCGGTCGAGGGCCTGGGAATAGAGCTCGGTCAAAAGGAAAGCCGTGGCGACCAGCGCCACGATCAGCCATCCGGCCGAAAGCCAGAACAGGCGAAAGGCGATGGAGCCCTTCTGCATCAGTCCGCCAGGATCTGATACCCCAGACCCCTGATGGTCTGGATCAGATCGTCGGGCAGCTTCTTGCGCAGCCGGCCCACGAACACCTCGATGGTGTTGGAATCGCGGTCGAAATCCTGATCGTAGAGATGCTCGGTCAGTTCGGTGCGCGAGATCACCTTGCCCTTGTGCATCATCAGATAGGCCAGGAGGCGGAATTCGTGGCTGGTGAGCTTGATCGCCTGCCCGTCGACGGTGACCCGCCCCGCCTTGGTGTCGAGCCGCACCGCGCCGGCGGTGATCTCGTTGCTGGCATGGCCCGCCGCCCGGCGCACCAGGGCGCGGATGCGGGCCAGCACCTCTTCCATGTGGAAGGGCTTGGCGACATAGTCGTCGGCGCCGGCGTCGATCCCCTGCACCTTGTCGCTCCAGCGGTCGCGGGCGGTGAGCAGCAGCACCGGCATCATGCGGCTTTCGCGCCGCCAGGCCTCGAGCACGGAAATCCCGTCCATGCGCGGCAAACCGATATCGAGGATGGCGGCGTCATAGGGCTCGGTATCGCCCAGGAAATGGCCTTCCTCCCCATCGGACGCCGAATCGACCACATAGCCCGCATCGGTCAGCGCCTGGCACAATTGCCTGTTGAGGTTCTCGTCGTCCTCGACAACCAGTATCCGCATCGCCCGCCCTCACGTTTTGCCCAGAGAGTACCCTACCGCGCGCTAAGAGTCAGATTGCGCGCTTCCCCGCCCGGGCCGAGCACGGCCAGCACATAGACCGGCCCCGAGCCCTGGTCGCAGACCCGGACGCTGAGCACTTCGGTGGCCGGATTGACGCCCTCGCGGGCCAGCACCGCCGCGACGGGCCGGATCTGGCCCTGATCGAGCGCGGCCTGGATGGCGGCGTTGTCCCAGCATTGCCCCTGCGCCATCCCGGGTGCGACGCCGAGCGGCAGGAAGAGGCACAGTGCCAGGGCCAGCGATGTGAGGCGGGAAAGGAGGGACGTTTTCATACCAGCCTTTTATCGCCACTTTACTGAACTGCAAATGAACGTTTCGGATGAGGCCGGGAGCGGCGCCCCCGGCCGCATGGGTTCAGGCCCGGCCGAGGTCGGTCTTGATGCCCTTGCGCAGGAAGATGATGGCGAAGGCCTCCATGATCAATTGCGGCCCGGAATAGTCGCCGAAGGCGTCGATCGCGATGCCAAAACTCTGGGCGAGGCCCACGATCAGCATCAGCCCCGCCACGAAATAGGTCTTGCGGCCGTCGAGGAAACTCATGTCGTCTGCTCCTTTTATGGGTTGGGTGGTCGATTGCAGGGGGATGGCGGCCAGCGCCGCCTCGCGGATGCGGGCCACCCTGCTGCTCCAGCCGCGCCCGAAACTGGCCCAGCCGGAGAGCTTTTGCAGGAACCCCATGCGCTGGTCGCACAGGGCCTCGACCAGCGCGCGCGTGTCGCGCCGGGCGATCTCACCCAGGGTGATCGGCCCGACGAACCCGTCCTGGGTGACTCCGACCAGCGCCTGCAGGGTCCTCACCGCTCGGTCGGGCCCGGAATTGACCGCATAGTCGAATACCGCCAGGTCGAGCCCGGCCGGCAGCGACCCCGCCTTGCAGCGGTCCCAATAGAGCGCCTTGTAGATCGCCGCCGCCTCGCTCCGGCCCAGCGCCCGCACCTCGGATTTCTCAAGCTCCCACCAGGGCGAGATATTGCGCCAGCGGGCCAGCGTCTTGTGGGTGATGCCCATATTGGTCGCCCCGCCCGGATCGGCGGGGTGGTCGACATAGCCGCCCTCCGCGTCCAGCACATGGCCCAGGCAAACCGTCCAGCGCGATACCCCCATATCCCTCTCCTTTTGCTCGATCAGCCGTTCTGGGAATGCGACAGGGCGAGCCATTCGGCGCCCCGCCGCACCAGCATCAGCGTGTCCCCGGCCGCCGCCAGCACGCGGTCGGTGCCCAGCCGCAGATTGCCGCTGCCGTGGCGGAAGGTGAGCGTCACCCCATTGGTGCCGCTCACCACCAGCAGCGTCCCATCAGCCCCGCCGGCGATGGTCTCGATATCGTCGGCGCTGCCCGATTGCGGCACGGGCACCACATGGCCTGTGGCGACGGTGAGGACCCCATCGGCAACGGCGGGAAAGCTCACCGCATTGCCGGCCAGCGCTGCAAAGGTGACCGCCCCGCTCGCCGCCGCCACCGTCATCGCCGTGCGGAAACCGCTGCCGTCGGCGCTGACCTTGAACGCAAAATCGTCGTTCCCGGCCAATCCCATTTCCGCCCGTGCCGAATAGCCGGACTGGAACATCAGCGTGGCGCTGTCGGCGGTGCTCTCCTTGTTGACGGTGAGGCGCACATTGCCGCTTTGCGCGGAATCGGCGGTGAACAGCGCCGCCTCCGAGCGCACCAGCAGCCGGTTGATGGCATCGGCCGCCGCCCCGATCCCCAGCCCGCCAATAGCGTCGAACAGCCCGGTCCACGCCCCTTGCCGGAAGACCAGCATCCGCTGGCCGCTCCCGTCCCAGACGATCAGCCCTTCGGTCGGTACGGAAAACCGCCAGCCGCCCTCGGTCCAGCCGGCGATTTCGCCCGCATGCCCCTCCCAGGCGCCGCCGGGCGCATCGCCGATGCCATAGCTGTCGCCCGGTTCCGGGCTTGCGGGCGGCATATCGCGGCCGGTCTCGACGAGGCGCGCATGGATCAGCATGTCGACCAGCGCCATCGCCTCGTTATGGGTCACGTGTTTCTGCGCCTGCTCGGACGCGATCAGCGGCAGGCCATGCCGCGCCGTCTTGCTCATGGGAACTCTCCGAAAGCCATGAGCCCGGCGCCGAGCACCGGGCTCACCTGTTGCACGGTGAAGGTGAAGCCGGCCGCCGCCGCGCCGAAATCTTCGGTCTGCGCCGCCAGCTTATAGGTCCAGCCGGGGGTCGCGACCTCGACGCTGCGCCGCTCGGTGCCGCCGTCCATTATGCGCAGCCGATAGCGTTCCGGGCTGACATCAAGCGCGATGTCGCCAAACGTCCATTCATTGCCGCCCACCCGGCCGCGCCGCACCCAGTTAAAGACGATATCCCCCGTGGCGCCGTCCTTCCGCGCCCTCGGATGGGCTGGAGCCAGCGGCAGGGCCGGGTCGCGGTCGAGGGTGACGGTGAGATCGATGCCCTCGGCGTCGCGCGGCCCCGCATAGGCCCTCAGCGCGCGCGTTTCTCCCAGATCGCCCTGCGGCACCGGCACCCTGATCGAAGCGGCCTCGGCCACCAGCACCGGCCGTCCCGCTTCCGCAAAGCCGGGCACCGTGCCGGCAAGCCCGCGCAGCAGCCCGGTCAGCCGGTAGCGGCGCGGTTCGAGCAGGTGCGCATCGGCAAAGCCGATCAGCTCCCAGCCCCGGTCCGTCTCCACCGCCAGCCGGTTGGCCCCGCCCAGCACGGCAAGCGGCTCCACGGAGGCGAGATGGCCGCCGAACAGGTCGACGACAATGGCTTGCTCCCGCGACCACAGACCCACCGGCCCCGGCGCCAGATCGGCGGCCAGCACGCCGAGCGTGCCGCGTGCCGCGATCTCGGCCATCTGGCTCCCGGTGCCGGGATCGCGCAAGCCGATCGGGCCGGGCCAGGGATCGGCGAAGGCGGCGGCGACCAGTTCGCTACCGCCCGCCTCTCCCGGCAGATGCGCGATGGCGAACACCGGCTGCACCGCGATGGCCGGTTGCGGCACGCTCCAACGGCGCTCCTGCGCCGGCAGCGCCACGGCCCCGCCCTCCGCATGCGCCGAGCCCGAAAGCCGCCGCGTCGCGCCGTCGCGCAGGGCATCGATGCGGAACGGCCCGCCCGCGATCCCGGCGATCGCCACCACATCTCCCGCTTCCAGCGCCAGCAATGAGGGCGGCAATGCAGTCTCCAGCGTGTCCCCGGCCTGCCGCAGCCGCCGCAGGGCGCTCTCCACGGCCAGCCGCGCATCCTCGGGCGCCAGCGCGAGGCCGATCTCGCTCGTTGTGTGCCGCCGTCCGTCCGGGCTCACCACCAGCACCGAGGCGGTGCGGTAATCGAGGTCGCGGTCGAAATAGTTGAGCGTCAGCCGCCCGGCCATGTCCGCCGGATCGCCGCGCTTGCGCGACAGCACAGGCCCCTCGCCCCGCGCCAAAGCGTCGGGAGCGATCACCCGCGCATGGCGGGCATCGGGCACGATCCATTCCATCCCCGCCCCGCCATCGCGGGTCGCGAGCCCGACCATGTCGGCCAGGGGCTCGGTGAGGCTGCGCAGATCGGTCACCGCCTCGACGCCCAATCCGGCCACCAGCGGCGGCGCGGCGTCGATGCGCCCCACCGGCACGCCGTAATCCGCCGCCATGGCGGCGATGATCTCGTCGGGCGCCGCCGCGCCCAGCCGCCCGTTCAGCCAATGGCCGGTGGGGTAATTGGCCCCGTCCGACCAGATTTCTGTGAGGCCGGGAAAGGCCGGATAGGGCCGCGCGTCCCAGCACCACAGATAGATGCGGTCCGGATCGAGCATCTTCCCGCCATAGTGCGGGGAGACCGGATTGTGCGCCCCCGCCTGCCGCCAGTACTGATGACAGGCCCGCAGCGTCTGGCGCTGCACCAACGCGTCGGGGGCGCCCGAGGAAAAGGGCGGGCGCGCATGTTCGGCGCTTTTGGGGTCGCCGAAGGCATTGGGACCGTTCGGTCCCTTGTCCACCGCGCCACAGCCCAGTTCGGTCAGCCAGATCGGCTTGGAGCGCGGCACCCAGGGAGTGGGCGCCGTCTGCCGCACGCCGCCGATCCGGTTGTGATGGGCCTGGCTCCACCAACTCACCAGGTCCTTATAGCGCCAGATCCAGTCCTCCCCATGCGCCCCGTCGGCAATCGGGGTCCGGTCCTGCGCCCGGCGCGCCTCCTCGTCGGCATAATACCAGTTGAACCCCTCGCCGCCGGCGATATTGGCCTTGAGGTATTCGAGATCATGGATCGAACGCGCCGTTTCGGCGTCCAGATGCCCGGCCCCGTCGCGCCAGTCGGCCAGCGGCATATAGGCGTCGATCGCCACCGCATCGATATTGCCATCGGCCCACAGGGGATCGAGATGGAAGATCTTGTCCCCCGTCCCTTCCGGCTGCAAGCCGGAATATTCCGACCAGTCCGCCGCATAGGTGATTTTGGTCCCCGCCCCGACAATGGCCCGCACCTCCCCCGCCAGCCCGCGCAGCGCGTCGACGAAGGGGAAGGTTTCCGGCCCCGACCGCACCCAGGTGAGGTGGCGCATCTCCGAGCCGATCAGCAGCGCGTCGACGCCCCCGGCCCGCCGCGCGAGATCGGCATAATGGAGGATCATCTCGCGATAGCCATTGGCCATAAAGCCCGCCACCTGTGTCGCGGCGGCCGGGGTGCCGTCCGGGCTTCCGGTCCTTCCCGGAGCCGGATGGCAGGTGATGCGCCCGCGCCAGGGATAGGCCGGCTGCCCCGCATGGCCGGTATAGGGATCGGGCAGCGCATTGCCGGCGGCGATATCCATCATCACGAAAGGGTAGAGCGTCACGGCGATGCCGCGCGCCTTGAGATCGGCGATGGCCGCCAGCACCGAAGCGTCCGAGGGCGTTCCGCCATAGGCCGGCGCGCCCTCCACCCGGCTGACGAGGCCGGCCGCCGCCCGCCCCCGCCCGGCCACCGCCCAGCTCGTGCCCTTGATCTGCCGCCCCGCCGCCTCGACGCGCGGTTCGACCACGCAATGGCCGCAGCGCAGATCGGTGCCGAACCAGGCCACCACCAGCCCCACATGCCTCAGATTGGGGCACAGCGCCGCCAGCTCGCCGATCGAAAGGTCCCAATCCGAGCGCGACCCCTCCATATGGGTATTTTCCGCCTCGGTGCGCCCGCCGCCCAGCACCCGCACGCGCGGCGTCGGATCATAGCCGAATTCGGTCGCGCCGGGCACGACGCACACTCCGCTTATGGCCGGTTCGAGATCGCCCACCGGGCGGCACACCTCTACCGAGATATTGGGGATGCGGTTGCCGAAGCCGGAGAGGTCGAGCTGCTCGAACACCATGTAGCACAGGCCGCGATAGGCGGGCGCGTGCCCCTGCTTGGCGACGATCAGCCCGTCCGGCGCCTCGTGCCGCGTGCCGCGGTAGAAGCGGATGTTGAGCCCGTCGGTTTCCAAGAGCCGCCCATCGGCCCAGATGCGCCCCAGATGCGCGACCTCGCCCTCGCACAGCGCCACCGCGAAGCTCGCGGTGATGATCTCCTCGCGCGCCGTGTTCCCGAGCCCCTTGGACCCGGCGCTCTCGGCCGTCCGGCGTTCGAGCTGGCTGGCCCAGATGATGTTGCCCGCCAGCCGGCTCCAGCCATAGACCCTTGGGATCGGCCGGCCCTCATGCGAGCCGGTCAGCCGGATGTCGCTGCCCGTGGCCGCCCTGGGCTTTTCCCCGAACAGCGCGGAATCGACGGCGCTCCCCGCCAGTCCGCCCAGCGCCCGCCCCAGCGTCGCGCCCAGCGGGCCGCCCAATACGCCCCC
This sequence comes from Pelagibacterium lacus, assembly GCF_003345525.1. Classification (GTDB taxonomy): domain Bacteria; phylum Pseudomonadota; class Alphaproteobacteria; order Rhizobiales; family Devosiaceae; genus Pelagibacterium; species Pelagibacterium lacus. The sequence goes on from NZ_QQNH01000001.1 coordinate 100,129, forward strand.
GACCACCTGGCCGACCAGCGAAAGTGCAAGCGTTGCCATGAGATTTTCTATCCCTTCAAGGAAACCGGTAGACGCCGGCGATCCGTTGCGCCCAGCTCTCGCCCAGCGCCATTTCCACCACGCCCAGATGCTCCTGCGCGTGGATGAAGCGATCCTTCGTCACCATGATGGCGCAATGGCGGGGCGGATGGTGCCGCATCAGCCGCAACAGGATCACGTCCCCCGCCTGCGGCTCCGGTCCCGCCGCGACCAGATGGCGCCGCGCCGCCGCTTCCAGCGCCGCCCCACCGGTCCCATGGCGCCAGTCGGCGGCATAGGGCGGGATCACCGCCACCTCGCGCCCATAAAGTTCCCGCCACACCCCGCGCAAAAGCCCCAGGCAATCGGCCCCGGCCCCCAGCGCCGCCGCCTGATGCCTATAGGGGGTGCCGATCCAGCGCCGGGCTTCGCGCACGATCCGTTCCGGGTTCACCGCACCACCCTCCCCCCGTCCAGCCGGTCGCCGGACTGGGGATAGCGCAGCACGAAATCATTGCCCGGAATGTGCGGAAAGCCCTGGAAATTGACGCCATTGCCGAATTTTCGGCGGCAGGTGGAGAACTGCTTGTCGCAACCGGCAAGGACAGTCAGCGTATCGCCCGCCTTCACCCAGTCGCCCACCGGCCGCGCCAGCGTGAGCACCGGCCCCGCCTGCCCGAGAATGGCGTCGCGCAGCCCGGCCCGCCGCCCGCCGGTCCAGTGCACCATGCCATGGACGGACCAGCCGGGCGGATGCGCGTCGAGCCCGCTCACCTCCACCGCCGATGGCCCCATGACCGCCACGACGCTCGCGGCGAGCCGATGGGCCGCGCCCTCCATATCGACCCCGCAGCGCCCGTCCCCCAGCCGCGCATCGCACAGATGCTGGTAGAGCCGCCCCTGCGGCACGTTCATGGCATGCTGGCCCGAGCGCAATTCGGCCCGAAAGATGCCGTCCTCGCGGGTGATCTCGCCCAGCGTATCGACCCGGATGCGGGCCCGCTCGTCGACCTGGCGCCAATTGACCCGCCAGCTCTCGATCCGCGCCCCGTCATAGCGGCCCTGGACGATATCGTCCTCGGCGATCGCCTCGGAGCTGATTACCCCCAGCACCTCGCTGGTCTGGGTCTGCGCGCCCAGCTTGTCCGCCGTCTCCCCGCCCTCCAGCCCATGGGCCGGCGCGAAGACCCGGCCGTCAAAGGTGAGCGGGCGGTCGTGATCGGTGAAGCCCAGCGCCACCCCATCGCGGCGTTCCAGCCACCAGCACCAGGCGAGCGTCGTCGCCCCGCCGGCGACATGGGCGGCAAAGCCCGGATCGAACTGTTTCATTCCCCGATCACCTCGATAAGCGGAATATTGGGCACCACCGCCGCGTCGAACCCGGCCAGCTCGATCTCGAGCCGGTCGGTGTCGAACCGCACCGGCACGTCGAAGGCAAAGCCGGCCCGCACTACCGCGCCCTCGGCCGGAGCCACCGCGAAGCTCACAAGGCCGGTCAGCCCGTCCACGGTGAAGGCCGCGCCGGGCTGCACCATGCCCCCTACGGAGATCGTCACCGTCGCGGCCAGCGGCTTGGTGATCGGACGCAGATAGGGGTCGAACCCGGCGCCATAGCGCTTGGTCAATTGAAACTGCTTCTGCGCGCCGTCGCCCGTCCCGATCTGCTGGTCGGTGGCCATGGGCGCGCCGCCATCGCCGCGCGATGTCCAGTCCAGCCCGTCCCGCCACAGAAAGCCGTGGAACCGGCCCCGCCGCTCCTCGAAGAATTCGAGCACCTTCTGCATGTCGGCGCGCGATTTGATGCCATAGCCGGCATTGTAGCGGCGGCGCGCATGCGCCCAGCGCTGGTTGCGCTCCTCGCGCCCCGAGGCCAGTTGCACGATATCGGTCAGCCTTTGCGGTCCGCCCTGGGCGCCCAGCGCGATATCGAGCGGAAACCGCACCTGATGGAAGCCCATCGTCAGCTCCCCCGCTGAGGGGGCGCTGACTCTCAACAAGCACCCTCGCTCCCAACCCGCTCAGCGCCCCCTCATCCGCCCCTCCGGGGCACCTTCTCCCACCAGGGGAGAAGGAAAGCTCGCCGCCTGCCCCCCGGACTCCCTTCTCCCCTCGTGGGAGAAGGTGGATCGCGAAGCGAGACGGATGAGGGGGCGCTGAGCTGGCCCGGCACACCATGGCCGCAGCCCCTCGAGATAGGCATTGCCGGCCAGGAGCAAATAGCTCACCAGGCTTTCGATCAGCGCGATGCCGTCCTGGCGCCGGTTGGGGCGCCGCAACAGGCTTAGCAGCGGATGATCGCTCAGCACCGCATCGCCATCGCGCACCTCCAGCGGCACGCGGGCCGCGTTTTCGGCCAGCATGCGCACGCAGCGATAGACCACCGGGTTGCGCGCGAACCCCTCATTGGCCAGCGTCGCGAACCCCTTCCTTGTGCCGCCGCCCAGCCCGAGCGGCGAGAACCTGAACAGCGTCTGCGTCGTGGCCTTGGTTTCCGGCACGCGCGCCGAACCACCCCGCAGGCGGTCGAGCCAGCTTGGCATGTCAATCTTCCTTTGTGGGAGAATGTGAGGAACCGCCGCAGCCATCCCATCCTGACTGCATCCTACCCCACCACCGTGACGCGGGGATAAGAAATGAAAAAAACCCGCCGGGGCGGGTTGTTTCAGGCTGTGTGCGGAAAGGGCACGTCGAATCGCAAGGGCTCGCCAAGCGCCTTGAAGGCGTCCTCGAGGGAATCGAGGCGCGAATTGTGATCGAGGCGGAACAGCCGGTCGACATGCTCGCGTTTGCGATCCAGGGCGCGCATGAGATCGGCGCGGGTCCAACCCTTGGCGCGCAAAATCATATGAAGCGCCGATTTCAGGACCACCAGCGCCGGGATTTCGATGAACCAGCCGCTCCCTGCCCGGTCCGCCATGGGCGCCGGAACGTCTTCGTTTCGGGCAATGCGCGCCGCGATGGCTTCCTCGATGGCCGCCCGCGCGTGGCCATAGGCATCGTCCCGAGTCTGGCCAAATGTCGCCATTTCCGGAAATGCCGGAGCCGTCACCAGCCAGGTGTCGTTGTCATCGGCCTTGAGGACAATCTCATACCACATGCTCTGTCTCGCTATTTCAGGCCCAGATCCTTCTTGATCTTGTTGACCAATCCGGTTCCGAGCTCCTTGTTTCCGCCATGCATCGGCAATTGGGATTTGAGGCCATTGCGGATGACGGTCAAATGGCCGCTGCCGCCGCGATGCGTCTCAAACTCGCAGCCCTGCCTGGCCAGCCAGCGCTTCAGTTCGCTCGCATTCATGGCGCCACAGTATTCCACACTTATGTGGAAGTCAACACAAGTGTGGACATAGAGCGTTTTCAGCAAAAGTGGACACCACTTTTGCGGTTCGGAAACGCGGCAAACCAAAGACATAGAGCTTCCGTTCTGATTCAATCAGAACGGGAAATGCTCTACATCCGCACCCGGGGCACCGGGCCGTCGCGCAGCAGCAATTCGGTCACCGCCCAGACCAATGCGTCGAGGCGGTCGGGGGAATGGCCGTCGGCCAGCCCGTCCGGCCCGAAGGCGCAGAGTTCGTCCTCCAGCGCGGCGAACATGCCGCAATGGTGCACGCGCTTTTGCGCATAGAGCGCCGCGACCGGTTCGACGCGCACCCATTTGCCGCGATTGGCGCGGGCTTCGAGCACCGGCACGCTGGCATCGACCTGGCGGATCACCGCCTTGACCAAATCGCCGCCCTGATTGACCTCGGCCACCAGCGTGTCGGCGGAAAATTCGTGGAAGGCGGTGATCGCCACCCGGGCCCAGCCGGTCGGACTCACCCCCTGGACGGTGCGGTCGGCGAGGATTACCGCATCCTCCCCGTGCCGCCCCGCCACCACGATGCCGCAGGCGTCCGAGGTCTTGCGCCCGGTCACCGGCGGATCGACCGCCACCACCACGCGCGAGAGCGGAGGGTGTTCGGCGATCCGGCCAGCCTCGATATGCCCGCGGCTCCACAGGGCGCCGGGCATATCCTCGACCATCTCGCCCTCCAGCTCCTGCCGGCCGAGCACGGTTTGGGCATAGCGCGCCACCACCGCCTCGAGGAAGGCCGGGGCCAGATTGTCCTTGTTGGCCCTGGTGGTCATCCGCGTCACCACGGTGTGCGGATCGGCGAGGATGCGCTTTAAAAGCCGGGTGGGGCGCGGGGTGGTGGTGACCATCTGGCGCGGCCGCGCGCCGAGGCGCAGGCCGAATTGCAGCATGTCCCAGGCCGCTTCCGCATGGGGCCATTTGCCCAGTTCGTCGCACCAGGCGGCCGCGAATTGCGGTCCCCGGAAGCGTTCGGGGTCGCTGGCCGGCATCAGCCAGGCCTCCGCCCCATTGGGCCACACCACCACGCCGCGCCCGCGATCCAGCCGGGGCCGCTCGACCACCGGATGCACCGAGATGATCCCCGACACCCCCTCGACCATGATGGCGCGCGCCTCGGCCATGGTTTCGCCCACCAGCGCGATGGGGCTCACCGGGCGCGTGCCGGAGACCAGCCCGCGCACCCATTCGGCGCCGGCCCGCGTCTTGCCCGCCCAGCATCAGCCATGTGGTCCAGTCGCCTTCGGGCGGGCGCTGCATGGCGTGGCCCCAGAGGCCCCACGCCACCTTGAAATCCTCCAGCTCGGACGCGGTGAGGCTGGCGACCCGCGCCAGCATGGCCGCGCGGCGCGCCCCGGTGAGCGCCGGAAGCCTAGCCCTCGACATCGAGCTCGGAAATCCTCTGGCTCAGCCGCTCGCGGATGGCTTCGAGCTCGGGATCGGTCTTGACGCGTTTGCGCGCCACCTTGTTCTCGGCCTCCGACAGCGCCGTGATGCGGTCGAGGGCCTTGGTCATAGATTCGAGCATGCGGATTTCGCTGGTGTTCATGGGGTCCTCGATGAGCTTGCGTTCCAATTGCGTGATCTGGGCTTCGATCAGCCCCACCATGCGGGCGAGGATGTTGCGCCGGCGCATGCGGCCGGTTCCGGGCCGGCGCAAGATCCAGTCCTCCCGGACCCGCTGCCGGTTGAGCTGGTCCCTGCTGATCCCGTGCGCGCGGGCCACCTCGGCCACCGAACGGCCGCCCGCCTCGTAATCGGCCCGCACCGCCGCCCAGTCCGGCTCCTCTGGCTCGCTCACCGCCGCTATTCCTCGCTGTTGCAGAAAAACGGGGAGGCCGGCCCCTTGGCGCCAGTCTCCCATCTTGCCGCAACCCTAACCCGGCCCCGTGACGCGGGGACAAGTTTCCCCCGGCAAGCTCAGCGCCCCCCTCATCCGACCGCTTCGCGGCCACCTTCTCCCACCAGGGGAGAAGGAAAGATCGGCGCTGGCCACAGGGACTCCCTTCTCCCCTGGTGGGAGACTTCGAGCCGTCCTTTGGCCAATCGTGCCAGTGGCACGATTGGAGGCGAGAAGGCCCCGAAGGGGCGGATGAGGGGGGCGCCGAGCCGGCGATAAATCCCCCCGATCAAATTTCGTCCACAACCCGCCCCTATGCTCCCCTCTCCCCGCGCCATTCCGGAGCCTTGCCATGACCCGTTCGCTTCTCACCCTCGCCGCGCTGGTTGCCGCCGCGCCTGCCCTCGCGCAGTCCGATACCGACGCCGTGCTCGACATGGGCCGCGAGCGCACCGCGGCCTTTTACGCCGGCGAGACCGACGCCATCTGGGCCGATATGTCCGCCGACATGCAGGCCGCCATCGGCTCCCCGGACGGGCTGGGCGGCTTCCGCGACACGGTAATGGACGATCTGGGCACCGAAACCGCCATTCTCGACGAGACCGTCACCCACGCCCCCAGCGCCGAGGTCTATACCCGCATCGGCCAATGGTCGGGCTCGGACACCCCCATCGTCGTCGAATGGGGGTTCGGGCCCGAGGGCGCCATTGTCGGCTTTTCCATCCAGCCCCAGGCCAAACCCGCCGATTCGGCCTATCTCGACTACGCGACCCAGGCCGATCTGCGCCTGCCCTTCGATGGGCAATGGTATGTGTTCTGGGGCGGGCGCGACATCGCCGACAACTACCACGCCGTCGATCCGGCCCAGCGCTTCGCCGCCGATTTTGTCGTCCACGAAGATGGCCAGTCCTATTCCGGCGACCCGCAGCGTCTCGACAGCTATCACTGCTGGGACCGCGAAATCCTCGCTCCCGCCGATGCCGAGGTGGTCGGCGCCGTCGATGCTTTCCCCGACCTCGCCATCGGGGACTCCGACCCGGCCCATCCGGCCGGCAATCACGTGATCCTCGCCACCGGCGAGAACGAATATATCTTCCTCGCCCATCTGCAGCAGGGCTCGATCACCGTCGCGGAAGGCGACAGGGTTGCCCAGGGCGACGTCCTGGGCCTGTGCGGCAATTCGGGCAACACCTCGGAACCCCATCTGCATCTGCACATGCAGACCACCCCCGATCTCACGGCGGGAGAAGGCCTGCCGGCCCAGTTCCAGAACTACACCGCCGATGGCGAGGCGGTCGAACGCGGCGAGCCGCTGCGCGGGGAGATCGTCGCGCCGCAATAGGGGACGGAGCCTCGATTGGCTGTGGTATCGGGCTGCAAAAGTGCTATCCCTTGGCCCGATCCCACCCCTCAGTCATTGGTCCCATGCACGATCTCATCCGCGCCACCCTCTCCTCCTCGGTCTATGACGTCGCCGTCGAAACCCCGCTCGAAGCCATGGGTCCGCTGGGGGAACGGCTCGGCCGCCCGGTGTTTCTCAAGCGCGAGGACCTGCAGCCGGTCTTTTCCTTCAAGCTGCGCGGGGCCTATAACAAGCTCGCCTCCCTTTCCGAGGCCGAGCGGGCCAAGGGGGTGATCTGCGCCTCGGCCGGCAATCACGCCCAGGGTCTGGCCTTTTCCGCCACGCGGCTGGGGGTGCGTTCGGTCATCGTCATGCCCACCACCACCCCCTCGATCAAGGTCGAGGCGGTGAAGCGCCTCGGGGGCGAAGTGGTCATTTCCGGCGATACCTTCGACGATGCGCGCCTGCATGCCATCGCGCTGGGTGAGGCCGAGGACCTTACCTTCGTCCATCCCTATGACGACCATCAGGTGATCGCCGGTCAGGGCACCATCGGGGTGGAGATCCTGCGCCAGCATGGCGGCCCCATCTCGGCCATCTACCTGCCGATCGGCGGCGGCGGTCTGGCCGCCGGGGTGGCGGCCTATGTCAAGTTCCTGCGCCCCGGCATCAGGGTGATCGGCGTCGAGCCCGAGGAGGCCGCCTCGATGACCGCCGCGTTCGCCGCCGGCTACCCGGTGCCGCTCAACGAAGTGGGCATCTTCGCCGATGGCGTCGCGGTGCGGCAGGCGGGCGACGAGACCTTCGCCATCCTCAAGGATACGCTCGACGAGATCATCACCGTTTCGACCGACGAGATCTGCGCCGCCATCAAGGATATTTTCGAGCACACCCGCGCCATCGCCGAGCCGGCCGGCGCCGTCTCGCTGGCCGGGCTGCGCAAGCACGCCCCCTCCCTTGCCGAGCGGGGCGCAGCCATCGCCATCTGCTCGGGGGCCAATATCAATTTCGATCGGCTGCGTCATGTGGCCGAGCGGGCCGAGCTGGGCGAGCGCGCCGAGGCGGTGCTCGGGGTCACCATTCCCGAAAAGCCCGGCGCCTATCGCGCCTTTATCGGCCTTCTCGGGCCGCGCGCCATCACCGAGTTCAACTACCGCATCGCGCCGGGCGCCAATGCGCAGATCTTTGTGGGCATCGGCTTGAAGCGCGGCGAGGCGGAAAAAGCCGAACTGGTCGAAACCCTCGAACGCCACGGCCATCGCGTCCTCGACCTTTCCGACAACGAGGTGGCCAAGCTCCATATCCGCTACATGGTGGGCGGGCGGGTCGAGGGCCTGGAAAACGAACTGCTCTACCGCTTCGAATTCCCCGAGCGCCCCGGCGCGCTGCTGCGCTTTCTCGAGGGGCTGGCGCCGGACTGGAACATTTCCCTGTTCCACTACCGCAATCACGGCTCGGACTATGGCCGGGTTCTGGCCGGCATCCAGGTCCCTCCCTCCGAACGCCCGGCCTTCGAGGCCTATCTCGACACCCTCGGCTACGCCCATTGGGACGAAACCGCCAACCCCGCCTACGCCATGTTCCTCGCCCCAAGGTGAGGGTGTGGGTGGGCTCGTGGAGGGGAAACGATCGGCACCCAAATCTCCGCCGCATTTTCCCTCCCCTTGAGGGGGAGGGATTAAGGGTGGGGTGAGGCCAGGGGAACACCCGCCGGCTTCATCGCCCCACGCCAGCTCAGCTCCCCCCTGCCCTCACCCCTCCCCGATCAGCCGCCGCAGCTTGGCCACGGCGGTGTCGGAATTTTCCCCATAGGCGATGGTGCCGAAGAAGCGGCCCTCGGCGTCGGTGAGAAATACCGAAGCCGTGTGGTTCATGGTATAGCCGCCGCCATCGAGCGGCGCCTTTTCGGCCAGGACGCCCCAGGCCGCGACGGCCTTCTCGACCTCCGCGGGCTCCCCGGTCAGCCCGGTCACCCCATCGACCCAGCCGACATAATCGGCCAGCACTTCGGGGGTGTCGCGCTCGGGGTCGACGCTGACGAAGAAGGCCTGCACCGCCTCGGCATCAGGGCCCAGTTCGGCGAACCAGTGCCCGATATCGGCCAGGGTGGTCGGGCACACGTCAGGGCAATGGGTGAAGCCGAAAAAGGTCAGCGAGGGCCGGCCGAGAAAAATCTCGTCCCCCACCGTCTCCCCCGTGCCGGCGGCGACCAGCCGGTAATCGCCGGCCCCGAACTGGCCGTCCTGGGAATATTGGGCATAGCTCTGCCCCGCCGGCTGCGGGGCGGCCATGCCCTGATACCAGATCCAGGCGGCGCCGGCCGCCGCCACGGCGACCAGCGTCCACAATATGGTGCGAATGGTTTTGAGCATCGTGGCGTCCTCAGTGTCCGTGGTGGTCGGAATGGCCGTCCATGCCGGAGGCCCCGAAGGATTGCACCGACAGGGCGATCTCGACGCTGCCGGCGGTTTCGAACGTCAGCGTTACCGGCACGGTGCCGCCCTCGACGAAGGGTTCGCTGATGCGCATGAACATCAGATGCAGCCCGCCCGGCGCGAGGGTCACGCTTTCCCCGGCCGGAATGATGATCCCGTCCGCGAGTTCGCGCATTTCCATCACGTCGTTGACCACCGCCATTTCATGGATCTGCACATCGGGCGAGAAGGGCGAGGCGGCCGCAATCAGGCGGTCGGCGGTGTCGCCCGTATTGGTGATGGTCAGGAACCCGCCCCCCACCGGGGCATTGGGCAGGGTGGCGCGGGTGAAGGCCCCGCTCAACTCCAAGGCGCCCAGCACCACCGCATCGTCGCAGTGGTCGCCATGGGCGTGTTCGTCGTGGGCATGCTCGTGCCCCTCATGCGCGAGGGCCGGCGCGGCGGCGAGAAGGGAAAGGGCAACCAGCCCCGAAAGCAGTTTCGTCATATCGATCTCCAGCGAGAAAATAACCTGAATGGAAAACGCCGCATGCCCGGAGGTCCGGAACCTTGCATGCGGCAGGAAAACAATCAGGCGAGCGCCGGAGGGGCGCGGGGAGGACTGGAGAGATAGCCGAACTGGTCGGCCACCGCCGTATCGGCGACAGTGAACACCGCTGCGACCACCTCATGACGGGCCGGCTCGGCGATGGAGGGGGCGGGCGGCAGGTCGATATCGCCGGAGCGGCAGGCATGGCAGGGCACATGGCCGCCGCCATCCCCGTCCGGCGCGCCGCCGCAATAGGAGAGATCGGCCAGCTGGAAGCTGAAGGCGTCGCCATCCGCCTGGGGCACCTCGATCGGCTGGTGCGCGAACGACAGGAAGATCAGCGCCAGCACGGCCAGCGCCTTGATCACTTCCCCCGCGATGTCGCGCCACATCTTCATCCGGTCCGCCAGGAGGCTGTCGCACTGGCCGTCTTCTATACCATCGCGGCAAAAGACCAATGCGACATATTTCGTGATCGGTTCCCCTTCTATAGGCTTGCAGCAACCCGGAGGGACCGATGCCGACTACCTATGCCGTCCTGCTGCGCGCCGTCAATGTCGGGGGCACCGGCAAGCTGCCCATGGCCACCCTGCGCGCCCTGTGCGAAGCGGCGGGCTTTGCCGATGTGCGCACCTATATCGCCAGCGGCAATGTGGTGCTGCGCAGCGACCGGCCCGAGGCCGAGATCAAGGCCGCCATCGAACAGCGCCTCGCCGATCACGCGGGCAAGCCGGTGGGGGTTGTGGTCCGCTCGGCCGGGGAGATGGCCGCCATCCTCGCCGCCAATCCCTTCCCCGACGCAAAGCCCAGCCACACCGTGGCGATCTTTCTTGATGCGGCGCCGGACCCCGCCGCGCTCGATGCGGTGCGCCACCGCGACGACGAGATCATCGCCCTGGGCCGGCGCGAGATCTACGTCACCTATCCGGGCGGCCAGGGGCACTCGAAACTGGTTATCCCCGCCGCCGCGCAAGGCACGGCGCGCAACATGAACACCATCGCCAAGCTCGTGGAGATGGCCGGCGCCGATTAGGCCTTCTCGCCATCGGGCCGGGCGGCGAGCCGGGCCTCCATCTCGCCGGCCAGCACCGTCTTGCCGCTGGCGCGCAACCCGGCGATGGCGCCCTTGTAGTCGCGTGCGTCGCGGTTCTGGCTGAGCTTGGATTTGGCCAGCAGCCGGTGCACGCCGATGCGCAGGGCGACGATATGGGCCAGTTCCGCATCGAGATAATCGCGCGGCGCGTCGGCCATCCGCCAGGCGTCGGCGCCGTTGAGCCGGCGCTCCTTGTCGCGGGTCAGCATGCCGACCGCGGCGCGCTTGGCGCGCTCGTCATGCTGGAAGGCGATGGTGCCATAGGCGTGCACCGCCTGATAGTTCCAGGTCGGCACATGGCGATGATGCTCGGGCTTGGAGGGGTAGAAATTGGGCGAGACATAGCCGTCCTCGCCCCGGAAGATCACCAGCACCTCCTGGCCCTCCACCATCACCTTATGCATGGCGTTAGCGAGCGCAACATGGCCGATCAGCACGCCATCGCTATCGGCGAGGAGCGGGATGTGGTTGGCGATCAGCCCCTCGCCGGTCTGGGCGACGATGGTGGCCAGCGGCGCCATCTCCATGATGGCCCGGATCCGATCGGGGGCGATCTCCTCGAATTGCGGCGGGATATACATCTTCGTCTCCATCGCGAACGCGCTATAGTGGAGACTAGCAGGATGACCGTCCCCCGATCAAAAGGAGATCGCCGCCATGCCCGAATCGCCCGCCGAGGCGCTCAAGACCCGGCTGCGCACCGACCTCAAGGCGGCCATGGCCGGCAAGGACCGCTCCGAGGCCGCCCTGTTGCGCACGCTGATCGCCGCCATCGACAATGCCGAGGCGCCCGCCCTCGACGGGACCGCCGCCACCGCCGAGATCGCCCGGCTCGACCTCGACCCGGCCCGGCTGCGCGCCATCATCGCCGGCGAGATCGCCGAGCGCGAACAGGCCGCGCACGCTCTCGACAGCGTCGGGCAGGCGCCCCGCGCCGCGGAACTGCGCCAGCAAGCCACCCTGGCCCGCCGCTATCTGTGAGGTTTTTCCGCACGGTCGGCGCCCCTGGCCCCACCCCACCCCGCCCTCCCCGTCAAGGGGAGGGTGATTCCGGGACTTGGGGAGGGTTGGTGGCAATTTCAGCGTCGCACCGCCCAACTTCCCTCCCCCTTGCGGGGAGGGATCGAGGGTGGGGGTGGGCCAAGGGAACAGACGCCGGCGTTGTCCGCCGGGCGGGCTCAGCGCCCCCCTCATCCGTCTCGCCCTGCGGGCGATCCACCTTCTCCCACGGGGGGAGAAGGAAAGCTCGGCGCTGCCACAGGGTCCCCTTCTCCCCTGGTGGGAGACTTCGAGCCGTCCTTTGGCCAATCGTGCCAGTGGCACGATTGGAGGCGAGAAGGCCGCGAAGCGGTCGGATGAGGGGGGCGCTGAGTCAGCCAAACGCTCCACCCCCTACCACCCGCACGCCTCGCGCACGGGGCCGAGCGCCGCGGCCATGCCTTCCATGAGAAAGCTCACCGTCACCGAGCGCTGCGATTGCGGGGTGGCGCGCACATAGAGGCGGTCGGTCTCCAACAACTGGTCGATCACCGGCCGGGCCTCGCCGGTGTCGAAAAAGCCGATGGCCTGCCGGTCCGGTGAGATCGCCACCGACTGGCTGCGCGGCGGCTGGCGGTCATATTGCAGCGTCAGCGGGGCGCTGTTGGAGGTCGGGGTGCCCATGGCCGAGCCGGCAAAGCCGAATTGCAGCACGGTTTCCCCGTCGACGCAGAGCAGGGTCAGCCGCGCCGGGGCCCGGCCGCCCTGCAGGGAGGGGATGAGCTGTTCCGATTGCAGCGTCGCAAAGGGCAGTTCGGTGCCCTCGATCTGGCTGATCTCCACCCCGCTGGTCCACAGGCCATGCGCCTCGCCCTCTGCGCCCCCGCCGGTGAACACCCCGGAGCGGAAGATGGAATCATAGCATTGCAGCCGCTCGGTGGCTGGCCCGATGGCGGCGCAGCGCTCGGCGCTGGGCGCCTGGGCCATCGCCGCCGGTCCCATCGGGCCGAAAAGCCCTCCCAGCACGGCCAAGCCCGCCAGCCACCTGTTCGCCATCCGCTGTCCTTCCCCGTATCGGTATCGGCCCCAATGTGGCCACCCGCGACGGGCAAGTCCATAGAGTTTCACGAGATTGTTCGTCCCACAGCGCGCGGCGCGCCCTTGGCAAGCCCGATCGCCCTTCCTAAATTCATGCGACCCATCCCGCCCAAGAGGACCCCTCCATGCCGCATCACCCCGCCTATGACCTCATCGCCGAGGAAACCCTTCCCGAGGTCAACGCGCTGGTGCGCCACTACCGGCACAAAAAGACCGGGGCCGAGCTGCTCTCGCTGATCAATGACGACGAGAACAAGGTGTTCGGCATCTCCTTTGCCACGCCCCCCGCCGATTCCACCGGCCTGCCGCACATCCTCGAGCATTCGGTCCTCTGCGGCTCGGAAAAATTCCCGGTGAAGAAGCCCTTCGTCGAAATGCTCAAGGGCTCGCTGCACACTTTCCTCAACGCCATGACCTTCCCCGACAAGACGGTCTATCCGGTGGCCAGCACCAACACCGCCGATTTCTACAATCTCACCGAAGTCTATCTCGACGCCGTCTTCTTCCCTCTTCTGACGCGCGAAACCTTCGAGCAGGAGGGCTGGCACCACGAGATCGAGAACGCCGGCGACGAGATGATCTACAAGGGCGTGGTGTTCAACGAGATGAAGGGGGCCTCCTCCTCCCCCGACCAGATGAACTATGTCCACGCGCTGCAATCGCTGTTTCCCGATGCGGTCTACGCCAATTATTCCGGCGGCGATCCCCGCGTCATGCCCCAATTGACCTATGAGACCTTCAAGGCCTTCCACGCCGCCTATTACCATCCGAGCAACGCGCAGGTGATCTTTTACGGCGACGACGACCCGCAACGGCGCCTCGACCTGCTCGACGGCGTGCTGTCGCGCTTCGAGCGCGGCGAGAAGGCCCCTTCCATCGCCCCGCAGCCGCGTTTCGACGCCCCGCGCCGGGTGGAGGCCACCTACCCGGCCGATGGCGAAAACCCCCGCGCCGCCTTCGTCTCGCTCAACTGGATGCTGGACGCCACCGGCTCGGTCGAGGCGCAGTTGATCCGCACCGTGATGCGCCGGGCGCTGGTGGGCAATTCCGCCGCGCCGCTGCACAAGGCGCTGATCGAATCCGGGCTCGGGGAATCGGTCACCCAGGCCTTCCAGGATCTGGCCCAGCCGGTCACCTCCATCGGCCTGCGCAATGCCGATCCGGCAACGGCCGACGCCATCGAGGCGCTGATCCTCGACACCCTTGCCGATCTCGCCGAAAACGGCATCGACGACGCCACCATCGAAGCCACCCTCAATTCCCTCGAATTCGAGCTGCGCGAGAAGAACACCGGCGGCTATCCGCGCGGCATCGTCTATCTCTTCGGCGCGCTCAATGAATGGCTCTATGGCCGCGATCCCATCGAGGGGCTGAAATTCGAGGCGGCGCTGGCCAGCCTCAAGGCCCGCATCGCGTCAGGGGAACGGGTCATCGAGGCGGCGATCCGCGACTGCCTCCTCGACAACACCCACCGCACCACCCTCGTCCTGCGCCCCGATCCCGCGCAGGCCGAGCGCGAGGCGGACGCCGAACGGGCCCGGCTCGACGCGGCCCGCGCCGCCATGAGCGATGCCGACATCGCCGCCGCCATCGAGACCACCAGAAAGCTCAAGGCGCTGCAGAACGCCGCCGACCGCCCCGAGGATCTGGCGAAAATCCCCACCCTCACCGTGGCCGACCTGCCGCGCGAGGGGGCAAGCATCCCTACCGAGGAGACCGAAACGAGCGGGGTGCGCACCCTGGTGCATGACCTTGCCACCAATGGCATCGTCTATCTCGATCTCGGCTTCGATCTCAAGACGCTGGACCGCGAGCTGGTGCCCTATCTGCCGCTGTTTTCCCGCGCCCTGAAACAGACCGGCACGGCGACCGGCGATTTCGTCGCCCTTTCCCAGCGCATCGGGCGCTCCACGGGCGGCATCTCGATCTCGCGGCTCAACGGCGCGGTGCGCGACAGCGACGAGGCCACCGCCTGGCTGCTGGTGCGGGCCAAGGCCACCGCCGACAAGACGGGGGAAATGCTCGACATCGTCCACGACATCCTCAGCAGCGCCCGGCTCGACAATCGCGACCGCATCCGGCAGCTCGTCGCCGAGGACAAGGCGCGCGCCGAGGCCTCGCTGGTCCCGGCCGGGCATCAATACGTGTTCTCGCGCCTGCGCGCCGCGCTGCACGAATCGGACTGGTTGCAGGAAGAGACCGGCGGCATCAGCCAGCTCTTCTTCCTGCGCGCCCTCGCCGAGAAGATCGAAACCGACTGGCCTTCGGTCGCGACGAGCCTCGAAGCCATCCGCACCCGTCTCATCAACGCCAGCGCCGCCATCGCCAACGTCACCATCGAGGGCGCCAACTGGCCAGGCTTCGAGGCCGAGCTTAAGGATTTCCTCGCCCGCCTGCCGCGCCGTGACTTCGTCCGCGCCGACTGGTCGCCCCTGCCCCATGCGGCCAATGAGGGGCTGACCATTCCCGCCCAGGTCAATTACGTGGCCAAGGGCGCCAGCCTCGCCGCGCTGGGGCACCAGCCCTCGGGCGCCCTTTCGGTGGTCACCAAATATCTCGGCACCTCCTATCTGTGGGACAAGGTACGGGTCGAGGGCGGGGCCTATGGCGGCTTCGCCAGCTTCAACCCCTTGGCCGGCACCTATGCCTTCGGCTCCTATCGCGACCCCAATCTGGTCGCGACCCTCGATGTCTACGACGCCGCCCCGACCTTCCTGCGCAAGGGGGTGTCGCGCACCGATATCGAGCGCTCGATCATCGGCACCATCGGCGATCTCGATCCCTATCTGTTGCCCGACGCCAAGGGCTATACCGCCCTCATGCGCATCCTGTCCGGGGTCACCGACGCTTATCGCCAGCAGCGCCGCGAGGAGGTTCTGGCCACCAGCGAGGCGGAATTTTCCACCGCCGCCGACCTCCTCGAAGAGGTGGCGCGGGCCGGGCATGTGGTCGCCATGGGCTCGGACAAGGCCATCGCCGCCGCCAATCGCGAGCGCAACGGTTTCATGACCGTCTCGAAGGTTCTTTAGCTACCCAGCGGCGATCCAGCGCAGGCCATAGGGTTCGAGCTCCATGGCCAGCCTGCCCTCGGCAAGATCGAACCGGCCCTCGCCCAGCACCACGTCCGGATGGCCGTAGCGTGCCGTGTCGAGGGCCAGGTCGATCGCCGCCGTCTTGCCCGAGAGGTTGTGGATCATCATGATCCCGCTCTGGGAGGCGCCGAAGCGATGGGCCAGCACCGCGTCGTGCCCGGTGTCGAAGAATTCCAGCCGCTCGGCCCCGATTTCGGGGAAGCGCAGCCGCAGGGCCGAGAGCTTCCTGATGTGGTTGAGGAGGGATTTTTCATCCTTTTCCGCCGCCCGGGCGTTCACCGCCCTGTAGCCGAAAGCGCCGCCCGCCACCGGCTTGAGCGGCAGCTTGCTTATCGGAGCCTCGGAGAATCCGCCATTGCGCCCGGCGGTCCATTGCATGGGGAGCCGCACGGATTCGCGCTCGGGCAGGTCGAGATCGTCGCCCATGCCCAGTTCCTCGCCATAGGTGATCACCGGGCAGCCGGGCATGGAGAACAGCAGCGAATAGGCCATTTTCAGCCGGTCGCGGTCGCCGCCCAGCATGGGCGCCAGCCGCCGCCTGATGCCCCGGTCATAGATGCGCATGGTCTCCTCGGGGGCGAAGGCATCAAGCACATCGGCCATTTCCCCGGCCTCCAGCCGTTCGAGATCGGCCTCGTCGTGATTGCGCAGGAAATTGGCCCATTGCCCGTTGGCGGGGGGCTGCGGCAGGGCGCTCAGCGCGTGGTGCACCGGCCGCCCGTCCTCACGCGCCAAGGCCAGCAGCAGGTAGTTGTCGAGGTAGAAATTGAACATCATGTTGAGCTGTTCGCCGTCGAAATAGGAGGCCAGCTCGCCCGGCTCCTCGTCCACCTCGCCCATCAGCACCGTATCGGGCTTGCGCCCGGTGGTGTGGGCATAGATGTGGCGCAGGGTGGCGTGGGTCTCGTCCACCTCCTTGTGCCGGTCGAGGGGGCGCTCGATCAGATGCGAGGCGGCATCGATGCGGAAGCCGGAAATCCCGAAGCTGCACCAGAAGTCGATGATGCGCTCGATCTCGTCGCGCACCGCCGGGTTCTGGTGGTTGAGGCCGGGCTGGAAGTGGTAGAAGCGGTGGTGGTAATAGGCTCCGGCGATTTCGCAATGGGTCCACACCGCCTTCTCGGCGCCGGGAAACATCGGCCCGCGCCCCGGCGGGGTCGGGGGCGGATGGTCGGCCCAGATATAATAGTCGCGGAACGGCGATTGCTCGTCATGGCGCGCCGAGCGGAACCAGGGATGCGCGTCGGAAGTGTGCTGCACCACGAGGTCGGTGATCACCCGCATGCCCAGCTCCCCCGCCGCGCGGATGGTCGCGATCAGGTCGTCAAAGCTCCCCAAGCTGGGGTCGACCGAGAAATAATCGGTGACGTCATAGCCATTGTCGCGATGGGTCGAGGGGTAGAAGGGCTGCAACCAGATGCAGGTCACGCCGAGATCGCACAGATAGGGCAGCTTTTGCCGCAGCCCCGGGAAATCCCCGATCCCGTCGCCATTGCCGTCATGGAACCGGCCCACATCCACCGCATAGAACACCGCGTCCTTCCACCAATGCGCCATCGTCTCCGCCTTTCGCCGCCGCGCTGGCGGGCGCCCGCCGCCCCCCGCGCCGGACCAACGGCAGGGGCGCGCCATCGTTCCCACACGCAGGTGTGAGCGAGCGTACCGTACGTTACGGTACGGTTATGCTTTACACCGGGCCCGCCGCGCGCTAGACATCAGGGAACGCGCGCCGCGCCGGAGGTCCGGGACAGCGGCGGCCCCTCACATTTCATCAGCCAAGCAGGTGATCTCATGCCCGCCTATCGTTCCCGTACAACCACCCATGGCCGCAACATGGCCGGCGCGCGTGGTCTCTGGCGCGCCACGGGCATGAAGGACGGCGATTTCGGCAAGCCCATCATCGCCGTGGTCAATTCCTTCACCCAGTTCGTGCCCGGCCACGTGCATCTGAAAGATCTCGGCCAGATGGTGGCGCGCGAGATCGAGCGCGCCGGCGGCGTCGCCAAGGAATTCAACACCATCGCGGTCGATGACGGCATCGCCATGGGCCATGACGGCATGCTCTATTCTCTGCCCAGCCGCGAGATGATCGCCGACAGCGTCGAATACATGGTCAACGCCCATTGCGCCGACGCCATGGTCTGCATCTCCAATTGCGACAAGATCACCCCGGGCATGCTCAACGCCGCCATGCGGCTCAACATCCCCGTGGTCTTCGTCTCGGGCGGGCCCATGGAAGCGGGCAAGATCGTCGAGGGCGACAAGCTGCAGGCGCTCGACCTCATCGACGCCATGGTGGTCGCCGCCGACGACAGCTACACCGACGCCCAGGTCGCCGCCATCGAGGAAGCCGCCTGCCCCACTTGCGGCTCGTGCTCGGGCATGTTCACGGCCAATTCCATGAACTGCCTCACCGAGGCACTCGGCCTGTCGCTGCCCGGCAACGGCTCGACGCTGGCCACCCATGCCGACCGCAAGCGCCTGTTCCTCGAAGCCGGCCACCTGATCGTCGATCTGGCCCGCCGCTATTACGAGCAGGACGACGAGAGCGTGCTGCCGCGCTCCATCGTCACCAAACAGGCCTTCGAGAACGCCATGGCGCTCGACATCGCCATGGGCGGCTCGACCAATACCGTGCTGCACATCCTCGCCGCCGCCTATGAAGGCGAGGTCGATTTCACCATGGACGATATCGACCAGCTTTCCCGCAAGGTTCCGGTCCTGTGCAAGGTCGCCCCGGCCAAGCAGGACGTGCACATGGAAGACGTGCACCGGGCCGGCGGCATCATGTCGATCCTCGGCCAGCTCGACCGCGCCAACCTGTTGCATCGCGACCTGCCCACCGTCCACAGCGCCACTCTGGGCGACGCGCTGGACCGCTGGGACATTTCCCGCACCAATTCGGAAAGCGTGCGCCAGTTCTACATGGCGGCGCCCGGCGGGGTGCGCACCACCGAGGCCTTCTCGACCCAGAACCGCTGGGCCGAGCTCGACCTCGACCGCAAAGAGGGGGTCATCCGCTCGGCCGAGCACGCCTTCTCCAAGGATGGCGGGCTGGCGGTGCTCAAGGGCAATATCGCGCTCGACGGCTGCGTGGTCAAAACCGCCGGCGTCGACGATTCCATCCTCAAATTCGCCGGCAAGGCCGTGGTCTATGAGAGCCAGGATGCCGCCGTCTCGGGCATCCTCACCGGCAAGGTCAAGGAAGGCGACGTGGTGGTCATCCGCTATGAGGGCCCCAAGGGCGGCCCCGGCATGCAGGAAATGCTCTACCCGACCAGCTATCTCAAGTCCAAGGGGCTGGGGGCGGCCTGCGCGCTCTTGACCGACGGGCGCTTTTCGGGCGGCACCTCGGGCCTCTCGATCGGCCACGTCTCCCCCGAGGCCGCCGATGGCGGCGCCATCGGGCTGGTGGAGCCGGGCGACCGCATCGAGATCGACATCCCCAACCGCAGCATCAATCTCATGGTGACCGATGCGGAGCTGGCCCGCCGCCGCGCCGCCATGGACGCCAAGGGGGCCGATGCCTGGAAGCCGGTGGAAACGCGCAAGCGCAAGGTGACCACCGCGCTGAAGGCCTATGCCGCCTTCGCGTCGAGCGCGGATCGCGGAGCGGTGCGAATCCTGCCAGAATAGCGGCTTTGCTCCGGCCCTCCCGGCCGGAGCCCTTCGCGGGTTTGCTCCATGTCCAGCCTCGTCACCGGGCATCAGGATCGGCGGCTCTATGCCATCGGGCTGGCGCTCGTCACCTACGCCTTCTTCACCGTGTGCGACACCAGCGCCAAGTGGATGGCCGTTTCCGGCATGCCGCCCCTGCAGGTGGCGTTCGGGCGCTATGCCGTCCAGTTCGCCTTCATCCTGGGCATGGTGCTGCCCAAGGCGGGGCTGTCGAGCTTCAGGACCAGGCGCCCGGTGCTGCAAGTGATCCGCGCGCTGGGGCTGTTGGGCATGACGGCGTTCAACTTCCTCGCCGTGGTCTATCTGCCGCTGACCATGACCTCGGCCATCCTGTTCTGCATGCCGCTGATGATCACCGCGCTATCGGTGCCCTTTCTGGGCGAGCATGTGGGCTGGCGGCGCTGGCTGGCCATTCTGGTCGGCTTTGCCGGCATCCTGATCGTCATCCAGCCCTGGGGAGCCGATTTCCACTGGGCGGTGTTTCTGTCGCTGGGGTCCGCCGCCTCGGGCGCCATGTATTACATCTTCACCCGCAAGCTGACCGCCACCGAGACGACGCTGAGCCTGCAACTCTATACCGGGCTGGTGGGCACGGTGTGCCTTGCGCCCTTCGCCGTCGCCGTCTGGATGTGGCCGGAGGGGCTGCTGAGCTGGATCGTCTTCCTCGCGGTCGGGCTGTCGGCCATGACCGGGCACGGCATCTCGATCATCGCCCACCGCTACGCCCCCGCCTCGGTGCTCGCCCCCTTCGCCTATAGCCAGATCGTCTGGATGACCATTTCGGGCTGGCTGGTATTCAGCGAATTGCCCACCGTGTGGCTGTTCATCGGCGGCCCCATCGTCATCGGCTCGGGGCTTTATATCTGGCTGCGCGAACGCACCCTCGCCAGGGCCAGTGTCAGCCCCATCTCCCCGGCCGAGGCCGAACAGCGCACCGATGTAGCTCCCGCCCCCTGATCTTTTTTGCCGCCTGGGGCCTTGGCGCGGCAAAAAGCCTCCTCTATAAAGGCGCTCCCGTTTCGACGCGAGCCAGAGGAGGCGTTGCATTGACCATTGTTCCCGCGCCTGCCCAGGCCCCGCTGCTGTCCTAGCCTGATAGCCAGCGCATACGCGGTTCTCTCCTGATCAAGAACCGCTCCCTGCCCTTTTTCGCATTCGGCCCGCCTTCGGCGCATATCCATGCCCGGTCGCGGCCCTTGGTTTTCCTCCGTTTCAAGGACCGGCCACGCCCATCGGGGCGGCCGGCGACAGACATGGCCCGCAAGACAATCGATTTCCGCGGATCGACCTACCGATCGGTCCTCGGCTACACCATCAGGCACTGGAAGCGCCAACCCGGGCGCATCGGCACCATTGTCGGGCTGATGATGCTCGCCACCCTCGCCGATGTGGCCACCCCCTATTTCGCCGGGCAACTGGTGGAGGCCATCGCCTCGGGCACGCCGGGCGAGGCGACCGCGCTGTCCGGCGCGCTGGCCGCCTTCGCCACCCTGGTGGTCCTGGGCGCCATCGCCGTGGGCCTGCGCTTTTTCACCTTCCGCACCCTCAACAAGCTGACCCTCGCCATGATGAGCGACGTGGTCAACGAGACCTTCCATCGGGTGCAGCGCTTTTCCACCGACTGGCACGCCAACACCTTCGCCGGCTCCACCGTGCGCAAGATCACACGCGGCATGTGGTCGCTCGACCTGCTCAACGACACCATCCTCGTCGCCCTCTTCCCCTCCATCGTCATGCTGGCGGGGACCACGGCGCTGCTCGCCGCCTTCTGGCCGGTCATGGGGCTGGTGGTGGGGCTGGGCTCGCTCCTGTTCATCGCCGGCACCATCGCCATAACCCTCTTTTACGTCTCCCCGGCCGCCTCGCTCTCCAATGCCTGGGACACCAAGGTCGGCGGGGCGCTCTCGGACGCCATCGGCTGCAATGCGGTGGTCAAGGGGTTCGGGGCCGAACATCGCGAGGAACAGCGCCTCGGGCGGGTGGTCGGCAAGTGGCAGAAGCGCACCCTGCGCACCTGGAACCGCTACAATCTCAACGGCATCAGCCAGGACGGCGCCCTATTGCTGCTGCGCGCCGCCATTCTGGGCACCGGCATCCTGCTCTGGCTGGGCGGGGTCGCCAATGCCGGCGACATCGCCTTCGTCCTCACCTCCTTCTTCGTCCTTCAGGGCTATCTGCAGGACGTGGGCATGCATTTCCGCAATCTCCAGCGCTCGGTCAACGAGATGGAGGAACTGGTCGAGCTCGACAGGGCTCCGTTCGGGGTCGCCGACCGCGCCGGGGCCACCCCGATCGCCATCAGCGATGGCCGCATCCGCTTTGCGGACGTCACCTTCCGCTATGGCGGCCACGCCACCCCGCTCTACGAGGATTTTTCCGTCGATATCGCCAGCGGCGAGCGCATCGGGCTGGTGGGGCATTCGGGCTCGGGCAAGACCACTTTCGTCAAGCTGATCCAGCGCCTGCACGATGTCACCGGCGGAAAGATCCTCATCGACGGGCAGGACATCGCCGACCATACCCAGACCAGCCTGCGGGCCCAGATCGCCATCGTGCAGCAGGAGCCGATCCTCTTTCACCGCACCCTGGCCGACAACATCGCCTATGCCCGCCCCGACGCTTCGCGCGCCGAAGTGATCGCGGCGGCCCGCATGGCCAATGCCCATGATTTCATCGAGACGCTGCCCAAGGGCTACGAGACCCTGGTCGGCGAGCGCGGCATCAAGCTCTCGGGCGGCGAGCGCCAGCGCGTGGCCATCGCCCGCGCCTTCCTCGCCGATGCGCCGGTGCTGATCCTCGACGAGGCCACGTCGAGCCTCGATTCCGAGAGCGAGCTCTTGATCCAGCAGGCCATCGAGCGGCTGATGACCGGGCGCACCACGCTGGTCATCGCCCATCGGCTGTCCACCGTGCGCGCGCTCGACCGCATCCTCGTCTTCGACAAGGGAAAGATCGTCGAGGAAGGCGACCACATCGCCCTCATCCGGCGCGAGGGCGGCATCTATCGCCGGCTGTTCGAAAAGCAGGCGCTCGAACTCACCAAGGGCTTGGTGGCGCAGGAGGTCTGAGCCTACCCGAGCACGGTATTGAAGATGGCGACGAGGTGCAGCACCGCGCCGACCAGCACGCAGCCGTGCCAGAGGACGTTCTGGAAGGCCAGCTTCTCCCACAGGAGGAAGATCACCCCGGCCGAATAGGCGATGCCCCCGGCGACGATCAGGCCGACCACCGTCGCCGGCAGCGCCGCGGCCAGCGCCTGGAAGGCCAGCACCCCGCTCCAGCCGATGGCGAGGTAGAAGGGGATGGCCATGCGCCCGAAATGCTGCGGTACCAGGAGTTTCAGCGCCACCCCGACAATGGCCGTGCTCCAGACGAAGATCAGCAGCCGGTCGGCGATCGGCACGTCGCCCAGCGCCATGAGCAGCGGGGTATAGGAGCCGGCGATGAAGAGGAAGATCGCCGCTTGGTCGATCCGCGCCAGCCACGCCTTGAGCGCCCCGGCCGGGCAGAGGTTGAAGGCCATGGACGCGGCGAGCAGCATGACGAAGGACCCCACATAGATGCCCACCGCCGCGATGTCGCCGCGTTCGGCATGCAGCGCCGCCAGCGTGATCAGCACCGTCCCCGCGACGATCGCCACCGCCAGCCCCACCCCGTGCACCACGCCATCGGCGATCAGCTCGGCCAGCGTGAAGGGCCGCCGCTGCCGCAAGGCGTGGGCCATCGGGTGTTCCCTGTCGCGCATGAGCAACCGCCTCCTTTCAGGCGTTGGTGCTCACCTTACAACGCGCCATACGGCAAAACGATGAAGCCGGGGGGCGGGAAAATCCTCAATGCATCCGGTCGGGGCGCGGCAGGCCCTCGCCGCTGCGGCCCGGGGCTTCGGGGTCGTCGCCGGGGGCGGCGAAGCTGACGCAATTGCGCCCGGCCTGTTTCGAGCCGTAAAGCGCGATATCGGCGCGGGCGAACCAGTCGACCGCCGATTTGATCTGCGCGTTGAGCGGCGCGATGCCGAAGCTCGCGGTCACCGACAGCACCCCATCGGGGCTGCGGAAGCGCAGCCGGGCGATGTCCTCGCGCAGCCGCTCGGCGCATTGGCTGGCTTCATAGGCCAGCGTCTCGGGCAGCAGCAGGCCGAATTCCTCGCCCCCGATGCGCCCAAAACTGTCGCTGGCCCGCAGCGTCTCCATCGAGCGGTTGGCGATGGCCTTGAGGATCTGGTCCGCCGTCTGCAGGCCGATGCTGCGGTTGAGCTCGCGGAAGCCGTCGAGGTCGAGGAACACCAGCGCCGCCGGACGGTCATAGCGCCGGGCGCGGTCATATTCGCGCTCCACCTCCGCCTGGAAGCGCCGCCGGGTCAGCGCCCCGGTCAGGCCGTCGAAGCTCTCGGGCAGGCGTGCCGCCAGATGGGTCATCGCCAGTTGCGCCAGATCGGCGGCGATGGCCATGTCGCCGTCGCCGAAGGCGCGCGGCGCGGTGTCGAAGGCCTCGATAGCCCCCAGCACATAGCCGTCCGGGGTGACCAGCGGCACCGCGAGCCAGGCCCGGATTCCCGCCGCGCCGGCCACCATGGCCCGCGTCGCGAGGCGCGGGTCGCCGGTGCAGTCGGCGATGGCCAGCGGCCCGGGTCCGGCGAGGAGTTGGGCGGCGAGGCTGTCCGCGTGCCCCACCGGCACCCCTTCGAGCCCGCGCGTGGCGAGGAACACCTGCTGCGTCCGGTCGAGCATCGAGAGTGCGGCCATGGGCACGCCGAGCGCCGTGGCAAGGATCTGCACCATGCGCGCCAGCCCCGCATCGCCCGCCGCGCCAGGCAGGCCATGGCGGTGGAGCGCCGCCAAGCGGCCTTCCTCATCGGTGAAGGTGTCCACGATCATGGCCGATTGTCCCTGATGTTCCAGTGCCTTGGCCGCCATCCTAGCGGCAATCGCGCCGCTCCGGGCTTTTCACCCGGGCCCGTGGTTAACGGAGCCTCGCCAGCAGCGCGCTGGAGGGGTAGCCATCGGCCAATAGGCCATTGGCGCGCTGGAAGGCGATGATCCCGGCCCGCGTCTTGGAGCCGATGATGCCGTCCGGCGTCCCCACATCATAGCCGCGCGCCAGCAGCAGGCGCTGGATCTCGGTGCGGTCGTTGCGCGACAGCCCCACCTCATTGGCCGGGAAGGGATGGACGAAGCCCCCCGTCCCCAGGATGCGGTCGGCCAGATGCCCCACGGCCAGCGCGTAATTGTTGGAATTGTTGTAGCGCTTGATGACGCTGAAATTGGGCAGCAGCAGGAAGACCGGCCCGTTGCCCCCGGCCGGCATGAAGATTTCCGCCTGATCGGTGGGGCGCGGGAAGCTGCGTCCGCCGGTGCGGGTCACGCCCATGGCGGCCCATTGCGCCAGGCTCTGCTTGCCGATGTCCCAGGCGCGGCCATAATCGAAATTGGCCGGCAGCTGCACCTCATAGCCCCAGGTTTCCCCGGCCCGCCAGCCATGCTCGCGCAGGTAGTTGGCCGTCGAGGCCAGCGCGTCGGGGATCGAGGTCCAGATATTGCGCCGCCCGTCGCCGTTGAAGTCGACCGCATAGGCGACGAAACTGGTGGGCATGAACTGGGTGTGCCCCATGGCCCCGGCCCAGGAGCCGACCATCTCGTTGGGGGTGATGTGCCCTGCGGTGAGGATCTGCAGCGCGGTCAGCAATTCGTTCTTGAAAAAATCGCGGCGATAATCGCCATAGGTGAGGGTGGCCAGCGCGTGGATCACGTTGTTGCCGCCCATATAGGAGCCGAAATTGGTCTCCATGCCCCAGATGGCCAGCACCACTTCGGCCTGCACGCCCCAGCGCTGCTCGATGGCGTTGAGGGTCTGGCTCCATTCCCCGCGCATGGAGCGGCCGGTGGTGATGCGGGCCGACGAGACCGCGCTGGCCAGGTACTGGCCGGTGGTCTTGGTCACTTCGGGCTGGCTGCGGGTGAGGTCCATCACCCGCTGGCTGGGGGTGAAATTGGCGAAGGCCTGTTCGAAGATGGCCCGCGACACCCCGCGCGCCTGCGCCTCGGGCCAGAGGTCGGCGACGAAGCTCTGGGGGCTGGCATAGGCGGGCAGCGTGGTGGCGACCGCCATGGTCGCGGCGACCGTCAGGGCGGAAACGAATTTCAGGGCCCGTCTTAGGGGCGCTTGGGGGGCCAATTTACGCATGGCGAGTTGTCCTCGTTACGCAATCGCCAGCCGATCCTCGCCCATCATTGTGGCATAACCCGGTTCCCTGCCCCCAAAACGGCAACCGGACGGGATCTCTGGCACTACTCGATCCCCCCATAATGCCCCCTTCTCTTTAAGAGCCCGTTAAGCACGTTCGCGCCGGGGAGGCGGGATGTTCAAGTCTGCGTGAGGACGCCCCTCTTCCCTTCTCCCCTCGTGGGAGACTTCGAACCGTCCTTTGGCCAATCGTGCCGGTGGCACGATTGGAGGTGAGAAGGCCATGAGAGCTATGCTCGAATGGCTGGATCGCGAAGCGAGACGGATGAGGGGGCCAACAAGCACCCTCGCCCCCATCCCGCTCAGCGCCCCCCTCATCCGCCCCTCCGGGGCACCTTCTCCCACCAGGGGAGAAGGAAAGCTCGCCGCCTGCCCTCCAGCCCCCTTTCTCCCCTCGTGGGAGAAGGTGGATCGCGAAGCGAGACGGATGAGGGGGCCGCTGACTCTCAACGAACACCCTCGCTTCCAGCACCCCACCACCCCCAATCCCCCTTTGTGCCGCGCCGCGGGAACCGCTAGGCTAGGTCGGAGGTTTGGAGGGCAGGACCCCAGGGGGCTTCCCACCGCAGTTCGCACCCAGCCAATGGCGCTCGCAGCCGAGCAGGAAGAGGGATTTGTTATGGACGCAACCGAAATGCCGACCCGCAAGCCAAGCCCGATGATCATCGCGCTCGCCGTCATCGCCGTCCTGGGCTGGCTGGCCTTCGCCATCGTCTGGTACGCCCTCTCGGCCACCAGCGACGGGTTGCGCGGCGAGGTCGCCACCCTCACCGCCGATCGTGACGCGCTGGCCGCCGAGGTCGCCGCCCTCGAGGACTCGGGCATAACGCTCGACCAGCTCAATGCCGAACTCGCCAGCCTTGGCGCCGAGCGCGACGACATCGTCGCCGAGCGCGATGCGGCCCGGGCCGAGATCGCGGGGGCCGATGGCGAGCTCGAAGCCGTCACCGCCGCCCTTGCCGAGCGCGAGCAGCGCATCGGCAGCCTGCAATCGGACCTCACCGAGGCCGAGCAGTCCTTCTCCGAGGTGCAGGACCGCATCGCCCACAGCACCGCCGAGCTCGCCGATGTGGGCAGCCGGTTGCAGACCGCCCGCACCGAGGAAGCGCAATTGCGCGAGACCGCCGCCCAGCTCGCCCAAGAGGCCGCCGACGCCACCAGCCGCGCCGCCGAAATCGAGACCGAGACCCAGGCGGCCCGCGAGGCACAGGCCGATGCCCAGGCCCAGCTCGCCGAATTGCGCGCCAGCCAGGCCGAATTCCAGGGGCAGCGCGAAAGCCTCGAAGCCGAAATCGCCGACCTCCGCAACCGCCACGAAACCCTCACCGCGCAACTGGCCGACGCCCAGGCCCAGCGCGACACGCTCCAGGCCCAGACCGCCGAGCTGGCCGATACGGTCACCACGCGCGGGGAGGAACTGTCGAGCCTCGAAAGCCGCATCGCCGAGGCGCAGGCCGTGTCCGACGCCGCCGCCGAGACGGGGGCGGGCCTCGTGCCCGGCCGCTATCTCGCCACCGGGCTCACCCCGGCGCCCCTCACCTTCGCCTTTGGCGAGGATGGCGGGTTCACCGCATGGCGCGGCGCAGTGCTCTCGGCCGACGCGGCCCAGCCGGCCATGAGCGGCACCTATGCCGTGAGCGGGGACACCCTCACCATCGAGTCGGTGGATGGCGGCGCGGCCGATATCGCCACCCCGTTCGAATGCGCGGCGACCGTGGCGGGCGATCTCATCGCCCTTGCCGGCGATTGCCCGCTTTCGGGGCTTTCCCTGCGCCAGTTCCGCTAATCATTCTCGTTCCGCTAACTCTTATGGGAGCCCGTTAGAGTGCGGTCAGGAAAAGTTGCAGACTTTTCCGGTTCGACCGCACGACAAATCAATACTCTATTCCTCGGGCTCCCAGTCCACCCAGTCGACGATATGGCTTTCCCAATCGTCGATATCGGCCTCGCCCTCGGCCACGGTGCGCCCCCGGATCGACACCCCCACCCGGTGCACGAGGTCGGGATCGCCCGAGACCAGCGGATGCCACCAGGCCAGCCCCCTGCCCTCGGCGATGCGGCGATAGGCGCAGCTTTTGGGAATCCAGGCGATCTCGGACACTTTTTCCGGGGTGAGCTTGATGCAGTCGGGCACCTTGGCCTGGCGGTTGGGATAGTCGGTGCAGGCGCAGCTATCCCCGTCGAGCAGCTTGCAGCGCACATTGGCGGGGTAGATTTCGCCGCTGTCCTCGTCCTCGAGCTTGAGCAGGCAGCATTTGCCGCAGCCGTCGCACAGGGCCTCCCATTCCTCGGTGGTCATCGCCTCGAGCGGCTTGTCGTCCCAGAATGGCAAAGCAAATTTCCTCTTAACCTTTTGCCCCGAATTGACGGAGAATTGTCGTGACCTCGCCCGGTTCCACGCCCTACAATGGCGGGGCAAGCTGGTGGGTGCAGGGCAAGGTGCAAGACCCTTTCTATACAAAGCAGAAGCGCTCAAAGAGCAAGACCCGGCTTCTGGAAGCCGATGCCTGGCTCGATTCGTTTCTCTATGACGGCCTGCGCTCGTCCAGCCGGCTCTATACCCGCATCCAGGATTTTTTCTCGCTGTTCGCCGTGCGCGGCTTCAAGCGCATCTTCGTCGAGCTTTCCTCCGACGCCCTGAGCTTCGGGGCCATGGGGGCGGTGCTGATGACGGCGCTGGCCCTTTCGGCCATGGACGCCACCGCCTCGGGGGAATTCAACCGCGCCGAGGATTATTCGGTGATCTTCCTCGACCGCTATGGCAGCGAGATCGGCCGGCGCGGCATCCGGGCCGACGATTCGGTCGAACTCTCCGAGATCCCCGATTACCTGATCCGCGCCACGCTGGCCACCGAGGACCGGCGGTTCTACGAGCATTTCGGCATCGACGTCTTGGGCACCTTCCGCGCCCTGCTCTCCAATGCCGAAGGCGATTCCGGGCTGCAGGGCGGGTCCTCGATCACCCAGCAACTGGCCAAGAACCTGTTCCTTTCCAATGAGCGCACGCTGGAGCGCAAGATCAAGGAGCTGTTCCTCGCCTTCTGGCTGGAGACCCATTACTCCAAGGACGAGATTTTAAAACTCTATCTCGACCGGGCCTATATGGGGGGCGGTAATTTCGGCGTGGTCGCCGCCGCCGAATTCTATTTCGGCAAGCCGGTGCAGGATATCGACCTCGCAGAGGCGGCCATGCTGGCCGGGCTCTACAAATCCCCCACCCGCTTCGCGCCGCATGTGGATATCGCCGCGGCGCGCGGGCGGGCCAATATCGTGCTCACCAACATGGTCAATGCCGGCTATCTCACCGAGGGCCAGGTCACCGCGGCGCGGCGCCGTCCCGCCGCTCCCATCGACCGTTCGCACGAGATCGATTCGCCGAACTATTTCCTCGACTGGGCCTTCCTCGAAACCAAGCGGCTGGTGGGCGACAGCGACGAGATCGGCTTCGTCGTACGCACCACCATCGATCCGGGATTGCAGACCGCCGCCGAGGATGCGGTGGTATCCACCCTGCGCGAGCAGGGCGCCGCCTTCAACGTGTTCCAGGGGGCGCTGGTCGCCATGGAGCACAATGGGGCGGTGCGGGCCATGGTCGGCGGGGTCGACTACGGCCAGAGCCAGTTCAACCGCGCCACGGCGCCCAATCGCCAGCCCGGCTCGGCCTTCAAGCCCTTCGTCTATGCCACCGCCTTCGAGATGCTCGACATCACGCCGCGCTCCTCGATTTCCGACGCCCCGATCTGCATCGGCAATTGGTGCCCGCAGAATTACGGCCGCTCCTATCGCGGCTCGACCACCATCAAGTCCGCCATGGCAGCCTCGATCAACACCGTGCCGGTGCGGCTGTCGGTGCAGACCGGGCGCGAGCCCATCGCCGAGATGGCCCATCGGCTGGGCATCCGCAACGATTTCCCCGTCACCCGCTCGCTGGCCCTTGGCGTCGCCTCGGTCAGCGCGCTGGACATGGCCTCGTCCTATGCGGTGTTCGCCAATGGCGGCTTCCGCGCCACCGGCTACGGCATCACCCGCATCACCACCCTGCGCGGCGAAGTGGTCTACGAGGCCTCCGCTGAGCCCCATGAGCGCCTGCTCGACGATCAGGTGGTGCTGGCCATGAACGACATCCTGCACGCGGTCAATTACGGCGGCACCGGCGGGCGGGCGGTGGTCGAGGGCGTGCCCTCGGCGGGCAAGACCGGCACCACCAGCTCCTATCGCGACGCCTGGTATGTGGGCTATACCGGCAATTACGTCGCCTCGGTCTGGTTCGGCAACGACAATTATTCCGCCATGAACAACCTCACCGGCGGCAGCCTGCCGGCCGTGGCGTGGCAGAAATTCATGGCCTTCGCCCATACCAATGTCGAGGTGAAGCCGCTTTACGGGGTGGACATGGCGCCCCGGCCGCTGATCATCGCCGATTCCGAGACCGGCGAGGAGGCCGAGGGCGTTCCCCAGCGCGCGCCCACCCTCACCGGCGCCGCGGCGCTCAAGCTGCTTGATCTCTCGGACAAAATGCGCGAGGCACTGGCCAATGGCGCGGGCGGCGGCATGATCGAGGCCAATGTCCCGTCGCTTTTGACCAACGAAAGTCTCTAGCTTGGGATCGATCTTGCGTTTGCTGCTGGGGCTTACCATCGCGCTCTGCGTCGGCTTCGGCGCCAGCTATTACGCGCTCACCGACGGGCGGCTGGTCGCGGCCGTGCGCGTCGGGCCCTGGGCCGCCTGGCCCGATGTGGGTCAGCCCGATCCCAATCCCTATACCCGCGCCTTCCTCGCCCGCAACGGGCTGCTGCAACTGGGCTATGCCGAGGGCATCCAGTTCACCGCCTTCACCGATTCCGACGGCCAGCCGCTCGATGCGAGCTGCCATTACGCCCTTGCCGGCTTCGTTCCCGGCCACAGCTTCTGGACGCTGGAGGCCACCGATCTCGACGGCGCCAACATCGCCGCCTCGCCCGATCTGATGGTGCTGCAAAGCGAGCGCATCGCGCGCACCGGCGATGGCGCGATGGCGGTGGCGGTCAGCCCGCGCCTCGCCCCGGGCAACTGGTTGCCCATCGTCGGCGGCGGCCCGTTCCGCCTGCAACTGACCCTTTACGACGCGGCGATCTTTTCGGGCGCCAACACCGATATCGACGCCATGCCGGCCATCGAGAGGGTGGTCTGCCCATGATGCGCTGGCTGTTCTGGATCGGCGGCGGGCTGGTGCTGGGCGGGCTGATCCATCTGGTGGTCATCCTCACCCTCCCCGCCCAGGCCAGCCGCGACATCTGGCACCGGCTCGAGGTGCTGGGGCCGGTGGAAGCCATGGCGGTCCTCCCCGATATCGCCCCGGGCCAAGCCAATCCGCTCGGCCTCGACCCCGAGCTTTTATACGGCGTCTGCCGGCTGGAGCTGGGCGACGGGCCGGGCATCGTCAATGGCGAATTGCCGCTCAGCTTCTGGTCGGTCTCGGTGTTCAACCCGGCCGGCCACGTGATCTACGCCACCACCAACCGCTCGGGATCGGGGGATTTCCTCGACATGGGCCTGTTCAACCCGGCCCAGACGCGGCTCCTCGCCGAACAGCGCTTCGAGATCGCCGAGGGCCTGCTGATCGTCGAGGCGGGCGGCAACGACGCCGCCGTCGTCGTGCGCCTCGCCCCCCCGCACCCCGCCATGCGCGACCGCTACCGCACCATGCTGGAAAACCTCACCTGCCAGACGATAAGGTGATCTGGCCCTTGCCAGCTCAGCACCCCCCTCATCCGTCTCGCTTCGCGATCCACCTTCTCCCACCAGGGGAGAAGGAAAGATGGGCGCTGCCTCAGGGATTCCCTTCTCCCCTGGTGGGAGAAGGTGGGCTTTCGCGATAGCGAAAGGTCGGATGAGGGGGGCCCTGAGCCAGCCAAACGCGACCACGCCAGCCATCCCCCCTATTTCCGCACCAACTCCACCCCACCCCCGCCGGTTTCGAACCGCGAGGGGAGCGGGGTGTCCTTGAACACCAGGCCGTCCCCGCCGGTGAGGCAGAAATCGCCGGCCCGGGCCCGCTCCACATAGGGCTGCATCCGCGCCAGTTGCGCGTCGACCAGCCGGCCCTCCTCATGCGGGGTCTCGACCAGCAGCCGCTCCAGCGCCAGCGAATAGGACGTGAAGCGATAGTCGAGCGCCCGGGTGAACCAGGCGATGGTCTGGTCGTTCTCCCATTTGCGCGCCGCCACCTCGGCCGGTCCCTCTTGCGCCCCCAGCGCCACATGGGCCACCGCGATGGCGCGCTGGCGGTCGACCTCGATCACCCGGCAGATCGCCGCGAAGGTTGCGGGCAGCGTCGCGATATCGAGGGCGATGTCGTTGCCGACCTTGCCATAGCGCACCCGCGAGGAGGCATAGCGCGTCGCGCGCAGCGTTTCGTAATAGCGGTCGGCGAGAAATTCCGTGTCGCGCACCCCGCTCAATCGCGTGCGCTGCATTTCCACCGCCGTGTCGTAAAACCAGTCATGGGCGTGGGGCGCCACGAGGAACCGCCACACGCGGTCGTGCATTTCGCGTTCCTGATCGGTGAGGTTGAAGCGCGAGACCGGCTCGCCCGCATGGGCGGCGCGGGCCTGGCCGGCAAAGGGCAGGATCTCGTCATGGAGCACGCTGGGCGCGGCGCGGCCGAAATCGCCCACCGGGCGCGCCGCGCACCCGGCCAGTGCGGCGCACGCGATCACCCCCATCGCGACGCCCGCCGCGTTGCGCCGCCAGTCGATGGTCAAGTCGTCAGCCCTTGCGCCTGTGCGTCAGTTTTCCGCCCGGCGCCGTGGTGGACGGCGTCGTCCCGCGCTCATACCGGACCCCGGTGAACAGCACGATTTTCGCCGGTCCCCTGCCCGCGACGACGGACCTCGGAACGCTCGGTTTCGCCCTGGGGCTGAATGTCAGCAGCATACCCATGATGGCCTCTTTGCTCCAGATCGGGAAGCCCTGAGCCCCCAAGCCGGCACCATGCCAATTCCGGCTCCCGATGCGCCATTAAGAGTTCATCAAGGTTAACAGTCCGCTAACGAATTGTCGCCAATATTGGCGCAAACAGGCAATTCCCACTGACGAGTCGGCGAATGATTGGCTTTCAGCCCTATGAAACCTTCCAGTTGCTGATCGAAACCGGCGGCATCGAGCGGGCCAACACCCTTCTGGTCGCCGCCTGCGATGCCTTTGCCCGGCGCGCCAATCCCAGCCGCTCCGAAGCCGAGCAGTTCGAAGCGCTGGTCACAAGGCTCTTTCCCACCGCGGCGCCCACCGCCCGCGCCCGGGCCGCGGCGCTGCTGGCCAGCGCCCCAAAACTTTCGCCCGAGCTCGAACTGCTGATGATCGAAAATCTCGGCGCCGGCCTCATCCCCCATATCGAGGCCATGCCCAGCCTGTCCGACGATCTCGTCTATCGCCTCATCGAAAAGGGCGATGTGGAGGTGGTGGCCGCCATCGCCCGCCGCCCTGATCTCTCCAATGGCGTCCTGGCGCGGCTGTTCGCCGTCAACAGCCGCAAGGTCTATCGCGCCCTGGCTGACAATCTCCGGTTCAGCCCGCGCGGCGCCTTCCTCACCGCCCTCACCCGCTCGGCCGAAATGGATCACGAGGTGGCCGCCAGCCTTGCCCGCCGCCCCGATTTCGACGCGGCGCTGCTCACCGCAGTGTTCTTCGACCTTCCCGAGGACGGGCGTCTCGATGTCATCCGCGCCTATGCCAAGCGCAACCTGCCCCAGACGCCGCTCATGCGCACCTTCGAGGAGATTTCGGTGGCGACCGGCGAGTTCACCACCGCGCTGATGAAGCTCTTCGCCGAGAACCGCCGCCCCAAGATCACCCGGCTGCTGCATCAGGTGACCGGGCTCGACGAGGTGCGCTGCGGCGAGATCGCCCATGATACCAGCGGCGCGGCGCTGTTCGTCGTCCTGCGCGCCTTCGGCTGCACCGCCTATGACGGGCTCAAGGTGCTCATCCATGCCACCAGCCATGATGGCGACCGCTCGCGCGCCCTCGCCGCCTTCGCGCGGCTGTTCGAGGATGTGAGCGTGGCGTCCATGGTCTATGTGATGAGCGCCTGGCGCGGCGATGTCGCCCTGGCCGAGCTCACCAAGCCCGGATATGCCCCCTTCGCCCCGCGCAGCGCCCGCACCCCGGCCCGCGCGCAGACCAAAGGCGACAAGGCCCTCGAAGCGCTCGACGGGCTCAAATCGGCGCGGAAAGCAAGCTAGGAGTGCGGTCAGAAAAAGTTGCAGACTTTTTCGGTTCGACCGCGCGACCAAGCAAGAACTTAGATC
This sequence comes from Pelagibacterium lacus, assembly GCF_003345525.1. Taxonomy (GTDB): domain Bacteria; phylum Pseudomonadota; class Alphaproteobacteria; order Rhizobiales; family Devosiaceae; genus Pelagibacterium; species Pelagibacterium lacus. Next base: position 134,114 of record NZ_QQNH01000001.1, read on the forward strand.
TTCGGGACAACGTCCGGATGATCTAAACTCCAATATCGTCCCCGCGCATGTCGAGGGACAGCACCCAGATATCGGGGTCGAAATCGATCTCGCGCGCGATGCGCTCGGCGATCCTTTCCGGCTCCACCCGCTCGAAACGTTTCTGGAACACCCGGTCCCCGTCGCCCTCGCCCTGTGCGGCGCTCGACATCTGGGTATGGAGCGAGCGGGTGCCGTCGAGATGGTCGACCTCGATCCACACCTGCCCGGCAATGGCATCGCCCTTGCGCGCCACGACGCAGAAATTGCCCAGCCCGTTGTGCCGCCGCACAAAGGCGGCGCACCAGATGTCGGACCGCACCGCGCTCATGGTCTATAAATAAGCGCCGGCGGCCACCAGCATGTCGCGCAGAAGCGGGCTGACTTCGCCGGTCGGGTTGTAATTGTTGAAAATCTGGAACTTGCGGATGGCGCGGGCCGTGGTTTCGTCGGCCACCCCGTCGACCTGTCCTTGCAGGAAGCCCAGCCGGGACAGCCCGCGCTGGATGTCGCTCACCAGCTCGCGGTCGAGCGCCGCCGGAATGGTCGGCTGCGCCGCGGCCTCGCGCACCGGCTCGGCGGCGGGAGCGGGTTCGGGCGTGGGGGCCGGAGTGGGCGAAGGCGCCGAAGTCGCTTCAGCCTCTATCTGGGCGACCAGCGGAGCGATGGCGTCCGCGGCCGGTTCCGCCGTCACTGCTTCGGCCCGCTGGACGGGTTGCGGCTCCGGCTGGGGCGGGGCCACCGGCGCGGCGGCGGCGCCGTTGACCGTCGCCTTCTTTACCGCATCGATCACCTGCGGCGTTGCCGCCCCGGTGCGCGGCAGGCCGAACCGGGCTTCGAAGGCCCGGATGGCGTCGGCGGTCTTGGGGCCGTAATAGCCATCCACCGTCCCATCGAACATGCCCATTTCCTTGAGCTTGGCCTGCATGTCGGCAATGTCCTGATTGCCGATCGAGGGCGCGGCCTCAGTGGCGGCGGGAGCCGTTGCCACCGGCGCTTGCGGCGCGGGGGCGGGGCTGGCGACGAAACTGCTCGCTTCGGGCCGCGCCGGCACCGTCTCGGGCTCGACCACCACCGGGGTGATCGGGGCCGGCGTCGCGACGCCGGCGTTCTGGGTGCCGAACAGCGGCGCGGGGTGGCGCGTTTCCTGCAGATAGAGCGCGTTGGTGCCCGCCATCAGCGTCAGCCCGGTGGCCAGCACCAGTCCCGACGCGGCCAGCGGCGAGGCAAGGAATTTCTCGGCGCTCCAGCGGCAGGCCCCGGAGAGTCCAGCCCAGGCCCCGGCCCCGATCGCAGTGGAAACGTTGACGAGCGTCGTTGTCATGATGTTGCGCTTTTTCTTTCGTCGTCTTGCCATGTCTTTTCATCCGTCTCGCGTCTGCGCTCATCGAGGTGTTCCACCGGGGCGGCGCGGGGCGCCGATGCCGGTCCGTCGATGGGCAGCAGCACGGTGACCCGCGTCCCCATGCCCGGTTCGGAGGCCACCGAGAGCCGTCCGTCATGCAGCGCCACCAGCCCCTTGACGATGGAGAGCCCCAGCCCCGTCCCCTCATAGCGCCGCGACAGCCCGTTCTGGGCCTGCAGGAACGGCTCGCCGATGCGGCTCACCGTGTCCGCCGGCATGCCGATGCCGTCATCGCTCACCGAGAGCGCCAGCATCTTGCCCTGGCGCTTGATGGCCAGGCGCACCCGCCCGCCGTCATGGCTGAACTTGATGGCGTTGGACAGCAGGTTGATGATGATCTGGCGGCAGGCCCGCTCGTCGCCCACCAGCTGCGGCAGGGTTTCGGGCAAATGCGCGGCGATCTCCACGTCGCGCTCGCGCGCCAGCGTCCCCACCATCTTGAGGCAGGGATCGACGAGGCCCTGCGGCGCGAAGGGCTCGGCGTGGATCTCGAACTTGCCCGCGTCGAGCTTGGACATGTCGAGCAGCATGTTGACCACTTCAAGCAGGTGATGCCCGCTCTGGCGGATATGGCCGGCATATTCCTGATGCGTGGGGGTGAGCTCACCCCCGATCCCCTCGGCCATCATGTCGGAAAAGCCGACAATGGCGTTGAGCGGGGTGCGCAATTCGTGCCCGATGGTGGCGAGGAAGCGCGTCTTGGCCTCCGAGGCCTCCTCGGCCTGGGCGCGCGCGGTGCGCAATTCGTCCTCGACGCCCTTGCGGGCGCTGATGTCGCGCAGGATGGCGACGATCGGGCCCGGGCGCTCCCCATGGCCCTCGCCCAGCACCGTCAGCGCCATCTCGATCCAGCGATAGGCCGGCGCGGCGCCCGGCATGCCGTCCAGCCGCACGCGGAATTCGATCAGCGCCCGTCCGCCGCCCCGCGCCACCTCCGAGAGGGCCTTGGCGTAATGGGGCCGGTCGAGCACGTGCAGCCGATCGAAAAAGCCGGTGCCCGTCACCTCGAAGGGCCGCGCCCCGATCAGCCGCGTGATCGAGCGCGAGGCCTGGGTCAGCCGTCCGGCCGGGTCGAAGCACACCACCGCTCCGGTCAATTCGTCGATGGCCCGGGTCATGGCCGATTCCTGCGTCCCGCCCCCGGCCCGGGCGCGGGCGCGGATGAAGCTGGCCAGCGACAGCGCGGCCATGGTCAGCGCCGCCCCGGCGCCCAGCACCGCATAGCCGGTTTCGACCATGGAGCCGCCGGGGGTCATCGCCCCGGCCAGGACGGCCCCCACCATGGCGGCCAGCGGCAGGACGAGATCGCCCGGCCGCACGCTGCGCACCATGCAGATGGCATAGACCAGCGCTGCCATGGCGACCAGCAGCCCGCCATTGAACAGGCCCGGCCCCGCCGCGAGGGCGAGGGCGACCATGCCCAGCCCGGCCTGCTGGGAGAGCAGCCCCTTGTCCAGATCGCCCTGGCGCTGGAACAGCGCCGCCAGCGCCACGGTGGCGGCAGCAGCCGCCACCAGCGCCAGCGCCACGGGCCGCCCGGCGGCGAAGTCGTGCAGCGCCAGCGGGCCGGCGGCGACGAGGCCGATGGCCATCACCGCATTGCCCGCCATTTGCAGCCTTGCGCGGGAAAGGTCCCCGGTTCCGGCCAGACGGCCGAACACCGCGCTCACCGATGCACCATCAAAAAAAACGTTACGCATATACTGCTCGAGGTTTCGCCCGCGCTCTGGTGCGGACGCTCTGGAAGGGTTGTCCCGACGCCTGGCCGTACAGTTTCATCCAAGCCCTAAGACACGATTAAATCCGGGGCCGGGCGGCCGGCTATCGGCACCGCATGGGGCGGGAATCGGGGTGTTTCTGTCCCTAGCGTAAACAGAGTCTTGCCTAACCGGTTCCTGCCGCTTGCTTGCCGATTTGAATAAAATGCGATGCAAATTTTCGCTAAATCCGCCACAGGGCGTTGAGGCGCCCCGCTTACCCTCTCCCCATCAGACGACCAATCGGTGAGATCTCGCCATGTTCCTTGTCCGCTCCGCTTTCTGGCTCACCGGCGCCTTCCTGCTCATGGCGCCCAGCGCCGGCATGGATCTGGGCCAGTCGGCCCGGGCGACCGGCGCGGATCTGACGCGGCAGGGCACCAGCGCGGTGATCGGCCAGATCGAAGCGCAGGACTGCGCCTCGCTCGAATGCAGCATCGGGCGGCAATTGGTGATCGGCGCCCTTACGACGCCCGTCGCCCCGCAGCCCGCCCTTGCCGAACCTCCCTCCCCCGCTCTCGCCTTCCCGCCCCCGCGCCCCGCCTGGGCCTATTGAATTTCCCTTGCCCGGACGCTTCCAATCGGGCGCGATGCGCCTTACATATTCCCTATGAGCACGCCCGCCGCCTTCCAGGATATCGCCGACAACCTCTCCTTTCTCGAGGATTGGGAGGATCGCTACCGCTACATCATCGAGCTCGGCCAGCAATTGGCGCCCCTTTCCGATGACGAGCGGCTCATCGAGAACAAGGTGCATGGCTGCGCCTCGCAGGTGTGGCTGGTCACCGACAGCGCGCCGGGCCCCCATGGCACGGTGATGCAGTTCCGCGGCGATTCCGATGCCATGATCGTCAAGGGGCTGGTCGCCGTCGTGCTGGCGCTCTATTCCGGCCGCACCGCCGCCGACATCGCCCAGACCGACGCCCTGCCGATCTTCGACGGCATCGGGCTGCGCGAGCATCTCTCCACCCAGCGCTCCAATGGCCTCGCCGCCATGGTCGCCCGGGTGCGGGCCGATGCCGAGGCGGCGACCCGAATCAGCTGAATTCGCGCGGCACCGCCCCCGCCCCGTGCCAGCCGCGCTGCCGCCCGCCCTCCGGCCCCGCCGCCACCGGCGACAGCCCCAGCCGCGTGGCCAGCGCGTCCAGCCCGATGCGCAGCACCAGCTTGGCGCTGCGCCGCGGCCAGCCCCGGTCGCGCTCGATCTCCTGCAAGCCCTTTTCGAAGCCGCAGACATCGATGACCACCCCGGCGCAATCGCCGGGCAGGCCGGCCAGCAGCCGGTTGAGCCGCGTCCGCGCCTCGGCGGCGCTGTCGGCGATATCCGCCGCGCTGCCGATGCGCCGCGTGCCCCCGACCCGCGGCCCGTAATGCATGGTCACGTGGCGGCGCAAATGCGAGCGTTCGAACAGGCGCTTGACGATCCGCACCGTTTCGAGGTGATGGGGCGCGAGAAAGGCCGGCTGGCCGCCCTGCGGCCGCGCCAGCGCCATGACCGGCGCCAGGTCCGGCGCCGCAGGATCAGCATTGCCCATGATGCCGCGCCTCCCCTGCCGCCCCGGTTGTCGATGTCGCCGGGCTGGCGCAACGCCGGGCGGTAACGCGGCGCTCGATGGCGTCGAGCGCCGCGTCGAACACCGGATCGTCGCGCAAATCCTCGACCACGGCGCAGGCATGAGCGACCGTGGTGCGGTCGCGCCCGAAATACCGCCCCACCTGCGTCATGGTGAGCCCGGTCAGCACATGGCACAGATACATGGCCGTCTGCCGCGCATGGGCGGTGGGCATGGGGCAGCGGGAGCGCGCGAAGAAATCGTCGTGCCGCGTACCGGTCATGCCGGCCACGGCCCTGACAATGGCCCTGCATGTGCGGCCCTGTCGGGCCGAAATCGAATGCTTTGCGTGCCGTTCGGCGGAATGCAGGATAACCATAGGACCACCATCTCATGATTAGGAGATAATTCCTATAGCGGATCGGATGTAGTGCGGGGATAAGTCGGGTGGGCTTGAGGCTGAGGTTTGCGCCCCCGGCCCCACCCCACCCCTCCCTCCCCGTCAAGGGGAGGGTGATTCCGGGGCTTGGAGAGGACGGTGGCCATCCCCCCCAGCGCCACACCTCCCCCCTTGCGGGGGAGGCTGGGAGGGGGTGCCGGCGCCAGCCGGCATGGGAAATCGCCCCAACCCCGCTCCCTGCACCGCCCAACTTCCCTCCCCCTTGAGGGGAGGGATTGAGGGTGGGGGTGGGCCAAGGGAACAGACGCCGGAATTGCCGCGCCGGGCCGGCTCAGCGCCCCCTCATCCGTCTCGCCCTGCGGGCGATCCACCTTCTCCCACGAGGGGAGAAGGAAGGCTTGCCGCCGCCTCATTCTTCCCTTCTCCCTTCGTGGAGTTGGAAATATCGGCGCCGCCCCACGGATTCCCTTCTCCCCTCGTGGGAGAAGGTGGGCTTTCGCGATAGCGAAAGGTCGGATGAGGGGGCCAGCGCTTCGGCAATCTCCCCACCCCCGCTTATGCCCCCGGCCCCACCCCACCCCTCCCTCCCCGTCAAGGGGAGGGTGATTCCGGGGCTTGGGGAGGACGGTAGCCATTCCCCCAGCGCCACACCTCCCCCCTTGCGGGGGAGGATGGGAGGGGGGAGCCGGCGCCAGCCGGCATGGGATCGCACCGCCCAGCCTCCCTCCCCCTTGAGGGGAGGGATTGAGGGTGGGGGTGGGCCGAGAGAACAGACGCCGGTGTTGTGCGCCCGGCCGCCCCCCCCGCCCCCCAAAAACGCAACAGAGGCCGCGCGCCGCGCAGCCCCTGTCAAACACATCGTCGCCGCCCGCATCCCCGCCGCCCGGCGGGAAAGTCCTCAGGCGCCTGTCTCAGGTTACGCCGCCTTGCGGCCCAGTCCATTTTCCTTGGCCAACTTGGAACGGGTGGCCGAATAGGAGGGGGCGACCATCGGATAGTCGGCGGGAAGGCCCCATTTCTCACGGTATTCTTCCGGAGACAGATTATAATGGGTCCGCAGATGGCGCTTCAGCGATTTGAACTTCTTGCCGTCCTCGAGACAGATGATATAGTCAGCAGTCACCGACTTGCGCACCGGAACGGCCGGCTTCTTTTCTTCGATCGGCTCGACGATATCTTCGCTTCCCAGGGACAGAAGCGCCGCGTGCACGTCGGCGATCAGTTTGGGAAGATCGGTCGGGCTGATAGCATTGTGGCTGACATAGGCCGCAACGATATCGGTGCTGTATTCAATCAGGTCCTGGGTGACCCTGATCTCCGTGTCGGCCGGAGCACTCATCACATTATCCTCTCTGACTTTAGGAGAATTGTTCTCATACGCTGACATGTCAGCGATTCACTGTAAGGGAGATACTGTTGTTTTCCCGGATTTGCAAGTGTGTGCCCACAACTTGTCAAAATTAGGGGAAAACAAATTTATTCAATTGGCGTCCGGACGCTCGTTCATTTCGTCCAGTGCAAATCCCCCGGCCGGGCGATAACCGGCAATATAGGCGGCGCGGGCGAAAAGATGTGCCGAGATCGGCGCGGTGAGCATGAAGAAGACGATGCCCAGCAGGGCCCGCAAGATCACCGCCGCGTCGAAACTGACCAGCGCGATGGCCAGCAGCGCCAGCCCGGACCCCACCGCCCCGGCCTTGGAGGCGGCGTGCATGCGCGAATAAAAGTCCGGCAGGCGCAGGATGCCGAGGGCAGCAACGAGGCTGAACAGGGCGCCGGCGATCAGCATCAGCCCGGCGAGATAATACAATCCGTCCATGATCATCGCCGCGCCTCCTCGCGATGGTCCTCTTGCGCCGCCTTGTCGATTTCCCAGCGTTGCAGGATGAAACGGGCGAAGGCCACCGTCGAGAGGAACCCCACCAGCCCCAGCGCGATGGCGATGTCGAGATAGAGCATGAAGCCGGTGCGCAGCGCGATGACCACGATATAGCCGATGGCCACGGCGACCAGCATGTCGAGCCCCAGCACCCGGTCGGGCAGGCTCGGCCCGATGACGATCTTGCAGACCGTCAGCAACAGGGCCAGCGTCAATATGCCCAGCGAGATCGTGGTGGCCAGATGCAGGAATTCCGGTCCGCTCATCATTGGAACGCCTCGATGATTTTCGCTTCGAAGCCGGATTTGATCGAGGCGATCAGCGCTTCGCGGTCGTGCATTTCGAGGGCGTGGATATAGAGCACGCGGCGGTCCTCGGCGACGTCGACGCTCAGCGTCCCCGGCGTCAGGGTGATCAGGTGGGCCAGCAGCGTGATCTGCACGTCGGTCGAGACCGTCAGCGGATAGGCGATGATGGCCGGGGCGATCTTCTGTTTCATATTGGGCGAGAGCACAAGCACGGCCACCCGCCAGGCCGAGAGCGCCAGTTCGGTGAAGAACAGCAGCGCCAGCGACAGGATGCGCCGCAGGCGCAGGAGGAGGTGCGGGCTTTCGATGCGCTCGCGGATGAACAGCCCTGCCCCGACCCCGATGGCGGCGCCGAGCAGCAGGTTGAGCACGGTGAAGCTGCCGGTGACGGCGGCCCAGACCAGCGACAGCGTCACCACGAGAAAGACGAGGTTCATGTCCGCTCTCCTCCGAACACGGCGTCCACATAGCGGTCGGGCGAAAGCAGGTCATGGGCGGCGATCCCCGAGGCCTCGAACAGCCAGTTGGGAAACAGGCCCAGCCCGACGATCAGCGCCATCAGCACCGCCGTCGCCCCCAGGCCGAACCCGGCCTCGCGGCGGTCGAGGCGGCGCAGCTCGGGATTGGGCTGTTCCGAGCGCTCGCCCTCCGGGCCGTTGCGCCAGAAGATATGCGCCCACAGCCGGCTCATGACGATCAGCGTCAGGAAGGAGTTGACGAGCAGCGCCCCGGCCAGCCACCAGTTCCCCGCCCTGATGCCGCCCTCGACGAGCAGGATTTTCGGCCACAGCCCGAGAAAGGGCGGCAGGCCCGAGATGAGGAACACCATGATGAGGAACAGGATGGAGAGCGGCGTGCTCGCCCCATAGAGGCCGCCCATCGACAGCGTGTCGGTGGCGCCGGTCATGCGCTCGATCAGACCGGCCAGCAGATAGAAGACCGTGATGGCCAGCATGGAGTGGACGGCATAGAACACCGCCCCGCCGAGCCCGTGCACGGTGCCGAGCGCAAAGCCGGCGAAGATGGCGCCGATGCCCCCGATGACGAGGAAGCCGACTGCGCGTCGGAGATGGGTCTGGGCGAGGGCACCGAGCGGACCCAGGATCAGAGTCGCGATAGCGACGGCGACGATCACCGGCTGCAAATGCACAATGCTCGCGGGAATGGCCATTGTCAGGACTCTTATCGCCGCATAAGCGCCAACTTTCGTCAACAAACCACCAAAGATCGCCGATACCGCCACGGCGGGGGTGTGGTAGGAGGCGGGCAGCCACGCATTGGCCGGGAAGGCCGCCGCCTTGACCGCAAAGGCAAAGAGGAACATCAGCGATACGGCGAGCAGCGGGCCCGTTTCGATATTGCCTGATTTTTCAATGAGATCGGCGAGGTTGAGCGTTCCGGTCAGGCCGTAGAGATAGGCGATCGAGACGAGGAACATGGTGGTGGCGAGCAGGTTGAGAAAGCCGTATTTCACCGCCCCGTCCAGCTGCACCTTGCGCCCGCCCAGGATCAACAATCCGAACGAAGAAATCAGCATAACCTCAAACCACACATAGAGATTAAAGATATCTCCGGTGAGGAAGGAACCGCTCACGCCGCACAAAAGCAGCAGCAGCATGGGATAGAATCCGAAGCGCTCCTCCCGCTCGGTCAATTCCGATTGGGCATAGACCGCCACCGCCATCGCCGCCGCCGATGCGGCGAGGGCAAATACGGCGCTGGTCATGTCCGCCGCGAAGGTAATTCCAAACGGTGGCAACCACTTACCCATGGTCATGGCCAGCGGGCCTGCCTCGAAAATCCGCAGGACGAGGTAGAGATTGGAGGCAAAAATCGCCGCGATCACCAGCATGGCGAGGCCGAATTGCAGCCGCCCCTGCCCGCGCAGCATGACCAGCAGGCCGGCCCCGAACAGGGCCAGCGCGACCGGCCATACCATCACCCAGTCGGCCGCCGCGGTCGGCGCCTCGATCATTGCTGTTGGGAAATCAAGGGGTTGGCTGGCCATCGCGTCCTGCTAATAGCTGAGCGGGGGACGCGGAGCCGCTTCGGGCTCGGCGATCCGCATGGTGTCGGTATTGTCCGCATCCAGTTCCTGATAGGCGCGATAGCCCAGCACCAGCAGGAAAGACAGCAGCGCGAAGCCGATGACGATCGCCGTGAGGATCAGCGCCTGCGGCAGCGGGTTGGCCGATCCGGCCAGCGGCAAGGTCTCTCCGGCCGGCACGATGGGCGGGACTTCCGGGGTGAGACGGCCGACGGTGAAGATCAACAGATTGACTCCATTGCCTAAAATCGCAACGCCCAGCAGCATGCGGATGATGGCCTTGGAGAGCATGAGATAGGCGGCGGCGGAGAGGAACAGGCCGATCAGCCCGGCAAGCGCGACTTCCATCAGTCCTCCCCCTCATCGCCTTCAAGGGCCAGCGCCATGGCCCCGACCGCCCCGACCACCACGGCATAGACCCCGATATCGAAGATCAGCGGCGTCGAAAGCGCGATCTCGGATCCGTCCACATCGAAGATCCACCACAACCCGGTGAGAAACGGCACCTCGAACGGCAGGGAGATGAATCCCGACACCGCCGCCAGCACGACCCCGAGCCCGGCAAAGGTGATGGGATGGACGCGGATGGCCTTGCGCGTCTCCCTGACGCCCGTGGCAATGCCGTAGATCGCAAGGGCCGAGGCCCCCATCAGCCCACCGATAAACCCGCCTCCGGGCTCGTTATGTCCACGGAGCAGGACGAACACGGAAAACACCAGCATGAGCGCGGCCAGGGCCGGCGCGGCGGTTCGGAAGATGACCGTATTCATTGCAAACTCCCCTTGATGGCACCGCGGCGCCGGCCCCGGCGCTTCCCCTTGGCGTCGGCGCGCAGCTTGATCAGAGCCAGAATGGCCAGCCCGGCCGCCATCACCACGGAAATCTCGCCCAGCGTATCGATGGCGCGGTAGTCGACGAGAATGACGTTGACGATATTGCGGCCATGGGCGATCGGCGTGCTGGTCTGACGGAAGAATTCGGTCAGCGTCAGATCGAGATCGGTTTGCAGGACAACCAGCAGCAGGACCGCGATGCCGGAACCGAAGGCCAGCGCCACCGCGCCGTCGCGTACCGCCGTTTCGAGGTCCCGATGGTCGACATCGTCCAGATGCAGCCGGGTCATCACCAGCGCCAGGATGATCACCGTCAGCGTCTCGACCATGAATTGCGTGAAGCTGAGATCGGGCGCGCCAAACAGCATGAAGATCACCGCCACCGAAAACCCCTGGATTCCCAAGGCCACAATGGCGGTCAGCCGCGTCTTGGCCGTTAAAACCGCCAGCAGGCCGAGGGCCGCGATGAGGATGGCGCCCCATTCATAAAAGGTCAGTTCAGGCCAGGCGGGAAGCGCCGGCAGGCTGTCGACGACCAGCAGCGGCACATAGATGATACCGGCAAGACAGACGAACATCAGCAGCAGATACCATTCCAGCCGACCATGATGCAGGAGGCGCGTGATGCGGTCCGCAAACCGGATCAACCCGAACATGAGCGCGTCAAAGCCGGCGTCGAAGGTCCAGCCAATGGCCTCCCCAGCCCGGCGCAATCTGTTGCGCACGGCATCGGCTTTCCAGAACAACAGCCCGCCCAGGATCCAGGTCGCCACCGAGGCCCAGACGGCGGGATTGCCAAGATCGAAAGCCAGGTGAATCTGCGCATTCACGGCCCGGTTATAGATCGATCCCCCGGTCGGATTGAGCACGGCGGTGTTGATCCAGTCGGTCGCGAGTCCCGCGCACACGCCGAGAACGGCGAGCACGATGGAGCCCACCAGCAGGCTTGGCGTTCCCTCATGCGGGGAATGGGGCGTCGGCACCGTAGGCCCCAGGAACGGTTTGAACGCGATCAGCAGACCCACCACCATCATCAGGGCATTGCCGATGATCAGGACAGCCAGGAAGGCAAGATCCGGCCATGATCCCTGGGTCAGCGCGAGATACATTTCCTCTTTGGCGAGAAAGCCCATGGCAATCGGGAAGCCGGCCATGGAAATCGCTGCGAGAATGGCCGTGATGAAGGTGACCGGTAGGTTTTCGCGCAGGCCGCCCAAGGCTGTTATATCCCTTGTTCCGGTGCCGTGATCGATGGTGCCGGCCACCATGAACAAGGCGCCCTTGAACAACGAATGGGCGCACAGATACAGGATCGCCCCGAGGATCGCCTCCTTGGTCCCGAACCCGATGAGCAAAACGAGCAGGCCGAGCGACCCCAATGTCGTATAGGCCAGCATCTGCTTGAGATCGGTCTGGCGCACCGCCATCAGCCCGCCCAAGAGCAGCGTTGCGCCGCCGAACAACGTCAGGATCCAGAACCAGGCATCGGTGCCGCCAAGAACCGGATTCATGCGGGCCAGCAGATAGACCCCAGCCTTCACCATGGTCGCCGAATGCAGATAGGCGGACACGGGCGTTGGCGCTTCCATGGCGTTGGGCAGCCAGAAATGCAGGGGGACCTGGGCGGATTTGGCGAATGCGCCGACCACCACCAGGAGCAGCACCACCAGATAGAGGGGGTTTTCCTGAACGCCGCCGGCTGTGGCGAGCATGCCGGTGAGGCTGTTGTGTCCGGTGATCAGCGTCAGAGTTATCAGGCCGGCCAGGAGCGCCAGCCCGCCGCCCCCGGTCACGATGAGCGCCTGGATGGCGGCACGGCGCGCGGCCTGGCGGGAATGATCGAACCCGATGAGGAGGAACGAGGTAATCGAGGTCAGTTCCCAAAAGACGAACAGCGTGAAGACATTGTCGGCCAGGACCAGCCCGAGCATCGAGCCCATGAACATCAGGATATAGGAAAAAAATCTCCCCTGATGGGGATGCCCGGCCAGATAGGCACCGGAATAGATCACGATGAACGTGCCAATGCCGGAGATCATAGCGCCGAAAACGAGGCTCAGCCCATCCACAAAGAAGGAAAAGCTGATGCCGTAGGCGGGAATCCAGTTGAGGCCCACGCGGATGACGGAGAAATCCGAGATGGCCGGGATAAAGCCAAGAAAGGTTGCAAATATCGCAGCCGGCACGATGGCCAGAACCCAGCCTGCGAAGCCACCGGCAAAGACCTTGATCGATGGCGCGATGAGAGCGGCAAGAAAAGGCGCGAGGGCAATAAGGGCTACGACGATTTCGAGATTTGCGGTCAAGCACTCCCCCGCTGCATGAAATTGAGTCCTATGGACTCACTGTCGGCCAACCTAATGTTCTGTCGCGCGCGCTCAATAGCAGCCAGACGATGGAACGCAAAGTCATTCAACCGTCATAAAGTCAAACCTCCACAGGAGAGATGCTGCCGGACTGTATTTATCGCACCGGACGGGCTTGCCTTGTCCTCCAGCAAGGAAGAATAGTGCGCACTGTTTCTCCCCGTCTTCCCATCGAGCATTATGTCCCGCATCACTCCCCCTCTGGCTCCCCGGCATCCGATTTCCGAAACACGCCACGGCACTCCGCGCACCGACCCCTATAGCTGGCTGAGGGCCGAGAACTGGCGCGACGTCATGGCCGATCCAACCGTGTTGCCGGCGGAAATACGCGCCTATCTCGAGGCCGAGAATGCCTGGTACGCCGAGGATTTCGGCAATCCCACCAAGACTTTGCAGGAGCAGATCTATGCCGAGATCAAGGGGCGGATAAAGGAGGACGACAGCTCTGTTCCGTCCGCCGACGGCCTCTTTGCCTATTTCAGCCGCACCCGGGAAGGGGACCAATATCCCCTGGTCATGCGCACCGAGCGCGATGGTGGCGCGGAAGAGATACTGCTCGATTGCAATGCCGAAGCGGGAGAAGGCTATTTCGGTTTCGGCGGCGCGGAGCATTCGCCCAGCCATACCTTGCTGGCCTGGGCGGCGGATCGGAACGGATCGGAGCATTATACCATCAGCATCCGCGACCTGGCGTCCGGCATCGACCGCGACGAAAAGATCGAGAAGGCCGGCAGCGGCGCCGTATGGGCCAATGACAGCGCATCGTTCTATTATATCGAACTCGACGACAACCATCGCCCCTTCAGGGTCCGGCGGCATGTTCTCGGCACGCGCCAGGACATGGATGAGATCGTCTACGAAGAAAAGGACCCAGGATTTTTCGTCGGGGTCGGGCAAACCCAGTCGAAGCGCTTCATAACCATTTCCGCCCACGATCATCAGACCTCGGAGGTCTGGCTGATCGACGCGAATAAAGGGGGATCACCTATCTGCGTCGAACCCCGGCACGAAAACACGGAATATTCGGTCGAGGAGCGCCATGGCGCACTCTTCATTCTGACCAATGACGACGGCGCGGAAGACTTCAAGATCGTCCAGACCTCGTCGAGCGCTCCGGGCCAGGCCAATTGGGTCGATCTCGTGCCCCATGAAGCCGGGCGGCTGATCCTCGACATGGAGGTGCTGGCCAATCATCTGATCCGGCTCGAACGAAAGGACGGATTGCCGCGGATCGTTGCCCACGACCTTCGCAGCGGGGCCGAGGAGGTCATCGCCTTTCCCGAAGAGGCCTATGCATTGGGGCTGGTCGGCGGCTACGAGTTCGATACCGCCACCATCCGGTTCACCTATTCCTCACCCACGACGCCCAGCCAGGTCTTCGATCTCGAGCTCGATACGGGCGCGCGGACTTTGCGCAAGGAACAGGAGGTGCCGTCCGGCCACGACCCGGCGCGCTATGAGACGCGGCGCCTGTTTGCGACCGCGAGCGACGGGGAAACCGTCCCGGTCACTGTCCTTTATCGCAAGGATACCCAGCGGGATGGCACCGCGCCCTGCCTTCTCTATGGCTATGGCGCTTATGGCCACTCCATCCCGGCCGGTTTTTCCATCTCGGTGCTCTCTCTTGTCGACCGGGGATTTGTCTATGCCATTGCCCATGTCCGGGGCGGCATGGACAAGGGCTATCGCTGGTACAAGGCAGGCCGCGCAGCCCAGAAAAGCAACACCTTCACCGATTTCATCGCCGCGGCGGAAATGCTCATCGCCGAGAACTATACCGCCAGGGGTAGGATCGTCGCCGAAGGCGGGTCGGCGGGGGGCCTACTGATGGGCGCCATCGCCAATATGCGCCCCGATCTCTGGGGCGGCGTCATCGCGGTGGTTCCCTTCGTCGACGTGCTCAATACCATGCTCGACGACACGCTTCCCCTCACCCCGCCGGAATGGCCCGAATGGGGCAATCCCATCCTTTCCAAGGAGGATTACGAGCGTATCGCGTCCTATTCCCCATACGACAATATCGCCGCCGTGCCCTACCCACCGATGCTTGTCCTGGCCGGGCTCACTGACCCCCGCGTAACCTATTGGGAGCCGGCCAAATGGGTGGCCCGGCTGCGTGCAACCAAGACCGACGACAACGCATTGTACCTCCGGACCAATATGGAAGCCGGGCATGGCGGCGCCTCGGGGCGCTTCGAACGCATCAAGGAGACGGCCATCACCTATGCTTTTGCGCTCAGATGCGCGGGATTGGCATAAGTTTTCTCCCATTGCCGTTGCGCCCCGATGCGCACCGCTCTATAAACAAAGCATTGGCTTGGTAAATTGCCAGGCACACGGAATTTCATAACCATAAAGGAGGCTTTAATGAGCTTTACTCTCCCCGAATTGCCTTACGCCTACGACGCTCTGGCACCCTATATGTCGAAGGAAACCCTGGAGTTTCACCACGACAAGCACCATCAGGCCTATGTCACCAACGGCTCCAAGCTGCTGGAAGGGTCGGGTCTCGAAGGCAAGTCTCTCGAAGACATCGTCAAGGAGAGCTACGGCAAGAACCAGGGCCTGTTCAATAATGCCGGCCAGCACTACAATCACATTCATTTCTGGAAGTGGATGAAGCCTAATGGCGGTGGCAAGTCCCTGCCGGGCAAGCTGCAGGCCGCGGTTGATTCCGATCTGGGCGGGTTCGACAAGTTCCGCGAGGACTTTCTCGCCGCTGGCGGCGGGCAGTTCGGTTCGGGCTGGGCTTGGCTGAGCTTCAAGGACGGCAAGCTCGAAGTCACCAAGACCCCGAATGGCGAAAATCCCTTGGTGCATGGCGGCACGCCGCTGCTCGGCGTCGACGTGTGGGAACACTCCTATTACATCGATTACCGCAATGCCCGGCCCAAATATCTCGAGGCCTGGTTCGACAACCTCGTCAACTGGGACTATGTCGAGGAACTGTTCGAAGCCGCTTCGAAGTAAGCGTTTTCCACAACCGATCCCGAGGATGGCTCGCCCCGCAAGAGGCGGGCCATTCCTTTTAACGATAGTTCGGATGGGGTGCTTCCCGACTCCGAAACGCTCTGTTAAGCGTTTGCTAACCATCAGCAACGGCGCTTCCATCTTGCAACCAATTCCCACCATCGCCGTCCTTTCGTCCAATCCGGCCCTAACCGCCGTCTTGGGGGCCACGTTGCGGCGTGAGCGCGGCTGGCGTGTTCGGGAATTCCGCCATGCACGCGACCTGCGCGCCTATCTGCGCATCGCCCCCATGGCCGTCCTGGTTTCCGACTATGACCTCGGGGATGAAACCGCGGCGGATGTCGCGGCCATGCTGCGAACCGGTGCCGGCACCCCGGAATTGCAGGGCGCGCAAATCATCGCGCTGGCGCGGCGGGTCGATCCCCATATGCGCAGGATCTGCATTCAGGCCGGCATCGACGAGATCATCGTCAAACCCATGAGCCCGCTCTATCTCGAGGAACGGGTGCGCGAGCGAATCGCGCGGGGCGGGTCCGACTATATCGACGCGGCACCGGCCTATGTCGGGCCGGAACGGCGCAAGCGGATCGAATTGGAGGACAGGCGCCTCGTGCCCATCGAACGCCGGCGCGACAACGTCATTCCCTTCCCGGTCAAACCAGGCGAGTAAGCCGGTTCAGAAGGTCTTCGAAATTGTCGGAGAACTGCACGAGCGTATCGATATTGCCGCGGCCGACGCCGGCGATATCGGCAGCGAACCCGCGGACAACCTCGAAGGCGCGGTCGCGATTGAACAGGCCCACCGGACGCTGCGAGGCCGCGCCTCCCGCCCCCGTCCAGGCGGCATAGAGAGCGGCGGTGGTCTCGATGCAGCCGGGCATGCCGATGACCGCCTGCGCCATCTGTACCGCCTTGATTCCGGCCTGTATTTCCGAATCGCAGCGTTGAACGGAGACGCCGCCGGGAACGCGCAGGTCCCGTGTGGAGGGACCGGAGACCACCGTCACCACGCCATCCTCGGCCAGGGCGGAATCGACCAGGGCCTGGGGCCATTGCCCATTGCGGGCCGTGCATATCACATGCATGCCGTGCCGCGCCGCCACGGCACCTGCGGCGCGGTATTGCGCCTGATGCGGGGTGACGCCGCAATCGGCGAAGACGGCTATCGAAGCAAGCGTGGCCATGGTCTCACCGCGACTTCGTCAGGGAACCGAGAATGCCCCGCACCAGGGAATCGCCCGCCCTGCGGGCCACCGTGCGCACGAAGGTATTGAGCGCCGCCTCGGCGGGCGTCTGGCGCGTCGACCGCTTCGGTTCCTGGGCTTTGCGGCGCTTTTCATACTCCGCTTCGAGCTTGCGGATTTCCTCCTCGCGCTCGGCCAAAGCTTTGTCGCGCAAGGCTTTATCGGCGCGGACCGCCAGGATTTCATAAGCGGATTCACGATCCAGCACGCGGTCATAGATGCCGTCGACCGGGCTTTGCGCGGTGACCGCATCGCGCTCAGCGGTGCCGATCGGGCCCATGCGGGAGGATGGCGGGCGGATCAGGGTGCGTCCGACGACCGAGGGCACGCCCTTGCCTTCCAACACCGAGACCAGCGCTTCGCCGGTGCCCAATTGGGTGATCACCTCCGCCGTGTCGAAGGCGGGATTGGGCCGGAAAGACTGGGCGGCGATGCGCACGGCCTTCTGCTCCCTAGGGGTATAGGCCCGCAGGGCGTGCTGGATCCGGTTGCCCAGTTGCGCGAGAACGGGCTCGGGGATATCGGCGGGATTTTGCGTCACGAAATAAACGCCGACCCCCTTGGAGCGGACCAGCTTGACCACCTGCTCGATCTTGTTGCGCAGAGCATCGGGGGCCTCGTCGAACAGTAAATTCGCCTCGTCGAAGAAGAAAACCAGCTTCGGCTTGTCGGGATTTCCGACTTCGGGCAGTTCCTCGAAGAGTTCTGACAGCAACCAAAGGAGGAATATAGCATAGAGTCTGGGCGCGAGCATAAGTTCATCGGCGGCGAGCACCGATATATAGCCCCTGCCCCGGGAATCCGTGCGCATCAGGTCGGAGATGCTGAGGGCGGGCTCGCCGAAGAACTGCTCCCCGCCCTGTTGCTCGAGGACGAGAAGCGCGCGCTGGATGGCGCCGACAGAGGCGGTCGAGATGTTGCCATAGCGCGCGGAAAGCTCGGTGCGGCGCTCGGCGACATGGGCGAGGAGCGAGCGCAAATCCTTGAAGTCGAGGAGCAGCAATCCCTCGTCGTCGGCCAGTTTGAAGGTGGCGTTGAGGATGCCTTCCTGGGTCGCGTTGAGATCGAGCATGCGCGAGAGCAGCAAGGGGCCCATCTCGGAAACAGTGGTGCGGATCGGGTGCCCCTGCCGACCGAACAGGTCCCAGAAAATCACTGGAAAATCAGTGTATTGGTAGTCATCGAAGCCGATCGTTGCGGCGCGTTCGGCGAGGAAATCCTGGGGCTCTCCGGCCTGGGAGAGGCCGGCGACGTCGCCTTTGATGTCGGCGCAGAAGACCGGGACGCCGGCGCGGGAGAAGCCTTCGGCCAGAATCTGGAGGGTGACCGTCTTGCCGGTGCCGGTGGCGCCGGTGACCAGACCGTGGCGATTTGCAAAGGAAAGCGGCAGATATTGGGGGGAATCGCTGGTGCCGAGATAGACGGCGTCATCGACGAGCATGGGCGTTTTCCGGTTCAATTGGCGTAACACCTATAGCGGCGCGGAGGGTATAGCGGCAAGCACAAGGACGGATCGGCGCCCGCGATGCCGCGAACATTGGGTGAAAGAGGGCGAAAATTGGTGCTCATGCGGCGCCAAGCGCTATGACAATGGCCGTTCTCGCAAAACATGTTCGGTGTCCACGTCCGGAGTCGCTTCCAGCCAGCCGACGTCCTGGCCGGACCAACTGTGCTGGAGGCGGCGGGCGCGGGACTGGAGGAGGGATTTCTGCGCCGCGTCGGGCTCGGCGATGGAGAGCAGCAGCGCCGCCACCATGGCCGTGGCGGCGGGCACCGAACCGTCATCGCATTTGAGCGCGAAGCCGATGCCGCTGTCGCGCAGGGCGCCGCAATACACCCCATCGGCGCCGAACTTGATCATGAGGCGATCGCCGAAGGCAGCCATGATCTCGGTGTCGAACGATCCGGTGCCGCCGACGAGAAAGGGATGCCGGGTGGCGGCGTCGAAAATGGTGCGGGCCGCCGCCGCGGTTTCCGGGGAGAGGCCGGTGCCGGTCGCCATGCGGGCGAAGCCCTGGGCGAACCGCCGCAGGGGGGCGGCCCAGGTGGGGATGGAGCACCCATCGGTGCCGCATTTTCCTTCGGTCAAGGGATGGTCGAGGATTTCCTCGACACGCTGCCTGACGGCGATCTGCACGGGATGGTCGGCGCGCGAATAGCCCTCTAGCTCGATCCCCAGCGCGCGGGCCACGGCGAGCATGCCCGCATGCTTGCCCGAGCAGGCATTGTGGAGCGTCCCCGGCTTGCCGCCGGCGGCGAACAGCGCCTTGCGGGCGGCGGGGTCGATGGGAGGATGGATGCCGCATTCGAGCGCGGTCTCATCGAGATCGGCGGCGGCGAGCATGGCGGCGGCCAGTTCGGTATGCGCCGGCTCGCCATTATGGGAGGCGCAGGCGAGCGCGATGGCGGGCGCCGAATAGCCGAAGCGCTCGACGGCCCCCGAGCGCAGCAGCGCCACGGCCTGCACGGCCTTGATGGCCGAGCGCGGGAAAATGTCGCGGTCGATATCGCCAACCGATGCGAGGACGCGGCCCTCGGCATCGGCGACGCAGATGGCGCCGCGATGCAGGTTCTCCACCCAATTGCCCCGGACCGACCGGGCCAGAACAGGATTGGCCGCCATGAAAAAACCCCGCAATGTCCAGCCCTCGAAGGACTGCACGCTGCGGGGAAAGTCAAGTCTTTGGAGGACCAGTGGAGGATCAGTGCGGGAGGACGGCCAGAAAACGCGAATTCACCCAGCCATAGGCGCGGCCGCCGGCGACGAGGCACCAGTCGGAGGAATTGTCGACCTCGATGCAGCGCTCGACCCAGACGGCGGCATGCGGAGGCAATTGCCCGACCTGCCGGGAATAATGGGCCGGCCAGCGCCGGACATTGAGATGATCGTCCTGGGCGACGCCGGTCACCTGCGCCCGGAGCTCGACCGGATAGCCCCGCGCCATGGCCGGCGGCGTGAACACCCCCGAAAGTATTATTGCCACAAGGCCACCAATTATGGCCGGGAAGGCAAGACGAGACGACAGCATCATGAAATCCCCAATTTCGTCGCTTACTGTCACAACGATAGGAACTCGCCGTTGAACAGCGCGTGAGGTGTGCATTCAGCTGTTGTTCACGGGGGGCCCAGACCACTAACATGGGATAAGACGGCAATCGGGGCACAGGGCCCCGGCTCCGGCATGAAAGGAAACGATACGAAATGTCAGCAACCCGCCTTCTGGTTCTTGCCGTGGTCCGCGCGCATGGACGGACCCATGGCTATCGGGTGGGACAGGACCTTCTGGGCTGGAACGCCGACAAATGGGCGCATATCAAGACCGGATCGATCTATCATGCGCTGCGGCAGCTGACCAAGGAGGGCCTTCTGGAAGAATGCCCGGACGCGGTTTCCGACAACGGGCCCATGCGCAACGAATACGAACTCACCCCCGGGGGGGAAGCCGAATTCAACCGGCTGATCGAAAAGGCGCTGACCGTGCCCCAGCCCAAGCCGGACAGTTTTTGCGCCGGGCTGGTGATGATGTCGGCCCTCTCCCGCGACAGGGTGCTGGACTATCTGCGCCGGCGGCTGGCGACCCTGGCCGAGCAGCGCTCACGGGTCGATCTCGCCAACCACAATGCGCACTGGACCGGGGAGGATGCCCTGCCCGCGCATATGGACGCGCTGCTGGGCTTCTGGGCCAACCACACGGAAACCAGCCATGACTGGGTGGATGCGCTGATCGGCAAGATCGCCGGCGGGGCCTATGAATTCGCCGACGACAACCCAAAAGTGTTCGCCACGCCGGGCTCGCCCATGCCGGTGCGGCAACCCAACAGCTATGACCGCGCCGGGTGATCGCGGCCGGACAGGTGCCGGTCTATGGCGCGGGTGGCGCGCTGCCGGCACAGGGCCTCGCCCTCGTTGGGGGTGGCGCGGATCTTGTCGGCGATCTGCGCGGGGCGCACGGGCGGCCAGATCTTTATGCGCCAGTCGCGCTCGAAAACCATGCGGATACGATAACCACGATATTCGAATTCAGCCATTGCCCTTCTCCCATCTCAAGGCGGTTTGCCACACAAGCTGCGAAAACGGATCGGGTTGCACTTCCCTCGAAAGAGTTAATCATTATTAATTAATGGCGGGATCGCGGCTTTATGAGGGCAGCGGGCCGCGGCATTTTCACGCCGTGCTTCGCACGATCTTTACTTGGTCGCGCTTCCGAACCGCAAAAGTGGTGCCCACTTTTGCTGGAAGCACTCCGGGGCCTTCACTTGGTCGCGCTTCCGAACCGCAAAAGTGGTGTCCACTTTTGCTGGAAGCACTCCGGGTCAATTCACGCAGAACGGTTCGCGCTCAAGGCTGAGGCCGCCGCCCCAGGGGTCCCAGCGATTGACCAGGCGCCATTCGATCCGCTCGCATCCGCCATCGCCCCCCGAAGCCTCGGTTTCCGCGTCCGGCTCGGGCTTGGGCTCGGGCCGGGGACGCTGGACCTCGATGGAAAATATCGCCGTGATGTCGCGCTCCTCGGCCGGGGCGGAAGCGGTGGGAATGCGGCGGAAGGTGAGGCTCCCCTTCTCCATCCCGATCTCGCCGCTCCAGAACAGGTCGAACCCATCGGAATGGGACGCCGAGAGCACGCGCCCGGCGGCGTCGATCCGGGCGATGCCGTCGCCAGCCAGAGAACGCCAGATGCCGTCGTCGTCGCCGGTGAGGGTGACGGAGACTTCAAAGCCACTGCCCTCATCGTCCTCGCCCCGGGTGATGAATTCGACGGTGCCGTCCTCGCCGGAGACAAAGAGGATTTCGGCGTCGCCCCAGTCCCGGTGGATGCGGCCCCCGCCCTCGGCCGGGAAGAGCTCGATGGTGAAGCGCCCGGTATAGGCTTCATCCAGCGTGGCGGGAAAGCGCGTCTCCTGCGCGGCAAGCGGGGCGGCGGTCAAGAGGATTGCCGCCGTCAGCATCATGCCGAGGCCGGACAATCGGTGCCGGATCGGTGTCGTTCTGGCAAGTTCGGTGTGCATGTCCCGGTTCTCCCGCAATTCATCCTGGTGACGTTATGAAGGTAAAGACGCTTTCGGCGGGCCGAAGTTTGGGAAATAATCGAAAAAATCGGCAGGGCGGCCAAGAGAGAGTTCCGATCCAGCGTCTGATGGATGGATAGCACGGAGAAACGATCATGAAGAAGCTGCTCACCGCCCTTGTCCTCGGCCTTGCGACGTTTGCCCCGGCGCAGGCGCAGGAGGCGCCGGACTTTGCCACCATGCCCATGGAAGAGATCGCGGCGGAGGCGGAAGGGCTGCATCCGGCGGCGCTCTATGTGCTCGCCGGCCGGCTGCTGGTCGAGGGCCAGGGCCAGGAGGCGGCCAACTGGATGTATGCCGGGCAATTGCGCTATCGCTTCATGATCGCCGCGCTGGGCGAGGCGGCGGGCAATGAGCGGGTGCTGTTCTCGGCCCTCACCGAACAGGTGGGGCGGCCGGTCAACGAATATATCGCGGGCGACCCCGACGAATGGATCGCCGCCATGCAATGGGCGCTCGAATGGGACGCCAAGACCCCCAACGCCGTGACCTCGAAAACCGAGCATGCCGACCTTTTGCAGGAGGTGCGGCAAGGGCTCGAAAGCCTCATCGTGCAGGTAGACACCAGCCGAGACGAGATCCGCGAGCAGCGGACCGCCAACGGGCTCGAGAACCGGTAGGGGCCGGTTTGCCGCCGATGCTGGACCCGCTTTTTCGCTTCGCGCTTCGGGCGCTCCTCTTCATCCTGCGCACACTGGGCTGGCTGGTGCCGACCGTGGGGGCCGGGGTGGCCCTTATGGGCGTCATGTTCTGGGTGATGGGCATTCCCGGCAGCTCGACGCCGGATTATTACCGCGACTGGCTGCTCGGGCTGCTGGTGCTGGCGGGCTATCTGAGCCTTTACGGGCTCTATGTGGTGCTCGGGGCGATCGGCAAGCTGTCGGGGCAGACGCGGCTGCTCTATGCGGTGACCGCCGGGGTGTGGGTCGCCGGGATCATCGCGGTGCAGGTGATGCACACGCTGTGGATGCGCCTCAGCGCCGGGTAGAGTTCCCTTCAGTCCTCGACGAAAATGTCGGCGCGTCGGTTGGAGATCATGGGCAGCACCACGAACAGCACCGCGATCGCCGAAAAGGCCAGCAGGGTGGCGCTGATCGGCCGCTGCACGAAGATCAGCGGATCGCCATTGGACAGGATCATGGCGCGGCGCAGGGTCTCCTCCATGATCGGCCCGAGGATGAAGCCCAGGATGAACGGCGCCGGCTCGCATCCGAGCTTGATCAGCAGATAGGCCAGCAGGCCGAAGAACACGATGGAATAGAGGTCGAACACATTGCCGGTGACCGAGAAGGTGCCGATGGAGGAAAACACCAGAATGGTCGGGAACAGGGCCTTGTAGGGGATGCTCAGCAGCCGCACCCAGATGCCGATCAGCGGCAGATTGAGCACGACCAGCATGACGTTGCCGATCCACATGGAGGTGATCAGCCCCCAGAAGATGTCGGGATTGCGCACCGCGACGTTGGGGCCGGGCTGGATGCCCTGCAGGATCATGGCGCCCAGAAGCAGGGCAAGGACCGGATTGGCGGGAATGCCCAGGGTCAGCATGGGGATGAACGAGGTCTGCGCCCCGGCATTATTGGCCGATTCCGGCCCGGCAATGCCCTCGACGGCGCCCTTGCCGAAGGTTTCGGGGTGGCGGGAGATGTTCTTTTCCATGGAATAGGAGCCGAAGGAGGCCAGCAGCGGCCCGCCGCCGGGCAGGACGCCGAGCAGGGAGCCGAGAAAGGTTCCGCGCAGCACCGGGCCGATGGAGCGGCGCAGCTCGTCGCGGCTGGGCAGCAGGCCCTGGACCTTGGCGGTCAGGCGGCGCTCGGCCTGCCGGCTCTCCATGTTGCGCAGGATTTCCGAGACCCCGAAGGTGCCCACGGCCAGCGCCACGATGCTGACGCCGTCGGCGAGCTGGAGATTGCCGAAGGTGAAGCGCTGGGCGCCGGTATAGACGTCGGTGCCGATCATGCCGAAGGCCAGGCCGAGAAAGATCATGGCGAAGGCCTTGAGGAGCGAACCGTGGGCCAGCGCCACCGATGTGACCAGGGCCAAGACCATGAGCGAGAAATATTCCGGCGCGCCGAATTTGAGCGCCAGGGCGGCGAGCGGCAGGGCGAGGATGGCGATGAGCAGCGTGCCGATGGTGCCGGCGAAGAACGAGCCCAGCGCCGCGATGGCGAGGGCCGGCCCGGGCCGCCCGTTCTTGGCCATCTGGTGGCCGTCGATGGCGGTGACCGCCGCCGTCGCCTCGCCGGGGACGTTGAGGAGGATGGCGGTGGTCGAGCCGCCATATTGCGCGCCGTAATAGATGCCGGCCAGCATGACCAGCGCGGCCAGCGGCGGCAGCGAGAAGGTGATGGGCAGCAGCATGGCGATGGTGGCGGTGGGCCCCACCCCCGGCAGCACTCCGATCAGCGTCCCCAAAAGGGCGCCGACCAGGCAGTAGAACAGATTGGTCGGGGTCAGCGAATGCGAGAAGCCCAGCATGAGGAGATCGATGAATTCCATGGCTGTTCTCTCAGCTGAGCCAGTGGCCGATGATCGGCAGCGGCAGGTTGAGGGCAAATCGGAAGATGGCGAGGCAGAACAGGGTGAGCCCGGCGGTGAGCAGCAACCGGAACCGCCAGCTCGCCTCGCGGCTGGCCAGGCTGGCGACGAAGGCGGCGAGCGCAGTGGCCGGGCCGAAGCCCAGCCCGCGCACGGTGAGGCCGAAGACCACCGGCGTGGCGGCGACCATCAGCACCGAGGTCAGCGGCGGCCAGGTGAAGGGCTCGGAGGTGCGCCCGAAGGCCTTCGCCGCGATCACGAGGCCGAACACGACGAGGCCGATGCCGATGATGAGGGGGAAATAGCCCGGCCCCATCATGAAGGCGGTGCC
Source organism: Pelagibacterium lacus (assembly GCF_003345525.1). Lineage (GTDB taxonomy): Bacteria > Pseudomonadota > Alphaproteobacteria > Rhizobiales > Devosiaceae > Pelagibacterium > Pelagibacterium lacus. The sequence goes on from NZ_QQNH01000001.1 coordinate 158,830, forward strand.
GATGCTCAGCCCGGTATAGGCGGTGATCGCGAAATAGAGGCCGAAAGCGGTAAAAATGGCCCCGGCGGCCAAATCGGAAATGTTGACACGCATCGGGCGAAACCCTTCCGGTGATTACCTGGCCGACTCCGCCACGAATTTCGTGGTCAGGTAGGACTGGATGCCCTCGGTGCCGCCCTCCCTGCCATAACCGGAGTCGCGGTTGCCGCCAAAGGGACCTTCGGCCAGCGAGACGGCAAAGGTGTTGATGCCCAGATTGCCGCAATTGAGATCGACGCCGACCTTGTGGGCGAGTTCCAGCGACTGGGTGAACACATAGGCGGCAAGGGCGTAGGGCGTCGCATTGGCCCGGGCGATCACCTCGTCATAGTCCGAGAAGGTGGTGACGGGGACCACGGGGCCGAACGGCTCCTCGGACATGATGCGGGCGTCGTCCTTCACCCCGGCCAGGATGGTGGGCGGGTAATAATAGCCCTTGCCCTCCGGGCGCTGGCCGCCGCTGACGAGGGTCGCGCCCCGGGAGACGGCGTCGGCAACCAGGTCCGCGACGGCATCGACGCGCCGGGCGCTGATCAGCGGGCCCATTTCGGTGCCGGCGGCGGCGCCATCGCCGACCTTGAGGCCGGAGGCCGCGCTGGCCAGTTTTTCGGTGAACCGGGCGGCGATCTTCTCGTGCACGTAAAAGCGGGTGGGCGAGGAACAGACCTGCCCCGCGGTGCGGAACTTGATGGGGACGACCTTGCCGACCACGGCGTCGACATCGACGTCATCGAAGACGATGACGGGGGCGTGGCCGCCGAGCTCGAGGGTGATGGGCTTCAGATGATCGGCGGCCTGGCGGGCGAGGAGCCGCCCGACCGGCACGGAGCCGGTGAAGGAAATCTTGCGCACTTCCGGCGCGGCGATCAGCCGGCTGGAAATATGGGCCGGGTCGCCATAGACCACGTTGAGGACGCCATCGGGCAGCCCCGCCTCGGCAAAGATCCGCGCGAGCAGCGCGACCGCCGAGGGAGTTTCCTCGGCCGGCTTGGCGATCACCGTGCAGCCGGCGGCCAGCGCGGCGGACAGTTTTCGCGAGAGCGGGACCAGCGGCCAGTTCCAGGGGCTCAGCGCCAGGACCGGCCCGACCGGCTCGAGGCTGGTGAACTGGCGCACGCCGGCCATGCGGGCCGGAACGGTGCGGCCGTAAATGCGCCGCGCCTCCTCGGCGAACCACTCGTAGAAATCGGCGGCCCAGGAGACTTCGGCCATGGATTCGGCGAGGGTCTTGCCGTTTTCGCGGGTGATGATGGGGGCGAACTCGTCGGCGCGCTGCCGCATCAGGGTGGCGGCACGGCGCAGGATGGCGCCGCGTTCGATGGCGGGCGTATTCTTCCAGCCTTCGAAGGCGGCGGCAGCGGCCCGGAGCGCCGCGTCGAGATCGGCATCGGTCGCCACCGCGAGCCGGCCGACGACCTCGCCATTGGCCGGGTTGACCACGTCGCGCCGGCCGCCATCGGAAGCCGGCTTCCATTCCCCGCCGATCAGAAGATCAATATCGCTCATAAACCCATCCCAGACATTTTTTTGCTGTTTCGCAAAACAGATCACATGTTTCCTTATGCGTATTGCGTGTGGAAGTTCGGTGTCAACCCCCGGCAGGTTCGGTTGACACAAAAACCAACGCATGCGATTTGTAAGAAACGGTCGTTCTTTTTAAGCGAACATGGCCGCAACTGTTTGGGAGGAGACCCTCAGGATGATCCATCGTCGAAATCTTCTTATCGCGACAGCTTTTGCCGCATTGCTCGGCATTGGCAACAGCGCGTATGCACAGCAGGACCCGATACGCGTCGGCGTGCTGGTCGGCACCTCGGGCGCCAGCGGCCAGATCGGCAACTGGACCAATCGCGGCGTCGAGATCGCCATCGAGGAACTGAACGAGGCCGCCGGCTTCCAGCGCTTCTCGATGTTCTCCGAGGACAGCGAATACAAGGCGCAAAAGGGCCTCGAAGGCTTCAACAAGCTGACCAATGTGGACGGCATCGACGTGCTGATAACCTCGGGCAGCGCCGTCCTGCCCACCATCGCGCCGCTGGCCGACCAGCGCGAACTGGTGATGATGAATGTGGGCGCCCAGAGCCCGGCCATGGCCGGCATCGGCAAATTCACCTTCAGCGTCATCCAGCTCGCCGATTTCGACATCGCGGTGATGGCCAATTATGCCTTCGACACCCTCGATTTCCAGCGGGGCGCGGCACTCTATATCTCCAACGATATCGGGCAGACCAATGTCGTCGAGTTCGAACGCCAGTTCACCCAGCTCGGCGGCGAGATGGTGGCCATCGAATCGTTCCGGGCCAGCGACACCAATTACGGGCCGCAAGTGGCCAAAATCGCGGCGGCCCAGCCCGACTTCGTCTATCTGGTGGGCGATGTCGACGTCGCGGCGGCAGCCACGCGCCAGATCAAGGCGCTGATGCCCAATGTGCAGATCCTCACCTATGGCGGCATGGAGAGCCAGCTCTTTCTCGACGCGGCGGGCGCCGCGGCCGAGGGCCTGCTCTATACCCAGACCGATTTCGACCCCTCCAGCGACGATCCGGCCATCGCGGCCGTGGCCCAACGCTACCAGACCCGCTATGGCGAGGACTTCACCAGCCCGTTCATCGGCTATGCCTATGACGCGATGATGGTCGTCGCCGCCGCGCTCGACGCGGCCGGGGAGACCGGCGAGCCGTTGCGCGCCGCGATCATGGACCGGCGCGACTTCCCGGGCATTACCGGCGACGTGGTGTTCCGCGACGACGGCACGGTGTCCAAATCGGTGATCATCAAGGGGGTCCGCGACGGCGCCTTCGTGCTGGTCGACCGCGTCGGCGCGTCCGAATAGGAGCCGCCGTCAATGAACCTGTTTCTTCAGCTCGCCGTCAACGGGATCTATGCGGGGTCGATCTTCGCCCTGTTCGGACTTTCGTTTGCGCTGATCTTCGCAACCACAAAGGTTTGGCATTTCGCGCAGGGAGCTGTGTATTCAGGCTCGGCGCTTATCGTTGTCGCCCTGGCGACAACGATAGGCCTCCTCCCGGCCATCCTCGCCGGTGTGGTCTTCGCCACGCTCGGGGGGCTGGGCTGCCAGGCCGGCATATACGGCCCGCTGCGCCGGCGCGGGGCCAGCATGCTGGTGATCGTCATGGCCTCGCTGGGGGTGACGATCGTGGGGGAAAACCTGCTTTCGATCCTGTTCGGGCCCTCCCAGAAGACCTTGCTGGTCGATGTGGGCGGACCGATCATCGCGGGTGGCATCGTGATCTCGCGCGCCCAGCTCCTCGCCCCGATCATCGCGGTGGCGGTGGTGGGGCTGGCGCTGTTCGTGCTCTACCGCACCGATTTCGGCCGCAAGGTGCAGGCCCTGATCGGCGATGAGGAGCTGATGCAGCTCCAGGGCATCGCCACGGGCCCGATCCGCATGGCCTGCGTCGCCTTCGGCTCGGCCATCCTGCCCATCGCGGCGGTGATGCTGCTTCTGTCGGGAACCGGGGTATCGCCCTATATCGGCCTGCCCGTGGTGCTGATCGGCGCCATGTCGCTGTTCCTGGGCGGCATCAACAGCATGCTGGGCGCGGCCATCGGCGGCTTCCTCATCGGCTTCGTCGAGAACGTCGCGCTGTATTTCATCCCCAGCAGCTGGCAGGCCGCGTTCACCTATTCGCTTTTCCTCGCAATCATCCTGGTTCGCCCCACCGGCCTGCTTGGACGTCGACTGATACAATCGAGCATGTAATGGCAACATACATCATCGGAATTCTGGTCACGGTCTCGCTCTTTGCCATATTGGCGATGAGCCTCGATCTTCTTCTTGGCTATACGGGCCTGTTCACCATCTCGCATGCGGCGATCTTCGGCATCGGCGCCTATGGGGCGGCCCTCACCATGCAGGCCTTCGGCTGGGGCTTCCTGCCGGCGGTCGGGGTGGCGCTGGGCGCTTCGGCGCTGGTGAGCGCGGCGATCAGCCTGCCCTCGCTAAGGGTCAGCGGCGACTATCTGGTGCTGGCCTCCTTCGCCATCCAGGAAGTGTTCTACAGCCTGCTGGTCAATCTCGACGGCATCACCGGCGGGAGCGCCGGCCTGCACCGCATTCCCCAGCCGAGCATCCTTGGCTTCACGCTGACGCGGCCGCTGGATTTCCTCATCGCCTATACGCTGATCGCGGTGCTGATCTTCATCGCGCTTTCGGTGCTGGTGCGCTCGCCGTTCGGGCTCTTGCTCAAGGCGATCCGCGAGGACGAGATCGTGCCGCAGACGCTGGGCAAGGACGTCGTCGCCGCCAAGGTGAAGATCTTCGTGATCGCCGGCTGCGTGGCGGGGCTGGCGGGGGCGCTCTATGGCTCCTACTACACCTTCATCGATCCCCTCACCTTCGACGTGCACGCCTCGGTGCTGATCCTCTCCATGGTGCTGATCGGGGGGATGGGGACGCTGTGGGGCCCGGTGGCGGGGGCGGCCCTGCTCATCATCCTGCCCGAACTGCTCCGCTTCTTTCCCTTCCCCAGCGAGGTGCTGGGCAATCTGCGGCAGATTTTCTACGGGCTCATCATCATCGGCTTCTGCTTCCTGCGGCCGACCGGCCTTGTGAGGGCGCGCTGACATGATCGAACTCAAGAACCTGGAAAAATCCTTCGGGGGCAAGAAGGCGGTGGCCGGGGTGACCTGTTCCTTCGAGGAAGGGCGCATCACCGGGCTGATCGGGCCCAATGGGGCGGGCAAGACCACGGTGTTCAACATGATCACCGGCCTCATCAAGCCCACGGCCGGCAGCGTGCTGGTCAACGGGCAGGACATCACCGGGCTGCGGCCGCACAAGGTGGCGCGGATGGGCATCGCCCGCGGCTTCCAGCGCATGCGCCTCTTTCACGCGCTGACGGCGCGGGAAAACGTCATGGTGGCCCTGCCCGCCGTGTCGCACCACCTCATCCCGGCGCTCATGAGCACGGGCCGGAAAAAGGCGGCGATGCGGGCCGAGGCCGACGGCTTTCTCGAAAAGGTCGGGGTGGCGCATCTGGGGGAGCGCAAGGCGAGCGAATTGTCCTATGGCGACCAGCGGTCGGTGATGCTGGCGTGCCTTCTCGCCTCGGGGGCGCGCATCCTGATGCTGGACGAACCGACCGGGGGCATCGACCCCACCTCGCGCGAAAAGGTGCTGCAACAGATCATCGGGCTGCGCGAGCAGGGCCATACGATCATCCTCGTCGAGCACAATCTCGACGTGGTGCGCGGCGCCTGCGAGACGGTGTTCTTTCTTGCCGAGGGCCGCGTGCGCGCTTCGGGCACACCGGCCGAGATCGAAGCCGATCCGCAACTGACGAAAATCTATTTTGGGGCTGGCCATGCTTGAGGTCGACAAGCTCACGGTGCGCTTCGGCGCCGTGACGGCGTTCGAGGACGTCGATATCAAAATCTCCGAGGGCGAGATCGTCGGCCTGGTCGGCCATAACGGGGCGGGCAAGACGACGCTGTTCCGCGCCATTTGCGGTCTCGAAGCCGCCGAGAGCGGCACGGTCAAGCTCGGCGGCGAGGTCGTCACCGGCGAGCGCGCCGACCGCATGGCCAGGCGCCAGCTGGCCTTCGTGCCGCAGGGCAAGGCCATTTTCGGGGAAATGAGCGTGGCGGACAATCTGCGCCTCGCCCGCTCGGCGGCGACCGGACAGGGGCTGTCGGAGGAGCGCCTGTTCGAGATCTTCCCCATACTGAGGGAGAAGCAGGCCGAGTTCGCGCGCTCGCTCTCGGGCGGGCAGCAGCAGATGCTGGCCCTGTCGCTGGCGCTGGCGCGGGGGCCCAAGATCATCCTCCTCGACGAGCCCTCCACGGGGCTGGCGCCGGTGCTGGTGCAGAACGTGTTCGAGATCGTGCGCCAGCTCAACGCCGAATTGCGCACCACCTTCCTCATCATCGACCAGAATGTGGAGATGCTGCTGCGCCTGGCCGACCGCACCTATGTGCTCAAGGCCGGCCGCATGGTCTATGACGGACCGTCCGCGGAGCTCTCGGGCGCGGCGCTGTGGTCGTATTTCTGACGCCAGGGGCCGGGAGCGGTCAGCTTCCGGTCCCGATATCGCTGGAAACCACGCGGGCGCAGGCCATGACCATTTCGGCCAGGGACTGCTCCTGCGCGGGGTCGAAGCGCTGGTCGGGGATGGTGAGGCAGATGGCGCCGAGCACCGCACCGCCGGGGCCGTACACCGGGGCGCCGAGGCCGACCGCGCCCCTGATGCGCTGCCCGCGCGTGCAGGCATAGCCGGCGCTGCGGATCGCCGCGAGATTTTTTCGCAGGGCGGCGGGATCGGTGAGGGTCTGGTCGGTCACCGCCCAGACGCCGCGGTCGATGATCGCGTCGATCTCGTCGTCGGGAAGGAAGGCCATGATCGACTGGCCGGAGGCACCCGCAAAAACCGGCTTCCAGCTATTGAGCTCGATGATGTACCGCAACTCATGCGGAGAATCGAGCGCCTCGACGAACATCATCTGCTTGCGCTCGCTGTCATAGATGCACAACAGCACCGTCTCGCCGCATTTTTCGGCCAGCCGGGCCATATGCGGCAGGGCGATCTTGCTGATGGTGATGCGCGAGGCCGCGATGCGGCTGATGCGGATGAACTCCAGCCCGAGGGAATAGCGCGAGGTGGCCGGGTCCTGATGCACGAAGCCGGAGTCGACCAGGGCATTGAGCAGGCGGTGGGCGCTGCTGGGAGAGACGTTGAGGGCGCTGGCCAGCTCGCGGACGCCCACATCGGACGCGTCGTCCTCGACCAGCCATTTGAGCGCCGCCAACGCCTTGGATATCGGATCCCTGTCCTTCTTTGTCACAAGCAAGCCCCCATCTTCTGCGGCGCCAAACCGCAGCCATAGTACTGCGTATAACGAAACACGTGTTTCAGCGAGTTAGCCACAGCCACCTGCCATGTCAACCGGCAGGCCAGCCGCACTATAGTAGGGGGCAACCGAAAGCGTTGAAAAGCTATATTGGCAGGGCGGGGCTTTATAGGACCGCTGGACAGCACAACACTGCCCAGCGGCCGGCGATCATTCGAGGGTGATGTTGGCGTCCCGGATCACCTGCTCCCAGCGGGCGTTCTCGTCGACCAGCTTTTGGGTCAGTTCCTCGGGCGTGCTGGGGGAGATGCGCATGCCCAGCTCGTCGATGCGCTGCACCACGGCGGGGTCTTCCAGCGCCGCGTGGAAGGCGGCGTTGAGGGCCGCCACGATCTCGGCATCGGTCCCCAGCGGGGCATAGACCCCGAACCAGGCGCCGACCACGAGGCTGTCCTCGCCCTCTTCGACCATGGTGGGCGTATCGGGCAGACGGTCCATGCGCTCGGAGCCCAGGGTCACGATGGGCCGGATCTGGCCTTCGGCGACATATTGCTGGATGGAATTATAGGCGGTGATCATCACCGGAACGTCGCCATTGAGGACGTTGGGGATGGCGGCGCCGTCGCCGGCAAAGGGCACGTGGCGCATCTCGAGGCCGGTGGCGGCCTGATAGAGCTCCATGGCCAGATGGCTTTCGCCGCCGAGGCCGGCCGAGGAATAGAGGTAGCGGCCGGGTTCGGAGCGCACCAGTTCCTCGAACTCCTCATAGGTCTGGGCGGGGAAATCGCCGGTCACCGCGATCAGCAGATCATTGGTGATGAGGGTGGTGATGGGCTCGAAATCGGCGATGGGATCATAGGTGATGTCGGCCAGATGCGGCGTGATGGTCATCGGGCTGCCATTGGAAAACAGCACGGTATAGCCATCGGGCTGGGCCTGGGCCACCGACGACACGCCGACCTGGCCATTGGCGCCCGGACGGTTCTCGACGATGACCGACTGGCCGAGCGCCCGGCCCATGGGCTCGGCAATCAGCCGCGCCGTCGCATCGAGCCCGCCGCCGGCCGCATAGGGCACGACCAGCGTGATGGTCCGGTTAGGGAAATCCTGCGCATGCGCAAGACCTGCGGTGAAAAATACGGCCGCCGCGACCAGTGCTCTGTGTGCGAGCATCGACAATCTCCTCCCTGGAGTTTCCTTGTACGGATCATTTGTTCTATAAAACGAACGGGCTGTCAACCAGGCTTCGAACGCAAACCAGCCCCTTTGCGCCAAATTTCGCTGGCGCAAAGGGGCCGGAACGGGGACAGGATTGGGCTGTCAGGCGTAGGCGGCAGGGCGCAGGGCGCGGTGGACGCGGGACACCGGATTGCGGCCGATGGCAGCGGCGACGAATTCGGCGGCGTCGAGCAGCTTTTCGAGATCGACGCCGGTTTCGATGCCCATGCCATTGAGCATATAAACCACGTCCTCGGTGGCGACATTGCCGCTGGCGCCGGCGGCATAGGGACAGCCGCCGAGCCCGCCGGCGGCGGCGTCGACCACCCGCACGCCCTTTTGCAGCGAGGCATAGATATTGGCGAGGGACTGGCCATAGGTATCGTGGAAATGCACCGCGACATGCTCGATGCCGATGGCGTCGGCGGCCCTCTCGACGAGGCTCGCGGCGCGGTCGGGGGTGCCGACCCCGATGGTGTCGCTCACCGCAATCTCGTAGCACCCCAGCTCCCGTAGCGCTACGGTCACCGCAACGACCCGCGCCGGGTCGACCTCTCCCTCATAGGGACAGCCCAGCGCGCAGGAGACATAGCCGCGCAGGCGGATGCCGGCGGCGCGCGCCTTGTCGGCCACGGGCCGGAAGCGCTCGATGGATTCGGCGATGGAGCAGTTGATGTTTCTTTGCGAGAAGGCTTCCGAGGCAGCGGCGAACACGGCCACCTCCCCGGCCCCGGCGGCCAGCGCCGCGTCGAACCCCCGCTCATTGGGCACCAGGACGGGGAAATTCCTGCCAGGCCGTGCACCGAGGCCGCGCAGCACCGCGTCGGTGCCGGCCATTTGCGGCACCCATTTGGGCGAGACGAAACTGCCGGCCTCGATGGTCTCCAGCCCCGCCGCCAGCAGGCGCTCGATGAAGGCGATGCGGGTTTCCGGCGAGAGATGGGCGGCCTCGTTCTGAAGACCGTCGCGCGGACCGACCTCGACGATGCGGACCCTGTCGGTCATGACGCGTCCGCCTCGAATTCGGCGAGGGTTTCGCCCTCCTCCACCAGATCGCCCACCCGGCAATTGATGGCGACCAACTGGCCATCGGCGGGCGCGCGCAGGGTGTGCTCCATCTTCATGGCCTCCATGACCAGCACCGGGGCGCCGCGTTCCAGCCGGGCGCCGGGCTCGGCGAGAATCTGCTGCACGATACCCGGCATGGGGGCGCGGAAACTGCCAGCGGGATCGGACGCCGCCTCGTGCCGGCCGAGGGGATCGACCCAGTGCAGGCGCCGGCGGCCGCGCGGGGTGACCAGTTCGACCACACGCTCGGACCACAGCGCACCGATGGCTTCCTTGCGATCGCCCAGAAAGACGTCGATGCGGCCATCCTCGCGCAGGGTCCAGCCCAAGGGCGCGACGGCGCCGTCCCATTCGAGCTCCAGCCCCGAGCGGGCATAATGCAGCACGGCCTCGTGGGTTTCCGTCCCGTCCTCGAAATCGAGGCGGCGGCGCCGCGTTGCGCCCAGCGTCCAGCCATCGCCCCGGTTCCAGGGCGAGGCCGTTTCGGACGCCGCCTCGGCTTGTTCCCGGGCCAGGACGGCGCTGGCCGCGGCGGCAAGGTCGGCGGCGGCGATGGGGGCTTGCGGCGCGAGGAGGTCGGCCAGTTCGCGCTCGATGAAGCCGGTATCCATGGCGCCGGACCGCACCTCGGGCCGGCCGACCAGCGCCCGCAGAAAGGCGATATTGGTCTTGACGCCGGCCACCTGGAAGGCGTCCAGCGCGGCGGCCATGCGGTCGAGGGCCGCCTCACGGTCGTCGCCGCTGACGATGAGCTTGGCGATCATGGGATCGTAATTGGCGGTGATGGTATCGCCGACGCGGAAGCCGCTGTCGATGCGCAGGCCGGGACCGGGCTCGGGCTGCCGCCATTGGCTGATGGTGCCGGTGGCGGGCAGGAAGCCGCTTTGCGGGTCCTCGGCATAGATGCGCGCCTCGATGCTGTGCCCCTGGCGCACAATCTTGTCCTGACCCAGCGGCAGGGCCTCGCCGAAGGCGACGCGCAATTGCCATTCCACCAGATCGAGCCCGGTGATCATCTCGGTCACCGGATGCTCGACCTGCAGCCGCGTGTTCATCTCGATGAAATAGAAGCCATCGTCATTGGCGACGAATTCCACCGTGCCGGCGCCGGTATAGCCCACCGCCCGGCCGGCGGCGCGGGCCGCCTCGCATATGGCTTCGCGCTGGCTCTCGTCGAGGCGGGAGGACGGGGCTTCCTCCAGCACCTTCTGGTGCCGCCTTTGCAGCGTGCATTCGCGCTCGAACAGGGAGACCACATTGCCGTGGTGGTCGCCGAAGATCTGCACCTCGATATGGCGCGGGCGGGTGATGAATTTCTCGATCAGGACGTGATCGTCGCCGAAGCTGGCGCTGGCCTCGCGCTTGGCGGCGGCCACCGCCTCGGGCAGTTCGGCGGCGCTGTCGGCGATGCGCATGCCCTTGCCGCCGCCGCCCGCCGACGCCTTGACCAGCACCGGATAGCCGCAGGAATCGGCGGCCCGGCTCAGGGTTTCGATGTCCTGCTCGCTGCCGTGATAGCCGGGGACGAGGGGCACGCCCGACGACGCCATCAGCGCCTTGGCGGCGGATTTGGACCCCATGGCCTCGATGGCCGCGACCGGCGGGCCGATGAAGACGAGGCCTGCTTCATCGCAGGCCTTGGCGAATTCGACGTTCTCGGACAGGAAACCATAGCCGGGATGGATGGCCCCGGCGCCACTGGCCAGCGCCGCGCCGATGACACGGTCGATGCGCAGATAGCTGTCGCGGGCGGAAGGGGGCCCGATCAGCAGCGCCTCGTCGGCCAGCGAGACGTGCAGGGAATCGCGGTCGGCCTCGGAATAGACGGCGATGGTGCGCAGCCCCATGCGGCGGGCGGTGGCGATGATGCGGCAGGCGATCTCGCCGCGATTGGCGACGAGCAGGCTGGAAAAGCGGTGCGGCGCGGTCTTGGGGGCCTGGGTCATTGCGCGTCTCCGGGCGCGGTCCAGTTGGGCGGGCGGCGGGCGAAGAAGGCGGCGAGCCCTTCGGCGGCCTCCTCCCCGGCGCGGATGTCGGCGATGCGCTCGGCGGTCAAGTCGGTGAGCGCGTCGGTGATGGGGCGCAGGGCGACGTCGCGCACCAATTGCTTGGCGGCCATGCGCGCGCCCGGCGCCGTCTTGTCGAGGGCGGCGAGCACGGTTTCGACGTGCGATTGCAACTGGTCATCGGGCACCACCTCGTGCAGCAGGCCGATGCGGCGGGCTTCCTCGGCGCCGAAAATCTCGGCGGTCTGGAAATAGCGCCGCGCCGCCCGCGCCCCGATGGCGGCGATCACGAAGGGGCTGATCGCGGCCGGGATGAGGCCGAGCCGGACCTCGGAGAGGGCGAATTTCGCGCTGGCCGATCCAATGGCGATGTCGCAGCAGGCCACCAGCCCCACCCCGCCGCCAAACGCCGCGCCCTGCACGGCGGCGATGGTGGTCTTCGAGGACCCGTCGAGCTTGCGCATGAGCCCGGCCAGGGCCTGCGCATCGGCGTGGTTGGCGGCCCGGTCGGCCTCGGCGGCGCGCTTCATCCAGTCGAGATCGGCGCCGGCGCTGAAGCTGGGACCGGCGGCGGCCAGCACCAGGGTGCGGATCGCGGGGTCGGACTCCACCCGGTCGAGCGTGGCGGTGAGCTCGGCGATCAGGTGCTCGTCGAAGGCGTTGTGCTTGCCGGGGCGGTTGAGGACGATCCACGCCACTCCGGGCTGGCGATGATCGAGCAGCAGGTCTGTCATGGTCACATCCTGAACACGCCGAACCGGGTCGGCTCGATGGGGGCGTTGGTGCCGGCGGCCAAGGCAAGGCCGAGCACGCGGCGGGTGTCGGCCGGGTCGATGATGCCATCGTCCCAGAGGCGCGCGGTGGCGTAGTAGGGGTTGCCCTGGGTCTCGTACTGCTCGCGGATCGGGGCCTTGAAGGCCTCCTCCTCTTCCGCCGACCAGGAGCCGCCGGCCTTCTCGATGCCTTCGCGCCGCAGGATGCCGAGCACCGAGGCCGCGGTTTCCCCGCCCATCACCGCGATGCGGGCATTGGGCCACATCCACATGAAGCGGGGCGAATAGGCGCGGCCGCACATGCCGTAATTGCCGGCGCCATAGCTGCCGCCGATCACCACGGTGTATTTGGGCACGCTGGTGGTGGCCACCGCCGTCACCAGCTTGGCGCCGTCCTTGGCGATGCCGCCGGCCTCGTATTTGCGCCCGACCATGAAGCCGGTGATGTTCTGGAGGAAGACCAGCGGGATGTTGCGCTGGCTGCACAGCTCGATGAAATGAGCCCCCTTCTGGGCGCTTTCGCTGAACAGCACGCCGTTATTGGCGACGATGCCCACCGGGTGGCCCCAGATATGGGCGGTGCCGCAGACGAGGGTGGTGCCGAACAGGGCCTTGAACTCCTCGAACTGCGAGCCGTCGACGATGCGGGCGATGACGTCATGGACGTCATAGGGGGTGCGCAGGTCGGAGGGGATGACGCCGTAAAGCTCCTCCTCGGGGTAGAGCGGGGCGCGGGGCGGGACGATGTTGCGCCCCGAGGGCGCCGGCAGATTGGCCGCAGCGACGAGGTCGCGGGCGATGCCGATCGCGTGGTGGTCGTCATGGGCGTAGTGATCGGTCACCCCGGACTGGCGGCTGTGCACCTCGGCGCCGCCCAGATCCTCGGCGGTGACGATCTCCCCCGTCGCCGCCTTCACCAGCGGCGGGCCGCCGAGGAAGATGGTGCCCTGGTCGCGCACGATGATGCTTTCGTCGCACATGGCCGGGACATAGGCACCGCCCGCCGTGCACGAGCCCATGACGATGGCGATCTGGGGAATGCCGGCCGCCGAGAGGCGCGCCTGATTGTAGAAGATACGCCCGAAATTGCGCTCGTCGGGGAAGATCTCGTCCTGCTGCGGCAGGAAGGCGCCGCCCGAATCGACCATGTAGATGCAGGGCAGACGGTTGTCGAAGGCGATGTCCTGGGCCCGCAAATGCTTCTTGACGGTCATCGGGTGATAGGTGCCGCCCTTGATGGTGGCGTCATTGGCAACGACCATGCAATCGCGGCCGCGTATCCGGCCCACCCCGGCGATGATGCCGGCCGAATGCACCTGCCCGCCATAGAGCCCATGGGCGGCGAGCGGCGCGATCTCGAGAAACGCCGTGCCTGGATCGAGCAGCAGATCGATGCGCTGGCGCGCCAAAAGCTTGCCGCGGGTGGCGTGACGGGCCCGCGCCTCGGCGGAACCGCCCATGGCGGCGCTCTCGAGCTCGCCGCGCAACCGGTCCACCAGCGCACGCATCGCCGCGGCATTGGCGGCAAACTGGGGGGAACGGACCTCAACTCCACTGGGCAGGACGGGCATGGCGCCTCCACACGCGATAAAAGAAACGGTCAACCGTTTGTTTATTGTCCATAGACCCCTCCCTGATGCTATGCAAGTGCAATGTGAGCGGCGCTATCGGGTTGGAAGGAACACCAAGTTGGTTCGGACGGTGGGTTCAGACGGGGCGAAAACCGAGGAGAACATCCGCCGCGCGGCCATTGCGCTGATCGCGCGGGATGGCTTCAAGGCGGTGACCCTGCGCGAGATCGCGACGGCGGTCGGCATCCAGGCCGGCTCGATCTACCGCTATTTCCCCAGCAAGGACGCCCTGCTCTACGAAATCCTCAGAGAGCACATGACGCAATTGCTCGACGCCTGGGCCGAGGCGGCGCCGGCGGGGGTTGCGCCCGAGCGCGAATTGCACGCCTTCGTCGCCTTCCATATCCGCTACCACATGGGCAAGCGGGACGAGATCTTCATCTCCAATATGGAGCTGCGCGGCCTGGCGGACACCCATCGCGGCGAAATCTTCGCCCTGCGCCGCCAATATGAGACGATGCTGGCCGACATCATCGCCCGCGGCCAGGCCGCAGGCCGCTTCCGGCCGGGCGACGCGCTGGTGATGGCCTTCGCCATCCTCGCCATGCTGACCGGTATCTTCACCTGGTACAGCGACGACGGCAAACTGAGCCTCAGCGAGTTGTCCGATCTCTATATCGCCATGGTCGATGGCGGCCTGGCGCCGGATTAGGGCGCGGGGAAAGGTTGGGGGGCGGCGCCGAGGTTTTCGCGCAGGGTCGTGCCCTCATATTCGGTGCGGAACAGGCCGCGGCGCTGGAGTTCGGGGACCACTAGCTCGCAGAACTCCTCTGCGCTGTGCGGCAGCATGGGCGGGCAGATGTTGAAGCCATCCGCGGCGCCCTGGGTGAACCATTCTTCCATGGTGTCGGCGATCTGTTCCGCGCTGCCCACCACCACGCGCATGCTGCTGGCGGCCGCGACGCGTTCGTAAAGCTGGCGGATGGTCAGATTGTCCTTCTGCGCCATGTTGTAGAGCCGCTGGGCGTCGGAAACCATCTCGACATCGGCCGGCGGCGGCGGCACGGGGCCGTCGAGCGGATAGGCCGACATATCGCCCAGCTGGCGGTAAATCTGCTGCAGGCCGATGGCCGGGTCGATCAGCGCCTGGAGTTCCTCGAACTTGTCGCGCGCCTCCTGTTCGGTGCGGCCGACATAGGGCGAAATGGCCGGCATGATCTTGAGCTCGTCCGGATGGCGGCCATAGCGGGGCAGCATGGATTTGAGCGAGGCGTAGAAGGCCTTGGCCGGCTCGATGTCGACATTGCCGGTATAGACCATGTCGGCATAGCGCGCCGCGATCTCCTTGCCAGCATCATTGGCGCCGGCCTGGGAGATGATCGGCCGGCCCTGCGGGGTGCGCGCCGAGCTCAGCGGCCCCTGCACCTTGAAATGCTTGCCCACATGGTTGAGTACATGGCGCTTGGCGGGATCGTAGAACACGCCCGATGCCTTGTCGCGGACGAAGGCGTCGTCCTCCCAGCTGTTCCACAGGCCCGCCACCACATCGACGAATTCGGCGGCGCGCTCATAGCGGGTGTCATAGTCGAAATGCTGGTCGCGATTGAAGTTGCGGGCCTCCTCGTCGGACCATGAGGTGACCACGTTCCAGCCGGCGCGCCCGCCGCTGATATGGTCGAGCGAGGCGAATTTGCGCGCGATGTGGTAGGGCTCGTTATAGCTGGTCGAGCCGGTGGCGACGACGCCGATATGGGAGGTGCGGGCCGCAATGGCGGTGAGCAGCGTGATGGGTTCGAGCTCGACGTTCTGGCTTGAGCGGCAAAGCGAGCCGGCCGGCTCGTCGCGCTGACGCACCGCGACGGAATCGGCGAGGAAGACGAGGTCGAACTTGGCCGCCTCGGCGATCTGCGCCGATTTGAGGAAATGGTGGAAATCGAGCGCCCCGCCGGGGTCCATGTCCTCATGCCGCCAGGCGGCGAGATGATATCCCAGCCCCCTGATGGAAAGCCCCAGCCGCATTTGCCGTTTACGCGTCATCGTTCGTCTTTCTCGTCCCTGGCTCTGTCCAACCGGCGGCTATTGCGCCGACTTGCGTTCCCATTTGGCGATCTCGCGGTTCACGCCCTCGACCCGGGCCGCATAAAGCTCCTCGCGCTTGCCCTCGGCCCAGTCGAAGGATTGCTGGCGGCCGGCATTCATCTCCTGGAAATGCGGCACCACATGGTTGGCGATCAGCTCATAGGAGCGCTTCTTCTGGGCGAAATCGGCCCAGTTGGGCGTGAGGTCGAGCCAGCAGCCAAAGCCGCCCGAACGCTCCCAGAGCTTTTCGATATGGGCGATGAGATCGTCCGGGGTGCCGATCACCGCCGTGCCGGTCTCGAGGAAGGCATCGATCATCTCGTCGGGGGTCTTCTCGCCGATATCGGGGGCGAAAGCCTTGAAGGCCGGCGACAGGCGCAGATATTTCATCCAGTCGCGAATGCCGTAATGCACGTCCTTGCGGGCCTGCTCGCGCGTCTCGGCGATATGGACCGGGCCGGCGATGCGCCAGCGCGACCGGTCGGGCGTATTGCCGTATTCGGCGCAGGCCTCGGACCAGTGGCGCCAGGTATCGCCGAGGAAATCGGTGCCCGGCTTGGCGGCGATGCCGAGGGTCAGGAGCCCACCATTATATTTGCCCGCCGCGCGGGGACCCGAGGGGGTGCCGGTGGAGGCAATGGTCAATTCGGGATGCGGGCGGGTGAAGGGGCGCAGCTGGGCGCGTGCTTCGCGGAGAACGTACTGGTCGGTGGTCTTGGAGACCACCTCGCCCTTCATGAGCCGGAGCACGAGGTCGAGGGCTTCGTCGGTCTTGGCGCGAATCTCGGTCTGCTCGAGGCCCAGGGAATAGACATCAGTGGCGAGGGACCCCGCCCCTGCCCCGAACATCAGGCGGCCGCGCAATTGATGGTCGAGCTGGATGATCCGCTCGGCGATCATGAAAGGGTGGTGGAAGGGCATGGAGACGACGCCGGTGCCGAAGCGGATGCGCTTGGTGCGGGCGGCGGCTTCGGCGATGAACAGCTCGGGCGAGGCGATGATCTCAAGGCCGCCGGAGTGATGCTCGCCGATCCACGCCTCGTCGAAGCCGAGATGGTCGAGATGCTCCATGAGCTGGAAATCCCGCTGCAGGGCCAGGGTCGGATTGTCGTCCAGATTGTGGAAGGGCGGCATGAAGACGCCAAACCGCAGGTCGGACTTCGAGGTTTCTTTTACGTGCGGGCTAGTCAATCCGCTTCTCCCTAGGCATACGTTCTATATAACAGAACATCCGTTCTTCTCCAAGCTATAAAGGCTGGCCGGTGAAGTCAAGACGTTGCGGCCACCCAAGAGCGCCGGGCGGCCGGATCGGTTCATTCTTCCATCATGCGTTCGCGCAGGGTCGGCCCGGCGAGGTCGAGGGCGGAGCGGCCGGCTTCGCGCTCGAGGATGGGGATGACCAGATTGCCGAATTCGTCGGCCGATCCGGGCAGGTGGATGGGCGAGATCATGAAGCCGTCGCCGCCGGCCTCCTCCATCATGTCGAGCATCCAGCGCGCCACGCGCTCGGGCGAGCCCACCACCTGAGGAAAGCCGACGCTGCCGGCGTGGCGCTGGGCCGCCTCGCCCACGGTCAGCGCCGCGCCATCGCCGCTGGTGTCGGCATAGGCGTCGAGAATGCCCTGCACGCCCGGCACGTCGATGGCGCGCAGGGGCCGGTCCGGGTCCTCGCCGGACAGATCGACGCCCAGATGGCCAGAGAGGTAGAAGATGCCGGCCTCGAGCGGCACGAGCGATTGATGGAAGGCGGCCTTCTGGCGCGCGATCTCATCGGTCTCCCCGACGATGGGCTGCATGCCGAACAGGATCTTGATGCGGTCGGGATCGCGCCCGGCCTCGACGGCGCGCTTGCGCATGTCGTCGCGAAAACTCTTCATCTGCGCCGCGCTGCGGCAGATGGCGAAGATGACGTCGGCGTTCTGCGCCCCGAAGGCGCGGCCGGCCGGGGACTGGCCCGCCTGGATGATCAGCGGGCGACCCTGGGGCGAGCGGTGCACCTGCGCCGGGCCGCGGCTGCGGAACCATTTGCCGGCGAAATTGATCTCGCGCACCTTGGTTGGATCGGCGAACGTGCTGCCGGCGGTGTCCGAGACGATGGCGTCCTCGTCCCAGCTCTGCCACAGCCGGTTGCAGACCTCGATGTATTCGCCGGCATAGGCGTAGCGTTCGTCATGGGCCAGGAGGTCGTCATAGCCCAGGTTCTGGCCCTCGCTCTTCAAATACCCCGCCACAACGTTCCAGCCGGCGCGGCCGCCCGAAAGGTGGTCGAGGGTGGCCCAGGCGCGGGCGCCGACAAAGGGCGGGACGGCGAGCACGGACTGGGTGGCGGCAAGGCCGATGCGCGAGGTCACCGCCGCCATGGCGGGAAGGATCTGCAACGGATCGAGGCGCGGCGCCTGGGCGGCGTAGCGGACCGCATCGTCGTGGCGGTCGGCATGGCCGAGATTCATGCCGTTGGAATCGGAAAAGAAGATGAGGTCATAGCCGCCCCGCTCGGCCGAGCGGGCGATGTCGAGCCAGAACGGCACCCGGTCCCAGGGCGAGCGGTTGTGCTGGGAGGCGGACAGCGGATGGCGCCAGCTCCCAAGGCTGTGCTGGGTCACCGAACCGGACAGGAAAAGGGCGAGGCGAATTCTTTTCATGATCCTGCTTTCTAGCTTTGGCCAGGGTGCGCAGTCGCCCTCATGGATGGACGCGCATCCTGCTGAGCGAACCATGCGGCGGCGGCCGGCGCCCTGGCGCGCCAGTCGAGGTCGGGGAAGCGGAAGTCGAGATAGCCCAGGAGGCAGGCGACCGAGATGCCGCCAATGTCCCAGGCAAGCGTGGGGGCGGCCCGCTCGAAGGCCTCGATGGCGGCATTGAGCTTGGCGCGGTGCCCCTCCTCCCATTCGCGCCATCGCAAGGGGGCCGGGCGGGCCACGGTCTCGTAACGGACCAGTTGCGCGGCCTCGGTGGCGCCATCGGCGAGGGCCTGCAGGGACAGCGCCGCCCAGCGCGCTTCGCCGCCGGCGGGCACGAGGCCCTGTCCGGGGCGCAGGCTGGCCAGGTAGTCGACGATGACGCCGCTGTCCTGGAGCACCTGGCCGCTATCGAGCAGCACGGGAATGCGCGAGAGCGGCGCGAGGGTCATCAGCGCCGCATCGGGCGCGACGGGGGCGGGCGCGGACGCGACGAGCGCGATCCGGTCGGCGAGGCCCAGCTCGTGGGCGCTGACCATCACCTTGCGGACATAGGGGGAATTGGGGGAATGATAGAGACGCATGGGAGCTTCCTATTGCCGGGTGAAGACATCGGCGCCCACGATGGCGCGCAGGGTGCGTTCGGTGATGGCGAACTCGTCCTCGGGGATCGACGACAAGAGCTGCCCCTCGATGGCGAGGGTGGCCTCGTAGAGCGCGTCGAGGGCCTGGGACCCGCTCGGGGTCATGGTGAGGACGGCGGCCTGGCCCACGGTGAGGAAGCCTTTCGCGCAGAGGCTCGCCACGGCGTCCTCGGCGGCGATGCGGTCGAGGAAGGTGATGGGCTGCAAGGTATCGAGCGAGCGCGAGGGATAGGCGGAGACGGCGCTGAGGACGCGGCTCTCGTTGAGGTCGAGATGCTCGCTCGCGCGCGCGGCGGCCATGGCCTCGCGCATCCGGTTATAGGCGCGGTTGAGCAGCACGATGAAATAGCGGTGCAATATGGTGCTGCTCTGGGGGTGATCGTCCTTGAAGCGCGTTGCGGGATGCTCCACCGCAGCGGCGTAGCGCCCGCGCTCGAAGACGAGGGCGGCGGTCTCGCTGCGCCGGTAGCGCTCCACATGGCCGACCATGATCAGATGGTCCCCGGTCGGATGCTCGACCTCGCGCCGGCATTCGAGGACGGCGGCGGCGCCGTCGAGGATCGGCGCCCCGCCGGCGCCCTCGGAAAGGGTCACGCCGTCGAACTTTTCCGGACCCGATTTGGCGAAGCGCTGCGACAGCTCGATCTGGTCGGCGGCGAGGATGTTGATGGCGAAATGGGTTGCCCGGGTGAACACGTCATAGCTGGTGGAATTGTTCTGCAGCGACCAGAGCACCAAAGGCGGCGTCATGGAGACCGAGGCGAAGGAATTGGCAGTCACCCCGACCATGACGCCATCGGCGCTGGCGGTGACGATGGTGACGCCGGTCGCGTATTGGCCGAGGCAGCGGCGGAAGGCGCGCGGATCGGCGAGCGGATCGCCCATATCGACGGATGGCGAAGCGTTCTGGTCACTCAAAAGACTATCCTCCAGTTAGCCGGCATTGCGCAGCAGGGCGCGGCAGGCGGCGAGGTCGACCTTCTCGCTGCCCAGACGCGGCAGCTTGTCGACAAAGGCCATGGCGCGCGGAATCTTGAACCCCGCCAGCGCGCGGCGGCAGGCGGCTTCCACGTCGGCGGCGGCGACGCCGGGCCGCGCCGGCACCAGCACCGCCGCGATGCGCTGGCCGAGGCGGGGATCGGGGAGGCCGAGCACTACGGCATCGGAGATTTCGGGCATGTCGAGCAGTACGGCCTCGACCTCGGCGGGGTAGACGTTCTCGCCCCCGGTCTTGATCATGTGGTCGTCGCGGCCGAGGAAATGCATCTGCCCATCGGCGTCGAAGCGGCCCAGATCGCCGGTCGGCTGCCAGCCGCCCTCGAGCGGCGGGCGGACCCTCACATAGTCCCCGTCCCAATAGCCGGGCGAGACGCCATCGCCGCGCACCACGATCTCGCCGATGTCGCCGGGCGCCGCCAGCCGTCCGGCCGCGTGGTCGTAGACGGCGACCTCGGAGGCGTTGGTGTTGACCTTGCCATGGGTGTCGAAGCGCCGCTTGTCGCGGTCGAGGAGGTTGTAAGTGAACCCGCCCTCGGTCCGGCCCCAGCCTTGCAGGAACACCCCGCCGATGCGCTTTTCATACAGGGTGATGGTCTCAGTATCGACATTGTGGCCGCCGCCCCAGGTGAAGCGGACCGCCGAATCCAGCCCCGCAAAGGCGCTGGCGGGCGCAGCGGCGATATCGACCAGTATGGTCGAGACCATCTGCATATAGGTGATGCGTTCCGCGGTGAGGATGGAGAGGAAATCGGCCAGATCCCACTTTTCCAGCAGCACGATCTTGCAGCCGGCAAAGAGGGCGTTGCAGAGAACATTGAGGCCCGCGATGTGAAAGAGCGGCGAGACGACGAGGGCGGCGTCGTGGATGGAGAGCTTGAAATGGTCGGCCATGCCGCCGGCAATGGCCAGGCGCACCCCATGGGTGTGGATGGCGGCCTTGGGCATGCCCGTGGTGCCGGAGGAATAGATGATATTGGCGATGTCGTGCGATTGCCGCCCGAGCATGGGGAAGTCGTCGGGCATGGTGTCGAGCAGGGCCAGAAGGCCCGCCGCGCCATCGACGACGATGGTATTGTCGGCATGGGGCGCCGCGACGAGGCCGGCGCGGTCTTCGGTGACGAGGACCATGGCGGGCCTTGCGTGATCGAGCACGCGGGCCAGATCGGCCTCCTGCAGCCGGGCATTGACCGGCAGGAAGACGGCCCCGGCCTTGAGAGCGCCGAGAAAAGCGATGACCATTTCCGCCCGGTTGGTCATGAAGGTGGCGACGCGGTCGCCCGGCCTCACCCCGCGCGCGGCGAGCAGGCTCGCAAAGCGGCTGGCGGCCCGGTCGAGCCCGGACCAGGTGAAACGGTGGCGCTTGTCGACCAGCGCGATTTCATCGGGGGCGCTGCGGGCGCGCATTTCGAGGAAAACTGCAAAATTCATGTCCGACGATCCTCCCTGGCCGGCTGTGTCATGGTGCGGGGCGGTGGAGTTCCACGGTGGCGGTTCCGGTGGCGGTGGTCTCGCCGAGCTGGTTTTCCGCCCGCAGCGCGATTTCGATCAGATCGGCCCCGCCCTCCTCGGACAACGCCGAGACGGACGCCTTGACGAAGGTGGTATCGCCGAAGATCACCGGCGCCTTGATGCGCACCGAGGCGGCGCGCAGCAGCGCATCGTCGCCCATCCAGTTGGTGACGGCGGTGATCATGAAGGCGGTGCGCTGCAAGCCGTTGTCATAGACCCCCGGCATGCCGGCGGCGGCAGCGGCGGCCGGATCGGTATGGCCCATGGAGGCCGTCAGCCCCTCGGAGAAATATTCCGGCGACAGCGTATTGGGCAGGCGGTCGGGCGCGTTGAGGGCGAGGTCGCGATAAAGCCAGCGCATCTTGGTCGATTTATAGCCCGCCGTGCCGATGGCGCCGGCGTAATAGGTGGTCATGTCGATGGGCACCAGAGGCCCGCGCGCGATGGTCGGCAACTGCATGCCGACCGCGACCTCCGAGACTTCGAGCCATCCCGAACCCCGGCGGTATTCCTCCATCACCATGCGCTCGATGGCAGCGAATTCCTGCTCGGTATAGCGGTGCGGGGGGCGCGGGGCAAAGGGCATGCCGCCATTGCCGTCCCGCTTTTTGGCGACGCGGAAGGTATGGGCCTCGAGCCGGGCCAGTCGTTCCCCCGCAAGGGTGCGGTATTCGGTGCGCCCGCTCTGGAGGATCATGCGCTCGACGCGCTTGCCGCCCACGTCGCGGGCGCCCGACACCGAAGCGCTGGCGGTTATGGCCTCGCCGAGCCGCACCGGCCGGTCGAAGCTCCAGTCGGCGCCGGCATAGAACCAGGAATAGCCCGGAAGGCCCGGGGCCACGACGCCGTCGAAGATGGAATAGAGGAAGGTCGGCGGCGCGATGATCCCCCCATGGCGCGTGGTGCGGGCATAGTCGGGATCGCTCCACAGCGGATTGTCGTCGCCGATGCCATGGGCGTAATGGCGGATGGCGTCGCGGGTCGCCTCGTGGTTCCACTGTTCGACGCGCAAGGGCTCGCCGATCCGCGCATGCAGCTCGGCAAGGGCGCGTCGGGTGTCCTCATCGGGGGCGGTCGCCTCGCTCATCGTCCGGCCACTCCCCCTGCCCCTGCCACGACAGCGCCCTGGGCGGCGAGGCGGTCGACATCGGTGTCGGAAAGGCCCAGCACCCCGCCCAGTATGCGCCGCGTATCCTCGCCCAAGGCGGGCGGATAGCCGGCGGCGGGCGCTGCGCTATCGGAAAAGCGCAGCGGATTGCCGATGGTGCGCACGCTGGCGCCATCGTCGCCCTCCATCTCGACGATCAGCTCGCGATGCAGCACCTGGGGATCGGCCATGACCTGATCGAGGGTGTTGACGACGCCGGTGGGGATGCTTTCGGCCTCCAGCAGCGGCAGCCACTCCTCCACCCTGCGGGAGAGGAAGGCGGCTTCGAGCTCGGGGAGCAGCACGTTGCGGTTCTCGAAGCGTTCGAGGTTGGTGGCAAAGCGCGGGTCGGCGAGCAGGTCCTCGCGGCCGAGCACCCGGCACAGGCCCTGCCACATGCGATCGGTATTGGCGGTGACCACCAGCTCGCCGCCGCCCGCGGCGCGAAAGCCGCGATAGGTGGGAATGGAATCATGGGCGCTGCCCTGATGGCCGGGGACCTTGCCGGAGAACAGATAATAGGCGGCCTGGTAGCTGAGCATGGCCACCTGGCAATCGAGCATGGAAACGTCGATATAATCGCCCCGCCCGCTCTCGCCGCGCCGGTAGAGCGCCGACGAGATGGCGATGGCGGCATACATGCCGGCCGAAAGGTCGCCGATGGGGATGCCGGCCCGCACCGAGGCGCGGCCGGGCTCGCCGGTCATGCTCATGCCGCCCGACAGCGCCTGCACGATCATGTCGTAGGCCGGCTTGTCGCGATAGGGCCCGTCCTGCCCGAAGCCGGAAATCGAGCACCAGACGAGGCGCGGGTTCTCGGCGCGCAGTTCGACGTGGTCGAGCCCGAGGCGCGTCAGCACGCCGGGGCGGAAATTATCGACGACCACGTCGGCGGTGCTGATCAGATCGCGCGCGATTCTTCGGCCCTCGTCGGATTTGAGGTTGATGCAGACGCTCTGCTTTCCACGATTCACCGACATATAATAGAGGCTGTCCGCGCCAATGAAATGGGGCGGGATGTGCCGGGAGAGATCCCCCTCGGGGGATTCGATCTTGATCACCTCGGCCCCCAGATCGGCGAGGATCTGGGTGCAGTGGGGACCGGAGAGGAACTGGGTCAGATCGATGACCCGGATGGCGTCGAGCGGCGGAAGCTGCATGGTCCGGGCCTCCTAGCGCGCATAGATGTGGATGGAGCAGGCCCCGTGATCGAAGCCGGCGATGCCGCCGCCGGTCGCGTGGCTGAGGCCGATCCGGGCGCCTTCGACCTGGCGCTCCCCGGCTTCGCCGCGCAATTGCCGCACCACTTCGACGGCCTGGGCGGCGCCGGTCGCGCCGATGGGATGGCCCTTGGCCAGAAGCCCGCCCGAGGGGTTGACGACCACCTTGCCGCCAAAGGTCGAATGTCCCTGTTCGAGGAAGGCCCCGGCCTCGCCGCGGGCGCAGAAATCGAAGGCTTCGTAATAGATCAGCTCGGCGATGGAAAAGGCATCATGGACTTCGGCAAGATCGACCGCGTCCGGGCCGATCCCGGCATGCTCCCAGGCCTCCGCCGCGCCGCGCCGGGTGATTTCGGGCGTGGTGAGGTCGCGGAAGCCGGGGGTATATTTGCCCGAGGTAAGGTCGGAAGCGAGGATGCGGACCGGATCGGTGCGGAATTGCGGGGCGACCTTGTCCGAGCAGATGATCAGCGCCGCGGCGCCATCGCCGGCCGGGCAGCACTGGAGCAGGGTCAGCGGCTCGGCGATGGGGCGCGAGGCCAGCACCTCCTCGACCGTGGTCTCCTTGCGCATCTGGGCGTCGGGATTAAGCAGGCCGTGCCGGCGGTTCTTGACCGAGACGAGGGCGAGCTGGCGATCGGTGAGGCCGAATTCGTGCATGTAGCGCTGGGCGCGCATGGCGTAGAGGGCCGGCATGACCATGCCGTTGCTGACCTCCCAGTCCTCCTCTTCCAGCGGCAGGGTGCCGCCGCCGAACTTGGTGAGCTTTTCGACGCCGATGACCAGGACGACATCATACTGGCCCGAGCGCACGCTGCTGACGGCGTGATGGAGGGCGGTGGAGCTGGCCGAGCAGGCGTTTTCCATATTGGTGATGGGGATGCCGGTGAGGCCGATGCGCCCCAATATGCGCTGGCCCGACATCATGCCGCCAAAGGCGGTGCCGCAAAAGGCGGCCTGCACGCGGCGCGGATCGATGCCCGCATCGTTGAGGGCCTGTTTGACGGCGGGCCATGCCAGATCGGCCAGGGAGCGCTCGGGGAACTTGCCGAACGGCACCATGCCGGCGCCGACAACCGATACTCCTGTGGTCATTTCGCATCTCCCACGGCCTTGAAGACAAGCTGGGTCCGCGGCTCCTCGACGGCCTCCCCGCTGACGATCCCGGTGGAGGCATAGACGGCGGCGCCGACGCCCAGCCCTTTGGGGTCGAGATGGGAGAACACCCGCACGCCATTGGAGAGGTCGACATAGCCGATGGTGTAGGGCAGCCGCCATTTCTTGGGCGCCGCATGGACGGTGGAATAGGCATAGACCGTGCCGGTGGTGGGCATATCGGCTTCGGCGACCTCGTCCTCGGCCATGCAGATGGGGCAGACGGCCTGGAACGGATAGGCCATGGCGCCGCACGCCGTGCAGTGCATGCCGACGAGCCGGACCTCGGAACTGGGGGACATCTCTGGGTTCATCAGCGCTATCGCTCTTAGTGTTCTTTTTAAGAGAATGATTGTTCGCTATAGTACTACTTTCATCCGCATGACGGGTCAAGCGCTTATTGAAACACGCGTTTTGTTGGGGAGAAGGCGCGCGGAAGCGCGGCTGCGGTGGGCCGGGAAAGCGCGCAGGCGTTGAGAGGAGATGGCGGGATAGAGCCGATTCACGGCCGGGAAAAAGCGGCCGCAGGGACGCGCGAAAAACCCCGCTCCGGCCGTTTACGGGGCCGCGCGGCGGGGAGGTTTTTCAGCTCGGGAATGAGGATTGGCTGGGGCGGCAGGATTCGAACCTGCGAATGTCGATACCAAAAACCGATGCCTTACCACTTGGCGACGCCCCAAGGCGGATTGGTTCCTACACTGTTTGCCCCCAGGCCGCAACCGTTCTGAAATGGCTTGAACAGGGCCGAGAGCCTCTGTATAACGCCCCGCATCGGCCGTGAGGTCTCGTCGATTTCGAGGGCCGATGACAGCGTGACGGAGTATAGCGCAGCCTGGTAGCGCACCTCGTTCGGGACGAGGGGGTCGGGTGTTCGAATCACCCTACTCCGACCAATAAAACCGGGACCTTCGGGTCCCGGTTTTCTTTTACCCCGACAGCTTCCCCGACAGCGTTTTGCTCTTCAGGCCGGGCTGTCGCCCAGCGCGGCGTCGGTGCCCACGATATCTTCGGACGGTTCGGAGCTGACCCAGCGATAGGCCACCGCCCCGATGATGCCGCCCAGGATGGGGGCCAGCCAGAACAGCCACAATTGCGACAGCGCCCAGCCGCCCACGAACAGGGCCGGACCGGTGCTGCGGGCCGGATTGACCGAGGTGTTGGTCACCGGGATGGAGACCAGGTGGATCAGCGTCAGGGCCAGACCGATGGCCAGCGGCGCGAAGCCGGCCGGCGCCTTGCCATGGGTCGCCCCCATGATCACGAACAGGAACACCGCCGTCATCACCAGCTCCATGGCGAAGGCCGATACGAGGCTGTATCCGCCGGGGCTGTGCGCATCATAGCCATTGGCGGCAAAGCCGCCGGCGGTGGAAAAATCAGGCCCGCCGCTGGCGATGACATAGAGCAGCCCCGCCGCGACGACGCCGCCCACCACCTGGGCGATGACATAGGGCACGATCTGATTGGCCGGGAAGCGCCCGCCGGCATAGAGCCCGATGGTTACGGCCGGATTGAGATGGCAGCCCGACACATGGCCGATGGCGTAGGCCATGGTGACCACGGTGAGCCCGAAGGCCAGCGCCACCCCCAAAAGCCCGATGCCGACATCGGGAAACCCGGCGGCCAATACAGCAGCGCCGCAGCCGGCGAATGTAAGCCAGAACGTGCCGATGCCCTCGGCGATATATTTAAGAAAAGAAATCATGGTCCCCCTCCAGTGCAATGGGGGAACGTTACTCCAAGCGCGAAAGATTCGCCAGACGGATACTTGTTGCACCCATGGAAACACGGAGTAGAGGCGCGCGCCTCAATTCTTGCCGCCACCCGGGCGGCGGGTTGGCGGGCCATGGCGCAGCGTCCCCCACGGTCGGCGGCAAGTTGCAGATAGGCTCTATTCAACAGCCGTGAATAGGAATATTTTGCAGCCCTTCAGATAAGGAGAACTCGAATGCCTCGTGTATCTCATCTTTTCTTTAGAGCCGCCATTCTGTTCCTCATCGTCGGCATCGGCATCGGGATCAGCATGTCGATTTCGGGCAATCACAACGTCATGGGCGCCCACGCGCATATGAACCTGCTCGGCTGGGTCACCAGCGCCATTTTCGGCGGGTATTACGCCCTCAACCCCGGCAAGGCCGAAGGCTGGGTGCCGCTGACCCATTTCGCCGTCTATACGGTGGGCGTGCTGCTGATGGTGGTGAGCCTCTATTTCCTCCTGGCGGGCAATCCGGCCATGGAGCCCCTGGTGGCCGCCGGATCGATCATCACCTTTGTCGGCGTCCTGATCTTCGCCGTGGTGGTGTTCGGCCCCTCGCACGACCGGGCCGGCATCGGCCGCTTCCGGGCCCCGGCCGAATAGGCGAGGCCCGAAACAGCCCCAAAGGCAGGGGGACGGGCGCATCGCCCCGCCCGCCGCCCCCGCGCGGATTTGTGTTGCCCGGCAGGCGCGCTGGCGGCTTGCGGGACGGTGCTTTGCGGGGCATGTTCGGCCCTGAGAACGCCCCCGTATCAGAAGATTCCGACGCATGAACGACCCCGAGCCCCCGCAGCACCAGCCGGCACAGGATCATGGCACGAGCCGGCTCGGCACGGCCCGGCGGCTGCTGCA
Organism: Pelagibacterium lacus; assembly: GCF_003345525.1. GTDB lineage: Bacteria > Pseudomonadota > Alphaproteobacteria > Rhizobiales > Devosiaceae > Pelagibacterium > Pelagibacterium lacus. Next base: position 186,354 of record NZ_QQNH01000001.1, read on the forward strand.
TCCGGTGCAGATTCGCGACAGCCTGGAGTTCACCCGCCAGCCGACGCTGCGCAACTCGGCCTTGGCCGGGCTCCAGGCCGCCATGACGGCGGCCATCGCGCTCCCGCTGGTCTACCTTTCGCCCTGGGCCGACCTGATCGGGTTCGCCGCACTGGGAGCGCTGGTCGCCCTGTTCGGACGCTTCGCGCCGGAGCGGCAGCGCAACCGCATCGTGCTGCACTGCGCCCTGCTGCAGACGCTGGCTGTGCTCGTTATGTCGCTGATCGCCTTTATGGGCACGCCGATCGAAATCCAGCTCGTTATCCTGGCGATCAGCTGCGGCGTGTTCTTCCTCGCCTCGGTGAGCCGGGGGTTCGGGGCGCCCGGCGCGCTGATCTTCGTCTTTGCCGCCGGGGCCTCGATGGATGCGGCGTCCTCGCTGGCCGGGGTGTTCGAGCGGACCGCGGCGACGGCGATCGTCGCCGCCCTCGCCTGGGCGATATGCGCGGCCACCGAACCGCTGCGGCACCGGGCGACCGCCGACATGCCGGCCCCGGACGGCACCACCCGCCCCCTCAGCCAGGGGCTGGCCGCTGCCGGGCGCATAATCGTGGGCGCGGCGGTGGCGGTGTTCGTCAGCCATGCGCTGGGGGCCGACCACCCGGCCTGGGCGGCCATGGGCTCGGTGGCGGTGATGCAGGGCGCGCATCTCCATATCAGCATGAACCGCGCCCTGCAGCGCATGATGGGCACGGTGGTGGGCGCCCTGCTCGCCTGGCTGCTGCTCACCTATGCGCCCTCGATCTGGACGCTGATCGCGATTCTGGTGGTGATGCAGTTCGCGACCGAATTGATCATCGGCGCCAATTACGGGCTGGGCCAGATCCTCGTCACCCCCATGGCGCTGCTGATGAGCCATCTGGCCTCCCCCGCCGCGACCGGCGCCGCGCTGGCGCTCGAACGGGTGATCGACACGGCGCTGGGGGCGTCGAGCGGCATCATTCTCGCCATCATCTTCTCGACCCTCAAGGATCGGCGCGACCTGGCCGAGCGGCACGCCAGACGGGGCCCCTGAGCCGGCGCATTTCCGCGCTTGTCCGTCGCGTGGGCGCCTATTAATATGAGCGAATAAATCATATTAATAGCTGGAGGTTTTCGATGGTTTTTACGCGCAATTGGGCAAGGCTGGCCGGGGGTGCCGCCTTGTGCCTCACGCTTTCGGCGGCCCCGGTCATGGCGCAGATCGCCCGGACGGTCGCGGTCACGGCGGAGGGTCGGGTGGTCGAGCACGCGCTGGGAGAGACCGAAATCCCGCTGGCGCCGGAAAAGATCGTGACCCTGCACAATGTGTTCGCCGAGGCGCTCATCGTCATGGGGCTTTCCCCGATCGGCTCGGTGGACCGGCCCTCGGGCCTGCCGCAGCAATTGGTGGACTCGCTGGCCGGCACCACATCGGTGGGGCTGCATTCCGACCCCAATTTCGAGATGGTGCTGTCGCTCGATCCCGAACTGATCCTCGCCCAGGAGAGCCAGCAGGGGGACAATTACGAGCGGCTGAGCGCCATCGCGCCCACGCTGCTGCTCAACGAGCCCGACGCGGAATGGCGCGAATGGTATGAGGGGCTGGGCGAGGCGCTGGGCCGCAGCGCGCAGGTGGAGGCGGCCATCGCCGCCTATGACGACCGGGCGGCGGCGACCAAGGCGGCGCTCGCCGAGGCGCGCGGCGACGAAACGGTGCTGCTGCTGCGGGTGCGCGAAAAGGACATCCGCGTCTATGGCGGCGCGCGGCGGTCGGGCCCGGTGCTCTATGACGATCTGGGGCTGAACCCGCACGAAATGGTGCCGCTCGACGCCGACCATACGGAAATCTCGCCCGAGAACATCCCCTGGCTGCTGGCCGACCATATCTTCGTGATGATCGAGGACGCCGACCGCATGGACTCCATCCGGCAATCGGACCTGTGGCAGAGACTGCCGGCGGTGCAGAATGGGCAGGTCTATCCCGTCGATATCGAGCCCTGGAACCAATCGGTCGGCCCGATCAGCTTCTCGGCGATCATCGACGACGTGGAAGCGGCCCTGCTGGCTGATTGAGAGGAAAGAGGGACAATAAAGGCGCGGAGAAAATCCGCGCCCTTTTTTATGTAGACTCCTCCAGCGCATTTACGGTCTTGTCGAGCTCGCGGTCGATGGCCCGGGGGCTGTCGAGGTCGGTGGTGGCGGCCTGGTCGGGGCCGGTGATCAGGCGGGAACCCTTGGCATAGGTGATCCAGTGCCAGAACCAGTTGAACAGCACCGTGACCCGGTTACGGAAGCCCACCAGATAAGTGATGTGCACACCGCCCCACACCATCCAGGCGACGAAGCCGGTCAGTTGCAGCCGGCCGAAGCTGGCGACGGCTGACGACCGGCCGATGGTGGCCATGGTGCCCCAGTCGCGATAGCGGAACGGGGCCTGCGCCGGCTTGCCGGCGCGCCGGAGGATGATGGCGCGGGCCGCATAGGCGCCCTGCTGCTTGGCGACCGGGGCGAGGGCCGGCAGAGGCTTGCCCTCCGCGTCGCGCGCCGTGGCCGCATCGCCGATGACGAAGACGTTTGCCAGCCCCGACACGGTGAGATCGGGGCCGACCGCCACGGTGCCGTTCTTTTCCGTGTCGACCCCGAGCCAACGGCCCACCGCCGTTGCCTCGACCCCGGCGCACCAGAAGATATTGGAGGTTTCGATGACGGACTCCCCCGCCCGCAGCCCGGTCGCGTCGATCTCCTCGACCGGCGCCCCGGTGCGCACATCGACGCCCAGATGCTCGAGCTGGCGGCGGGCATAGCGGCACAACCGGTCGGGATAGGCGCCCAGCACCGTGTCGGACGCCTCGATGAGGATGACGCGGGCGGCGCGGGGATCGATATTGGTGAAATCGCGGGCGAGGGTCGCGCGGGACAATTCGGCCAGGGCGCCGGCCATCTCCACCCCGGTGGGCCCGCCGCCGACGATGACGAAGGTCATCAGCCGGTCGCGCAGGGCAGGATCGCTGGTGGTCTCGGCGCGCTCGAAGGCGAGGAGCACCCGGCGGCGGATGTTGAGGGCATCGTCGAGGGATTTGAGCGCCGGGGCGTTGTGGGCCCATTGGCGCTCATGGCCGAAATAGGTGAATTTCGATCCCGGGGCGAGGATGAGGTCGGAATAGGCGACGCTGTCCCCGCCAACGGTGTGGACGCTCTGGGCCGCCGTGTCGATGGATTCGACCTCTTCCATCAGGATCTCGATGGACCGGCCCCGTCCCGGCGAGAGCACCGAGCGGATGGGCACGGCGATCTCGGCCGGCGAGAGCACGGCGGACGCCACCTGATAGAGGAGCGGCTGGAACAGGTGGTGGTTCTTCTTGTCGATCAGGGTGAAGGGCACGCCGGCGACCGCGAGCTTGCGCGCCGCGCTGAGCCCGCCAAAGCCGGCACCGACGATGACGACGCGCCTGGGGTCCATCAGCGGGGATTCTGGTCCTTGTGGTACATATCCCGCGTGCCGCGTTCGGCGGCGTCCTTCTGGCGGCGCGTCGCCTGGGACGATTTTATGGCGCCATAGGCGATGACGATGCCAAGGATGATGGCGCCGCCAAGCACCGCAAACAGCCAGGCATAGGGGGAGACTTCCATTTTCGCTTCTCCTTCCGTCTCAGGAAGGAACGCGATGGCCGCCCAGGGGTTGCACGCAAAAAAGCCGGCCCCGAGGGACCGGCCTTGAAATTCAGCGGCGTGACGCCGGGCCTATTTGCCGCGCGACAGCAGCGCCCAGCCCGACACCACGGTGAGGGCGGCGAAGGCCATCTTGACGAGATCCCAGACGACGAAGGGCTGCACAGCGCCCCGGAAGGCGGAGACCACGGGGTTGGACGGATCGATCCAGGCGGCCTGGCCCGAAAGCGCCAGGAGCCAGACAAAGCCGGCGGCCAGACCGAACATGGCCGCGCCGGCCATCACGGCGAACAGCGGCAGCACCTTGCGCGACAGGCCCTTGTCGGCGGCGTAGCCGATGATGAAGGCCATGGGCAGCCAGGAGAGGATAAAGCCGCCGGTGGGGCCCATCAGATAGGCCGGGCCGGCGCCAATCCCGGCAAAGACCGGCAGGCCGGCAAGGCCCTGGGCGAGATAGAGCGCGACGGTGGCCACGCCCATGCGCGCGCCGAGCGCGCCGGCGAGGGCCGCGACGGCCATGGTCTGCAGGGTGACGGGGACCGGCCAGGTGGGCACGTTGATCTTGGCGGAAAGGGTCAGCAGGATCGAACCCAGGAACGCGACGGCGATCGCCGTCACTACGCGGGCTGTCTGCGACTTGGGCTGATAGAGACCCAGAAGCGTATTGGAAGTGGCGAAACTCATGGCCAGAACTCGTCCCTTTGCGTTAAAGCCGAAGCAGGTTCTCCGTTTTTAGCCATACACAAGGCGCCGCGCAATGCCCGCATCGAACCAGACGCCCGTCTATTCGAAAGACTTCGACCCGCAGACCGGCCGGCCCGTCCCGCTGGGGCCGGGCCTCGCGCGGGTGACCGCCCCCAATGCGAGCCCCTATACCTTCACCGGCACCAATAGCTATCTGATCGGCGAACGGGCCGTGGCCGTGCTCGATCCGGGACCCGACGATTCGGCGCATCTCGAGGCGCTGCTGGCGGCGATCGGGGGGCGCGAGGTGCTGGCCGTGCTCCTCACCCACACCCATCGCGACCATTGCGGGCTGGCGCGCCGGTTGATGGCGCGGACGGGCGCGTCCCTGTGGTCGGGCGGGCCGCACCGGCTGTCGCGCCCGCTCAAGCCCTTCGAGATCAACCCTTTCCGGCGGGCCGGGGATTTTCGCCTCAAGCCCGACCGGCGGCTGGAGGACGGCGAAGCGCTCGAGATCGACGGGGTGGCGCTCAGGGTGGTGGCGACGCCGGGCCATTGCGCCAACCACCTGGCCTTCGCCCTCCCCGAGCATGACGCTGTGCTGGTGGGGGACCATGTGATGGGGTGGAATTCCACGGTGATCGCCACGCCGGACGGCGATCTGGGCGCCTATCTGCGCTCGCTCGAGCGGCTGATCGCGCTGGAGCAGCGGGTCTATCACAGCGGGCATGGGGGGCCGCTCGCCGACGGGCCGGCCTTCGCGCGCGCCCTCAAGAGCCACAGGCTGATGCGCAACGGGCAATTGCTCGACGTGGTGGGCCGGGGACCGATCAGCCTTGCGGCGGCGGTGGCGCAGGTCTATCCGGGCCTCGGCGGACGCTTGCGGCTGGCGGCGCAGCGGACGCTGTTGTCCCATGCCGAGTATCTCCAATCGGAGGGTCGGCTGCGGATCAGCCGCGGCCTATTGGGCCTGCGGCTCCTCCCCCGATGAGCCGGGCACCGCGATGGGTTCGTCATCGGCCATGGCGAGATTATCGCGGATATAGGCGTTGACCCTGTCGTCCAGCGCCAAGAGGAAAGCCTCGATGGCGCGGCCATTGTCGCCCAGATCGTGATAGACGGGCCCGAGCGAGGCCGAGCGCAGGTCGATCTGCGCCCCCATGGGACTGGCGGCGACGCGGAAGGCGATCTCGTTCTCCCAGCCCAGCAGCGAGCGGCGCAGGGCGTTGACGGTCACCCGGTTGTCGACCTGGGAGGGTTCGGCGATCCCCAGCACGGTCCAGCCATTGGCGCGCAGGAGATCCTGGGCCAACACGAACAGGGCTTCGGGCGGGATCTGGTAGATGCGGGTGATGAGGTTGGGGAAGGACTGGAGGATCGATTCCGGATCGATCTGCGGCGCGTCGGGCGCGGCCATGACCAGCCGGGGCGGATCGTCGACGGCCGTGGTGACATCGGCGGAGGATGGATAGAGCCGGGCGAAGGCCAGGGCGGCGAGGGCCGGGCCGAGGCAGACAAGACCGAGGAACACCCCGACGCTGGCCGGGCCCCAGCCCTTGTCGCCGGAAACCCACAGGGTGACATAGGCGGCCACCCCGAGCGCGAAGGCAAGCGCGCCGATGGCGGTGCCGATGACCAGGGCGATCTCGAACACCGGTGAGGCGATCTGGCCGAACATGTGCAGGCCGGTCGAAACCAGCAGCACGGCAAAGCCGAACAGGGCGAGGCGGCGCCCCCAGATGGCCAGCCGGGATGTGCGGACGAGGATGCGCATCGTTTACGGATAGAGCCTCTGGCGCGACCAGCCTGCATCGCTATCGGCGCGCGAGAACAGCACGCGGTCGTGCAGGCGGAAGGCGCCGTCCTTCCAGAATTCGATGGCCAGCGGCCGGATGCGGAACCCCGACCAATGGGGCGGGCGCGGCACCTCGGCCTCGCCATGGTGCGCGCGCTCGCTTTCGAGGCGGTCGACCAGATGCTGGCGGTTTTCGAGCGGGCGCGATTGCTGCGAGGCATGGGCGCCGAGGCGGGAATCGCGGGGCCTCGTGGCGAAATAGGCATCGGCCTCGGCGTCGGACACGGTCTCGACCGGGCCGCGCACCCGCACCTGCCGCCGGAGGCTCTTCCAGTGAAACAGCAGCGCGGCGCGCGGATGGGCCAGCAATTGCCGGCCTTTGGCCGACTCGAAATTGGTGAAGAACACGAAGCCGCGGGCGTCGAACCCGTTGAGCAGAACCATGCGCAGATCGGGCAGGCCCTCCGCATCGACGCTCGCCACCGCCATGGCGTTGGGATCGTTGATCTCGCTCTCGCGCGCCTCGGCCAGCCAGAGCGGGAACAGCGCCATGGGATCGATCTCGCCATGAAAGCCGTCATCGAACAGCAATTCGGTCGAAGGTGCGGTGTGGGCGGCCATGTCATCCCCTTCTGGACATTGGAGAAGTCCGTCGCCATATAGAACGCAAAGCTGCGACGCCGCAACGGCGACGCAAATCGTTGAGACGAGAAAGGGTGAGGCGCTTCCGGACGGTGGACCGGCGGGGGCGCCCTTTGAGGTGAACCGAGCGCATGCGCGATCCGTATTCCGTATTGGGGGTGCCCAAAAGCGCCAGCGACAAGGAGATCAAGGCCGCCTATCGCAAGCTGGCCAAATCGCTGCATCCCGACCAGAACCCGACCGACAAGGACGCCCACGCCAAATTCGCCGAGGCGACGGCGGCCTATGACCTGTTGTCGGACAAGACCAAGCGCGGACAATATGACCGCGGCGAGATCGACGCCGAGGGTAATCCCAAATTCGCCGGCTTCGGCGGGTTCGATCCCTCGGGCGCCCGGGGCGGCCCGCGCGGCGGCGCGGGGGCGGCCGGAGGTTTTAGCGCCGAGGATATCCTCAAGGAATTCATGAGCGGGTTCGGCGGGGCGCGCCGTTCGGCGGGCGGCAATCCGTTCGGCGGCGGCGGCGCAGCGGGCGCCGGTGCCGGCGGGGCGAGTTGGGACCCTTTTTCCGGCAGCACGACCGGAGGGGCCGGCATCAAGGGCGAGGACGTGGTCGTCAATCTCGCCGTGTCGCTCGAAGACGCCCAGAAGGGCGGATCGGTTCCGGTGACGCTGCCTTCGGGCAAGACGGTTTCGGTCAAGCTCCCCTCCCCGATCGAGGAAGGCCAGCAGGTACGCCTGCGCGGACAGGGCCGGCCCTCGCCCATGGGCGGGCAGCCTGGCGATGCGCTGGTGACCATCCGGTTTGCCAGGCACAAGCAATTCCGCAAGGACGGCAACGACCTGCGGGTCGACGTGCCGATCACGCTCTATGAGGCGGTGCTGGGCGCCAAGGTGCGCGTGCCGACCCTCGACGGCGCGGTGGAACTGAACCTGCCGCCGGGGCCCGACACCGCCAAGGCCATGCGGCTCAAGGGCAAGGGGTTGTTCGGCAAGGGCGACCTCTATGTCAACCTGCGCGTGGTGCTGCCCAAGGGCGGCGACCCCGACCTCGAAAGCCTGATGCGCTTCTGGCGCGACCAGAAGCCGTATACGGTGCGGGATTGATAAAAATCGCATATACGCTATATTGCGTAAATGCGATGGACGGTCGAAACGCTGGGTCAGGTGGTCGATAACGAAATCGACGCACTACCGCCACGTCTGCAGGCGCGTTTGATCCGCCTGCTTGAAGCCGTGGAGTCGATCGGACTGGACAAGCTCGGCGCGCCGCATGTCAAGCACATCGACGGCAAGCTGTGGGAATTGCGCGCCAAGGCAGCGGAAGGGATTGCAAGAGGACTTTACGTCACGATGTCCGGCCGCCGGGTTATCGTACTCCATGTGTTCGTCAAGAAATCCCAAAGAACGCCGAAAACGGCGCTGGAAATTGCACGCAACAGGATGAAACAGATTTTGCCATGACCAAGCTCTCCGAATTGAAACAACGCCTGATGGGCGATCCGGTGTTTCGGGTAGAATATGAGAAGGCCGACGCCGAGTTTGCGGTTGTTGAGGCGCTGGTCAGGGCGCGTATGCGCGCGAAACTGACGCAAGCCGAACTGGCAAGCCGGATCGGCACAACCCAATCGGCCATCGCCCGGCTCGAAGGCGGCAATGTCTCGCCGTCCATCGCAACATTGCAGCGCTATGCCAAGGCAACGGGCGCGAGGCTCAAGATCGAACTTGAGGCGCTTCAGGATCGATAGAGGCGGAAGGCGGCGATGCTGTCCGCCTTTGTGGTTCTGAAGGCGAGGACGAAGCAGAAGCCGATGCGGGTCTTGCCCGTAGTCAGCGTGCCGTTGACGGCACCGGTGCGGCCATGGGTGATGGCGTGATGGATGGTCACGGCATCGGGCCTGCCCAGCATGTCGGAGAGCGCCCCAAGGGCGGCTTCCCGGCCATGGATTTCTTCATCGCCTGAAACAATGGCAACGCAATCGGGGATGAGCCAGTCGGCGAGCTGTTCGGCGTCGGCCGTGACGAGGGCGATGGCGACCTGTTCGGCAAAGGCATTTTTGGGGGAATTGCCGCATGCGCCGCTGAGCGTGACGCTAGTCATGGGGGGCCGCGGCGCGGATAAGGCGGTCGTTGATGGCTTCGCCCAGCCCGGTGGCCGGGATGGGGGCGACGGCGATGCGGCCGGCCCCGGACGCATCGAGCCGCGCGAGGAAGGGAAAGAGATTGCGGGCCGCTTCGGCGAGATCGCGCCCAGGCGACAGGTTGAGCATGGGACCACCGGTGCGGGGCTCGGGGCCGAAGGCCAGATAGGCTTCGCCGGGCTCGGGGGCCGGGGCATCGAGGCGCAGGGACGCGCCGGGGGCGTAATGGCTCTTGAGCATGCCCGGCGAGGCGATGGCGGCATCGGCCGAGGCGATGGGCACGGGCTGCCCGAGCAGCGCCTCGATCTCCTCGCGCGGCAAGGCGCCGGCCCGGAGCTGGACGACCCTTTCGCCATCGATGGCGAGGATGGTCGATTCGAGGCCGCTGGCGCAGGGGCCGCCATCGAGCACCGGGACGGTATCGGCGAAGGCGTCGCGCACATGGCTGGCCATCGTGGGCGAGAGCTTGCCGGAAGGATTGGCCGAGGGCGCGGCGATCGGCTTGCCGACCGCTTCGATGAGCGCCCTTGCCGTGGCATGGCCGGGGACGCGCAGGGCTACGGTCTCCAACCCCGCCGTCACGAGGTCGGAAAGGCCGGCGCCGGGGGTGAGCGGGACGACCAGGGTCAGCGGGCCGGGCCAGAAGGCTTGGGCGAGCCGGAGAGCCAGAGGGGAGAAGACCCCATAGCGCCGGGCCATGGCCAGATCGGCGCAATGGGAGATCAGCGGATTGAAGCGCGGCCGGCCCTTGGTCTCGTAGATTTTCAGCACCGCGTCGGAATTGGTGGCATCGGCCCCCAGGCCGTAAACCGTTTCGGTGGCGAAGGCGCAGACGTCACCGGCGCGCAACAGGGCGGCGGCCTCGGCAAGGGTCTGGGGATGGCGGACGGGCGGTGTCATCGACGCTGTTTGACAAGCGTCCGGCGCCACGTCAAGAAGGGGCAATCAGCCGAGGCTTTCATGACGACCCTTCTGATCAGCCAAGCCAATGCCGACGCGCATCTCGTGCCGCAGGGCCATGCCGAGCGTCCCGAACGCATCGCCGCGGCGGAAAAGGCCCTGGCGCAGCCCCGTTTCGGCCGCCTCACCCGGGAGGTGGCGGCGCAAGGCGATCTCTCGCTGGCCGAGCTGGTGCACGCGCCCAGTGTCATGGACACCATCCGCAAGGTACGGCCGGCCGAGGGAATAGGCCAGATCGACGCCGATACCTTCGTTTCCGACCGGAGCCTCGAAGCAGCGGCCAGCGCGCTGGGCGGGGTGCTGCGCGGGCTGGAGGCGGTGGTGCTGGGCGAGGCGGACAATGCCTTCGTCCTCTCGCGCCCGCCGGGCCACCACGCCGAGCGCGGGCGCTCTATGGGGTTCTGCCTCGTCAACACCATCGCCATCGCGGCGCGGCAGGCGCAAAGGCTCTATGGCGCCGAGCGGGTGGCGATCGTCGATTTCGACGTGCATCACGGCAATGGCACCCAGGACATCTTCGAAGACGATCGCAGCATATTCTACGCCTCCAGCCACCAGATGCCGCTCTATCCCGGCACCGGCGCGCCGCATGAAACGGGGGTCGGCAATATCGTCAACGCCGCGCTGGCGGCGGGAAGCGGCGGGGACGCCATGCGGCAGGCCTATCGCGACACCATCCTGCCGGCGCTCGACAATTTCGCGCCCGACCTGATTCTGGTCTCGGCGGGGTTCGACGCCGAGCGGCGCGACCCCCTGGCGCAGCTGCAATGGGTGGGTTCGGACTTCGCATGGCTCACGGGAAAGTTGATGGACATCGCGGCCAAGCGCTGTTCAAACCGGATCGTCTCGATGCTCGAAGGCGGATACGATCTTGGCGGGCTTGCCTCGGGCGTGTCGGCGCATGTAGGCATGCTGCTCACCGGCGAGGCCGGACCCCATGACGACGAGGAAGGACAGCCATGACCGACATTGCCGAGATGAGCTTTGAAGCCGCGCTGGACGCGCTGGAAAAGATCGTGGCCCAGCTCGAAGGCGGCAAGGCGCCGTTGCAGGAATCCATCGCGATCTATGAGCGCGGCGAAGCGCTCAAGCGCCATTGCGAGGCCCTGCTCAAGCAGGCCGAGGCGCGGATCGAAAAGATCACCCTGGCCAAGGACGGCACACCGATGGGCGTCGAGCCGCTGGATCAACAGATATAAAGAAGTCGTGCCGTGCTGGCCAAAGTCCGTATCGTATTGTGGGCCCTGGTTTCCCTGGCGGCCATCTCGGCGACGGTGATCTATCTCACGCGGCCGTTCCAGCCCTCGGGCGCCATGTTCGGCGGCCCGTTCGAGATGGTCTCGACGGCCAATGCGGAGCCGTTCACCCAGGAGGACCTGGTCGGCACGCCGACCCTGATGTTCTTCGGCTATACCTATTGCCCGGACGTCTGCCCGACCACGCTGGCCGAGGCGACCGCATGGAAGCGGACGCTGGGGCTCGATGACGACGAATTGCGCATCGTCTTCGTCTCGGTGGACCCCGAGCGCGACACGCTGGACCATACGCGCGCCTATCTCTCCAATTTCGGGCCGGACGTGATGGGGCTGGTGGGCGACGAAGCCCAGACCGACCAGATCAAGCGCTCCTACGGGGTGTTTTCCGAACGGGTCGTGGCCGAGGGGACGACCGACTATCTGGTCAACCACACCGCCTCGGTGTTCCTCATCGATGACGAGGGCAAGTTCTTCGGCACCATCACCTGGGGCGAGGCCACGGCCACAGCGCTCGACAAGATCCGCCGCCTCATCGCCGCATGAGCCGGACGCGGCTCGACATCGCGCTCGAGCAGCGGGGGCTGGTGCCCTCGCGAGCGCGGGGCCGCGACGCGATCCTGCGCGGCACGGTGATGGTGAACGGCCAGACCGCGCGAAAACCCAATCAGCAGGTCGGCGAGGCCGACAGCATCACGCTCGACGATCCGGCGGCGGGCTATGTCTCGCGGGCGGCGCTGAAGCTGGTGGCCGGGCTCGATGCGGCGGGGTTCGACCCGCGCGGCAAGGCCTGCCTCGACCTGGGGGCTTCGACGGGCGGGTTCACCCAGGTGCTGGTGGAGCGCGGGGCCAGGACGGTCTATGCGGTCGATGTGGGGCATGGGCAGCTTCACCCCGATGTGGCGGCCATGGCCCCGGTGGTGTCGATGGAAGGGCGCAATGCCCGCGACCTCACGCCCGAGACGATCGGGGAGCCCATCGGGCTGATGGTGTCGGATGTGAGCTTCGTCTCGCTCACCAAGATCATCGACGCGCCAAGCCGGCTCTGCGCGCCGGGCGCCGAGGCGCTGCTGCTCATCAAGCCGCAATTCGAGGTGGGGCGCGACCATATCGGCAAGGGCGGCATCGTCCTGCCCGACGCGCCGGTCGCGGCGGCGGTGAGCGCGGTCATCGCGCATATGGGCGGGCTGGGCTGGGGGTTTCTCGGCCGCTGGGATTCCCCGGTTCGGGGCGGGGATGGAAACGCCGAAATCCTCGCAGCCTTCCGCAAAGCCCTCTAGCCTGCCCGCGGCGGCTCGGATAATGCTTGTGTCACTGCCGCAGCATGGCAGGTTTTGCGGAGGGACGCAGCCATGAACCGTATTGTCTTCGCCACCATTCTCGCCGCCGCCACGCTGGCAAGCGGACAGGCCAACGCCTATCTGGTCAAGGGCAATGTCACCTGCCCCGAGATCATGGAAGAGCACAACAACGAAACCTATCGGGCCATGAACCGCTGGTGGCTGCTAGGCTATATCACCGGCCGGAACTACGAACTGGACCTCGAGACCGGGCTAGATGTCGGCGAGGACGCCCTCTACAAGACGGCGTATCAGTTCTGCGCCGACAATCCGGACCTCACCTGGGACGATGCGGCCTATTTCCTCTACGATCAGATGCAATAGGCCGGTCAGGCCGGCTCAGCTTTCCCCCGGCACCGGGAGATCGGGCGGGGGCAGGATGCGCCGGCCGACGCCCTGCCCGTCAAAGGTCGAGAACAGATGCTCGGGGCGGCGCCCCAGGCTTTCGATTTCGGTCCGGCACCAGGGGCATCGGTGTGACGCCCGGGGAACCGGCCCATCGCACGCACCACAAATGCGCATCGCAGGCATATTCATCTCCCGGCTCCTGACGCGGGGTCGCGTGGAGCTCTTTGCTCGTTTTCGTGAAGGACAGGAATGGCCTTGGGCAAGGCGTCTCCCTGCCTTTTAACATCGGGTCCGATAACGGCAATTCAAGGGCCAAAAACCAGAGAAAACAGGACTTTATGTCTCATGCGACTTTGGGGTGAGCCCAAGGGAGGGGCCGCCATTGACTTGCGCCGGCATTCGGCCATGATAGGCTCATGATCACGCTCTTTCGGATTTGGCGAGCCCACGTTCGCACAAGACTTCTCATCGGCTGATTGCCTGGTTCGGCGACCTGCAACACGCAAGCGCCGGGCCAGGTGTGGTTTTCCCTCTTCCCCGAAAATCCCAGCGCTCCGGGCGCAGCGCCTTTGCGCGTCCGCCCCGGCCTGATGAGAAATGCGAGCATTGCCATGACGTTCCGATATGCCCTCACCCTGCCCGCCGCCGGCGCCAACAAGATCGCCCGCTTCAAGGCATGGTCCAAGGCGCACACGCCCGAGATGGCGTTCAGCCTGCCGCCGCAGGTGCCGGTGGAATCGACCTCCCTCACCGTGCGCCTGCGGTCGGTGGACGACCGGGTGGACCTGCAGAAGCGGTTTCCCGAAACCTTGCCGTAAGGGAGGCGCGGGAGACACAGCCATGAGCGCCAGCGGGCGGTGCCGCCTGATCGTGTGGCTGATCATCCTCGTGCTGCTCGGCGTGGGGCTGGTGGCCGATCACATGGTCAACGGCCCGCACACGCTGTGACGGTCAGCCCGCCGCCAGCCTAGAGCGCCTGATCTGATTGAATCAGATCAGGCGCTCTAGGTCCTTGTTTTGTCGCGTTTCCGAACCGGATAAGTGGTGCCCACTTATCCTGGAAACGCCCTAATGCCGAAAGCCTCGAGGCCCACATAGTGCCGCGAACGGGACGAGAGGGGCCGGATGGTCGACACGCCCAGATCGCGCAGGATCTGGGCCCCCAGCCCTACTTCCCGCCATTCGGCCTCGCGCGAGCGGGCCGAGCCGTGGTCCTCGCGCTCGCTCAGTGCCGCCTCGCGATCATAGGCGACCCCGGCGGTGCCTTCGCGCAGATAGACGAGGACACCCCCCGTCCCGGCCAATTGCCCGATCGCCTCGTTGAGCCCCGAGGCATCGCCGAACACGTCGGTGACGATGTCCTCGCGCTGCAGGCGCACCGGAACCGGCTGGCCGCCGCCAATTTCGCCGAACACCAGGGCCAGGTGCTGCACGCGGTCGAAGGGGGTGGAATAGGCATAGGCGATGGCCGGACCGGCAACGGTCGCGATGTCGAAGGTCGCCACGCGCTCGACCAGCTTTTCGCGCCGCTGGCGATAGGCGATGAGATCGGCCACCGACACCAAGGGGAGATCGTGGCGGGAGGCAAAATCGCTCACCTGCTGGCCGCGGGTCACGGTGCCGTCATCATTGACCAGCTCGCAGATCACCCCGACATCGGGCAGGTCGGCGAGCTTGCACAGATCGACGGCGGCCTCGGTATGGCCTGAGCGCATCAGCACCCCGCCGCGCCGGGCGATGAGGGGGAAAATGTGGCCGGGGCGGGAGAAATCCTCGGCGGCGACATTGGAATTGGTGAGGGCGCGCACGGTCGCCGTGCGGTCATCGGCGGAAATGCCGGTTGTGGTGCCGTGCTTGAAATCGATCGAGATGGTGAAAGCGGTCGAATGGGCGGAATCATTGACCGCGACCATGGGATCGAGATGGAGCTTTTGCGCGCGCTCGCCGGTGATCGGCGTGCAGACGATGCCCGAGGTGTGGCGGACGATGAAGGCCATCTGCTCGGAGGTGATGGTGGAGGCGGCGGCGATGATGTCGCCCTCCCCTTCCCGGTCGTGATCGTCGACGACCACAACCATGCCGCCGCGCTTCATGGCCGCAAGGGCCGCATCCACACGCATATCGGATTCGCTAAGCGTCACTGGCTGTCACTCCCCTGCCGTGATCAACTGAAAAACCTGCGCCCTCGTGCGGTTCACGGGGCGTTTCTGCCGAAGCCGAAACCGCCCTCGCGCCCGGTCTGGCCGCGATGGCGGAGGAAATGGTCGGCGAGAACGCAGGCCATCATGGCCTCCCCGATGGGAACGGCGCGAATGCCGACGCACGGATCGTGGCGGCCCTTGGTGACGATATCGGCGTCCTCGTTATGGGTGGTCACCGTCTGGCGCGGGGTGAGGATCGAACTGGTGGGCTTGACCGCGAAGCGCGCCACGATGGGGTCGCCATTGGAGATGCCGCCCAGAATGCCCCCGGCGTTGTTGGAGAGGAATTTGGGCAGCGGCCGCTCGGCCCGCATCTCGTCGGCGTTCTCCTCGCCGGTGAGTTCGGCGGCGTGCATGCCCTCGCCGATCTCGACGCCCTTGACGGCGTTGATCGACATGAAGGCCGAGGCGATATCGGCGCTGAGCTTGCCATAGACCGGCGCGCCCCAGCCGGCCGGGACGCCCTCGGCCACCACCTCGATCACGGCGCCGACTGAGGAGCCGGCCTTGCGGATGCCGTCGAGATAGGGCGCCCATTGCTCGGCAGCCCGGGCATCAGCGCAAAAGAACGGGTTGCGGCCGACTTCGTCCCAATCGAAATTGGCGTGATCGATGCGGTGCGGGCCGATCTGGATCAGCGAGGCGCGGATGGTGACGAAGGGAATGACCAGCCTCGCCACCGCGCCGGCAGCGACGCGGGCGGCGGTTTCGCGGGCCGAGGAGCGCCCGCCGCCGCGATAGTCGCGCAGGCCGTATTTCTGGAAATAGGTGTAGTCGGCGTGGCCGGGCCGGAACTTGTCGCGGATGTCGGAATAATCCTTGGAGCGCTGGTCGATGTTCTCGATCAGCAGCGAAATGGGCGTGCCGGTGGTGCGCAGGCCATCGGTGCGCTCGTCCTCGAAGACGCCGGAGAGGATCTTGACCTCGTCGGCCTCGCGGCGCTGGGTGGTGTAGCGCGACTGGCCGGGCTTGCGGCGATCGAGATCGCGCTGGATGGCTTCGGCGCTGATGGGAAGGCCCGGTGGACAGCCATCGACCACCACCCCGATCGCGGGCCCGTGGCTTTCACCCCAGGTGGTGAAGCGGAAGAGACGGCCGAAACTGTTGTCGCTCATGGGCAGGGGATTCCTCAGCGTGGTGGCGCTGTTCTAGGCAGGCGCGCGGATGCGGTCAATGATGCGAAGGGTGGAGAGGGCGTGGCGGTGGTGTATGCTGAAGCGCTGCGCCCCCTCATCCGACCGCTTCGCGGCCACCTTCTCCCACAAGGGGAGAAGGGAAGATCCCGTCACACGCTGTGGCGGGGGGTGCGGAGGTCGCCGCGCAGGGTGCCGATGGCGATTTCGAAATTGTCGGCGATGCGGTTGGCCCGGATCATGAATTCATGCGCGATCTCGGGGCCGAAGATCTCGGTGGCGGTCTGTTCGAACAGGGCCAGCCAGCGGTCGAAATGGACCGGCTCGAGCGGCAGGCGCAGATGGGGGTTGAGGGGACGGCCGGAATAGCGGCCGGTGCGCAGCATGATGGAGGACCAGAAATCGGTGATCTGGGCCAGGTGGTGGTCCCAGTCGTCGACGGCGCGGTTGAAGATGGGGCCGATCAAATCGTCCTCGCGGGCCCGGCCGTAAAAGGTCGTCACCAGAAGCGCGATATCGGGATCGGTGATATCGGGATGGGCCACGCCGGGGCGAGTCAGCGGATTGTCATCCATCGATGCGCCCTCCCCTTGCGCTACCAGGTCTTCTGCGCGGCGTGCAGCGTCATGCCGCCGCCGGTGAAATGGGCGATGACCCCTTGCGGCGGGGCCCAGTTGAGCACTTCGCCCCGCCCCACGCCCTCGACCAGATGGCGCAGGACGCGCAGCACCCCACCATGGGCGACGATGATCGAATGATCGGTCAGGCGCTGGGCGAAATCGGTGAGGCGCGCGGCGAGGTCCTCGTAATTCTCGCCCTCGTCGGGACGGAAATTCCAATAGCCGGCGTCGCGCTGGCCTGGCGCCAGCGCCTCGCGCTCGCGGGCGATCTCCTCATGCAGCAGGCCCTCGAACTTGCCGAAGGAAATCTCGACCAAGCGCTGGTCGTAGACGACGTCGGGCAAGGGCATGTCGAAGGCGGCGCGCATGCGCTCCATGGTCTCGCGCGCCCGGCCGAGCGGGGAGGCATACCAATGGAAGGAGGCCGGATCGGCGCCGGCTTCCTCAAGCAGGTAGCGCAGCAGGACGCCTGAGGAATCGGCCTGCTTGCGGCCGGTGGCGTTGAGGGGGATATCGCGGCTGCCCTGATAGCGCCGTTCACGGTTCCAGTCGGTTTCCCCGTGACGCGCAAAATAGAAATCGGGCCAGGTCACCTGGTGCATGGCAAATATGAGCTCGACTTTTCAAAAATTGGTCCGGGGCGCATCCTGCACCCCGAATGTGACGGATTTACTCTGATGCGCCGCCCTTGGGGGGCAGGGCCTTCATGCCGATGATGTTGTAGCCGGAATCCACGTAGTGGATTTCGCCGGTGACCCCGCTGGCCAGATCGGACAGCAGGTAGAGCGCGGAATTGCCCACCTCGTCGATGGAGACGTTCTTGCGCAGGGGGGCGTTCTCCTCGTTCCATTTCAGCATCTCGCGCAGGTCGGAAATGCCCGAGGCGGCGAGGGTCTTGATGGGACCGGCGGAAATGGCGTTGACGCGGATGCCCTGGGGCCCGAGATCGGAAGCGAGATAGCGCACGGACGCCTCGAGCGCGGCCTTGGCGACGCCCATGACGTTGTAATTGGGCAGGACCTTCTCGGCGCCGTAATAGGTGAGGGTCAGGATCGAGCCGCCGGCATCCATCATCGCCTCGGCGCGCTTGGCCAGCGCGGTGAGCGAAAACACCGAAATGTTCATGGTCAGGCTGAAATTGCCCGGGGTGGTGTCGACATAGCGGCCCTCCAGCTCTTCCTTGTTGGAAAAGCCGATGGCGTGGACGAGGAAATCGAGCTTGCCCCATTGGGATTTGAGGACGTTGAACACCGCGTCCATGGCGTCGGGGTCGGTCACGTCGCAGGGCAGGACCAGTTCGGAGCCGAATTCGGCGGCGATGGGCTGGACACGGCGATGCAGCGCTTCGCCCTGATAGGTGAAGGCCATTTCCGCGCCCTGGGCGTGCAGGGCCTTGGCGATGCCATAGGCGATGGAGCGGTTGTTGGCGACGCCCATGACGAGCCCGCGCTTGCCTTGCATCAACCCAGCCATGATGTTCTCCGATGATCGTTGCGTTATGGCCGGTTTTGGCACAGGGGATGGGAACGGGCAAGGTGGGATAGCGATTGCCCGGCTGGCGTTGCCCCGTTGCGCCATGCGATGAACCGAACCGACCGATTGCCAAGAAAGCCCTTTGCCATGCCCCTGTCCAAAGACCAGATCGTCCCCGCCCTGATCACGCTGCTGGGCGCCGATTCCGTGAGGTTCGAAGAGGCCGAGATGGAAGGCTATCTCGCCGAGCCGCGGCGGCGGTTCAAAACCAGCGCCAGGGCCGTCGCCCTGCCCCGCACGGTGGCCGAGGTGCAGGCGGTGATGGAATGGGCCCATGAGGTGGGCGTGCATGTGGTGCCCCAGGCGGGCAATACCGGGCTGGTGGGCGGACAGGTGCCGCTCTATGGCGACGAGGTGATCGTTTCGGTCTCCCGGCTGGGGGGCACGCGGCATGTGGACGCGGCGGCGGGGCACATGACGCTCAATGCGGGGACCACGCTCGAGGAGGCCCACAGGATCGCCGAGGCGGCGGGGATGCTGTTCCCCCTCTATATCGCCTCACAGGGTTCGGCGCGGATCGGGGGCGTCTTGGGCTCCAATGCCGGCGGGGTGCAGGTGCTCTCCTATGGCACGGCGCGCGAATTGTGCCTCGGCGTCGAGGCGGTGCTGGCGGACGGGTCGATCTATAACGGGCTCGGATCGCTGCGCAAGGACAATACGGGATACGACCTCAAGGACCTGTTCGTGGGGTCGGAAGGGACGCTGGGGATCATCACCGCGGCGACGCTGAAACTGTTTCCCAAGCCCGACCATCACGAAACGGCGCTGCTCAACGTGGCCGGGCCCGAGGCGGCGCTGGCGCTGTTCACCCGGCTGCGGGAGCGGGCCGGATCGACGCTGACTGCGTTCGAATTGATGCCGCGCATCGGGTTCGATTTCCAGCTCAAACACAAGATGATCGCGCAGGACCCCACGGCGGAACGTTCGGACTGGTATGTGCTGGCGGAAATCTCGGTGCCCAGGGGCATGGGGGACGGCGGGCTGGCCGCCATGCTGGAAACGGCGATGGAGGCCGGGCTGGTCGGCAACGGGGTGATGGCCGAATCGCTGGCGCAGCGGGAGGCATTCTGGACGGCGCGGGAGCAGATGAGCGAGGTGCAATCGAAGGAAGGCGCCTCGATCAAGCACGACGTCTCGGTGCCGGTGGCGGCGGTGCCCGAACTGATTGCGCGGGGCAGCGCGGCGGCCAAGGCCGTGGTGCCCGGCATCCGCCCGGTGCCGTTCGGGCATCTGGGCGATGGCAATATCCACTTCAACTTCTCGGTGCCCGAAGGGGGCGACAACGCCGAGTTCATGGCGCGCGACGAGGCGGTGCACGCGGCCATCTACAAGGTGGTGCTGGAGATGGGGGGATCGATTTCGGCCGAGCACGGCATTGGGCAGCTCAAGACCGCGCTGCTCAAAGAGGTCAAGGACCCCACGGCGCTCAAGATGATGCGGGCGATCAAATCGGCGCTCGATCCGAAGGGAATTCTCAATCCGGGCAAGATGCTGGGGTAGCAATCGGGGCGACAATGCCTAGATTGGGGAGCCCATCAACCCCAGGCCTCACACCTCCCCATGCTTCTCGATATTTCCTTTCTCGACGATTCCACGCGTCCGTCCGCGCCCAAGCTCGATGTCACCCCAGATCAGAAGGTGTATGGGCGGCACCTCAAGATGATCCACGACCATTTGCGGCAGAATACGGGCATGCTGCGCGGGCTGATCGACGAGATCATGGCCGGGCACAAAACGCCCGAGCAGGTCACCGAAGAGACCGAAGCGCTGGCCATGGTCAGCAATTATCGCCGGTTCGGCAATCTGTGCGGCCAGCATTGCCAGGTGGTGCACACCCATCATTCGATCGAGGATGCGGGGTTCTTCCCGGCGCTGTCGCAAAAGGGCGAGGCGTGGAAGAAGGTGACCGACCGCCTCATCGCCGAGCACGAGGTGGTGCATGCCCTGCTGGTCAAGCTGATCGACGCGCTCAACACGCTTGTGCGCACGCCGAGCCAGGCCAATTTCGAAGCCGCCGTGGACATCAACGACGCGCTGGAGCGCGTGCTGCTGTCCCATCTGGGCTATGAAGAAGAGTCGATCGGCGACGCGCTGGGGTATTTCAAGATCTGGGCCTAATCCAACGCACCTGAACCCGAAACCAGCCGCGCCTCGATTTCGAACAGGTCGAACAGGCGTTCGGGCTCGGCTTCGCTAGCCATGAAGCTGTGGATGGAGACCGATGCGCCATCGGCGGGGACGGCGCTGAGGGTGAGCGTGCCGCCGCCCTGGAAAAAGCGGGCTATGGTTGCGGCGATCGCGGCCATTTCCGGGGTCGTCTCGTCGGAGACGAGCTCTTCGACCAGTTGCTTGGCGAGTTGGGAGCGCAATTGCGCCGGCGTCGTGTCCGCCTCGCCGGTCAAGGCCTCGAATTCCGCCATGCGCTCGATGAGCCCCGAATCGGTGAATTCGAGCTGCATGGGACCGACCCCAAGGGCGAGGAGCGAGAGCAACTGGGCGGATTCCTCGTAGGAGAACAGCGTATCGCTGGCCCCGGTGAGGGTGGCCGACAGAGTGAAGGCGGCGAGATCGCCCCATTGATAGTGGAACGAATCCAGCGCGATGGTGCGGCTCTCGCGATCCCAGCGCAGGGCGCCGCGATAGCTCATCGGGGTCTCGACGATGAGCCGGGTCAGGCTTTCCATTTCCGGGGACTGGACCATGGAATCCGCGAGCGCCAGTTCGAGGGTCTGGTCGCGCAACTCGACGACGATGCCGGTGGGCAGGCCGTTGAGCCAGCCGTCGAAGTCGAGGCTGAAGCCGTCAATGGCGACCCGCATGCGGCCATAGGCGCCGCTGTCGGGGATTTCGGCGCGGATGTCGGTGATCGAAAAGCCCGAGAAATGCGGGACGAATCGGCGGGCATTCTCAAAACTGTCCTCGAGCCCCCGGGCGGCGGCTTCGAGCACATGGGCGTAATCGATGCTGCCGAAGGTCATGGTGCCGAAGGCCACACGGCCGATATCGCCCTGGGTTTCGACCTGCATGTCGAAGCCGGTCAGTAGGGTTTCGGGCCAGAGGCCCGGCGTTATGGCGTCCATGGAGAAGGCGGCGAGGGTGAAGGCGAGGCCTTCTTCGCCCTCGCTCATGCCCTTGCAGGCGCTGCCACGGGTTTCGAGGCCATCGAATTCGAGGCCGGAAAAGAAGGTGCGCAGCGCCTCCTGGGTGCGTTGGTCGTCGCCCTCTACGGCCTGCCAGTCGATGGCCGGAACCACCAGACGCCCCAGTTGCAGGCCCTCATTGCTGCATTTGACCTCGGGCGTGGTGAGGGTGGCGGCGCCGAAATCGGCGGCGGAAAAGAGCGCAAGAGGCGTGCCTGACGCGTCGGGCAGCATTTGGGAAAGGGCGAGCACGGCGCCGAGGTCGAGATTGGAGATGGTGAAAGGACCGAAGCTGCCGGCCACGCCTTCGGCATCCTCGACCTCCATGCGCCCGATGGCGAGAGAGGCGACGACGCCGTCCTCGACGCCCTCAAGGGCGATGTCAAGGAAGCGGACGCGGGGCTGGTGCGCCCCCTGCCCCCGATATTCGAGCTCGGGGATGGAAATGGAGCGGGCGTCGAGGTCGGCCAGCGCCTGGGCATGATCGGCGATGCCGCCCTTGAGGATGGCGGCCAGCGCCTCGGCCTCAAGGCTGGAGTCCACCGCCGCGATGGCCTCCGCCGTGATCGTGGTGACCGGCTGGGCCATGGCCGGGGCGGCGGCGAGGGCGATGCCCGAAACGAGGGCACCGGCGAAAAGGGGGACTCGGGGGTTCATGATCATGCTCCGCACGCCTTGCACCCCTCTTGTGCCAGAGATGGGCATGCGGGCTCAACCGTCCGCGGCGTGGATTTCAGGCGACGAGGCCTTCATCGGACCCATCGGAGGCCTCGAAGGACTGGGCCAGCTCGGCCGCACCCTCGACGACGGCGCGCGCGGCATCGCGGGCCGCCTCGATGGTTTCGAAGACCTGGCCATCGAGCGAGAACACGCCGAGCTTGACGGCGAGGAAGCGAAAATCCCCGCCATTGGGAACGACGACGCCCTGGGGCTCACCGGCAACTGAGATAACGATTGGCTTGGTCATGGCGATAAACACTCTGCGATATACGACTCCGCCCAGCGCCGTGAGCGGTAGCTAACAGTCCAATGTGAGGGTCTTGTGACGTTGGCGGCAGCTAGAGCTGCGATACTCGCCAGTGGGTCCAGGAGCGACACATGAGACCGGCGCGTTTAAGTCGTACGCAAAGGTTCTCGGACGCGGTCAGGCGTGCCCATGCAGTTCGTGTTACCATTTTGCCGTTCTCCAGCCTGACCTCGGGGCCCCCGCAAGGGGTGCCACGCGATCTTGATATCAAGCTTTGGGGAAAAAATCGAGCAGCTTTATGCCCTTCGAGGGCGCGCTCGTGAAATTTCCTGCCGGTCCAACGCCGGAGGGGAGAACGGGTTCCGGGGCGAAAGGCTAAAAAAGGTCCAGCTGGCCGGAGATTTTCGGCTTGACTTTCATTGGCTTATTCCGGGGCTCGTCGGAGAGAATCTCGGAGACCGGTTCGATCAGCTCGGGGCCGTCATTGGCTGCGGAATTGACCCGGGTGGAAACCGGATGGGCCGCCATCACCCCTTCGGGCTGCGGCAGAATGGGGCGCGCCGCCTCCGCGAATCGCACGCCGCGGACGTCGAGCCAGGCGTCGATCTCGCTCCCCTTGAGGATGGCGGGCATGCGGTGATGGATATGGGCCACATCGGGCCCGGCGGGAACGGTGATGGTGGCGACGGTATCGACCTCCTCGCCCTCGGGGCCGGTCCAGTTGGTATAGAGCCCGGCCAGCGCCATGGGCTCGCCCGAGCGCAGGGTGATGTAATAGGGTTGCTTCTTGCCATTGGGCAGGGCGTGCCATTCGTAATAGCCCGAGGCGGGCAGGATGCAGCGTCCGTGATTGACCGCATCGCGAAAGGCGGGCTTTTGTGCCATGGTCTCGGCACGGGCATTGACCAGCAGGGGGAATTCGCGCGGGTCCTTGACCCAATGGGGCACCAGTCCCCAGCGGGCCAATCTGGCGCGGCGCTCGCCGGCCTCGGTCCAGACGGCGATCACCGGCTGGGTGGGAGCGATATTGTAGCGCGGCACGGAGTCGATTAGATTGGCGTATCCAAAGATCTGGCGCATGGCCTCGTGAGGCAGAGTAACGGCGTAACGTCCACACATGAGCATATCGTCCTGTTCCAGTTCCCTTATAGCAGCGGTTGACCCCCGATGAAGCCCGATGCCTGTTCGATCGGACTTTTCCACGGCGGGGAGGTGCTGCTGATCCAGCGCGCCCTGGCGCCGTTTTCCGGCCTGTGGACCTTTCCAGGCGGCCGGATGGAGAGCGGGGAAACCCCGCTGGAGTGCGTCAAGCGCGAGCTGTTCGAGGAAACCCGGCTGGTGGTCGACGACCCCATCGAGGTGCTGGTCGAAACCGTCGGCGAAGGCGCCAAAACCTATCGGCTGGCGGTGTTCGCCGCCGAATGCCCGATGCGGGCGCCGATCACCAGCCACGAGATCACCGACTGGGAATGGGTGCCGATCGCGGACGTGCACGCCTTCCGCACCACCAGGAATCTCTGCGACATCGTCGAGGCCTGCGCCGAGCGCCTGGGGCTGGCGCGGACCGCCCCATGACGGCGATTCGGCGCTTAGGCCTCGCGCTGCTGCTGGCGCTCGCTCCCCTCGGGGGCGCGGTGGCGGTCGATCCGCCCTATCAGGGGGCGATGGAGCGGCTGTCGGAGATTCTGGGCAGCCTCTACATGCTCTCTCCCCTGTGCGGGGATGCCAGCACCGATTGGCGCAGCCAGATGGCCGAGCTGATGGCGCTGGACGAGCCGGACGACGACCGCCGGGCGCGGCTGGCCGGGTCGTTCAACGCCGGCTATGAGGCCTATGCGCGATTCCACCGCAGCTGCACGCCCGCGGCGCAGGCGGCCATGGGCCGGCTGCTGGGCGAAGGCGAGGCGCTGGCCCGCGACATCCATCAAAGATACGCGGAATGAGCGGGGATTCGGGGAATTATCCCCAGTTGCTCCATTCGCGTTAACCAATTGGTCATTTCCTCTTAGCAGCGTCACAAAGCCGTGCTACCAAGCGGCCATGAGCACACGCACCCTATTCCCGTTTTGCGCTTCTCCCTCCGGCCTCGAGGCCGAACAGGAAGAGCGCCAGATCGCTCTCGAATATCTGGCGGATGCGTGGAATGCGGCCGATACCGATGGGATCGACACCGAGGCGCTGGCCCATGCGGCGCTGTTCGCGGCCATCGCCACGCTGGTGCGCGATTATGGCGAAGAGGCCGTGGCCAAGCTGATCGGCAATATCCCCGACCGCATCTCCAACGGCGAATATACGCTCGACCGCGTGGTGCAGTAGGGATCGACCCTCAGAGACGCTTTTCGAAGAAGAAATCGGGATAGGGATCGTCGTTGAACCGGTCGATTTCAGTCCAGCCGGTCTTGCGATAGAGGGCGATGGCCTCGGTGAGGGCCTTGTTGGTGTCGAGGCGCAGGGTGGCGATGCCGAGCTGGCGCGCGGCGGCTTCGGCCGCATCCATGAGACGGCGGGCGAGCCCAAGGCCCCGGGCCGAAGGCGCAATCCACAGGCGCTTGATCTCGGCATAACCCTTGTCGGTACCCTTGAGGCCGACGCAGCCAATGGGCAAGCCATCGGACATCACCACGATGAAGCTCCCGCGCGGGGCGATCATATCCATGGCGTCGGGATCGGCGGAGCGGCCGACCTCGAACCCGCCGTCGAAGCGCCGGTCGAGTTCGACATAATACCGGGCGAGGCCATGGCGGGCGGCGTCGCTGCGCGGATCGACGGTTTCGAAGGTGAAGCGGTCGCGGCCCAGCGCCGAGGCGACCAGATCCATGGCATCCAGCAGGGCCTCGGGGCGCGGATGGCGCGCGAGAAGCGCTTCGGCCCGGTTATTGGACAGCGCCTCATAGGCGGCGAATTCGGCCCTGCCCTTGCCCGTCAAGGCGACCACCCGGCGGCGGGCATCGGCGGCATCGGGGCGCGTCTCGATAAGATGCTCCTCCTCCAGCCCCCGCAACAGGCGGCTCATCAGGCCCGAATCGAGGCCGAGATAGTCACGGATCGCCGCGATGTCGCCGCGGCCATGGCCGATGGCGTTGAGCACGCGAGCCGACCCCAGCGGACGGCCACGGCCCAGAAAGGAATGATCGAGGGCGCCGACCTCGGAGGTGACGGCGCGCGAGAAGCGGCGGAAACGGGCGATGGGGTCGAGCGTCATAACACCTGACTTTAGTCAGATAATTTTCCGCGTCAAGAAAATTGCGCCGTCCCGGGCCATTGCGCGCTACGCGCCCTCGCCCCAGTCGAGCACGATCTTGCCGGCGCCGCCCTGGATGGCGGACTGGAAGGCGGCGTCGAACTGGTCGGCGGGAAAGCGGTTGGTGATCACCGGGCGGATGTCGAGGCCGGATTGCAGCATGGCCAGCATCTTGTGCCAGGTCTCGAACATTTCGCGGCCGTAAATGCCCTTGAGGGTGAGCATTTTCAGCACCAGCCGGGCGAAATCATACTCGAAGGGCTTTGACGGCAGGCCGAGCATGGCGATCTTGCCGCCCATGACCAGATGCTCGGTGAGGGTGGAGAGGGCAGCGGGGGCGCCGCTCATCTCGAAGCCCACGTCGAAGCCCTCGCTCATGCCGAGCCCGTTGGCGAGGGCCTGCAGATCGCCGGCGGTGTTGATGGTGATGACGCCCGGCGCGGTCTTTTTGGCGAGGTCGAGGCGGTTGTCGTTGGGATCGGTGATCACCACATGGCGCGCGCCCACATGCCGCGCCACCGCGGCGCTCATGATGCCGATGGGGCCGGCGCCGGTGATCAGCACGTCCTCGCCCACCAGATCGAAGGCCAGTGCGATGTGGACGGCATTGCCCAGGGGATCGAGGATGGCGGCGAGCTCGTCATCGACCGTATCGGGCAAGGGCACGATGTTGAAGGCGGGGATCTTCACATACTCGGCGAAGGCGCCGGGCAGGTTGACGCCCACCCCGCGCGTCTCGGGATCGAGATGGAAGCGCCCGGCGCGGGAGGCGCGGGATTTGAAGCCGATGACATGGCCTTCGCCGGAAACCCGCTGGCCGATCTTGAGATGCCGGACGTTTTCGCCCAGTTCGGCGACCGTGCCGGAATATTCATGGCCGACCGTCATGGGCACGGGAATGACGCTCCGGGCCCAATCATCCCATTTGTAGATATGCAGGTCGGTGCCGCAAATGCCGGTCTTGGTGACCTTGACGAGGACGTCGTCGGGGCCGATTTCGGGAATCGGCACCTGTTGCATCCACAGGCCGGGCCGGGCCTCGGCCTTGACGAGGGCTTTCATGGTGCGGGTCATGCGCTAGGGCCTCCCAATCGCGGGGAGTGAGGCGGAGGCTGCGCCCCCCTCATCCGTCTCGCCCTCCGGGCGATCCACCTTCTCCCACCAGGGGAGAAGGGCAAGGGGGCATACGCGGGGTCAGTGCCGGGGATGAGGGGGGGGCTGAGCTTCAGCATCACACCACCCCCAATTGCCGGCCCACCCGCAGGAAGGCGTCGATGGCGAAGGTGAGGTTGTCGTCGGAAAGACCGGCCGACATCTGGGTGCGGATGCGGGCCTCGCCCTTGGGAACCACGGGGAAGGAAAAGGCCGAGACCAGCACGCCGGCGTCCCGCAGGGCCTGGGCCATGGCCTGCGCCCGCCCCGCATCGTGCAGCATCACCGGGATGATGGGGGTTTCGCCGGGGACGAGGTCGAAGCCCGCCTCGGCGAGGGCGGCGCGGAAGCGTTTGGTGTGGCGGTCGAGGATGGCGCGGCGGTCATCGGCCCGTTCGGCGATCTCGATGGCCTTGATGGCCCCGGCGACCACCGCGGGCGGCAGGGCGTTGGAAAACAGATATGGCCGGGCGCGCTGGCGCAACAGGTCCACCACCGCCGCGGGGCCGGCGATGAAGCCGCCCATGGCGCCGCCAAGCGTCTTGCCGAAGGTGCCCGAGATGATGTCGACGCGGTTGCCGACGCCGGTGAGGGCCGGCGTGCCCCTGCCCTTCTCCCCCAGATGGCCGGTGGCGTGGCATTCATCGATGAGGATGGCGGCCTTGTATTCCTCGGCGAGGTCGCAGATTTCCGGGAGGCGGGCGATGAAGCCGTCCATGGAGAAAACGCCATCGGTGACAATCAGCTTGAAGCGCGCGCCGTCATCGTCGGCGGCCTGGAGCTGGAGGCGCAGATCGTCCATGTCGGAGGTCGCGAAGCGGTAGCGCCTGGCTTTCGACAGCCGCACCCCGTCGATGATCGAGGCGTGGTTGAGGCTGTCGGAGATGATCGCATCCTCGGGGCCGAGAAGGGTTTCGAAAATGCCGCCATTGGCATCGAAGCACGAGCCGAACAGGACGGCGTCGTCCTTTTCCAGATAGCGGGCGACGGTCTGTTCGAGCTGCTTGTGCAGGTCGTGGGTGCCGCAGATGAAGCGCACCGAGGCCATGCCCGAGCCGTAGGCCTCCAGCGCCGCGACGCTGGCCGCGACCACTTCGGGATCATTGGCGAGGCCGAGATAATTGTTGGCGCACAGATTGACCATGGTGCGGCCGGAAACGGTCACTTCGGCCTGCTGGGCCGAGCCGATGACCATTTCCGACTTGTAGAGCCCCTCGGCGCGAATGGCCTCGAGGGTCTGTTCGAGATGCCGGGTGAAGCCGTCCATCATGAGGGTCACTCCCTGTTCGGCCCTATTTCTACTGGGGAAACGCCGGGGCAGCAATGTCCGGAAGCTGCCCATGCCGCGAGGAGCCGCCATTGTGGCGCCCGGCGGCCCCATGGACGTGGTTCCTACGGAATATGGCCCCATATCTCCATGGATATCCGGCCAGACTGCGCTAGACTCGTCAGAGGCGCAGACTTGAAGAGGAGTGTTGTTGTGCCCGACCATCCGCCCCTGCCCTTTGCGCAGTTTTCCGACCGGCCCCTCGGGGCGGATACGCCCCTGCGCGAGGCGATCACCAGCGCCTGCCGCATCGCGGAGACCGACGCCGTGCCGCCGCTCGTCGTGGCGGCGGAGGTGACGCCGGAACAGGCGGCGGCGATCCGCGCGACGGCCGGCGCGGCGGTGCGCGCGATCCGCCGCAAGGGCACCGGCAGCGGCGTCGAGGGGCTGATGCAGGAATATGCGCTCTCCAGCCAGGAGGGCATAGCGCTGATGTGCCTTGCCGAAGCGCTGCTGCGCACCCCCGACAACACGACCCGCGACCTGCTGATCGCCGACAAGATCGCGCCGGGCAAATGGCAGGGGCATCTGGGACTCGACCGCTCGGTGTTCGTCAATGCGGCCACATGGGGCCTCGTGGTCACCGGCAAGCTGGTCAGCCCGGTCGACGAGAAGGGATTGTCGCGAGCGCTGAGCCAATTGGTGGCGCGCTCGGGGGAACCGGTGATCCGGGCCGGGGTGCGGATGGCCATGCGCATGCTGGGCGAGCAGTTCGTCTGCGGCCAGACGATCGGCGCGGCGCTGAAATCGGCCAAACGGCAGGAGGCGCGCGGCTTCGGCTATTCCTACGACATGCTGGGGGAAGCGGCCACCACGGCCGAAGACGCCGAGCGCTACATGGCCGATTATGTGGGGGCGATCCACGCCATCGGCGCCGCCGCCAGGGGGCGCGGCCCCTATCTGGGCCCGGGCATATCCATCAAGCTCTCGGCGCTGCATCCGCGCTATGCCCGCGCGCAATATGGCCGCGTGATGGGCGAATTGCTGCCTCGGGTGAAGCAATTGGCGCTGCTGGCCAAGGGCTATGACATGGGGCTCAATATCGATGCCGAGGAGATGGACCGGCTCGAGCTGTCGCTGGACCTGCTCGAAGCGCTGGCGCTCGACCCGGACCTTGGGGGCTGGGAGGGGATCGGTTTCGTCGTGCAGGCCTATTCCAAGCGCTGTCCCTTCGTCATCGACTGGATCATCGACCTGGCGCGGCGCTCGGGGCACCGGATCATGGTGCGGCTGGTCAAGGGCGCCTATTGGGACAGCGAGATCAAGCGGGCCCAGATCGACGGGCTGGAGGATTTCCCGGTCTATACCCGCAAGGTGCACACCGATGTGAGCTATATCGCCTGCGCGAAAAAGCTGCTGGCGGCGCGCGACGCGGTGTTCCCGCAATTTGCCACCCACAATGCGCAGACCATGGCGACGATCCACACTCTGGCCGGACCCCAATTCAGCGTCGGCGACTATGAGTTCCAGTGCCTGCACGGGATGGGGGAGCCGCTTTATGACGAGGTGGTGCCGCGCGACAAGCTCGCCCGCCCCTGCCGCATCTATGCGCCGGTGGGCAGCCATGAGACGCTGCTGGCCTATCTGGTGCGGCGGCTGCTGGAGAACGGGGCCAATTCGAGCTTCGTCAACCAGATCGCCGACGAGGACGTGCCGGTCGGGAGGCTGATCGCCGATCCTGTGGAAATGGCGCGCACCATTTCGCCGCTGGGGGCGCGTCACGAACAGATCGCCCTGCCGCGCGATATTCTGGCGGGTGGACGGCGCAATTCGCAGGGGCTCGACCTTAGCAGCGAGCAGAGCCTGCGCGGGCTCGAAAGCAGGCTGCGGGAATCGGTCGGGCGCGAGTGGACGGTCCGGCCCGCCGAGGGCGGCGGCAGCGCGCGCGCCGTTCTCAACCCGGCCGACCACCGCGACCGGGTGGACACGGTCTTCGACACCCTGCCCGAGCAGATCGACGCGATCATGACCCGGGCGCAGAAGGCGGCGCCGGGCTGGGCGGCCATCCCGGCCGGCGACCGCGCTGCCATGCTCGACCGGGCAGCGGAGGCCATGGAAGAGGAGACGGGAACGCTGATGGCGCTGGCCATGCGCGAGGCGGGCAAGACGGCGGCCAATGCCATTGCCGAAGTGCGCGAGGCGGTGGATTTCCTGCGCTATTATGCCCAGCAGGCCCGCGACGGCTTCGGCACGGACACGCATATCCCGCTGGGGCCGGTGGTGGCGATTTCGCCGTGGAACTTCCCGCTGGCCATTTTCACCGGGCAGCTGTCGGCGGCGCTGGCGGCGGGCAATCCGGTGGTCGCCAAGCCGGCCGAGGAAACCCCGCTGATCGCCCAATATGCGGTCGCGCTGCTGCACGGGGCGGGGGTGCCGCGCGACGTGCTGCAACTGGTGCCCGGCGACGGCGGCACCGGCGCGGCGCTGGTCGCCCACGCGGCGTGCGCGGGGGTGATGTTCACCGGCTCGACGGAGGTGGCGCGGCTGATCCAGCGCCAATTGGCGGGACGTACCCTCTCCGATGGAGCGCCGGTGCCGCTGGTGGCGGAAACCGGCGGGCAGAACGCGCTGGTGGTCGATTCCTCGGCGCTGACCGAACAGGTGGTGATCGACGTGCTCGCCTCCGCCTTCGACAGCGCCGGCCAACGCTGCTCGGCGCTGCGGGTGCTGTGCCTGCAGGAGGACATCGCCGAACGCACGCTCGCCATGCTCAAGGGTGCCATGGCGCAGCTCACCATCGGCAATCCGGACCGGCTGGCGACCGATAGCGGCCCGGTGATCACCGCCGAGGCGCGGGACGGGATCAACGCCCATATCGAGGCCATGCGGGCCAAGGGGTTCGCCATAACCCAGACTGGGCTGCCGTCGCTCGCCGGGCATGGTACCTATGTACCGCCGACGCTGATCGAGATCGACAACGTCGCAGCGCTGGGGCGCGAAGTGTTCGGGCCGGTGCTGCATGTGGTGCGATTCAAGCGCAGGGACCTTTCGGCACTGATCGGGAAGATCAACGCGCTGGGCTATGGGCTGACCTTCGGGCTGCATACGCGGATCGACACCACCATCGCCGAGGTCACCGCGGCGATCGCGGCGGGCAATATCTATGTCAACCGCAACCAGATCGGCGCCGTGGTCGGCGTACAGCCGTTTGGCGGGCACGGGCTTTCGGGCACCGGCCCCAAGGCGGGCGGCCCGCTCTATCTGCGCCGGCTGGTGCGGACGGTAAGCCAGGACGTGTGGGGCCTTGCCGAGCGGCAGGCCACCCCGGCGATCGCCGCGCTGGCGGCCTGGGCCGGGGAGAAGGCGGGGCCGGAACTGGCCGAAGCCGTGCTGCGCTATGGCACGCACCCGGCGATCGATGCCTTCTCCGAACTGGAGGGGCCGGTGGGCGAACGCAACACCTATGCGACCCGGCCCAAGGGCACGGTGCTGCTGGTGGCCGATACCGTGGTGGGGCTGGCCCATGGGCTCGCAGCCGGGCTGGCGGCGGGCAATGATATGCTGCTCAAGGCGGGCGGTGAGCTCGAAAAACTGGTCGCGACGCTGCCGGGCGATCTGGGCAAACGGGTCGCGGTCGGGGGCACGTTCGCAGCTAAAGACGTGCGGGCGGTGCTGGTCGCGGGCGATGGCGCTGCGGTGGTGGCGGCGACCAGGGCCGTGGCCGAGCGGGAGGGGCCGGTGGTGCTGGTGCAAGGGGCATCGACCGAGGCGCTAAGCAGCGGGCAAGCGGTTTTCGCCATCGACCTCCTGGTCGACGAGGTCTCCGTAAGCATCAACACGGCGGCGGCCGGAGGCAATGCCTCGCTGATGGCGCTGGCTTAGCCCGTGCGGGCTTGATGATCGGGCGATATGCGCTACCTATGGCGTCCCGCCAGAGCAAGTCATTGTTTTGTCGCGTTTCCGAACCGGATAAGTGGTGCCCACTTATCCTGGAAACACTCTAGTGAAAGGACGTCTGAGATGGGAATCGAACACCGTGCGGATCGGGTGGCCTTCAGGATTTCCGGCCCCGATGCGACGCATCTGCTGCATGACGTGCTGACCCCGCCCGTCCTCGAGGACGGGACGGCGCGCTGGTTCGCGCTGCTGGCGCCGCAGGGCAAACTGCTGGCCGAGGGGCTGATCGGATGGGCCGATGGTGCCCATTGGCTCGACGTGCCGCAGGCGGCGGCCGAAAACACCCTCAAGCGGCTGAAAATGTATCGCCTGCGGGCCAAGATGGAGATCGAGCCCCTGGGCGAGACCCATCGCGTGGGCTGGTCGCTCGACCGACCGCAAGGGGGGATCGTGCATGAAGATGAGCGCGCGGCGGGGCTCGGCTACCGCGTCATCGTTCCCGTGGCCGAGGCCGAAGGCTGGACGCAGGGCGAGGATTGGGCGCGGGCGCGGCTGGCGGCGGGCGTCCTGGAGATGGGGGCGGATTTCGACCCCGATACGGCCTTCCCCCACGATATCGGCATGGACCAGATGGGCGGGGTGGACTTCAAGAAGGGCTGCTATGTGGGGCAGGAAGTGGTGTCGCGCATGCAGCATCGCGGCACGGCGCGGCGGCGGCCGGTCAAGGTCACCGGTATTGCGGAGGGCGCGCGGGGCGATGCGGTGCTGATCGCGGGCAAGAGCGTGGGCATACTGGGCCATGTGGTGGACGGCCAGGCGGTGGCCATCGTGCGGATCGACAAGGTCGCCGACCCCGAGGCGGCGACGGTCAATGGGGTGCCGGTCTCGCTTGTCCTGCCGGACTGGGCGCGTTACGGTTTCGGCGCGCCGGGCGGCGATTCCACAGAGGACTAGAACCAGAAGCAAAGAGGCTCCGCATCGATGGCACGCGCACAATCCC
Organism: Pelagibacterium lacus; assembly: GCF_003345525.1. Taxonomy (GTDB): domain Bacteria; phylum Pseudomonadota; class Alphaproteobacteria; order Rhizobiales; family Devosiaceae; genus Pelagibacterium; species Pelagibacterium lacus. The sequence goes on from NZ_QQNH01000001.1 coordinate 219,336, forward strand.
GCGCCTGGCAGCGCATGCTATCGGGCCGCCGGCTGGACCTGCTCGACCCCTCCCCGCTCGATGTCGAGCTGTCCGACATCGCCCATGGGCTGGCGCGCGTGGCGCGCTGGAACGGGCAGACCAAGGGCGATTATGCCTTCTCGGTGGCGCAGCACTCGGTGCTGGTGCTGGAAATCGCCTCGGCCATGGCGCCCGATCTCGACGATGTGGGCCGGCTCTACGCCCTGCTGCACGACGCGCCCGAATATGTGATGGGCGACATCATCTCCCCGTTCAAGGCGGCGATGGGGGGCAATTATCGCGACGTGGAGGGCCGGCTGCTGGGCGCGATCCATGTGCGGTTCGGCCTGCCGGCCACGGCGCCGGCGGCAACGCGCAAGCTGATCAAGCGCGCCGACCGGGAAGCGGCCTTTTTCGAAGCGGTGAACCTCGCCGGTTTCGCCCCCGACGAAGCGCGGAAATTCTTCGGCGAACCGACGCTGGCCGGCTTCGACCTGCCGGGCTTCGAGCGGCTGATCCGCCCCTGGCCGACCCAGCAGGCCCATGACCAGTTCATCTCGGTCTTCGACACCCTCGCGGCGGAATAGGCGCGGCGCGGATAACGCCCAAGTCCTTGCAATCGTTAAAATTTTACTAAAATTTTCGCTATTAACCCTAGTGCGAAATGGTCTTTGCGTTAACTGATCGGAAAGGTTGATAAAGCGTTAACGTGGCAAAAGGAGATTCGCCATGCTGACGCACCGGCCGGCCAGACAGGAGAGGAGCATCGCCCTGCGCTATCGCGCCGGTCTCGCCGTGGCCCTGATGCTGGCGGCGATCATGGCGGCCAGCATGGCGCATGCCGATGCCATCCTCACCACCTCGCCCCCGCCGCTGTCGACGCTGGTGAAATTCGACGACCGCCAATATGAGATTTCCTATTCCCAGGACGTCTCGCTGGAGCCGACCCAGTCGGCGGCGGTGCGCAAGATCGGGTTCGGGGCGGTTTCGATGGTCAATATCGCGACCACCGCGACCGGGACCTATTCCAGCGACGGGCTGACCTCGCCCCATATCCGCTATCCGGGCATATCGGTGAGCGCGGTGCTGCCCGAAGGCCACGGCAAATGGCGGCCGGGGCCCGGCGTTTCCATCTTCTCGCTGGAACAGGATTACACGGGCGGGCTGAGCTTCACCGCGATCGGGGACCGGGGCGTCCGCTCCTGCATGACGCGAGGATCGTTCACCTCGTGCTATCGCACATATTAGTTAGCCGAAAAGCCAGCCTGCCTTGAAGCGGTAGAAGACGTGCAGCCCGACCTGGGTGAGCTTGTCCATGTTGCGCGCCCAATGGGGGCGGACATAGGTGGCGTGGTAGTGCGTCGCGTCGGCCACTTCGGTGAGGTAGATGTCCTCGTTGAGCACGGTCTGGGTGATTTCCTGGGCCAGGGCCCAGGCGGCCGGCTCGTTGATGCGGTCGGGGATGCCGTCGCAGGCAAAGGAGAACTGGCAGGCATTGCGCCGGTGCTGGTTCTGATAGACCACGCCGCAGATGGTGTCGGGATAGCGGTGATCCTCGACGCGGTTCATGATGACCTGAGCGACGGCGACCTGGCCGCGATAGCTCTCGCCGCGCGCCTCGAAATAGATGCCGGTGGCCAGGCACCATTGCTCGCGCTCGGACCAGTCGTGCAGGGGCGTGAAATCGGTGGCGGGGGTGTTGGCGCGGCCATAGGCCAGGGCATCGGGGACGGCGGCGCGTTCGAGCAGGCCGGTATCGACGCCGACATTGGCGGCGAACTGGTCGATGGCGCGCAGGCCTTCCGAGTTCACCATGCCCGGATCGATGACCGCCACGGAAATGCGCGGCCCCGTTTCGGCGGCTTCGGCGGCCTCATCGGTCTCGGCGACCATCACGCTGAACTGGCCGTAGATCTCGCCGGCATTGCGCGCCTCGGCGATGGAGAGGCGGATGGCATCGAAGCTCTGGGTGAAGGCGACGAGATTGACCTCGGGGCGGACCCGGTCGGCCTTGGCGGCGCGGTTGGGGCCGGAAAACATTTCGGTCTGGAACAGGGAGGCGACCGAGCCCGTTATCACCGGAGCGTCCGCTTCGAAGCTGAGGGACGCCAGAGCCCGCGAGGGCAGATCGGTTTCGGTATTGACGGCATGCGCACCCCCGGTTCCGGGGACGGCGAAGCCATAGGCGCAGGCGCTCAGAACCAGAGCCGCCACGGCCTTGACAATCTTGCCCGATGGCCGCGCGCCATGGGCGCGTGCCAGGGAGTTCCGGTACGCCATACTCTACGCTTTTCCAACGCCACAACACTGACCTGCCGGCGCTACGCCGAGCACCGGGACCTCAAAGAACGCATCGGCCCGGTGTCGAAGACGATCGGCCAGCGATGCAGTTGTGCAACACTAACCCGATCAAATACCGACAAATTCGATGATCGCGCGTTAAGGTTAGAAAGGTGTAAACACGGGCAAATTGGCATAGAAAAGTTCACAATCGGGCGGAGCTGTGACTTTTGCAAAGCGCCGGGGAATCAGGGGTCGGACTGGGCCAGGACCATGCGAGCGACCGGCACGCGATAGGGCGAGCAACTGACGTAGTCGATCTCCAACCCGCTGAAAAAGCGCAAGGATGTGGTCTCCCCCGCATGCTCGCCGCAAATGCCGATCTTGAGATTGGGGTTGACCGCCCTGCCCCGCTCGATGGCGATGCGGATCAGCTCCCCCACGCCGCGCTGGTCGATGGTGACGAAGGGGTCGAGATCGTAAAGATTGCGGCGGTGATAGGTGGCGAGGAAGGCCGGGGCATCATCGCGGGAAATGCCATAGGTGGTCTGGGTCAGATCGTTGGTGCCAAAGGAGATGAAATCGACTTCGCGCGCGATATCGCCGGCCCGCAGGCAGGCGCGCGGCAATTCGATCATGGTGCCGAAGGAGAGGGTCGCCCCGCGCCGGAACACCTCGGCATTGCCGGCAATGTCCATGATGCGCGACTTGACCCAGGCGACCTCGCGCGCCGAGGTGACGAAGGGCACCATGATCTCGAGATTGACCGGCTCGTCCTGGGTCTCCATGGCGGCCTCGACCCCAGCGACCAGGGCCTTGATCTGCATGGCCAGGATCTCGGGATAGGTGATGACCAGCCGCACCCCGCGATGGCCGAGCATGGGATTGACCTCCTCGAGCCGGCGCAGGCGGGCCCGCAGGGCCTTGACCGACAGGCCGAGCCCCTGGGCGGTGTCCTCGATATCGTCGTCGCTGCGCGGCAGGAATTCATGCAAGGGGGGATCGAACAGACGCACGGTGACCGGTCGGCTCTGCATGGTGCGGAAGAGTTCCGCATAGTCGGCGGCCTGGTAGTCGACCAGGCCTTCGAGGGCGGTGGCGCGGTCGGCCTCGTTCTCGGACAGGATGAGGCGGCGCAGGGCGCGCATGCGGTCGCCGGAAAAGAACATGTGCTCGGAGCGGGCCAGCCCGATCCCCTCGGCGCCGAAGGTCAGCGCCGTGCGGATGGCCTCGGTGGTCTCGGCATTGGTGCGCACGGCAATGGTGCGGCTGTCATCGGCCCAATCGAGCAGGCGCGACAGCGCGCCGCCGATATGGGGACGCGACAGCGGCAGGGAGCCGGCATAGATGGTGCCTTCCGAACCGTCGATGGTGATATGCGCCCCGGCCGGGAACACCCGCTCGCCCAATTTGCAGACGCCGTTTTCGGGATCGATCTGCAGGGCGCGCAGGCCGGCGACGCAGGGCTTGCCGGTGATGCGCGACACCACCGCCGCGTGGCTGGTCATCCCGCCCCGTGCGGTGACGAACCCGGTGGCCGCCTTCATGCCCTCGATATCGCCCGGCCCGGTTTCCATGACGACCAGGATGCAATGGCGCCCGCGTGCCCGGCAGCGGGCCGCGTCGTCGGCGGTAAAGACGATCTCCCCGCTCGCCGCCCCCGGCGACACCCCGAGCCCCGTCGCGACGGGAATGGCGCGGTGATCGTCGGTGAGGCGGGGATGCAGCAATTGCGGCATTTGCCCCGGAACGAAGCGGCGCACCGCCTCGGCGGGCGTCCAGACGCCGGAATCGACCCGGGCCACCGAGGCCTCGAGCTGCGCCCCGGCGCTCACCTGCACCACGCGGGCCGAGAGGAACCGGGCCACGCCGCCGGTGATCGCCACCACGCAGGCCATGTGCTGGCCGGACGCGGCGTCGATGGTCTCGATGAGGCTGGCCGTATTGGAGGGAAGCGCCGGCAGGCGTTCGCCCGGCAGGGGCACGGGGCCGAGCCGGCCGGTGATCGCATTGCGGGTGAGGAAGCGCTCGAGGCGTCCCTCGGCGGTCGCCTGCACGATCACCAGCTGATTGTCGCGCGCCTCGCGTTCCTCGGCCGTGGCGAGGCCCGAGAGCGGCCGCCCATAGCTGGCGAAGGCCGCAGTGATGGCCTTGCCCAGCGGACGCTGCGGGTCGGTCGCCTCGTCCTCGTTGACCGGGGCGGTGATGCCGGTGCGGGCCGGCGGCAGGCCGGTGATGTGGCGGGGCGCCGAGGTGCGCACCACGAGCTCGGGTGGCCGCTGGCCCGGCTGCACCAGCCGGAACAGGGTCGTCACCCACACATTGCGCAGGCTGGACGCGCCGGAGCGGCGTTCGCCCTGGAGGGCGTCCCAGGCCGCGCGGGTGAGGGCGATGGTCGGCACCACGGGATGCCCGGCCTCGGCGGCGACGAACAGCCAGCGGGCCTTGCCGGCGAGCAGGCGCATCTGACCCTTGCTCAGGGACGGCTTTCCCTGGGCCGGAGCGACGGCGAACATTTGATGGGAAGGCGCCACCAAGAGAGAATTCCCTACTGAATCACAAGCATATTGCCCCTCCGCCCGGTCGTGGGCAACAGGGACGACGGTTGCGGTCGGTTTGCCGCGCCTCGCGGCCCGCTCCGCCCCTCCTTTCGTCACGGGAACATGGCTTGACTTGGGCAAAGCCAGACCGCATGTGAAGGCCATGATGCAAAAGCCATCCCTCGACATCCTTTTGTGCGCGCCGCGCGGTTTTTGCGCCGGCGTGGACCGGGCCATCCAGATCGTCGATCTGGCGCTGAAGAAATACGGGGCGCCGGTCTATGTGCGGCACGAGATCGTGCATAACAAATTCGTCGTTGACGGGTTGCGGGCCAAGGGGGCGATTTTCGTCGAGGAGCTCGAGGAAATCCCCGAAGGCACCGACGCGCCGGTGATCTTTTCCGCCCACGGGGTGGCCAAATCGGTGCCGGCGGAAGCCAGGCACCGCAACATGTTCTATCTCGACGCCACCTGCCCGCTGGTGACCAAGGTGCATGTGGAGGCACAGCGCCATGCCGAGGAAGGGCACGATATCGTCCTGATCGGGCACCGGGGGCATCCGGAGGTGATCGGCACCATGGGGCAATTGCCGCCGGGCAGGATCACCCTGATCGAGACGGTCGACGACGCGGAGAGCTTCGTGCCGCGCGATCCGGACAATCTGGCGCTGGTGACGCAGACCACGCTCTCGGTGGACGACACCAGCGCCATCGTGCTGGTGCTCAAATCGCGCTTCCCCACCATCGCCGTGCCACACAAGGAAGACATCTGCTACGCCACCACCAACCGGCAGGAAGCGGTGAAGGCGGTGGCGCCCAAGGTCGACGCGATGATCGTCGTCGGGGCGCCGAACTCGTCCAATTCCATGCGCCTGGTCGAAGTGGGCGAGCGGGCCGGCTGCAAGGTCTCGGTGCTGGTGCAGCGGGCCGCCGATATCGATTGGCCGCTGTTCGAGGGTATCACCTCGCTGGGCATCACTGCGGGCGCCTCGGCCCCCGAATCGCTGGTCGAGGAGGTGATCGAAGCCTTTTCCGAGCGGTTCAGCGTCAATGTCGAGATCGCGGCGACGGCCGAGGAGAACATCGCCTTCAACATCCCCCGGGTGCTGCGCCAGCTCGAGGACGCGTCCGGACGGTGAGCAAAGCCGTCGTGATCCATACCGACGGGGCCTGTTCGGGCAATCCCGGCCCCGGCGGCTGGGGGGCGGTGCTCGAATATGGCGGGTACGTCAAGGAATTGAAGGGTGGCGCGGCGGTCACCACCAACAATCAGATGGAGCTAACGGCGGCCATCGAGGCGCTGAACGCGCTGAAGCGCCCCTGCACGGTCGAGCTCCATACCGACAGCCAATATGTCAAGAACGGCATTCAGGGCTGGCTGCATGGCTGGAAGCAGAACGGCTGGAAGACGGCGGCGAAAAAGCCGGTGAAGAATGTCGAGCTCTGGCAGGCGCTGGACGCGGCGGCGCGGCGGCACGAGGTGAAATGGCACTGGGTGAAGGGCCACGCCGGGCACGCCCTCAACGAACGCGCCGACCAACTGGCCAATGAGGGCATGGCGCCGTTCAAGGGGAAGTGAATTTCCCTCCCCCGATCAGTGCACGGCCGGCTTGTTCTTGCGGAACAGGGCGAGGAGCGGGGCGATGAGGTGTTCTGCGACAGGGATGAGGACGAAGCCGAGAACCACACCGAGCACGCCGTAGAGGAAGGCCTCGGTGAGCCAGTGGACGGCGCCGGGCAGGACCGGGGCGATGGATTCCACCGCATGGGCGGCGGCGAGGATCATGTGCTCGGACCAATCGAACCCCATGCCGGCGAGGCCGTGGACGATGATGCCGCCGCCGACCCAGAGCATGGCGGCGGTGCCGACCACCGAAAGCGTCTGCATGAAGCCGGGCATGGCCTTGACGATGAAGCGCCCCAGGGCGCGGACCAGGCCGGTGCGGGCGTTGCTGGCGAGAAAGACGCCGAAATCGTCGGCCTTGACGATCAGCGCCACACCGCCATAGACCACCGCCGTGATGCCGACGGCCACGACGAAAAGGACCAGCGCCTCGTTGATGATATTGCTCTCCGGGATAGCGGACAGCGCGATGGTCATGATTTCGGCCGAGAGGATGAAATCGGTCTTGATGGCCCCGGCCACCTTTTCCTCTTCCAGCGCGGCGGCATTGGAAGGGCCGGGCTCGACCACCGCTTCATGGCCATGGGCCTTGTGCGGGGCGAGCATGCCGTAGAGTTTTTCCGCCCCTTCATAGCAGAGATAGGCGCCGCCCAGCATCAGCAGGGGCGAGATGAGGCCGGGCAGGAAGACCGACAGCAGCAAGGCGGCGGGAAGCAGGAAGATCAGCTTGTTGCGGATCGAGCCCAGGGCGATCTTGCCGACGATGGGGATTTCGCGATCGGCGGAAAAGCCATGCACATAGCGCGGGGTGACCGCCGCGTCGTCGATTACCGCGCCGGCGGCCTTGGCGCCCGCCTTCACCGCCTGTCCAGCGATATCGTCCAGCGAGGCGGCGGCTACCTTGGCCAGCGCCGCAACGTCATCGAGAAGGGCAAGCAGGCCGACGCTCATGGTGTTTCCCCCGGATTGGCCATCCTACAACCGCCTGATCGCCGTCCGGTTCCCTGCGGTTCCTTTTATCCCGCCACTTTACCGAAATCGGCGACCTTGTGCATGGTGTCGCGCAGACGGGCGAGCAGATGCAGCCGGTTGGCGCGGATCGCCGGGTCGGGATCGTTGACCAGCACATGCTCGAAAAACGCGTCGACGGGTGCGCGAAGGCCGCCCAGAACGGCGATCGCCCCGGCATAATCGTCGCCGGCCAGCCGGGTTTCGAGATCGATACGGGCCAGATCGACGGCCGAGGCGAGGACCTGCTCCTCGGGAACAGCGAGCCTTCCCCCCTCGACGGTCCCGTCATAGGTGGTGCCGTCCTTTTTTTCCTCGGCGGCGAGGATGTTGGCGGCGCGCTTGTAGCCGGCGAGCAGCGCCTTGCCGTCCTCGGTATCGAGCAGGGACGACAGCGCGGTGACGCGGGAGACGATCTGCAGGATGTCGTCGCTGTCCTCGGCGATCACCGCATCGACCAGATCATGGCGCGCGCCGGCATCGCGGAGCGAGACCTTGAGCCGGTCGTGGAAGAAGGAGAGGAGATCGCTATCGGTCACGAACTGGCCGAGGGGCAGGCGCAGCCGGTTGTCGGCGATGAGCCGGATCACCCCCAGCGCAGCGCGGCGCAGGGCATAGGGGTCCTTGGAGCCGGTGGGCTTTTCATCGATGGCCCAGAAGCCGGTGAGGATATCGAGCTTGTCGGCCAGGGCCACGGCGATGGAGACCGGCTCGGCCGGGACGCGGTCGGAGGGGCCGAGCGGCTTGTAGTGATCCTCGATGGCGGCGGCGACCTGGGGCCTTTCGCCCTGGGCCAGCGCGTAATAGCGGCCCATCAGCCCCTGGAGCTCGGGGAATTCGCCGACCATGCCGGTGGGGAGATCGGCCTTGGACAACCGGGCGGCGCGGCGCGCATCCTCGATATCGGCCCCGACCAAAGGCGCGATGCGGGCAGCCAGCGCCTCGATGCGGGCCACGCGCTCGGCCTGGGTCCCCAGCCTCGCGTGAAAGACCACGTCCTCGAGGCGCGAGAGATTGTCGGCCAGCGGGGTTTCGAGATCGGTTTCGTAAAAGAACTTGGCGTCCGAAAGGCGGGCGCGGATGACGCGCTCATTGCCCGCGACAATGGCTTTACCACCATCCTCGGCGACGAGGTTGGCGGTGAGGATGAACTTGTTGGCCAGCTTGCCGGTGCCGGAATCGCGCAGGCAGAAGCACTTCTGATTGGCGCGGATGGTGGCGATGATCGCCTCCTCGGGCACCTCGAGAAAGGCGGGATCGAACGAACCCATCATCACCACCGGCCATTCGACGAGGCCGGCCACCTCTTCGAGCAGGCCCTCATCGGCGATCAGCTCGAGCCCCTGGGCGAAGGCGAGCTGTTCGGCATCGGAGCGGATGATCTGCTTGCGCCGGTCGATGTCGAGGACGACCTTGGCCTTTTCCAGCGCCTGCACATAATCGTCGAAGCGCCGGACCTTGATGGGCTGGGGCGCCATGAAGCGGTGGCCGAAGGTCTGGTTGCCCGAGGCGACCGTATCGAGGGTGAAGGGCACGATCTCAGGCTCCTCGCCTTCCGGCCCGAAGGTGGCGGTGACGGCGCGGAGCGGACGCACCCATTCCAGCCGCCCGGAGCCCCAGCGCATGGGCTTGCCCCAGGGGAAGGATTTCACCACCTGAGGCAGGATGTCCTTCAGGATCTCGATGGCGGGGGCGCCCTTTTTCTCGATCACCGCGACGTAGAAATCGCCCTTCTTAGGATCGGACTGGATCTTGGCCTCCTCGATCGAGGCGAGCCCGGCACCGCGCAGGAAGCCATCGATGGCCTGCTGGGGCGCGCCGACCTTGGGGCCCTTGCGCTCCTCGCGCGTGTCGGGGGAGGCGGGCGGCAGGCCGGTCACCGTGAGGGCGAGGCGGCGCGGGGTGGCGAAAGCGCCGGCGCTTTCATAGACGAGGCCATTCTCGACCAGCGCATTGGTGACGGCCTTTTTGAGGTCTTCGGCAGCGCGGCGCTGCAAACGCGCCGGAATTTCCTCGGAGAAGAGCTCAAGCAGCAGTTCGGGCATGGTCGGATGGCCTTGAAACGGACGGATCGTGCGGGCCGAACGGGTAACAGGGGAATGAGGAAATGTCCATTATTGCCGAAGCTCGGCGCCCCCCTCATCCGTCCGCTTCGCGGCCACCTTCTCCCACCAGGGGAGAAGGGAAGATCGCCGCTGGCGGGATCAATAGGCGCGGGCGGTGCAGAATTCGGGGACGTCGAAGAGGATATCGCGGCCGGGGGAGGCGGGAACGGCAAGGAGGGCGGCGCGGGCCGCCTCGGCGTGGGCTTCGGCCTTGGCCATGGTCCGCCGCAAGGTGTCGTGGCGGGTGAGGATGGCGGTGATCCCGGCCAGTTCGGCCGCGCCGGAGGCGGGGTTGCCCAGGGCCGAGCGGATGATATCGCGCTCGGCGGGCGAGCTGTCGCGCAGGGCGAGGATGATGGGGAGGGTCATCTTGCCCTCGCGCAGATCGTCGCCGGTGTTCTTGCCCAGGGCGCCCCCTGCCCCGCCATAGTCGAGCACGTCGTCGACGAGCTGGAAGGCCATGCCGAGCTCGCGGCCATAGGTGGCAAGCGCGGCGCGGGAAGCGGCCGAGGCGCCGCCGGCCATGGCGCCCACTTCGGTCGCTGCCTCGAACAGGGTCGCCGTCTTGGCGTGGATGATCTTTTCGTAATCCTCGGCGGTGGTGTCGAGATCGCCGGCCTTGGCGAGCTGGTATACTTCGCCCTCGGCGATGATGGCGGCGGCGCGCGACAGGACGCCCAGCGCTCCGAGATCGCCGGATTCGACCATCATCAGGAAGGCCTGGCCGAGGAGGAAATCCCCCACCAGCACCGAGGCCTGATTGCCCCAGATGGTGCGGGCGGCCGGGCGGCCGCGGCGCATGTCGCTTTCGTCCACCACATCGTCATGGAGCAGGGTGGCGTTGTGCATGAATTCGACGGCGGCGGCGAAGCGCACGTCGTTGCCGTCCGCATCGCCGAACAGGGATGAGGAGGCAAGGGTGAGCATGGGGCGCAGCCGCTTGCCGCCGGCATCGATCAGATGGTTGGCGATTTCGGGCACCATGTCGACCGGACTGTCGGAGCGCGAGAGAATCAGCCGGTTGACCGCCTCCATGCCCGGAGCGGTCGCGGCGATCAGGTGATCGATCACCGCCGAAACATCCCGGGCGGGCTTGTGCGCCAGATTTTCAACCGCCATCGGCGTTCATTCTCCCCGGCGGGCCGCTAGCCTCGCCGAATACACTCGTCTAGAACTGATCGGGCCCGCAACCGGACCCCTCGCCATGTCGGTAAACCAGCCGCCCGGATTTGTAAAACACCAAGAACAGAAAGCCGACGCCTTTCTGGGTGGCAAATTGTCCGTTGTCCAGCCGGAAAAGGGGTTCCGGGCCGGGCTCGACTCGGTGCTGCTGGGCACGAGCGTGCCGGCGGGGTGCGCTTCGCTGCTCGATCTGGGGGCCGGGGCCGGGGTCGCGGCGCTCTGCGCCCTCGCCCATCACGAAGGGCTTTCGGGCACGCTGGTGGAAACCAATGCGCAGATGGCCGAGCTGGCGCGGCACAATATCGAAGCCAATGGCCTTGTTCCCCGGGCCCGGGTGGTGATGGCGAGCGCCACGGCCAGCGGGGCTGAGCGCAAGGCCATGGGGCTGGGCACCGACCATTTCGACGTGGTGATCGCCAATCCCCCCTTCTTCGAGGCCGGCACGCGGGCGCCGGACCCGGCGCGGGCCGCGGCGCGACATACGGATGGGGAGGTTTCGGCCTGGGTGCGCTCGGCGGTATCGTGCGCCCATGCCAAGGGCGTGGTGATCTTCATCCATCTGGCGCAGGAACTGCCCCAGTTGCTGGCGGCCTTTGCCGCGCGCATGGGGGCGATCACCGTACTGCCCATCGCCCCGCGCCCGGGAGCGGCGGCGACGCGGGTGCTGGTGAGGGGCCGCAAGGGCAGCAAGGCGCCGTTGCGGCTGCTGGCGCCGCTGGTGCTGCATGGCGCGCATGGGGATGGGTTCGCTGAACCGGTGGAGGCGATTCTGCGCGGACGGGCCGTTCTGGACTGGCACTGAGGGCACGGCATGCCTAAATGGGTGGGCACCGCACGCAACACCGAGGACACTCGATGACCGCATTTATCCAAGCCAGAATCGCAGCGCCCGCGATGGGGCGAGTCTAGCATGGGATTGTCGACGCTGGTCGCCCTGCTGGTTGCGCTGCTGATCGGGCTGGGGGTGAAATCGATCGCGAAGGACTGGCGCAAGAAATTCGCCGAGGACGACAAGGCGGCCGAACAGCGCCGCCGCGCCCAGATCGAGCGCAACAAGGCCGAGGTGAAATCGGGCGGTGTGGTCGAACTGGAAAAGGGCGATGACGGGGTCTACCGGCCCAAGCCGGGATCGGAGTGACGGGCGGGTCAGTAGTGATAGCGCAACTGGGCGATCTCCAGCGATTGCGCCGCCCCGATGCCGGTGACCCGATAGACCAGGCGATGCTCCCTGGTGATGCGCCGCGACCACCAGCCGGAAAGATCGCCGCGCAAGGGCTCGGGCTTGCCGCGCCCCTTGAAGGGATGGCGGGAGCATTCGGCCAGCAGCGCATTGATGCGACGCACCATATCGGGATCGGCCTCGAGCCAGTATTGATATTCGGACCAGGACTGGGCCGAAAACACCAGCCTCACGGCTTTGCCAGCTCGCGCTCTACCCCGCGCCCGGCATCGAGCTCGGCGATGGAGCCGCGCAGCGCGCGGGCATTGGCCGGGGACGACAGCAGGTGCAGGGTTTCCTGGATCGCGGACCAGTCTTCCATGGACAGGACGACCACCGCCTCGCCCTTGCGGCGGGTGACGATGACCTCCTCATGGTCGTTGATGGCCCGGTCCATGACCTCCTTGAGGTTGGCGCGGGCGTCGGTATAGGTGAAAACGGACATGGCAGGCTCCTAACCGGCTCATATTGTACCGGATACTGTACAAGTCAAGCCGAGGGGAGCAACTTGACCTCCCCAGCGGCCCAAACTAGGGTCGCGCCGCTTCCCATTGATGGTTCCGGATAGACGATGACCGACGCCCTTGCGCCTCACATGGACCCCAAGAATTCGTTCCAGGGGCTCATCCTGACCTTGCAGAAATTCTGGGCGGATCAGGGCTGCGTCATTCTCCAGCCCTATGACATGCAGATGGGCGCCGGCACCTTCCATACGGCGACGACGCTGCGCTCGCTGGGGCCCAGGCACTGGAAGGCGGCCTATGTGCAGCCCTCGCGCCGGCCTACGGATGGGCGCTATGGGGAAAACCCCAACCGCCTGCAGCATTATTACCAGTTCCAGGTGATCCTCAAGCCCTCGCCTCCCGATATCCAGGAGCTCTACCTGGCGTCGCTGGCCGCCATCGGGCTCGATGCGAAACTGCACGATATCCGCTTCGTCGAGGACGATTGGGAAAGCCCGACCCTGGGGGCCTGGGGGCTGGGCTGGGAATGCTGGTGCGACGGGATGGAAGTGTCCCAGTTCACCTATTTCCAGCAGGTGGCCGGGTTCGAATGTTCGCCAGTGCCCGGCGAGATCACCTATGGGCTGGAGCGGCTGGCCATGTATGTGCAGGGGGTCGAAAACGTCTATGACCTCAATTTCAACGGCCGCGAGGGCGCCGAAAAGGTCACCTATGGCGATGTGTTCCTGCAAAACGAGCAGGAATTCTCCAAATACAATTTCGAAGCCGCCGATACCGCCATGCTGTTCCGGCACTTCAAGGATGCCGAGGACGAGTGCAAGGCGCTGCTCGCCATGGGCCGGACCGAGGACGGGCGGCAGACGCTGGCGGTGCCAGCCTATGAGCAGGTGATCAAGGCCAGCCACACCTTCAACCTGCTCGACGCGCGCGGGGTGATTTCAGTGACCGAACGGCAGAGCTATATCCTGCGCATTCGCGAACTGGCCAAGCTGTGCGGCGAGGCCTGGTTGCAGACCGCAGGCGGGGGCGCCGCTTAAAGCATTGATATCGCCATGGTTCGATGCCACTCTCGCCCGCATTCGAGGCGAGAGGACCGTCGAGCTATGGAATGGATCATCGTGCTGCTGATCGTGGCCGCGGCCGGCTATGCGATCTATGTCTACAATACACTGGTGCGGAACCGCCAATTGGTGGAAGAGGGGTGGTCGGGGATCGACGTCCAGCTCAAGCGGCGCGCCGACCTCATCCCCAACATGCTCGAAACGGTCAAGGGCTATATGACCCATGAGCGCGAGACCCTGCAGGCGGTGACCGATGCGCGCGCCGCGGTGCAGGCGGCGCAGAACGGCACCCCCGGCGAGCGCGGACAGGCCGAAGGCATCCTCTCGGGGGCGCTGGGGCGGCTGTTCGCGGTGGCCGAGGCCTATCCCGACCTCAAGGCCAACACCAATTTCATCGAGTTCCAGACGGCGCTGCAAACGGTCGAGGACGAAATCCAGCTCTCGCGGCGTTATTACAACGGCGCGGTGCGCAATCTCAACGTCGCCGTGGAATCCTTTCCCTCCAATATCGTCGCCGGCATGTTCCAGTTCAGGAAGGCCGAATATTTCGAGCTCGACAACGAGGCCGACCGGGCGGTGCCCGAGGTCAAGTTCGGCTGATCCCATGCCGTTTGTCCGCTTTCTTGCCGCGCTCGTCCTCCTCATCGGGCTCGGCACCCCCGCACTGGCACGCGAGGAAATCCGCTCCTTCGACATATTGCTCGAGGTGCAGGCCGACGGATCGGTGCGGATCACCGAGACGCTCGCGGTCAATGCCGAGGGCAACGAGGTCCGCCGCGGCATTTTTCGCGACATCCCCAACCGGCTGGCCGGGGACGGGGGGCGGCAGATCATCGTGCCGATCCATGTGGAGGCGGTGCGGCGGAACGGCGAGGCCGAGCCGTTCGAGGAGGAAGGGATCGATGGCGGGCTGCGCATCAGGATCGGCTCAAGCGACCGGCTGCTGACGCGCGGCGTGCATGAATATGAGATCGTCTATACCGTCGAGCGCGCCGCGCGGCTGTTCGAGGATTTCGACGAGTTCTACTGGAACGCGACGGGCAATTACTGGGCCTTCCCCATTCTCTCTGCAGAGGCGACGGTGCGCCTGCCGCAGGGGGCGCGGATCGGGGAGATCAATGTCTATACCGGCGGCCAGGGCAGCACCGGGTCCGACGCCCGCATCGCGCGCGCCGGCGCCGATACGGTGGTGTTCACCACGACGCGGCCGCTGGCGCCGCGCGAGGGGATGACGGTTTCGGTGGCCTTCGCCAAGGGCGCGATCGCGGCGCCGGAGGGGCTGGACGCGGCGCGCTACTGGCTGTCGGACTATCGCGACTATGTGGTGCCGGCCCTGCTGCTCCTCGTCGTCCTCGCCTATAACGGGCTGGCGTGGCTCAATGTGGGGCGCGATCCGAAAAAGGGCGTGATCTTTCCGCGCTTCTATCCGCCCAAGGGGTTCTCCCCTGCCCTCGTCCACTATGTGCACCACATGGGATGGCGCGATTCGGGATGGCTGGCCTATTCCTCGGCGCTGGTCTCGCTGGCGGTCAAGGGACTGCTCGAATTCGACAAGCAGGGCAAGAAGACGTCACTGCGGCTGACCGGCAAGGAACCGGACGAGCCGCTGTCGCCGGGCGAAGCGGCGATCTTTGCCGACCTCAAACACCTTTCCCCGGTCACGATCGACAAGAAATCGGGCAAGGCATTCGGCGACAGCCGCCAGCGCTTCGTCGACGTGCTCGAACGGGAAAACCGGGCGCTCTATTTCAACAACCACGTGATCTACACCATTTTCGGCGTGTTGCTGGGACTGGGCGCCTTGGCGGTTATGGTGGTATTTGAAGTGCTGCCGCCCCTGTTCCTGTTCGGCGCCGCCTTTGCCGCCGTCTTCGTCTCGCTCATCGGGCTGGGCGCGCGGTCGCTGTGGCAGGGCAAGGGGTTCGGGCGCATCATCGCCTTCGGCATGTTGGGCATGGTCGTGGTCAATTCCGGCTCCATGGTCATCGATTTCTTCGATTTCAGCTGGATCAACTTCCCGTTCGTGGCGGCGATCACCATCATCGCGGTGACACTGATCTTCGGCATACTGATGCGCGCACCCACCGTGCATGGGCGCAAGGTGATGGACGAGATCGAAGGCTTCCGGATGTATCTCGAGACCGCCGAGAAGGAGCGGCTCAACTTCACCGGCGAGCCGGAAATGAGCGTGGCCCGCTATGAAACCATCCTCCCCTATGCCATGGCGCTGCGGGTGGAAAAGCCCTGGTCGGAGCGCCTGCAGGGCGATCTCGAACGCAACGCCATCCGGGACGCCGACAAGAGTTACGCGCCGCACTGGTATCATGGCGGCAATTTCTCCTCGGGCAGCTTCACCAGATCGATGAGCGGAGTGGCGGCGGGATTGTCGAGCGCCATGGTCAGCGCCCAGCCGGTGCAGGCCTCCTCCTCGGGCACCGGCGGGGGCGGGTTCTCCGGCGGTGGCGGCGGGGGCGGCGGCGGCGGGGGCTGGTAGGGCCATGCCGGTGCAATTTTCGACCCTCGCCCTCTATGGCGCGGCGGCGCTGGCCGAAATCGGCGGCTGCTTTGCCTTCTGGGCCTGTCTACGCAACGGGCAATCGGCCTTGTGGCTGGTTCCGGGCCTCGTGCTGCTCGCCGCCTTCGCCTGGCTGCTGACCCTGGCGCCGTCCGACCATGCGGGGCGGGCCTATGCCGCCTATGGCGGCATCTACATCACCGCTTCGCTCCTGTGGCTGTGGCTGGTCGAGGGCCGGGCGCCCGACCACTGGGACCTCCTCGGAGGTGCCCTGGCGGTGGCGGCGGCGGGCATCATCCCCTTTGCGCCCCGGGCCGGGTAGCGCCGATCAGGCCGCGAGCAGCGGGGTGGCGGCCACCCAATAGGAGGAGAAGCCGGCGCGCAGGTCGTGGGCGGCCTGATGGGCGGCGGCGGCGCTGCCGTAAAGGCCGAAACAGGTGGCGCCGGAGCCGGACATACGGGCCAGCACGCAGCCCGAAGTGGCGGCGATCACGGCCACCGTGCGGGCGATGGCGGGAACCAGCGCGGTCGCGGGCGGCTGGAGATCGTTGCGGGTATCCTCCAGCCACAGGGACAGCATGGCCGGGCGATCGAGCCGGTCCGGCAGGGCGGGCATGGGCGGATTGTGCTTGTGCGCGAGCTGGCGGAACACTTCGGGCGTCGAGACCGCCTCGCGCGGATTGACCAGTACCAGATGCATGGGCGGGAAGGAGGCGAGCGGGCGGATGATCTCACCGATCCCGCTCACCTCGCAGGGACGCGAGAGCAGGCACATGGGCACGTCGGCGCCCAGTTCGGCGGCAAGGGCGAAGAGCTCGGCATCGGCGGGCCGGGCCGAAGCCATGGCGGCGAGAAGGCGCAGCACGGCGCCGGCATCGGCGGAGCCGCCCCCCAGCCCGGCGGCCACGGGAAGATGCTTTTCCAGCGTGATCGCCACGCCATCGGGCAGGGTTCCGGGGAAGCGGGCGCGGAATTTCTCCAGCGCCCGGATGGCGAGATTGGAGCGGCCGGAGGGCAGGTCGGCGCCGAACGGGCCGGACATGGCGAGACGATCGGACGGGGCCGGTTCGGCGGTCAGCTGGTCGGCGAGCTCGGTGAACACGCAGAGCGAATGGAGCAGGTGAAATCCGTCCGCGCGGCGTCCCACGACATGCAGGGCGAGATTGACCTTGGCGGGCGCCGTCTCGCTGAGACGCATCAGTCGCCGATCGGCGCGTCGGGATCGAGTCCGTTCACCAGCTTGGGCCGGGCCCGCTCGGCGACATCGCCCTCGTCATCGACCGAAATGGCGATGCGCCACTGGAACATGGCCTCGCGCTCCCGCCCGGCGCTCCAATAGACATCGCCCAGATGGTCGTTGATCTCGGCATTGGCCGGCAGGATGCGGGCGGCCCGCTCGAGGGTGGCGATGGCCTCCTCGATGCGGTCGAGCTTGTAGAAGGCCCAGCCGAGGGAATCGATGATGTAGCCGTTGCGCGGGGCGAGCTCGACGGCGCGCTCGATCATGGCCAGCGCCTCGGTGAGGTTTTCGCCGCGATCGACCCAGCTATAGCCGAGATAGTTGAGCACGTCGGGATGCTCTGGATTGAGGTCCAGAGCGGCGAGGAAATCGGCCTCGGCCGCGCCCCAATGTTTGGCGCGCTCATAGGCGATGCCGCGTACATAGTAGAAGCGCCAGTCGCGCGGACGCGGCGGATCGAGCCGGTCGATGATGCCGGTATAGGCCCGGGCGGCCTCGGCCCAGCGCTGGTCGTAGCGCAGCAGGTCGCCCAGGACGCCATAGGCTTCCTTGTTCTCGGGATAGGCGGTGATGAGATTTTGCAGGCGCGAGATCGCGATGTTGCGGTCGCCTTCGAGATCGTAATTCTCGGCGAGGCGGATGAGGGAGGTGACATGGAGCGGGGAGCCGGCCGGCACCGAGGCGAACAGCTTGTCCGCGTCCTCATAGCGCCCGAAGGTGGAGAGCAGTTCGCCCAGGGTGAGGGCGATGACCGGGGAATCGGGGTCGAGATAGGCGGCGAGCCGCAACAGGCCCACGCCCAGTTCGATCGATCCGTCCTGGGCGAGGGCGGTGCCCAGGCCATGCAGCATTTCGGCGGCGCCCGCCTGGACGTTTTCCGCGAACAATCCCGGCCTGCGCCCGGCGGCGACGTCGGCGCGCAGGGAATCGACCACCGGATGCTCGACGCCTTCCTCGGCAAAGGAATCGAGAACCGCCTGCGCATCCTCGAAGCGGCCGGCATTGGCGAGGATGCGGATATTGGCCTCGGCGATGCGGGGCACGAAGGGGTCCATCTCGCGGGCCTGGGTGGACAGCGCGATGGCGGCGGCACGGTCGCCACCGAGATCGGCCATGATGGCGCGGTGGAAGAGGAGGAAGTCCTCAAAGCCCCCCTGCCCCAGCGTCTCGAGGATGGCGTTGGCCTGGCTGGTGCGACCATCGCCCACCGCGGTCCAGGCCCGCATGATGCCGGCGGTGACCCCGATCAGCGAGGCCTCGGGGACGCGGGACAGGATCTGCTCTGCGGAAGTGTAGCGGCGCTGCTTGAGGGCGACGGCGCCCAGGGTCAGCCGCGCCAGTTCGTCATTGGGATTGAGGTCGAGGACGTGCTGGGCGATGCTTGTGGCATCGTTGATCTGCCCGGCCAGCAGATAGGCGAGGAAGGTCTGACCCACATAGATGGGATTGTCCCATTCCTTTTCGGCCGCCTGCATGAAAAAGGACGCCGCGCGCCGGGCTTCGAGATTTTCAAGCGCGGCCAGTCCGGCGAGATAGGCCCCCACCGCGCTAGTGTTGCGCGGGCCTAAAATGCTCGTCTGCGCGCTTGCCGACATGGCGAAGGGCACGCTGAGCGCGAGGACGATCAAGGCACAAAGCGGCCGCACTATCAGGTTTCGCACGTTGGCTCCCGAACTCCTGGCAAAGGCAGCCCCTTTCGGAGCCATGACTTTCGATAGCCAAACTTGGCAAGAATGTCGATTATGCGGCAAACGAAATGTCGTGACCGTCACATGCCCGAATAGTTGGGGCCCGAGCCGCCCTCGGGGGGCACCCAGGTGATGTTCTGGGCCGGGTCCTTGATATCGCAGGTCTTGCAGTGCACGCAGTTCTGCGCGTTGATGCGAAAGACCGACGCGCCGCCCTCCTCGACCACCTCATAGACCCCGGCGGGGCAATAGAGCGGCGCCGGCTCGCCATAGCGGGGCAGGTTGTCGCGAATCGGCAGCTCGGGGTCGGCGAGCAGCAGGTGGACGGGCTGGTCCTCGTCATGGGCGATATTGGCGCGATAGACCGATTCGGTTTTGGCGAAGGCGATTTTACCGTCAGGCTTAGGGTATTGGATCGGGGTGACCTCGGACAGCGGCTTGAGCTTGGCGAAATCGGGGGTGTGGGTGACGAAATTGCCCAGCACGGAGATTTTCGCTAGCGAGGACACCCACATATCGGCGCCCGCCAGCCCGACGCCGAGAACGGTGCCCAGCTTGCTCCACAAGGGTTTTACGGCGCGGACGGGGTAGAGGTCGTCGCGGATGCCCGAGGCCAGAACGGCTTCGTCGAGGGTTTCGATCGCGTCATTGGCGCGGCCGGCATCGATGGCGGCGGCGATCTCGCCGGCGGCGGCCATGCCGGAGCGGATGGCGTTGTGGATGGCCTTGAGGCGCGGGACGTTCATGAAGCCCGCCGCGCAGCCGATCAGCGCGCCGCCGGGGAAGGTCAGTCGGGGGATGGACTGCCAGCCGCCCGAGGTGAGGGCCCGCGCGCCATAGGAAAGGCAGGTGGCGCCTTGCAACAGCTCGCGGATCGCCGGATGGTGCTTGAAGCGCTGGAACTCGCCATAGGGCGAGAAGGTGGGGTTGTCGTAATCGAGATGGCTGACCAGCCCCAGATAGATGCGGTTGTCGCCGGCATGGTAGCAAAAGCCGCCCCCGCCGGTGGAATTGCTCAGCGGATAGCCCATGTAATGGGTGACCTTGCCGGGCTTGTGCCGGGCCGGGTCGATCTCCCAGATCTCCTTGATGCCGAGCCCGTATTTCTGCGGCGCGCGGCCGGCGTCGAGGCCGAATTTGGCGATGAGGCGCTTGGCCAGCGAGCCCCGCGCCCCTTCGGCGATGAGAGTATAGCGGGCGCGCAGTTCGATGCCGGGGGTGAAAGTCGGCTTGGGCGTGCCGTCACGGGCCACGCCCATGTCGCCGGTGAGGATGCCGAGGATCTCGCCCTTGTCGCCGGTGAGAAAATCGACGGCGGCGGTGCCGGGAAAGATGTCGACGCCCAGAGCCTCAGCCTGTTCGGCCAGCCAGCGGCAGAGATCGCCCAGGGAGACGATCACCCCGCCCCGGGTCTTCATGATGGGCGGCAGCAGCAGGTTGGGGAAGGCGATGGCCCCGGTCTCGGTGAGGTAGACGAAATCGTCCTCGGTGACGTCGGGACCGACGGGGGCACCCTTTTCGCGCCAGTCGGGGATCAGCGCGTCGAGGCCGGCCGGGTCCATCACGGCTCCCGAGAGGATGTGCCCGCCGATATCGGCGGCCTTTTCCACGACCACGACCTCGAGATCGGGCGAGCGCTGCTTGAGCGCGATGGCGGCAGAGAGGCCGGCCGGGCCGGCGCCGACGATGACGACGCCGGTTTCCATAGTCTCGCGTTCGATCTCGTCGGTCATGGCAATGTTCCCAAGTGAGGTGGAAGCCTATATCGGGGTGTGCCATAACAAGGACCGCAATGGCAAATCGACAGCTAAATCGAAACGAGATGCTGGCCGTGCTCGACTGGTATGTCGCGGCAGGGGTCGATATCGCCGTGGGCGAAGAGCCGATCGACCGCTTCGCGCAGTCGGCGACGCTGGCTGCGCCGATGCCGCGCCGGCCCCTGCCCGTCACGCCGCCGCAGGGCCAGCCGGCCCAGCCCATGGCTGCAACGGCAACGGCGCCGACCGATACCGATCCGGAAGCGGCGCGGGAGCTGGCGGCCGGCGCGACCTCGCTCGACGCGCTGCGCGCAATGCTGGAACGGTTCGACGGGTGCGGGCTCAAGCTGCGCGCCACCAATCTGGTCTTTGCCGATGGCAATCCGGAGGCGGAGATCATGCTGGTGGGGGAAGCGCCGGGGCGCGAGGAGGACTTGCAAGGCAAGCCCTTTGTCGGCCGCTCGGGCCAATTGCTCGACCGGATGCTCAAGGCGATCGGGCTGGACCGGACCAAGGTCTATATCGCCAATACGGTGCCCTGGCGCCCGCCGGGCAACCGCACCCCCTCCCCCGCCGAAGTGGCGGTCTGCCTGCCGTTTCTCTATCGGCAGATCGAGCTGGTGGCGCCCAAGGTGCTGGTCGCGCTGGGCGGGGCCTCGGCCTCGACGCTGTTCGAGACCGATACGGGGATCACCCGGCTGCGCGGGCAATGGCGGGAGCTGACGGTGGGCAATCACACCATGCGCGCCGTGGCGACGCTGCATCCGGCCTATCTGCTGCGCCAGCCGGCGGCGAAAAAGCTCGCCTGGCAGGACCTGCTCGCCATCCAGGCGGCGCTCAGGGGGTGAGTGTGGTCAGGCCGGGCTCGACACCTCGCGCGCCTTGGCGCGATCGAGCCCCAGCCGATGCTCACGATAGATGATGAATATGCCCGCCGCGGTGACGATGGTGCCGCCGATCAGCATTTCGAGCGTCGGGATTTCGTGGAACACCAGAAAGCCGACCGCGATGGACAGGATCATCGAGGAATATTCGAAGGGGGCGACGGTGGTCAGCTCGGCGTGGCGGTAGCTCTCGGTGAGGAGGATCTGGGCAACGCCCCCGGCAATGCCGGCCATGGCGAGGATGAGCGCGTCCCCGAGCGAGAGCGGCGCCCAGCCGAAGGGCAGGCTGGCCAGGCCGATCACCGTGCTGACCAGCGAGAAATAGATGACGATGGTCGAGCTGCGCTCGGTCTTGACCAGATTGCGCACGGTGAGCATCGCCGTGGCCGAGACCATGCAGGCGGCGAAGGCGGCCAGGGCGCCGACGGTCTGCGGGCCCATGGCCTCGGCGCCGCTCGTAAAGAAGGTGAGGCGCGGCCACATGATGATGATGACCCCGATCAGCCCCACCACCACCGCGCTCCAGCGGAAGAAACGGATCTTTTCGCGCAGGAAGACGGCCGAGAAGATGACGATGAACAGGGGCGTCGCGTAGTTGATCGTCGTCGCTTCGGGAAGCGGCAGGCGGGTGAGCCCGAAAAAGATCATGATCATGCCCGTGGTTCCGAGGCAGCCGCGGAAGATATGGGCGCCGAGCCGCTGGGTCTTGAACCCGGTGATGAGTTCGCCCCTGAAGCTCAGGAAGATCAGCACCGGCACGAGCGCGAAGGCCGAGCGGTAGAAGATCAACTGGCCCACCGGCACGCCCTCCGCCCCCTTGATGATGGCGCTCATGGCGACGAAGACGAAAACCGAGGCGATCTTGAGCACGATCCCGGTCATGACATTGGTCCGCCGGAAATAGGGGAGCTGGGAGGACGCCGGAGAGAACTTTGTGTCGGACACGGGGGAGAGACTTCCGGAGAACGGCGGACGAACGCTGTCCGCTTGGCGGGGCTGACCTCTATGGCTAGACCGGAACGGGGAGCCTGACAAGCCGGCCCGCCGCAATTGCGCCATGGGGAGAAACCAAAAACGATTCGATCCGTTTGCGCGGTAGGCAGGGCGTTACGAAGTCGTTAGTCTCGTGCGCTATCAAGGATGTCGATCGCGTCCGCAATCAAGAGAACCAGCCAAGGTCCCGGCATGTCGCAAGTCGTGAAAATCTTCGCCCTGCTGTTCAGTTCGGCCCTCTTGATGGTGGCGGGCGGCATGCACGGGCTGATCCTGCCCGTGCGCGGCTCGGAAGAAGGGTTTTCGCTGCTCAGCCTGGGCCTGATCGGCACCGGCTGGTCGATCGGGTTCATTTCCGGCTCGATCCTCGTGCCGCATCTGGTGCGCCAGGTCGGCCATATCCGCGCCTATGCGGTGATGGCGGCGGTGGCCTGCATGACCATCCTGTTCAACCTCATCTTCATCCACGACGCGGCCTGGGTGTTCCTGCGGGTGTTCTCGGGCTTCTGCTTTGCCGGCGCGGCCATGGTGGTCGAGAGCTGGCTCAACGAGGTGTCCGACAATGAAAGCCGGGGCACCACGTTCTCGATCTATGTGTCGGTGACGCTGTTCGCCTCGACCGCCGGGCAGCTGATCATCGCGGCGACCGGGGTGGCGGGCTATCTTCCCTTCGTCCTCGCCGCCATCGCCTATATCGGCGCGGTGCTGCCCACTGCCGTCACCCGCACGCCGCAACCCGCCCCGCTGCAAAAGGTCTCGCTCGATATCGGGCTCTTGTACCGCACCTCGCCCATCGCGGTGGTCGCGGCCTTTTCGGTCGGCATGGCCAATGGCGCCTTCGGCACGCTGGCGCCGGTCTATGGCATAGAGCGCGGGTTCTCGACGGCGACGGTCGCCTATCTCATGAGCCTTGCCATCGTTGCGGGCGCCATCGCGCAAATCCCGCTGGGGCGGCTGTCGGACCGCATCGACCGGCGCAAGGTGATGATGGGCGTGGCGCTGGTGGGGGCGGTGGCGGGGCTCCTCACCATTCTCTTCAACCCCGGCGAAAACGCCCTGCTCTACGTGTTCTTCGCCGCCTATGGGCTGGCCGCCTATTCGCTCTATGCCATAGCGGTGGCGCATGCCAACGACTTCGCGGCGGACGGCAATTTCGCCAAGGTGGCCTCGGGGATGCTGCTGGTGCTGGGATCGGGGCAGATGCTGGGCCCCATCGTCGGGTCGATGACCATGCAATGGTTCGGGCCAGTGGCGATCTTCATGGTGCCGGTGGTGTTCCATACGGCGCTGGCCGGCATGGCCTTCCTGCGCATGCGCGCCCGCCAGGCCACCCCGGTGGAGGAACGCGCGCCGTTCCGCTCCATGCCATCCGAGCCCATGACCGCCGAAACGCTCAACCTCGACCCGCGCCTCGACGAATCCGATATCGAACTGCCCGACCAGCCATCCCAATCGCAGGCGGACCAGCCGCCGGAGGACGACAAGAATGTTCCCCTATAAGATCGACGAATCCCATCCTTTCGTTCCGGTCACCTTCGCCATTCTCGCCGTGTCCGATACGCGGAGCCTCGAGGAGGACACCTCCGGTGCGCTGCTCAAGGAGATGATCGAGGGGGCGGGGCACCGGGTCTATGATCGCGCCGTGGTCAAGGACGACCGGGACGCGATCGCCGGCCAGGTGAGGGCCTGGGTCGAGGAAGAGGGAATCGACGTGGTGCTTACCACGGGAGGCACCGGATTTTCCGGCCGCGACGTGACCCCCGAGGCGATCGAGCCGATGTTCGACAAGCGGATGGACGGGTTCTCGGTGCTGTTCCACCAGTATTCGGCGACGACGATCGGAACGTCCTCGATCCAGTCGCGGGCCACGGCGGGGCTGATCGGGACCACTTTCGTCTTCTGCCTGCCCGGCTCGCGGGGGGCCTGCCGGGACGCCTGGGAAGCCATCCTCAAATACCAGTTCGACAGCCGGCACGTGCCCTGCAACTTCATCGAAGTGATGCCGCGGCTGACCGAGCGATAGGCCACAAGTCCTAATTGTTCTTGTTATGTTCCATTCGTTCCGCTAGTGTCAACGGAACGGATGGGCCGCGATTCGGCTTGTCCCGGGTAACCGGAATGCAAGGAGCCGGACATGGCGCAATTGGCGATTGGGACGAAGGGCGGCGAAGCGCGGCAGCGCCTGTTCGGCACGCGCGACATGGATCTTCTGAGCCGGCCGATCCTCGAATCGCCCAGGCTGCGCGGGCGCGGGGCGGCCAGCAATGAAAGCGGACGGTTCGAGGCGCACAGGCGCGAGATGTTCGCCGATGGCTGGGAGCCGGAGCCCGATGACGGGTTCGAAACCCGCGAGCATGTGGAACGGGCCAAGTCGATCATCACGCGCAATGTGTCGCCCGATATCGGATTCGACCGCTCGATCAACCCCTATCGCGGCTGCGAGCACGGGTGCTCGTATTGCTTCGCGCGCCCGACCCATGCCTATCTCGGCCATTCGGCGGGGATCGATTTCGAGCGCGACATCTATATCAAGGTCAATGCCGCCGAATTGCTGCGGGCCGAGTTGGCCAACCCGCGCTATCGCCCCAAGCCGATCGCCATCGGCACCAATACCGACCCCTATCAGCCGCTGGAGCGCAAATACAAGGTGATGCGCGCAGTGCTCAAGGTGCTGCTCGACACCAGGCACCCGGTGACCATCGTCACCAAATCGGCGCTGATCGTGCGCGACCTCGACATCCTCACCAAGATGAGCAAGCTCGGGCTGGTTTCGGTGGGGATTTCGGTGACCTCGATGGATCACAAGCTCTCGCGCTTCATGGAGCCGCGCGCCTCGACCCCGTCGCGGCGGCTGGAAGCGATCCGGCTGCTGTCCGAATCGGGCATTCCGACCCGGATCATGGCCGCGCCGATGATCCCGGCCGTCAACGACCACGAACTCGAACGCATTCTCGACGCCGGCAAGGCGCAGGGCGCCCGGATGGCCTCGATGATCCTGCTGCGCCTGCCGGGCGAGGTGCGCGACATCTTCCGCGAGTGGCTGCTCAAGACCTATCCCGACAAGGTACGGCACGTGATGAACCTCGTGCGCGACACGCGGGGCGGGCGCGACAACGATCCCCGCTTCGGCACGCGGTTCACCGGCGAGGGGCCCTATGCGACGCTGATGCATCAGCGGTTCGAAAAGGCGATTGCCCGGCTGGGGCTGGACGAGCAGATGGTGCCGCTGCGCACCGACCTGTTCGCGCATCCCAAACCGGACTCGCCACAATTGAGCCTGTTCTGACAATCGCGCCCTTGCCTCGCCCAAGGGGTTTGGCATTGTAGCGCCCATGGTCAAACGCGATTCGAAACCGGCTGCCGCGCCAGCCCCCCTGCCCGACCTCTTTTATGAGCAAGAGGCGGTGCGAGCCGGTGCGCGGCTGGTGGCCGGCATCGACGAAGCCGGGCGCGGGCCGCTGGCCGGGCCGGTGGTGGCCGCCGCGGTGATCCTCGATCCCCGGCGCGTGCCGGCCGGGCTCAACGATTCCAAGAAGCTCACCGAGGAGCGGCGCGAGGCCCTGTTCGCCGAGATCATGGAAACGGCGCAGGTGGGGTTCTGCGCCGCGCCGGTCGAGGTGATCGACAGGCTCAACATCCTGGGCGCCACCATGTGGGCCATGTGCAAGGCGCTCGACGCCCTGCCGCTCAGGCCCGACCTGGCGCTGATCGACGGCAACCGCATCCCGGCCGAGCTCTCCTGCCCCGGGCAGTTCGTCATCGGCGGCGACGGTAAAAGCGTCTCGATCGCGGCGGCCTCGATCGTCGCCAAGGTGGTGCGGGACCGCATGTGCCGCATCATGGATTGCGGCCATCCCCATTACAGTTTCGGCCGGCACAAGGGCTATGGCACGGCGCTGCATCTGGAGGCGCTGACCGCGCACGGCCCCTCGGACCTGCACCGGATGAGCTTTGCCCCGGTGCTGGCAGCGCGCCGGTAAGGGCCTGTTAACCGTAACGCTTAGCCGGGGTTTAACCCTAACGGGCTACAAATGCCCTGTTAGTTTTGCGTTAGGGTTATCAGTATGTTGCGTACCGGCTCTGCCGCGCGGAAGCGCGCCCCGGAGGCTTGCGAAAGCCACCTCCCCATCGACACGATCCTGGTTGGCGACTGCATCACGCATATGAACGGCCTGCCCGAGGCCTCGGTCGACCTGATCTTTGCCGACCCCCCCTACAATCTGCAGCTCGAAGAGGGCCTGACGCGCCCGGACCAGTCGCGCGTCGATGCGGTGGACGACGATTGGGACAAGTTCGAGAGCTTTGCCCATTACGACCGGTTCACGCGCGAATGGCTGGCGGCGGCGCGGCGGGTTCTCAAGCCGGACGGGGCGATCTGGGTGATCGGCTCCTATCACAACATTTTCCGCGTCGGCACCGCCTTGCAGGATCTGGGCTTCTGGATGCTCAACGACGTGGTGTGGCGCAAGGCCAACCCGATGCCCAATTTCCGCGGCACGCGGTTCACCAATGCCCATGAGACGCTGATCTGGGCCTCGCGCAGCCGAAAGAGCCGCCCGACCTTCAACTATGAAGCGCTCAAGCTGGCCAATGACGACACGCAGATGCGGTCCGACTGGCTGTTTCCCATCTGCACCGGCGGCGAACGGCTGCGGGACGCCAATGACGACAAGGTCCACCCGACCCAGAAGCCCGAGGCCCTGCTCTACCGGGTGCTGATGGCGACGACACGGCCGGGCGACGTGGTGCTCGACCCGTTCTTCGGCACGGGCACGACCGGGGCGGTGGCCAAGAAACTGGGGCGGCGCTTCATCGGCATCGAACGCGAAAACACCTATATAAATGCAGCATTGAAACGCATTGCGGCCATCAAACCGCACGATTCCCATGTGATAGAAACCAGCGTGCCCAAGCGCGCAGCCCCGCGCATTCCGTTCGGATCGCTGATCGAACAGGGGTTGATCGCACCGGGGACGAAACTTTTCGACGCCGGTCGGCGTTATAGTGCAGTGGTTCGTGTCGACGGTTCACTGGTCAGCGACGACAAGAGTGGTTCGATCCACCGGGTTGGCGCTCTCGTACAGGGCTTCGAAGCCTGCAACGGGTGGACCTTCTGGCACTATGAGGACAAGGGATCGGCCATCCCGATCGACGAATTGCGCACCAGGGTGCGCGCCAGCATGGACAAGCTCTCTGCCTGATTCCGACCTCCAATCAGTCAGGCATTCCTCGCCCCCGGTTTTCCCACCGGGGGCGCTTTTTGTTTAGAGCATTTCTGCGTTTCTTTGAAACGCCTTCATTGCTCTAAGTCTTTGTTTTATCGCGTTTCCGAACCGAATAAGTGGAATCCACTTATTCTGGAAACACTCTAGGATATCCCCGCCGCCGCGAGGACCTTGCGAAAGAGGCTGGGCAGGGCTTCGTTGTCGAGGCGCGTTTCGTCGGCCCACCAGCCCTCGTCGAGCGGATGATCGCCCCGCGCCATCCAGACCGAAAGCGCCAGGTGGAAATGAGTAAAGGTGTGGGTGACCGCGCCCACCGCCCGCCAATCGGCGGCGAAGGGAAAGGCGGGCTCCGCCTCGTCCTCCTGCCAGGGGCTGCCGGGAATTTCGGTCATTTTGGCTAAGAGGCCCTTGGGCCCCCGCTGGCGCACGAACACCTTGCCCTCGGGGTGGCGGATGATGAAGGCATGGCCGTGGCGCCGGGGCTTTTCCGCCTTGGCGGGCGGGACGGGATAGGCCAGCGGATGGCCGCTGCGCGCGCCCAGGCAATCGGGTTCGAGCGGGCAGAGGAGGCAATTGGCGCGGCGCGGCGCGCAGATGGTGGCGCCCAGATCCATCATTGCCTGGGCGAAATCGCCGGCGCGGGCCGGCACCGCCGCTTGCACGGCGGCGCGGATCAGGGGCTTTTCCTCGCGCACGGCCTTTTCCAGCGCGCGGAAACGGGCCAGAACGCGGTCCACATTGCCGTCCACCACCGCGACCTGCTCGTCATGGCAAATGGCGGCGATAGCGGCGCTGGTGTAATCGCCGATGCCGGGAAGATCGCGCAATTGCGCCGCGCTGGTGGGGAAGACCCCGTCGAAGCGCTCGACCACGGCGCGGGCGCAGGCATGCAGGTTCCGCGCCCGGGCGTAATAGCCCAGCCCGGCCCATTGGACGAGGACGTCGTCGAGGGGAGCCGCCGCCAGATCGCGGACCGTGGGCCACAGGGTGGTGAAGGCGGCGAAATATTTGCGCACGGCGGCGATGGTGGTCTGCTGCAGCATGATTTCGCTCAGCCAGACGCGATAGGGATCGGGCCGCGCCCCGCGCGCCCGATCGGCCGGCGCCACCCGCCAAGGCAGGTCGCGGGCATGCCGGTCATACCAGGCGAGGACCGCCCGGGAATCGATTGTCGGAGCAAGGGTGTGTTGCGAGGGGGCGGATTGGGCCATAATGGAGGTGGTAAGGCTCACACGATGACGGCGCAAGCATGACCAGGAAATCTCCCCCGCCGAAACGGAAGAACCGGGCGATCCAGCTCGGCGACGTGGTCGACGGCATGCTCGACCCGGTGCTGCGCCGGCGGGGCTTCGCCGGGCGGGAGATCATCGCCAACTGGCAGGTCATCGCCCCATCCCCCTGGAACGCGGCGACCATGCCCGACAAGATGGTCTGGCCGCGCAAGGGCCGGCCCGATCCCGAGGGCGCGGTGCTCTATCTGCGCTGCATCGAAAGCTACAAGGTGATGCTCGCCCATGACGCGCCGCAGATCGTGGGGGCCATCAACCGCTATTTCGGCTATCATCTGGTGCGCTCGGTGAGGCTATCGCTCAATCCGCTGTCCCTGCCCGCCGCCGCCTCAGCATCGAAGCCGGCGCCGAGCCGGGTGGCCCTGGCTCGGATCGAGAAGGAAACCGCTAGCGTTTCCAATCCGGAACTGCGCGCGGCGCTCGACAGGCTGGGGCGCGGCGTCCTGGGCAAAGGATGACGGTCCCGTCACGGACTCACCGGCATGTGAACGCCCTGCCCCCTTGCCGCCTTGAAGCTGACGTGTAGTGTGCGCGCACTTTATTGGATTTTTCGATCAGGAGTTAGAACTGTCATGCTCAACCGACGCAACCTGCTGCTCGCCGGCTCGAGTATTGGTCTTGTCTCGCTGCTTTACGGCTGCGGCGACACCTCGACCGCCAATGCCCAGAGCCCGGATGCGGCCCCGGCCGGGGATGCGCCCGCCGCCGAGGGGGATGTCGAGCTCTATGACGGTTCGGCGATCGAACCGATCAATGGCGATGCGATCAACAACCCGCCCCTGCCCGACCGTCCCATGGGCGGTGTCGATGCGACGGTCACCGTGGTCGAATATGTTTCGCCCACCTGCCCGCATTGCGCGCAGTTCCACATGACCGTCCTGCCCCAGATCAAGGAAACCTATATCGATACGGGCAAGATCCGCTTCATCGCCCGCCCGTTCCGCCGCAACGTGCTCGACCTCGCGGTGTTCATGGTCGCCGAGGCGGCCGGCGAGCAGTATAACGAGGTGCTGTCGACCTATCTCCAGACCCAGAACGTGTGGGCCGCGAGCGAAAATCCGCGCCAGGCCATCTTCGAAGTGGCCCAGCAATTCGGGTTTACACAGGAAAGGTTCGAGGACGTCTTGACCGACGAGGACTTGTTGGCTGCTATCGAAGCCACGCGCGAGCAGGCCCTGAACAGCTTCGGGCTCCAGGGGACGCCGACCTTCTATATCAATGGCCGGAGATTCGAGGGCAACTATACCTATGAAGCGTTGTCGGCCGAAATCGAGAACCAGCTCTAGCCGCTCCTGCTGCCGAGGCGCGGAATGAAGTTTTCGCGCCTCAGGCTCCTGGGCTTCAAATCCTTCTCCGATCCCGTAGAACTGGTGCTCGAACCCGGCATTACCGGAGTCGTGGGGCCGAACGGGTGCGGAAAATCCAACCTGGTCGAGGCGCTGCGCTGGGTGATGGGCGAAAGCTCGTACAAGGCCATGCGCGCCTCGGGCATGGACGATGTGATCTTTTCGGGCTCGGGCAACCGGCCGGCGCGCAATTCGGCGGAAGTGACCGTCGTCCTCGACAATGCCGACCGCACGGCGCCGCAGCAGTTCAACACCGCCGACACGCTGGAAATCTCCCGCCGCATCGAGCGCGAGCAGGGCTCGGTCTATCGCATCAACGGCCGCGAGGTGCGGGCGCGGGACGTGCAGCTCATGTTCGCCGACGCCTCGACCGGCGCGCATTCGCCCGCCCTGGTGCGCCAAGGCCAGATCGGCGAACTGATCGCCGCCAAGCCGACGCAAAGGCGGGCCCTGCTGGAAGAAGCCGCCGAGATCTCGGGGCTGCATTCGCGCCGGCACGAGGCGGAACTGCGCCTGCGGGCGGCCGAGCAGAATCTCGAACGGGTCGACGATATCATCGCCCAGGTCGAGGTGCAGCTCGAAACGCTCAAGCGCCAGGCGCGGCAGGCGACGCGCTATCGCGCCCTGTCGGGGGACATCCGCCGCGCCGAGGCGACGCTCTATCACATCCGCTGGGTAAAGGCGCGCTATGCGGAAAAGGAAACCGAGGCGCAGCAGGGCCGGCTGATCAACCAATTGGCCGAGGCCAGCCATCTCGAGCATCAGGCCAAGAAGGTGCTCGAGGCCATGGACGCCGAATTGCAGCCGCTGCGCGACGCGGATGCGGCGGCGGGCGCGGTGTTGCAGCGCCTCACCATACTGCGCGGGCAACTCGAGGAAGAATTGCGCCGGGCCAATTCGCGCCGGGCCGAGCTGGAGGACCGGCTGCGGCAGATCGATACCGATATCGGGCGCGAGACGGCGCTGATCGGCGAAAGCGAGGGGCTGATCGAGAGTCTGGTCGCCGAGCGCGAGGACTTGACTGAAGCCGCCGAAAGCGACGCGGACGCGAGCGAGGTGGCCCGCGCCCGGGCCGAGGAAGCCCGCGCGGCGCTGGACGAAGCCGAGGCGCTGGCGCGGCAGGCCGCCGAGGCCGTGGCGGCGATCCGCGCTCAGCGCAGCCAGGCGACCCGATCGGCCGAGGACGCGATGCAGCGCCTCGCCCGATTGCAGGGTCAGCTCGACGATGTGGCGCGGGATGCCGAGGCGGTGCAGGCCAGCCTCGATGCCGACCACACCGTGGCCGAGCGGCGCGCCGCGCTGGAAACAGCGCAGGAAACGGCGGCCATGGCCGAGGAACAGGTCGAGATCGCCGAGGCGGCGGTCGCCGACGCGGAAGGCGAGTTCGAAGCGGCGCAACCGCTCCTGGCCGATATGGAGGCCCGGCTCAACCGGCTGGAAAGCGAGGCCGAGACACTGGCGCGGGTGCTCAATGTGGATGGCGGATCGTTGTGGCCGGCGGTGGTCGATGCGCTGACGGTGGCGCCGGGCATGGAAACCGCTTTGGGCGCCGCGCTGGGGGACGATCTGGACGCTTCCTCGGACAGCGCCGCCCCACTCTACTGGACCCAGAGCGAGGCCCTGCCCGACGACCCCGCCCTGCCCGAGGGGGTCAAGGCGCTGTCGGCCTTCGTTTCGGGCACGCCGCTGCTGCGGCGCCGGCTCGACCAGATCGGGCTGGTCGAAGACGTGGCGGATGGGGCGCGGCTGATGGCCGGGCTGCGGCCGGGGCAGCGGCTGGTGAGCCGGGAGGGTGGGCTGTGGCGCTGGGACGGGTTCGTCGCCAAGGCCGACGCGCCCACTCCGGCGGCGCAGCGCCTCGCCCAGCGCAACCGGCTCGCCGAACTCGACAGCGCGATCAAGACCTTGCGGGTTGCGCGCGGCGAGGCGCAGGCGCGGGTCGCGGCATTGCGGGCGCGGCTGGACGCAGCTCGGCAGGCCGAAGCCCAGCAGCGGGCCGCGTGGCGGGACGCGCAAAGGACGATCGCGGCGGCCCAGGCCGGGCTCGATGCGGCGCACAAGAACCTCGCCGAGCTCAATGCGCGGCAGACGGCGCTGGAGGAAGCGCGGACCCGGCTTGAGGACAGCCTCGCCGAGGCGCAGGCGGCGGCGGAGGAGGCCCAGGCCGTGCTGAGCGAACTGGGCGAGGAAGGCGACGCGGTGCGCGAGGCCGAGACGCGGCAGCGGGCGCTGGCCGGCCTGCGCGACGCCTCCGAACAGGCGCGGGTGCGGCTGGCGGGCTATGAAAGCGCGTCGCAGATGCGGCAATCGCGGCTTTCCCGCATCGGGCAGGAACTGGAGAGCTGGCAGCGGCGGCGACAGGGAGCCGAGGGGCAGATCGAAACCCTCAGGCGGCGGCGCGGCGAGATCGAGGGGCAGATCGGCGAGCTCAACGCAACGCCTGATGCGTTCGACGTCAAGCGCGCGGCGCTGGACGACCAGTTCGAAGACGCCGAATATGCGCGCAAGCGGGCATCCGACACCCTCAGCGCAGCGCAATCGGCCTATAAGGACGCCGACCGCGCGGCGCGGCTGGCCGCCGAGGGGCTGGCCGACACGCGGGCCGAGATGGCGCGCGTGGAAGAACGGCTGAAGGCCAATGTGGCGACGCGCCAGCAGGTGGAGCGCCAGATCGTCGAGACCCTGGGCATCGCCGCGGACCGCACCGCGGAGGCGGCCGGCATCCGCCCCGAAAGCGCCCTTCCCGAGGAAGCGGCCACCGAATCGCGGGTGGAGCGGCTCAAGGCGGAGCGCGAGCGGCTGGGCGGGGTCAACCTCATGGCCGAGGAGGAAGCGGCGGAGGTGCAGGACAAGCTCGACACCATGGTCAATGACCGCGAGGACCTGATCGCGGCCATCGCCAAGTTGCGCACCGGCATTTCCAATCTCAACCGCGAGGGCCGGGCGCGGCTGATGGAGGCGTTCGAAAAGGTAAACACCCATTTCCGCGAGCTGTTCACCACGCTGTTCGGCGGCGGCACGGCGGAGCTGACCTTCGTCGAAAGCGACGATCCCCTGCAGGCCGGGCTGGAAATCATCGCCCGGCCGCCGGGCAAGAAGCCCCAGACCATGACGCTGCTCTCGGGAGGGGAACAGGCGCTGACGGCGATGAGCCTGATCTTTGCGGTGTTCCTCACCAATCCGGCGCCGATCTGCGTGCTCGACGAGGTGGACGCCCCGCTCGACGACGCCAATGTGGAGCGGTTCTGCAACCTGCTCGAATCGATGCGCCAGCGCACCGAGACGCGGTTTCTGGTCATCACCCACAATCCGATCACCATGGCGCGCATGGACCGGCTGTTCGGGGTGACCATGCCCGAGCGCGGGGTGAGCCAACTGGTCTCGGTCGACCTGCGCACGGCCGAAACCTTTCTCGAGGCGAGCTGATGATCGAGCAGATGGCCGGCCCCATGCTGATTCTGGCGCGCTTTCTCATGGGGGCGCTGTTCATCGTGGGCGGGCTGCGCCATTTTCCACAGCTCGATGCCATCACCCCCGCCCTCGCGGCGCGCGGCGTGCCCATGCCCAAGACGGTGCTGATCGTCGGCTCGACCTATCAGGTCGGATTCGGCATCCTGCTGGCGCTCGGCCTCGTGGTGCCCTATTCTGCCTTCGCCCTTATCGTCTTCACGATCGCGGCAAGCCTGATGCTGGTCAATTTCTGGGACAAGGCCGAGCCGGAGCGCTCCATGCTGCTGGGTGTCTTCCTCTCCAACATGGCGATCATCGGCGGGCTGCTGTCCCTCGCCGCCAGCGCTTGAACGCAGGCAGATTCCCCCGCCGGGCCATCATCTCGACACAATGGGCGCGTTGACGCGATGCCGCACCCTGGCAAAAAGGCAACAAGGCGTTGAAATCACATTGATTTTTGTCATCGAACCCTGCTTGACACTGATGGGTCGCATCACTATGGTGCGCGCGACTTTGAAGGCACCCACCTGCCGGGTGTCCGGCTGGGCTGGAGCGGTGGTTTTGAAGTGACCAATTCCGACGACAAACCGGCTGGAACCACGCCCCCTCGTCCGCAATCGGAGACATCCGATCTCGGAGACCGGATCAGGAAGGCACAGGAAGCGCGCGCGGCGGCCCAGGCCGACCCGCAATCTTCCCGGCAGGGCGATATGTCGACACTGGCGCGGGGCTTGCGCATCGGTGCCGAATTCGTTGCGGCGATCCTGGTCGGATCGGGTATAGGCTACCTGATCGACATGGTCGCGGGGACCACGCCCTGGGCGCTGCTCATCATGTTCATGGTGGGGTTTGCGGCTGGTATTTTGAACGTCACTCGTGTAGTGGCGGAGCTGAACGCTCAAAGGTCCTCATCCCCGGATGCGGACGAAACGGACTGAAGGACGAGATAGGGGCTTAAAGACCTTGGCGAACGATCCGATTCACCAATTTGTCATCTATGACATCTTTTCCTTCGGGACCATCGGCGGCGACGGCACCGAAGGCAGCGGCATTTCGCTCGCTTTCACCAATTCCTCCCTGTTCATGGCGCTGACCACCCTCACCATCTGCGCCTATCTGATCCTCACCACGCGCCGCCGGGGCCTGATCCCCAATCGCTGGCAGCTGACATCGGAAATGGCCTATGAATTCGTGGCCAACATGGTGCGAAGCAATGCGGGCACTGAGGGCATGAAGTTCTTCCCCCTGGTGTTCTCGCTGTTCATGTTCATCTTCATCGGGAACATGTTCGGCATGATCCCGTATTTCTATACCTTCACCAGCCAGATCATCGTGACCTTCGCGCTCGCCATGCTGGTGATGACCGTGGTGGTGGCCTATGGCTTCATCAAGAACGGGCCGAAATTCCTAAAACTCTTCGTGCCCTCGGGCGTTCCGGGCTACATCGTTCCCATCGTGACGCCGATCGAGGTGATCTCGTTCCTGTCGCGGCCGATTTCGCTCTCGGTCCGTCTGTTCGGCAACATGCTGGCCGGCCATATCACGCTCAAGGTGTTCACCGGCTTCGTGGTTTCGCTCGCCTCCTTGGGCGCGGTGGGTATCGTGGGCGCGGTGCTGCCGCTCCTCATGGGCGTGGCGATCACCGCCCTCGAATTCATGGTCTCGACAGTGCAGGCATATGTGTTTGCCGTGCTGACCTCCATGTACCTCAACGATGCGATCCACCCGTCGCATTAAACTCCAAGTAGACCCCTCAGTTCTAAGGCTTTGAAAGGATCACAAAATGGAAGCTGAAGCCGCAAAGTACATCGGTGCCGGTATCGCCTGTTTCGGTATGGCTGGCGCCGCAATTGGCGTGGCCAACATCTTCGGCAACTTCCTCTCGGGCGCCCTGCGCAACCCGTCGGCCGCCCCCAGCCAGTCGGGCAACCTGATCTTCGGTTTCGCCGTGACCGAAGCTCTGGGCATCTTCTCGTTCCTGGTTGCTCTTCTGCTCCTGTTCGCGGTCTGATCGACCTCCGCGTTCAGTACTTCTTGAAGGCGGCCGGAGCGTGCTTCGGCTGCCTCATCATGTGCCGGTGAAAGCCGGCCCACCAGACGTTCAATTGGCGGATAGCGCATGATTAGCCCGGTTCAGGCACAGGAAACCCAGATCGAGGAAGCCTTCGATCCATTGGAAGACCACGTGATCTCGCTCGAAGACTCCCCCGACGGCCAGACCCATATCGAAATCGGCGCGCATGGCGAGGAGCACGTCACGGGCGTCTTTCCTCCTTTCGACGCCACGACATACCCCTCCCAGCTTCTGTGGCTCGTCATCACATTCGCCGTGCTCTACTTCGTCATGAAGCGGGTGGCCCTGCCCCGGATCGGCGTGATTCTCGAAGAGCGCCGCGACCGGATCGAGGGCGACCTGGCGGAAGCCGAACGGCTGCGCCAGAAGACCGACCAGGCCATCGCGTCCTATGAGGCCGCCTTGGCCGAAGCCCGGTCCAACGCGCATGCGATCGCCGAAAAGGCCCGCACGGAAAACAAGGCCAAGCTCGACGCGGAGCGCGCCAAGGTGGAAGCCAGCCTTGCCAAGAAGGTGGCCGCCGCCGAAGAAAGCATCGCTGCGACCAAGGCCGAAGCCATGGGCCATGTGGGCGAGATCGCCGCGGAAACCGCACAGGCCGTGGTGGCCCAGCTGGTGGGCACGGTCCCGGCCGAATCCGCCCGCGACGCCGTCGCCAAAGTCTCCAAGGAGTAAGCCATGGAACTCGATGCCACATTCTGGGCGTTCATCGCACTCCTCCTGTTCTTCGCGATCATCATCTATTTCAAGGTGCCCGGGCTGATCGCCAAGGTGCTCGACAGCCGCATCGCCAAGATCGAAGCCGATCTCGACGAAGCCCGCCGCCTGCGCGAAGAAGCCCAGGCGCTGCTGGCCGAATATGAGCGCAAGCGCAAGGCCGCCGAAGGCGAGGCCGAGGAGATCGTCGCGGCAGCGCGCGAGGAAGCCGAGCGCCTGACCGCCGAGGCCGAGAAGTCGCTGGCCGACCTGGTGGCCCGCCGCACCAAGGCAGTCGAGGACAAGATCGCCCAGGCCGAGGCGCAGGCCCTGGCCGATGTCCGCTCGCGGTCCGCCGACGTGGCGATCGAGGCGGCGCGGATCATCCTCGCCGACCAGGCCAAGACGCAGGGCGATGCCCTGGTGGGGCAATCGATCCAGGACGTCGCGCAGCGGCTCAATTAACATCATCTCGAATGGGCCGGCATCGGCCCATTTTTTTTTGTAGGGGACCATCATCATGGCTATCGAACGACTGCAGCCCGGCGCCCGCATGAGCCAGGCGGTCAAGCACGGCAACACGCTCTATCTGGCCGGACAGGTCGCCAAGGACCGGTTCGCGACCATAGAAGAACAGACCGGCCAGGTGCTGAACAAGATCGACGCCCTCTTGGCCGAAGCGGGCAGCAACAAGTCCAAGGTCCTCACGGCCCAGGTGCTGCTGTCCAATATCGCCGATTTCGCGGCGATGAATTCGGTCTATGACAAATGGATCGATCCGGCCAATCCGCCGGCCCGCGCCTGCTACGAAGCGCGGCTGGCCTCGCCCGACCTGCGGGTGGAGATCATCGTGGTGGCGGCGCTGGACTGATCTAACTCCGCATCGGCAACTGAAAGGCGGCGCAAGGGCCGCCTTTTTTCATGCCCAGTCGACCCAGCGGCCGTGGTAGTCGGAAAGCCCCACGGTCTTTTTCTCTTCGCCGGGCCAGACTGTCTGCTTGAGCACCGCGCCGCCAGGATGGTGCTCGGATTCCATATACATGCGCACCAGCGGCGTTTCCGCCGTGGCCACCGCTCCCGCCGCCTCGAAGGCCGCGTCGATGCGGGCCTTGGTGGCCTGGGACAGATATTGCCAGACGATGGTGTAGAAAAAGACGCGGACGATGCCGGGTTCGGGCGCCGCGGCCAGATGGGCCTCGACCCAGTCGGCGGCGTCGGCCTTTTCCACAGCATAGGGCATGGACGCGGCCGCGGAGAGGGCCGCCGACACGCGGCCGATGCGGTTGTGCTGGTCGGCCCAGATATAGGCCAGCTGGCGCTCGACGGCCTCGGGATTGTGCGGATCGAGAGGGTTGCGGTCGCAGCCGGAGCGGCTGGCGATCTCGAGCCTGGCGTCGAGCGGCGGCAGATTGCCGCGCCATTCGCTCTCGATCTGGACCAGCGCGTCGGGATCGCCCCATTCGCGCCCCTCGCCCAACACATAGCGATAGCGGTCGAAGGCGAGGTTGAGCCCGGCGCTGGCGCCGATCTCATAGAGCGCCAAGGGCATTTCGAAGCGCTCGGCGAGGCGCAGGGAGAGGCCCAGCAGCGCGGAGGAGCGCATGACCTCATTGGTCTGGGGCGGGCTGTCGAGAAAATCGTGCAGGAAATCGTCGTGCTTGGCGATGGCGCCTTCTATGGCGGCCCAGAGCTGGTCGGGCTTGGCTTCGAGGGGCGGATAGAGCGCGGCGAGATCACGCGCGCGGCCCGAGCGGATCAGCGCATGCAGCGCCCCGGCGGCGCGCAAAGCCAAGGCGTCGGCGCGGGCCGATTCGGGCCAGGCGAGGATGCGCGCGCCGAAGCGCGAGGAATCGGTGAGGCGCTCGGCGAACAGGTCGCACAGCATGGCCGTGAACGGGGAGCCCAGACTTCGGCAGGCCTCGGCTTGAAACCTGAACGTTTCAAGCACGTGGGGGTTCATATTCGTCATTGCCGCCCTCCGAATATTGCGAGGGGAGTTTAGGGCGTTTGCCGCCCCGATCAATCGCTTTCTGAGCCCGGAAAGCCGATGGCCCGCCTTGACGGCGGGCCATCGCGTCACTCCGCCGCAGCGGCCAGGGGCTGGTATTTCAACCGCGGCTGGCGGGCGGCGCGGGTCTCGTCGAGCCGGCGCAGGGGCGCGCGCATGGGCGCCTGGGCGAAGCGCCCGACATTGCCCGCTTTGGCATCCTCGGCGAGTTCGCGCATGGTTTCGACGAAAGCGTCGAGGGTCTGGAGCGACTCGCTTTCGGTGGGCTCGATCAGCATGGCGCCCTGCACGACCAGCGGGAAATACATGGTCATGGGGTGATAGCCCTCATCGATCATGGCCTTGGCGAAATCGAGGGTGGATATGCCGCTGCCCTTGAGGAAGCTGTCGTCGAACAGCACCTCATGCATGACCGGCTGGCCATCGAAGGGCACGGTGAAGAGATCGTCGAGCCGCGCCTTGAGGTAATTGGCGTTGAGCACCGCGTCGCGGGCCGCCTGGGCCAGCCCGTCGGCGCCGTGGCTGAGCATATAGGTCAGGGCGCGGATATACATGCCCATCTGGCCGTGGAAAGCGGTGAGCCGGCCCAGACTTCCTTCGCCGGCGTGCTCGGCAAGCCCGAGGCTGTCGCCATCCCGGGTAACGAAAGGCACGGGCGCATGGGGCGCCAGCGCCTCGGAGAGCACCACCGGGCCAGAGCCCGGCCCGCCACCCCCATGCGGGGTCGAGAAGGTCTTGTGGAGGTTTATATGCATGGCATCGATGCCCAGGTCGCCGGGCCGCACCACGCCCATGATGGCGTTGAAATTGGCGCCGTCGCAGTAAAAATAGGCGCCGGCCTCGTGCACCGCGGCGGCGATCTCGATGATCTGGGATTCGAACAGGCCACAGGTATTGGGATTGGTGAGCATGATGGCCGCGACATCGTCGGAGAGCGCCGCCTTGACCGCGGCGACATCGACGGTGCCGTTTTCATTGGCGTCGATGGACCGGACCGCATAGCCGAGGAAGGCTGCGGTGGCCGGATTGGTGCCATGGGCGCTTTCGGGGACGAGGACGATCCTGCGATGCCCCTGCCCCCTGGCCTCGTGCGCGGCCTTGATGGCCATCATGCCGCACAACTCGCCATGGGCCCCGGCCTTGGGTGACAGGGCGACGGCGGCGGTGTTGGTCAATTCCATCAGCCAGTGGCTCAGCTGCTCCATGGCCATCAGCGCGCCCTGCACGGTGGAGACGGGCTGCAAGGGGTGGATATCGGCAAAGCCGGGCAGACGGGCCATTTTCTCGTTGAGGCGCGGATTGTGCTTCATGGTGCACGAACCGAGCGGATACATGCCGGAATCGATGGAGTAATTGCGGCGCGACAGGCGCACATAGTGGCGCATGGCCTCAGGCTCGGTGAGGCCGGGCAGATCGAGCGGCGCCTTGCGGCGCAGGCCGCCCAGCCGGTCGTCGGAGATCTCGACATCGGGCAGGTCGACGCCGGAATGGTCATGATCGCCGATTTCGAACAGCAGCGGCTCGGCCGGCAGCAGCGCGGCGGGGCCGGAAGCGGCCGGACGGGTCTCGGGAGCGGGCGCCGTGGGGCGGCCCTGGGCGTTCATGCTCATGCGAGTTCTCCCTTGAGACCGTCGACAAGGGCCGCGATATCGGCGTCGGTGGTGAGTTCGGTAGCGGCGAGGACGAGAAGGTTTTCGACCTCGGGCTTGCCCGGTTCGAGCCGGGAAACCGGCACGCCGGCCAGAATGCCCTTGGCGGCCAGCGCCTCGACCACCGGGACGGCGGGCTGCGGCAGGCGGACGGTCATCTCGTTGAAGAATGTGCGGTTGAGCACTTCGATGCCGGCCCCCGCAAGGGCATCGGCGAGCGCCGTGGCGCGGGAATGGTTGAGGCGTGCCAGCCGGGTCAGCCCCTTTTCGCCCAGAAGGGACAGATGGATGGAAAAGGCCAGGGCGCACAGGCCGGAATTGGTGCAGATATTGGAGGTCGCCTTTTCGCGCCTGATGTGCTGCTCGCGGGTCGAGAGGGTCAAAACGAACCCGCGCTGGCCCTCGGCATCGACGGTTTCGCCGCACAGACGTCCGGGCATCTGGCGCACGAATTTCTCGCGGCAGGCCAGAAGGCCGACATAGGGGCCGCCGAAGGTGAGCGGATTGCCGATCGACTGGCCCTCGGCCACGACGATATCGGCCCCCAGCGCGCCGGGCGCTTCGAGCAGACCGAGTGAGACGATCTCGGTGACGACGACGATCAGCAGCGCGCCTTTTTCATGGGCAGCGTCGGCCAGCGCCGAGACATTGCGCAGATGGCCATAGAAATCGGGAGTCTGGATGACGATGGCCGCCGTCTGGTCGTCGATGCGATCGACGATGTCGCCCTGCCCTTCGGGAGACGGCGAGAGGCATTGCAGCCCCTCCTCGCCCGAAAGATAGGTGACCACCGTGTCCCGATAATGGGGGTGGAGGCCACCGGAGAGAATGACCTTGTTCTTCCGCGTGATGCGCCGCGCCATGAGCACGGCCTCGGCGGTCGCCGTCGAGCCATCATACATGGAGGCATTGGCGACCTCCATGCCGGTGAGCCGCGCCACCTGGGTCTGGAA
Organism: Pelagibacterium lacus; assembly: GCF_003345525.1. GTDB lineage: Bacteria > Pseudomonadota > Alphaproteobacteria > Rhizobiales > Devosiaceae > Pelagibacterium > Pelagibacterium lacus. The sequence continues at coordinate 260,585 of NZ_QQNH01000001.1, forward strand.
CTCGAACAGCATCTGCAAGGTGCCCTGGGAGATTTCCGGCTGATAGGGCGTATAGGCGGTGAGCCATTCCGAGCGCTGGATGAGATGATCGACGGTGGCCGGGACGTGGTGGCGATAGGCCCCGGCGCCGATGAAGAACGGCCCGTCGCCCGCCGCGTGATTGCGGCCTGCCAGCGCCCGCATATGGGCCTCGACGCCGAATTCGGGCTGGTGATCGGGCAGGTCGGGGCTGAAAGTGCCCAGCACCGAGCGCGGCACGGGGGCGAACAATTCGTCGATGGAGCCGGCGCCGATCACGCCGAGCATATGCTCGCGGTCGGCGGCGGAATGGGGAAGATAGCGCATCGCGGGGTCCGGGGCTGGGGTCAGGCTGTGTGGTCGGTATAGGCCGCTTCGTCCATGAGGCCATCGAGTTCGGCCGCGTCGGACATTTCGACCCGGAAGATCCAGCCGCCATCGGCCGGGTCGGAATTGATCAGGCCGGGATTGTCGGTCAGCGCCTCATTGACTTCGGTCACCGTGCCCGAGACGGGCGAATAGATCTCGGAGGCCGCCTTGACGGATTCGACGACGGCGGCTTCGTCGCCCTTTTTGAGACTGGCGCCGACGGCGGGCAGCTCGACGAAGACGATGTCGCCGAGCTGGGCCTGGGCGTAATCGGAAATGCCGATGGTGCCGATCTTGCCTTCGACACGGACATATTCATGGTCGGTGGTGTAGCGGGTGGTCATGGTGAGGTCCCCTCGGGGTCAGACGGGTTTGCGGAAATAGCGATGCGGTACGAACGGCGTTTTGACGATTGTGCCTGAAACGGGCTTGCCGCGCACCAGGGCTGTGACGGCGGCCCCTTCCCTGGCGATGGCGACGGGCAGATAGCCGATAGCGATGGAGGCCTGCACCGTGGGCCCGAAGGTGCCGGACGTGACCCGGCCGATGACATTGCCCTCGGCATCGACCAGTTCGGAGCCCTCGCGTACGGGCTGGCGGCCCTCGAAGCGGATGCCGACGCGCTTGCGGACCGGACCATCGGCGATGCGGGCAATGACGGCTTCGGCGCCGGTGAAGCCGCCTGCGGTCCGCCGGTTCCTGCCGATGGCGAAGATGAGGCCGGCCGTCACCGGATCGGTGGTATCGTCCATGTCGTGGCCGTAAAGGCACAGCCCGGCCTCGAGCCGCAGGCTGTCGCGCGCCCCGAGCCCGGCCGGTTCGACCCGATCGTCGGCGACGAGGAGATCGAAGATCGTCGGCGCGTCGGCGGCGGAGAGGGAAAGCTCGAACCCGTCCTCGCCGGTATAGCCGGAGCGCGACAAGGTGACGGGCACGCCCTCGATCCGGGTCGCGCCCGACTGCATGAAGCCCAGATGGGTAGCCAGATCGGTGTGCCGGGCGAGGATTTCGGCCGCCTCGGGGCCCTGCAGGGCAAGGAGGGCGAGATCGTCGCGCAGGTCGAACGCCACATCGGCTTCGCCATGGCTGCGCAGGAAGGCCAGGTCGTGATGCTTGCGGGCGGCGTTGACCACCATGTGCATCACCCCGTCGGGCTCCATCCCTTCGGCCGGGCGGGTGACGATCAAATCGTCCTCGATGCCGCCCCGGGCGTTGAGCAGCACGGTATAGCGCATCTCGCCGGGGGCGAGGGAGGCGAGGTCGGCGGGCGTCAGCGCTTCGAGGGCAGCGATGGTGGTCGCGTGATCGGGGCCGGTGACGGTGATCTGGCCCATATGGGAGACGTCGAACAGGCTCGCAGCCGCGCGGGTATGCAGGTGTTCGGCGACGATACCCTTATATTGGACGGGCAGCGCATAGCCGCCAAACTCGACCATGCGCCCGCCATGGGCGAGGTGCCGGTCGTAAAGAGCGGTTCGAAGCAGATCGGGTTCGGCACTGTCGGCCATGCGGGTTCTCCGGTTTTCCTCAAAGCAGCACCGACGATACACGCTATGGCGTATCGTTGCGCGGTGCCCCCTCTGTCGGTCAACCTGAGAGATTTCCCGGAGCCATCGGCTCCAGTTACGCCCGTCGGTGAGGAGCTGGTGCTCCCGCTTTCCAGAGTCTTACTTTTATCAGCGGTCCCTTGTGCCTGAGAGTTTCCGGGGCGGTTGCTCCTTCGGCGCCGCAGCCTTATCGGCTGCGATCTCTCCCGCTGATAGCGGCGACCATGAACAAAATGGCCGCCTTCGTCAATCCGGCTTAATTGTCGAAGCCCACGAAGATGGTGATGGTTTCCCCGCCCACATAGGGAATGGCCACATCCTCGATGGTATAACTGAACTCGTTGGCGCTGGCGCTGCTCGCACTGACCGAAATGTCGTAGCGTTCGGAAAAGACCGCGAGGCCATCGCGCTGGATGGCGAAGCGCAGGGGCACGGCCACCGTTCCATCGGCCCCGGAGGGACCGAGAATCACGCGGCCGACCACGCCCATGTCGATGGTGATCGCGCCATTGGACGATACGCAATTGCGCGAGGCCCGATCGAGCACGCCCTGGAAGCGCAGGGCCGAAGGATCGGAGCTGCGATTGCCGGCATAGGAGCGGTAATATTCGGCGCCCGCGCGGATGCGGATCGGGGGACACTGGGTGGCGATGGCCGGAATGGCGCTATTGGCAGCCGCCGTCACCTGAGCCGGGGAGGCGGTGACATTGGCGTAGCTCGCATCATCGGAGCCGCCGAACATCGAACCGACCGAACATCCGGCCAAAAGCGCCGGAACCAGAACGGCCCCGACCAGTCTGGGAATGAAAGCGTGCATCCTGCGTCCCTCGCCGCCCTGTCAGCTCTTGAGCGAAGCCAGCATAGCGGGTGCTCCCGAGTTCGTCACCTCTCCCGGTACACCTTCGACATTGACCTGCTCGACGACGCCGTCGCGGATGAGGAGCGAGGTGCGGCTGAACCGAAGCCCGAGGCCACCCGAGGTGAGGTCGCGGACCAGATCGAGTTCCTTTGCCAGGCGGCCCAGGCCATCGGCGATGAATTCGAGCTTGTGGTCCGGATCGCTGGCTTCGGCCCAGGCCTTTACCACGTGGTGGTCATTGACGGTTCCGCACACGATCCGATCGACGCCGGCCGCCTTGAGCTCATCGGCGGCGGCGACATAGCCGGGCAGGTGGTTGAGGTGGCAGGTGGGCGTGAAAGCGCCCGGCACGGTGAAGAACACCACAGTTCCCGAGCCCAGCACATCGGCGCTGCTGGCATCGGCGACGCCGGCCCCGGTCACGTGCTTGATGGGGACCGAAGGAATGGGCTGGCCGGGCTCGATGGTCATGAAAACCTACCTCTTCAAAGGAAAACGCTTCTCTGCAAACAGCGCGCCCTCCGGCGCGTCGATCCGGTTCTATGGGAATTCTCGCGTGACGTCGAGGCATAGGGCGCGTTCTAATCGCCGAGCGGGCGCGTCACCTCATAGGGGCCATCGGAGGTCTGGTAGGAAAAGCGCATATCGGCGCCGTCCAGGAGATCGGGCCCGATGCGGCCGAGAAGGGAAAAGGCGATGGTCGCGCCATCGGCGCTCAGCCGGGGCTGATCGAAGACCACGGTATGGCCGTCGAGTTCGGCGATCATCGAGGCCGGGTCGAACCCGGCATCGATGCGGTCGACCATGACGGTCCCCGAATCGGCGTCGAACCGGGCGCTGCCCAGAATCTCATGGCCCTCGATGGGCAGGGGCACATCGGCCAGCGCCTGCCGGATGCGGAAACCATTGGCACTGTCGGGGGCCGCCAGATCGGGCGCCAGCACGAGATGGGCCGAGGCCGGGATGCAGATTTCCGAACAGATGCCCAGCATCACCCGGGCATCGAGCCGGGGGCTGGCGCCGGAAATCGAGAGCTTGAACGGCAGCAGCACACGGCCATAATAGGCGTGGTCGACATAGCCATTGCCGGTTTCCCGCTGCGGGAACGGCCAGGCCATTTCGAGCGCGGCGATGTCGCGGGAAGCGGAAATATCGAGACTGAGGGGAATGCCGCTTTCCCCCGGGACGCGCCAATAGGTCTTGGTATCGGCGGGCATGTCGATCTCGAGGCCCATCCACAGGCCATCGGCCGCGGGGGTGTCGGACGAGACGAGCCGCGCCGTGACGCCGGGCGCCAGTTCGACCCAGTCGGTCTCGCCGGCAAGTGCGACGGGAGCGGCCAGAAAAAAGCATAGGAGGGTTGCGGCGATCGATTTCATGGGCCGAACGTTAGCGTTGCAGAGCGGGAAAAACAAAGCCGTTCATCGCTTCGTGATCGGCCATCGATTGAATATCGCGTGCAAGGGACTACCCTTGATGGCGCGGGGAGAGAAAGAGAGTAGAAATGCAATCCCTCAAGGGACAGTTTCTCGTCGCCACGCCGGATATGGAAGACGAGCGGTTTGCAGAAACGGTGATCTTTCTCGTCGCCCATAGCGAGGACGGCGCGATGGGGCTGGTGGTCAACAAACCCATGCCCGACATGCATTTGTCCGACGTGCTAGCCGAAGTCGACCTGGGCGACAGGGCGGACGAGATCCGCATTTCCGAACGGCTGCTGGCGCAGGATGTCTACAAGGGCGGCCCGGTGGATTCGAGCCGCGGCTTCGTGCTGCACAGCTCGGATTATTTCCGCGACGGCAATTCCTATGCGGTGGACGGAGAAATCTGCCTCACCGCCACGCTCGACATCCTGCGGGCCATGGCCGAGGGCAAGGGCCCGCGCCGGAGCCTTCTGGCCCTGGGCTATTGCGGCTGGAGCTCGGGACAGCTCGAGGCGGAACTGGGCCACAATGGCTGGCTGACCGTCGAACGCTCCGACGCCCTGCTGTTCGAGACCCCGGCGCGCAAGAAATATGACGCGGCGCTGGGCCGGCTGGGCATCACCCGCGCGACGCTGAGCCCCAGTTCGGGCAACGCCTGAGCGTCACCCCTTGGCCTGGGCCTGCAAGCGGCGCAGGAATTCCGGGGCCGGCATGGCGGCACCGAAGGAAAAGCCCTGGGCGTAGCGGCAATTGAGGCTCTTGAGGCGCTCGATTTCGTCGTCGCTCTCCACACCCTCGGCGATAAGCGCGAGGTCTAGATCGCGGGCCAGCGCCACCACCGAAGAGATGATGGGGATCTGGGAGTGCGAAATGCCGCTATCGTCGCGGATCTGCACGAAATCGGCCGGCAGCTTGATGGTGTCGAAGGGGAAGCGGTGCAGATAGGCGAGCGAGGAATAGCCCGTCCCGAAATCGTCGAGCGCCAGCCCCAGCCCCAACGCCTTGAAGGCATCGAGCATATAGACCGCATGCTCGGGATTGGCCATCACCTGGCTCTCGGTAATCTCGAGCTTCATGTGCCGGGCCACGGATTTGTGCTGGGCCACCAGAGCGCGCATGTCGTTGAGCAGGGATTCGCTGGTCAGTTGCGCCGCCGACATATTGACCGAGATGAAGAAATCGTCCGGCAGCCTGGCGCTGGCGATCCATTGGCGCGCCTGCTCGGCCGCCTGCTCGATGGCGATGCGGCCGAGCTTTTCGATCTGCCCGGTCCGTTCGGCCAGCGGCACGAAGGCTGAGGGGCTGACCTGGCCGCGATCGGGGTGCTGCCAGCGCAGCAGGGCCTCGGCGGCCACGATGCGGTTGTTGTTCTGGATATCGACGATCGGCTGGTAGAAAAGCTGGAGGTCGCGGTTTTCCAGCGCATCGCGCAGATCGTCCTCCATGGCCTGGACATAGACGGCGATGGAGCGGGTCGCGGCGCGGAAGGCCTCGATGCGGTCGCCGCCATGGCGCTTGGCGTAGTGCATGGCCAGCTCGGCATCGCGCAGCACGTCCTCAGCGGTAGCGGGCTTGTTGTCGTAGATGGTGATGCCGATCGACGCGGTGAGGGTCATGTCGCGATCGCCGAAATTGAACGGGTTGCGCAGCGCCTTGCGCATCTGCTCGGCACTTTCGGCGATCTTGGAGGCCGCGTCTTCGGACAACAGTACGATGGCGAACTGGTCGCCGCTGATCCGCGCCAGCGTGTCGAGCGGACGCAGCAGGCGGGAAAGGCGGCGCGACACCGCAAGCAGCAGGGAATCGGCGGCCATATGGCCGATGCGCTCGTCGATCTCGGTGAATTTGTCCAGATCGATGAGGATGATGGCCGGCTTGACCTCCCCGAACTCGCGGGCGCGCAGCAGGGCGCGCTCGAGCCGGTCGAGAAAGAGCTGGCGGTTGGGCAGGCCGGTGAGGCTGTCATGGACGGCATCGTGCAGGAGGCGTTCGCGCGCGGCGCGTTCGTCGGTCACGTCCTGCAGGCTCCCCACGATGCGGTTGACCTGGTTGTCGCCGCCCAGCACCGGCTTCACCCGCATGCGGAAGGCGCGGTAATTGCCGTCGAAGCCGGCGATGCGGATGTCGGAATTGATCTTGCCGCGCTTGAGCTCGATCAAGGTATCGAGCGCGGTGCGGAAGCGGTCGCGGTCCTCGGGATGGACGCGGTCCAGCCAGCGCTTGATGGCGCCGCGCAGAGCGCTCTTGCGCTCGCCCAGGCGCACGGCCAGTTCCTCGGAAACGTTCACCCGGTCCCGGTCGATGTTCCAGTCGAAGACGAAATCGCCCGATCCTGTCATGGCGAGGGCGCGCCGCTCGACCTCGGACAGGGCGCCGATGGAGACCTGGCCGTCCGAGAAGGCGTGCTGCACCGCGGTGAACCCGAGCAGCATGACGATGAGCACCAGCCCGCCCGCCACGGCCGATTGCGCGATATCGTTGGAGACCTGCCCGGTCACCACCGTCCAGGCATAGAACAGCCAGGCGAGGAAGATGACCCAGGTGGGCACCAGCAGCACCGCGCGATCATAGCCCCTTATGGACAGCAGCAGGATGAGGAAGATGCCCACCACCCCGATCAGCGCCAGCGCCGATCGCGATATGCCGGCGGCGATGGCGGGGCTGAAAAAGGCATAGGCAAACAGCGCGATGAAAACCGCCGACAGCCCCAGGGCGATATGGGTGAAGCGGAAATGCCATCGGTGGAGATTGAGATAGACGAACAAGAAGCCGAACAGCGCCGTGGCCAGCGCCGCCTCCGCCGCGGCGCGGAAGGGCTGGATTTCGGCGTTGGAAACCCCGATCAGCGGGCCGAAAATGCCGAAATCGATGAGGAGATAGGCCAGCACCGCCCAGGCAAGAGTGGCGGTGGCGGGGAAGACCCCCCTGCCCTTGACCACGAACATGATGGTCAGGAACACGGCGGCGAGGCTGGAAATCCCCAGCACCGTGCCACGGAACAGCGTGAAGGAATTGATATAGTCGCGATAGGCGTCCGGCTCCCAGAGATAGAGCTCGGGCAGGCCGGAGGACGTGAGTTCTGCAACCAGCGTCACCGTCGCGCCCGGATCGATGACGACGGCGAAGACGTCCGCCTCGCGATCCGGCACGCGCTCGGGGCGCAGGCCGTGGCTGGGAGTGAGCGCGGTGATACGGCCGGAGCCCAGGTCGGGGTTGAAGACGCCCGAGCCCGGCAGGCGGAAGAAAGGCGCCACCAGCAGGCGCTCGATCTGCACGTCGCTTTCATTGCGCAGCGCGAACACGGCCCAATTGGGGTTGCGGCCCTCGGACAGCGACAGCACCTCGATACGGCGGATGATCCCGTCTTCTCCCGGGGCGGTGCTGATCTGCACCCGTCCGTTTTCCCCCGGCAGCACGTCGATGGCGGCGCGCAGGTTGACGGCGTTTATGCCTTCGGGGACCGTCACCACCTCGAAAGCCTGGGCCCGTCCGCTCCACCCGGCCGCCACCACGACAAGCATGGCGAGCAGGACGAACAAGCGGGCGCGGCAAAAGGACATAAACAAATTCCTGAAGTGAATGCTCAGTGGTAGCGGGATTTGCCGGACCTTGGCAATCGGCGGGACGGGATTTCAGCCGGCGAGGCTGTCGTAACGCTCCTGTGTCAGCGCAAACAGCATATGGTCACGCCACTCCCCATTGATCTGCAGATAGCGCTCGGCGATCCCGATTTCGGCAAAGCCATTGCGCGACAATACCCGGCGCGAGGCTGCGTTGTCGGGCAGGCAGGCCGCCTCGATGCGGTGGAGGTTGAGGGTGTCGAAGACAAATGGCAGCACAAGGGCAACCGCCCGGGTCATGATGCCTTTTCCAGAGAATTGTGCCCCCATCCAATAGCCCAGCGTGACGTTCTGGAAAGCGCGCCGGCGCACATTGGAAAGGGTCAGCCCGCCGACCAGCGTCGGCCGCGGACCATCGGCGGTGAAGATGAACAGGGAATAGTCGGTCCCTTCGAGGGCTTCGCGCCGATTGCGCCGAACGCGGGCGGAAAAGCTGCGCGGGCCAAGCTCGCTTTCCGACCAGCGCGGCTCAAAGGGCGTGAGAAAGGAACGGCTGGCGCGGCGCAGGGCCTGCCAATCGCTATAATCGGCCTGCTGCGGCAGGCGGAGCAGCAGCCCATCGCTCCGGATGGTGGGCAGTTGCGATCTGACCGCGGCAAGCGAGAACATGGCGGGGAGCCCTAAGCGAAAGCGCCCGCGATGCGGTCGTATTCGGGCATACCGGCGACCGGACCGATGCTGGCGACGGCGGGCCGTGTGTCCGAAAAGAGCTGCCCGGCGACGTGCTTGACGCGTTCGGCGTCGATCCTGTTGATCCGCTCGACGGTCTCCTGCAAGGGAATGGGACGGCCCCATAGGACCTGCTGGCGGGCCAGCTGGCCGGCGCGGGCCGACGGGCTTTCAAGCGACATCAGCAGCCCTGCCCTGATCTGGGCGCGAACCCGGCTGACCTCGGCGTCGGTGATGTCACGGGTGGCGCGGTGCAGCTCGTCGAGAATGACGGGGACCAGTTCCCCGACATCTTCCGCCCCGGTGGAGGCCGCGACGCCGAACACGCCGCTATCGGCAAAGGCCCAGTGAAAGGCATAGACCGAATAGCACAGGCCCCGGCGTTCCCGCACCTCCTGGAACAGCCGCGAGCTCATGCCGCCGCCCAGGACGGTGGAGAGGATCTGCGCGGCGTAAAAGCCATCGGTGTTGTAGGCGCGGCCTTCGAGCCCGAGCACGATATGGGCCTGTTCGTGGTCGGACACCTCGCGGAATTCCCCGCCGGTATAGCGCGCCCGTTCGGGAACGGGCGCGCCGGAGGGCTTGAGATCGTGGAACCGATCCTGCGCCAGGTCGACCAGTTGGTCGTGATCGACATTGCCGGCGGCGGACATCACCATCTGGTCGCCGACATAATGGGCATCCATATAGTCGCGGATCGCCTGGGCATCGAAGGTGCGAACGGATTCCTCGGTGCCCAGAATGGTGCGCCCGATCGGCTGGCCGGGAAAGGCCGCCTCCTGGAACAGATCGAAGACGTGATCGTCGGGATTGTCGTGGGTGGCGCCGATCTCCTGGCAGATGACGCGCTGCTCGCGGGCCAGCTCGTTCTCGTCGAAAACCGAATTCTGCAGGATGTCGGCGAGGATATCGCCGGCGAGGCCTACATCGTCCTTGAGCACGCGGGCGAAATAGCCGGTGTGTTCGATGGAGGTCGCGGCGTTGATGTCGCCGCCGACCGATTCGATGGTCTCGGCGATCTCGCGCGCCGACCGCGTCGTGGTGCCCTTGAACGCCATATGCTCGAGCAGGTGGGAGACGCCGTGCTGCTGTTGCGTTTCGCTTCTCGAACCGGATTTGACCCAGACCCCGAGCGCCGCGCTTTCAAGGTGCGGCATCGCATCGGTGATTATGGTCATGCCGTTGTCGAGGACGGTCGTGCGAACTGTCAAAAGCTATTCCTCCCGGGCGCGCGACTTGGCGCGAATGAAATCCTTGACGCTGCGCTCGTCATTGTCGAGGACGGTGACCCGCTCCTCCCGTTCGAGCAGGTCGGCCATATGCGGCGGCAGCTGCGGATGGCGGCCGGTGGCCGCCGCGACGGTTTCGGGAAATTTCGCCGGATGGGCCGTCGACAAGGTGATCAGCGGCGCCTGCGGCGAGCGGCAGCTACGCGCCACCGACACGCCGACCGCCGTATGCGGATCGATGAGGTAGCCGGACCGCTCGAGCACATCGGCGATCGTCGCCCTGGTCGCAGCCTCGTCGGCGGTGCCGGAATCGAACTCGGCGTTGATCTTCTCCAGCGCGGGCCGGGGAATGGCGAAGCTGCCGGACTGGGCGAGCGAGGCAAAAAGACCCGCCGTCTGCCCCCCGTCCCGATCGAGGGCTTCGAACAGCAGGCGTTCGAAGTTCGAGGACACTTCGATATCCATGGAGGGGCTGGCGGTCTGCTGCACGCCGCGCTTCTCGTAGCGTCCGGTTTCGACGGCGCGGCGCAGGATGTCGTTGGCATTGGTGGCGATCACCAGGCGGTCGACCGGCAGCCCCATGGTCTTGGCGACATAGCCGGCGAAGATATCGCCGAAATTGCCGGTGGGCACGACGAAGCTTACCTTGCGATGCGGCGCCCCGAGGGCCACGGCGGCGGTGAAATAATAGACGACCTGTGCGGCGATGCGGCCCCAATTGATGGAGTTGACGCCGCTCAGCCGCACGCCATCACGGAAGCCATGATCGTTGAACAGCGCCTTCACGATGGCCTGGCAATCGTCGAAGGTGCCTTCCAGCGCGATATTGTGGACATTGTCCTCGCGGACCGTGGTCATCTGGCGGCGCTGAATTTCGGAGGTGCGCCCCTGGGGATGGAGGATGAAGATATCGGTATTCTCGCGGCCGCGGAACGCCTCGATGGCGGCCGAGCCCGTATCGCCCGACGTGGCGCCGATAATGGTCGCCCGCTGCCCGCGTTCGCCCAGGATATGATCGACCACGCGGGCGAGGAACTGCATTGCCACGTCCTTGAAGGCGAGGGTCGGGCCATGCCAGAGCTCGAGCACGAAATGGCCCGGCTCGAGTTCCACCAGGGGCGCGACCGAAGGATGCGCGAAGCCAGCATAAGCCTCGTCGATCATCGCCTTCAGCGCGTCGCGGCCGATCTCGTCGCCCACGAATCTAGACAAGACCGCAAGCGCCACGTCCTGGTAGGGCCTGTTGGCGAAGCCGGCGATCTCCTCGGGGGTGAACTGGGGCCAGGTCTCGGGCACGTACAGGCCGCCATCGCGCGCGAGACCGGTGAGAACGACATCACAAAAGCCAAGGCTGGGCGCCTCGCCGCGCGTACTGACATAACGCATTAAATGAAAACCCTCCAGGATAGCGGCCGCACCCTAATGCTCTCTGCCGCCGGGGGCAAGATTTTCGGGGCGTCTCTGCCGCCATAGCCAGATGCCCAGCATGACGGGCGTGATGGCGGCGAACAGGAACCAGGTCCCCGCATATTCCAGATGACGATTGGAAAAGCTGATCAGGGTCTCCCCGCCTTGGGGCAACTCCCCCGCCGGGCCGGCGCGCAGGTCCAGCGTCACCGGCGCGATGGGCTGGTCCGGCTGGTCGAGGAAGGCGGTGAGGCGGACGGGATCGCGGACCCATTCGCGCCGCCGCTCGACATCGGGCGCCGGCGTGAAGCTGCCCGATTGCTCTGGTCGGCGGGCGACGCCTTCGATAGTGGCAGGGGCGGATGGCTCGGGGGCTGTCGCATATTGGTCGACCAGCGCCTCGGGCACGAAACCGCGATTGACCCAGACGATGCCGCCGCCGGACAATTCGAACGGCGCCATGATCCAGTAGCCGACGCCGCCATAGCGGCCGGCCGGATCGTTGAGATTGGTGAAGATGGGGACCGGGGCCAGCGGCAGGAACCGCCCTTCGGCCGAAAGGGGGCGATAGTCGAGGCTGTCGGGGTCGAGGTCCGGCCAGGTCGCGGCGGGCGGGAAGGCCACCGGCGCGGCTTCGAAGCGCTCCTCGACAAGGGCAATGAGGGCTTCCTTCTCGCCAAGCCGCTGGGCCTGCCATATGCCGAGCATGATGAACAGCCCGGTGAGGCCCAGCATCAGGACGACAAAGCTGAGCTGACCCAGCGTCCAGTTGCGGCCCGCGGAGGGGGAGGCGGACATTACCCGTCCACCTGCGTGCCGATGGCGCGCGGTGCGAGCCGCGCAGTCGCTTCTGCCATAGGGATGTGCCGGGAGGCGCGGAGCCTCCCGGTCCTCAATGCTTAGTGAACGGCGATGGTGGCGCCCCAGGAGCCCCACACATAGATGGCCGCGAACAGGAACAGCCACACCACGTCCACGAAGTGCCAGTACCAGGCGGCGAATTCGAAGCCCAGATGCTGCTTGGGAGTGAAGTCGCCGCGATAGGCGCGGAGCAGGCAGACGATCAGGAAGATCGTGCCGATGAAGATGTGGAAGCCATGGAAGCCCGTGGCCATGAAGAAGGTGGCGCCATAGATGTTGCCCGAGAAGCCGAAATGAGCCTGGCTGTATTCGAGAACCTGCACGCAGGAGAACAGGATGCCGAGCAGCACGGTGGCCAGCAGGCCCCATTTCAGGCCCTGGCGATCATTCTCCAGCAGCGCATGATGCGCCCAGGTGATGGTGGTGCCCGAAAGCAGCAGGATCAGTGTGTTGAACAGGGGCAGATGCCAGGGGTCGAACACCTCCACGCCCTGCGGCGGCCAGACGCCGCCGGTAAAGGCGACGCGCCCGACCTGGGCGATTTCGTCGGGATAGAACGCCGCGTCGAAATAGGCCCAGAACCACGCCACGAAGAACATCACCTCGGAGATGATGAACAGCATCATGCCGTAGCGATGGTGGATCTGCACCACGGGGGTGTGGAAGCCGGAATTGGCCTCCGCGATCACGTCTGACCACCATGCGAACATGGTGTAGAGGACGCCCACGACCCCGGCCACGAACAGCCAGGGAATGTCATTATGCATCCATATGATGCCGCCAAGGGCCAGGACGAAGGCCGAAATCGAACCCACGACAGGCCATGGGCTCAATGGCACCAGATGATAATCATGGTTGTTTGCATGGGCTGCCATGTTGGCTCTATCCCCCGTTAGGAATCGTGAAACGTATAAGACAGCGTAATCTGACGGATTGTACGCAATTCGGAATTTTCGTCGAGATCGGGATCGACGAAATAGGTCACCGGCATCTCGACGGTGCCATTGGGCGGAATGACCTGCTCGGTAAAGCAGAAGCACTCGATCTTGTTGAAATAGGCCCCGGTGCTGTCCGGCGTCACGTTGAAGCTCGCCACGGTGCGCAGGGGCTCGTCGGTGAGGTTGGTCGCCTGGTAGACGATGGTGCTGATCTGGCCGATCGGATTGGTCTCCACCCGGGCCGGCACCACGCGCAGCGGGACGCCGGGCTCGACATTGGCGTCGAAGCGGACCGCCATCTCGCGCTCGATAACGCCCTTGACGTTATCCTCGGCGACCTGGGGCGTGCCGGCAAATCCGGTCACGCGGCAAAAGACATCGTACAGTGGCACGGCGGCGAAGGACAGGCCGAGCATGACAAGTGCCACGCCGACCAGCCAGCGCATGGTCTTTTTGTTCGAGCCGTTGCTGGATGCGTATCCGATCGAGGACATGGCTAGAGCTCCCTCACAAATGCAGCAGGACCAATCTTGACGACAGTGATCGCGTAGAAGATGACGACCAGAGCGGCGAGCGCCACGCCAATGGCGATGGAGCGCGTGCGGCGGCGGCGCCGGAACAGCTCCTCCTGCCGTTCGCTTTCGGATTTCTGCACATCGGGCATTACAACACTCCGAACCATCTGATCAGACCGACATCGGCGAGCAATGCGACAAAGAGCACGAAGAGATAGAACAGGGAATAGGTGAAAAGGACGCGGGCCCGCCGCTTCATTTCCACGCCCTCGGAGAAGCGCACGCGGAAGGCCAGCACCGCGAACACTGCGCCGAGCGCCGCCGAGGGAACGGCGTAGAACCAGCCGACCAGGCCGGTGAGCACCGGGCCGAAGGCGGCCAGAACGAGCAGCACCGTATAGACGACGATCTGGTTCTGGGTGGCCCGCTCGCCGGCCACATTGGGCAGCATGGGCACGCCCGCCGCCTCGTAATCGCCCTTCTTGTACAGCGCCAGCGCCCAGAAATGGGGCGGTGTCCACAGGAAGATGATGAGAAACAGGATCACCGCGTCCCAGGAGATGCTGCCGGTGACCGCGACCCAGCCGATCATCGGCGGGAAGGAGCCGGCGGCGCCGCCGATGACGATGTTCTGCGGCGTCGAGCGCTTGAGCCACATCGTATAGATCACGGCGTAAAAGAAGATGGTGAAGGCCAGGAGACCCGCCGCCAGCCAGTTGGTGGCCAGCCCCAGCGTCGCCACGGCGAAGCCGGACAGCGTGACGCCGAAGCCCAGCGCCTCGCCGCGGGTGATGCGGCCGGCCGGGATCGGGCGGTTGATGGTCCGGCTCATGATGGCGTCGATATCGGCGTCGTACCACATGTTGAGCGCGCCCGAGGCCCCGGCCCCGATGGCGATGCACAGGATGGCAACGAAGCCGATCACCGGGTTGATGCCGCCCGGCGCGACCAGCATGCCGACGAAGCCGGTGAAGACGACGAGCTGCATCACCCTGGGCTTCAAAAGCTCAAGATAGTCCTCGACCCTGCCGCCGGCGGCGGGGGCAGATCCAGCGATGTCGTCCGTATAAGCCAAGTGAGGTGGCTCCATTTCCTATAATCGGGGCGCAACCCGGGATAACCGGATTGCGCCATCTGTTTGTGAGCCCTTGGCGCCTACTTGAAGCGCGGCAGGGTCTCGAACTGGTGGTAGGGCGGAGGAGAGGACAGCGTCCACTCCAGGGTCGTGGCGCCCTCGCCCCAGGGATTGTCGGCGGCCTTGCGCTTGCGCGAGAAGGCTTCGAACACCGAGACAAAGAAGATGACCATGCTGACCAGCGTCACCACGTAGCCCCAGGAGGACACGTAGTTCCACAGGGTATAGGCGTCGGGATAGTCGATATAGCGGCGCGGCATACCGGCCAGGCCCAGGAAGTGCTGCGGGAAGAAGATCAGGTTCACGCCGATGAACATGATCCAGAAGTGCAGCTTGCCCAGCAGTTCGGAATACATGACGCCGAACATTTTGGGGAACCAGTAGTACCAGCCGGCGAAGATAGTGAACACCGCACCGAGCGAGAGCACGTAGTGGAAGTGCGCCACGACATAATAGGTGTCGTGCATGGCGCGGTCCGCACCGGCATTGGCCAGCACCACACCGGTCACCCCGCCCACGGTGAACAGGAAGATGAAGCCGATGGCCCAGAGCATCGGGGTGGTGAAGCGCATGGAACCGCCCCACATGGTCGCGATCCACGAGAAGATCTTGATGCCGGTGGGGATGGCGATGATCATCGTCGCCGCGGTGAAGTAGCGCTGGGTGTTGAGCGAGATGCCCGAGGTGTACATGTGGTGCGCCCACACAATGAAGCCCACGGCCCCGATGGCCACCATGGCCAGCACCATGCCCAGATACCCGAAGATCGGCTTGCGCGCGAAGGTCGAGATGATGTGGCTGACGATGCCGAAGCCCGGCAGGATCATGATATACACTTCGGGGTGGCCGAAGAACCAGAACAGGTGCTGGTAGAGGATCGGATCACCGCCACCGGCCGGATCGAAGAAGGCCGTGCCGAAATTGCGGTCAGTCAGCAGCATGGTGATGCCACCCGCCAGCACCGGCAGCGCCAAGAGCAGCAGGAAGGCCGTGACCAGCACCGACCAGCCGAACAGCGGCATCTTGAACATGGTCATGCCGGGGGCACGCATGTTGAGAATGGTGGTGATGAAGTTGATCGCGCCAAGGATCGAGGACGCGCCGGCCAGGTGCAGCGATAGGATGACGTAGTCCACCGCCGAGCCAGGATGACCGGCCGTCGAGAAGGGCGGGTAGAGCGTCCAGCCGGTGCCGGCCCCAAGGGCGCCCGGAGGGCCGTCCATGAACAGGCTGATGAGCAGCAGCAGGAAGGCCGGCGGCAGCAGCCAGAACGAAATATTGTTCATGCGCGGGAAGGCCATGTCCGGCGCGCCGATCATCAGCGGCACGAAATAGTTGGCAAAACCGCCGATCATGGCCGGCATGACCATGAAGAAGATCATGATCAATCCATGCGCCGTGGTGAACACGTTGAACATGTGCTTGCCGGCGTCGAGCGACGCGTCGCCGCCCACGCCGTAGACCATCTGGGCCAGGCCCGGGAAGATCTGGATGCCGGGTTCGGCCAGTTCCCAGCGAATGAAGCCCGAGAGCGCCCCGCCGATAATGCCGGCGACGATGGCGAACATCAGATAAAGGATGCCGATATCCTTGTGGTTGGTCGAGTAGATCCAGCGCTTCCAACCGGTCGGCGCGCCGTGAGCGGCATCCGCGTGAGCAACATCAGCTTGTGTCATGATATTTCCCTTAATTCCGTTTGCCGCCTACTCGGCCGACGCCACGAGCGTGGCATTGGCTCCGGCGAGATCGCCTTCGCTTGCTGCTGCCATCCAGGCGTCGAACTGGTCCTGCTCGACCACGCGCACGGCAATCGGCATGAAGGCGTGATCCTTGCCGCAAAGCTCCGAACACTGGCCATAAAAGATACCGGTTTCGCGAACGTTGAACCAGGTTTCGTTGTTGCGGCTAGTGACGGCGTCGACCTTGATGCCGAAGGAGGGGATCGCGAAGGCGTGCAATACGTCGGCGCCGGTGACCAGCACGCGCACGGTGGTGTTGACCGGCACGACCAGTTCGTTATCGACGGCAAGCAGGCGCGGCTCGTCGGGCTTGTTGGCCTGACGCTGCTCCTCATTGAGCATGACCGAGACAAAATCGACGCCTTCGTCCATGTATTCATAGCCCCAGTACCACTGGTATCCGGTCGCCTTGATGGTGAGGGTCGGCTCGGGGACCTGCACCTCGCCGCCGAAGATCTGCGACCCGAGATAGGTCCGCTCGCCGTCGGGGACGATCTCCTGGTCGGCCAGGACGCCGAAGGACGGGATGGCGATGACAAACAGGATCAGCACCGGGAGAAGGGTCCAGACCACCTCGACCATGGTGTTGTGGGTCACCTTGGACGGCACCGGGTTGGCGCGCTGGTTGAACATCACGATGACGACGACCAGCAGCACCAGGACCAGGACGACCATGCCGGTGATGATCCAGAGCAGCAAATGGTCATGAAATGCCACGATCGAATCCATCATCGGGGTCACCGATTGCTGGAACCCGAGTTGGCCGGGATGGGGTTGCCCCACTTCCTGGGCCATCAACATGGCGGGCGATAGACCGGCCAGCAGTGCGGCGAGTGAGGCTATTGCCAGACGGAAAGAAAATCCTGTCACCTGGACTTCTCCTGAACGCGTTTTTGTTGTCTGCCCTTCAGCATGACCGTCCGGCGCAAAAACGCCGAACACTCCCGACTCATGACTGGGGCAATTTTTCTCGGGTCAGCTAAACCACATCCTTGGGTGCAAGGCAATTGATCTGGGGAACACAATTCATGCGTCAAATTGCGCCATTCACGCCTCATGGTCGCCGCACTCGCGGGTTTGAAGGCAAGGTCGGCATGCCGATATTGACAAGCCCGCCCCCCTCAACGACACAGTACGACCCTATTGGCCATCGCCGGAGTTCCCCTGATGTTTCGTTCCGCCGCTACCTTGTTGCTGACTGCCGCCGCCGCGCTCACGGCCGGTTCCGCATGGGCCCAGGGCAATGTGCGATCCGAACACGGCGATTGGCAGATGAGCTGCGACACCGTTCCCGGCGCCCTCGACGAGCAATGCGCCCTGATTCAGAACGTCACGGCGGAGGACCAGGCCAATGTCGCGCTCTCGGTCATCGCCCTCAAGACGGCTGATCAGGAAGCCCGGCTGCTGCGCGTGCTCGCCCCGCTTGGCGTGCTGCTGCCCAACGGGCTCGGGCTCAATATCGACGGCGAGGATCTGGGGCGCGTGGCCTTCGTGCGCTGCCTGCCCAATGGGTGCGTCGCCGAAGTGGTGCTCGACGACGGGCTGCTGACGCAGCTTTCCGAGGGCGAGAACGCCATCTTCATCATCTTCCGCACCCCCGAAGAGGGGATCGGCATCCCGGTCTCGCTCAACGGCTTTGCCCAGGGCTTTGCCGCCCTGCCCTGAGCGGGCAATAAAAAAGCCGGACCACAGGGGTCCGGCTCGGGCTAGGAAACAGGGCTGTCAAAGGCAATGGAACCCTGTCCCGTTCGGAAGCTCTTGGATGGCCGTCCCGTCGGCAAAACAGGACGACCGAGCTCCGAGACCGGCTTCGGCAAGGGGTTACCGAAGCCAAGCCGTGGCGCGCGCATTGCGGCGCTCATTGAGCAGATCGCCCGCGCTGGCGCCACTGCGCAGCGCTTCGGCGACATCGTAACGGGTCAGCCCCATATCGCTGAGCAGGGTGGCGTCCATCTGCATCATCGCGCGAAGGGTCGAGCGGCGCATGCCGGCGCCGGAGCGGAACTTGGAAAAGAACGGGGCCATGACGGTCTCCACTAGCCCATTCACTCTACCGTCTAAGTAGAGTTTAGCGGGTGACAGGTTTGCGGTACGATTTGCAGATAGGCCCTTGCCCGGCATTATTCAAGCAAATAGATTTCATCCGATCGATCAAGATTTGTGATGGAGAGCCGGCGTGGCCAGCCCCCTCGATCTGGACCAGTTGCAGACCTTCTGCGCGATTGCCGATTGCGGCAGTTTCACAGAGGCAGCGCGGCGTGTGTACAAGACGCAATCGGCCGTCTCCATGCAGATCAAGCGGCTCGAGGAAAGGCTGGGGCAGCCGCTTTTCCTCCGCGACGGGCGGCGCGTGACCCTCACGCGGGAAGGAGAAGCGCTCTATGGCCGGGCGCGGCGCATGCTCAAGGTCAATGCAGAGATCATCGACATGTTCTCCCAGGGCGACCTGGCCGGCAATATCCGCTTCGGGGTGCCGGACGATTATGCGGTGAAGCTGCTGCCGGTGATCCTCTCCAGCTTCCAGCGCACCCATCCGCGCATCACCGTCGACGTGCGCTGCCAGCCCTCCGAGGAGTTGCTGACCGGCATGCGCCAGGGGCGCTACGACATCATCGTCTTCACCCAGGGCACGATGCACGAGTTCGGCGAACTGTTCCGCACCGAGAAGATGCATTGGGTGGCGAGCCATGGCGGGCGAGCGCTGGGCAGCGATCCCCTGCCGCTCGCCTGCGGGCCCAATTTCTGCATCTGGCGCGCCGACGCCATCGAGGCCCTGAGCCGGCGCAACCGCGATTTCCGCATCGCCTATACCTCATCCAATGCCATGGCGATCACCAGCGCCGTGCTCTCGGACCTCGCCATCGGCTTCCTGCCCGAAAGCGCGTTGCAGCCCGGCATGCGGGTGGTGGGCGAGGAACAGGACCTGCCGCGCCTGCAGGATGCGCAGATCGCGCTGCTGCGCGCCTCGCATGCCTATGGCGGCATTTACGACGCGCTGGCCACCCATATCGTCGAATCGATGGGCAACCTGCCCGGCCCGCAGGAAAGCCGCCAGCCAGAGACCGCCGCCGAATAGCCTCAAATCAGAGCTTCGGTCACCGACCGGACGCCTCTTTCCCCCAAAAATTAGACAGATGAGCGAGCCAGTGAACACGGAACGCGATATTCCCGAAATCATGATCGAGGCCAAGGGCCTCAAGCGGACCTACAAGACCAAGAAGGCGGAGATCGAAGCGGTGCGCGGCGTCGACCTTCTGGTGCGGCGCGGCGAGATCGTGGGCTTTCTCGGACCGAATGGCGCGGGCAAGACCACGACGCTGAAAATGCTATGCACGCTGCTGGCCCCGACCGACGGCAATGGCATGGTGGCGGGATGCGACCTGCGCAGCGATTCCGAAGGGGTGCGCCGGCGGATCGGCTATGTCTCGCAATCGGGCAGCACGCTGGGGGAAGCCCTGGCCGGCAACGAGATCGTCGACCATGCGCGGCTCTACGGCATCGACACCAGAACCGCCATCGCCCGAGGCAAGGCGCTGCTTTCGGCGCTCGACCTCGACGGCATATGGGAGCGCAAATGCAATGCGCTCTCGGGCGGCCAGCGGCGGCGGCTCGATATCGTGATGGGGCTGATCAACGAACCCATGCTGGTGTTTCTCGACGAACCCTCGACCGGGCTCGACCCGCAGAGCCGCGCCAATCTCTGGGGGCATATCCGGCGGCTGCGCGACGAGATGGGGACGACGGTGTTCATCACCACCCATTACATGGACGAGGCCGACCAGCTCTGCGACCGCATCCTCGTCATGGACCATGGGGAGATCGTCGCCGAGGGCACGCAGGCCGAGCTCAAGAAGCGGATTTCCGGCGATGCGGTGAGCTTCACCGTCGCCGATACGGGTCGGCTGGAGGAAGCGTCGGCGCTGGCCGCGGCGATGGAGGGGGCGGACCCCCCGATCACCGAAGGCGGGACCGTCAACCTGCACGTGCCGGACGGCGGCTCGGCGCTGCCGAAATTGCTGCGCGATCTCGACCGGGCCGGGATCGAGATCATCGGCGTCGAGGTGAAAAAGCCTACCCTCGACGATGTCTTCCTGACCCTGACCGGCCGCTCGCTGCGCGAAACGGCGTAAGGATGTCCACCATGCGTTTTCTGAGAGAAACCTTCGTCGTCTTTCACCGGCAATTGCGGCTGTCGCTGGCCAATCCGACCTGGATGATCATCTCGATCCTGCAGCCGATCCTCTATCTCACCCTGTTCGGCCCGCTCTTGCAGCAGGTGGCGCTGACGCCGGGCTTTCCGCAAGGGGATTCCTGGTCGGTCTTCGTTCCCGGCCTGCTGGTGCAACTGGGCATTTTCGGTTCCGCCTTTGTCGGCTTCGCCATCATTGCCGAATGGCGGTCGGGGGTGATCGACCGCATGCTGGTGACCCCGGCCAGCCGCTGGGCACTGATCGGCGGACGGGTGCTGCACGACATGCTGCTGGTCATGGTGCAGGGAGCGATCCTCGTCGCCGCGGCGATGCTGATGGGATTGCGGGCTCCCTTCGCCGTCATCGTCATCGGGCTCGTGCTGGTGGGGCTGCTGGGGGCGGCGTTCTCCGCCCTCTCCTATGGGGCGGCGCTGTCGCTCAAGAGCGAGAATGCCTTTGCCCCGCTCACCAATATGTTCGCGCTGCCGATCCTGCTGCTTTCGGGCATTCTGCTCCCCATGAGCCTCGCTCCGGCCTGGCTGCAGATCGCCTCCGATTTCAACCCGATCAAGCATGTGGTCGAAGGATTGCGGGCCGTCTATCGGGGCGAGATCCTCGCCCCGGAAACCCTTCTGGGCTTTGCGATCGCCATCGCCTTCGTGGTCCTGGGTGCCTGGATCGGCGCGGCGGTGTTCAGGGCGCAGACGAAATAGCCTCGCGCGGCTCAGGCCGCGCGCGCCATGCCGCAATCGGAAAACACCCGGCTGATATCGCCCTTCCATTCACCGTGATAAAGGTCGAGCAGGCGCTCGGCCGGGGTTTTGCCGGTTTCGAGCGTATGGTCGAGGGGCCTGAGGAACACGGCCTCGTCCGCCCCTTCCCAATTGAGCCGGTTGCGGGCCTTGAGGCCGGAGCGGGCGATGGCCACCGCCTCGCGGGCGATCTCAAACAGCGTTCCCGACCGGAACGGGGTGTTGAGAGCGAGGCGCGGGACGTCATCGCGCAGGGCCTGGCGCTCCTCCGCCGTCCAATCCTTGACAAGCTCCCAGGCCGCGTCGAGCGCGGCGTCGTCATAGAGAAGGCCCACCCAGAAGGCGGGAAGCGCGCAGATGCCGGCCCAGGGCGCGCCATCGGCGCCGCGCATTTCGAGAAACTGCTTCATGCGCACTTCGGGAAACAGCGTCGAGAGGTGATCCTCCCAATCCTTGACCGTGGGCTTTTCCCCCGGGCGCTGCGGCAGCTTGCCGTTAAGGAAGGCGCGGAAGCTCTCGCCGGCGCAGTCGATATAGCGACCGTCGCGGATGATGAAATACATCGGCACGTCGAGGGCATAATCGACATAGCGCTCGAAGCCCATGCCGTCCTCGAAGGCGAAGGGCAGCATGCCGGTGCGATCAGCGTCGGTATGCAGCCAGATATTGGAGCGGAAGGAGAGGAAACCGTTGGGCTTGCCGTCGAGGAAAGGCGAATTGGCAAACAGCGCCGTGGCGACGGGCTGGAGGGCCAGGCTCACCCGCAGCTTCTTGACCATGTCGGCTTCCGACGCGAAATCGAGATTGACCTGCACCGTCGCCGAGCGGAACATCATCGAGGTCCCGAGGGCGCCGACCTTTTCCATATAGGGCTTCATGATGCCGTAGCGCGATTTCGGCATAACCGGAATCTCGTCGAGCGACCAGGTGGGAATGGTGCCGATGCCGAGGAAATCGATGCCCATGGGCTCGGTGAACTTGCGCAGCAGCTTGAGGTGGTCGTTGGCTTCCGAGCAGGTCTGGTGGATGGTTTCCAGCGGCGCGCCCGACAGCTCGAACTGGCCGCCCGGCTCCAGCGAGATCGCTCCCCCGCCCACGGGGTCGTTGAGCCCGATCACCGTCTCGCCGTCATAGCTGGGCGTCCAGGCGGTTTCGCGCCGCACCATGTCGAGCAGCGCCCCGATACCGTTCTCGCCCTCATAGGGAACGGGACGGAATCCATCCCGGTAGAAGGTGAACTTCTCGTGCTCGGTGCCGATGCGCCAGGCGTCGCGGGGTTTGCAGCCACGCGACAGAGCCTCGACGAGTTGGGTGCGCGATTCGATGATGGGCGAGGGCTTTTCAGCCATGAGTACCTCGAGCTATGCGGTCGGCGACCGGAGTCGCGACAATACAAGGCGCGGTTCCGAGATCAATACTGTTTATCGTCATCTTACGATAAAACTGCTACCAGTCGCCCGCTACGGCCTGGATGAGGGCCAGCGCCGCCACCGCGGCCGTATCGGCCCGCAGGATGCGCGGGCCCAGGCTGATCGGGACGACAAAATCGGCGGCGAGCAGGGCGGCGCGCTCCTCGTCGGCGAACCCGCCCTCCGGACCGATCAGCAGGCCGAGCCGCCGGCCCTCCAGCTCGGCGAGCGAATCGATGGGCGAAGAGGAGGCGGCGCTTTCGTCGCCGAAGACCAGCATGCGGTCGCCATGGGCGGCGGGCCAGCTCTCGAGCAGTGCGTCAAAGCCGATGCGCGGCGCGATGACCGGCACGCTCAGCACCTCGCACTGCTGCGCCGCCTCGATGGCGTGGGCCTCGAGCTTGTCGGGGTTGGGGCGCGGATTCTGCACATAGCGGGTGATGACCGGCTGGATGATGCCGGCGCCCATCTCGGTCGCCTTCTGGATCTGGTAGTCCAGCCGCTTGATGGGCGCAAAACCGAACCAGAGGTCGTTGGGCTCGGTCTGGGGTGCGGATTGCTCGACGAGCTTCAGCGTCGCCAGCTTTTTCCCCGCCTCCGCGATCTCGCACAGGAAGGCGCCGTCGCGGCCGTTGAAGACGACGCATCGGTCCCCTGCCCCGCGCCGCAGTACGTTGACCAGATGGTTGGTCTGGTCCTTGTCGAGGGCGATCTCCATGCCGGTGTGCATGGGCTGGTCGAGATAAAGACGCGGCAGGTGCTTGTGGGTTCGGGGCATTGCGGCTGTTGACTTGAAGCGTTTGAACGTTAGACCCTTTTGGCAGACAATCATCCGTCGAAAAAGGCCCCTTCATGCAGGATCAGAGCCCGGGCAGCGTCGCCGACGCCCCCAGGGGCAATTGGGTCGACCGCCACGCGCCCCAAGCCGCCAAACCCTATCTGCGCATGTCGCGCCTCGACCGCCCGATCGGCTACCAGCTGCTGTTCTGGCCCTGCGCCTATGCGCTCGGGCTGGTGGCCATCGCGACCGGAACCGGCTTCAACTGGTGGCATCTGGTGCTGTTCTTCATCGGGGCCGTGGCCATGCGGGGCGCCGGCTGCACCTTCAACGACATCGTCGACCGCGACATCGACGACAAGGTGGCCCGCACCCGCTCGCGCCCCATCCCTTCCGGGCAGGTGAGCGTCAGGCAGGCGGCGATGTGGCTGGTCGCGCAGTCGCTGGTCGGGCTGGCGGTGCTGGTGCAGTTCAACCCATTCTCGATCCTGCTCGGCATCGCCTCGCTGGGACTGGTGGCCATCTATCCCTTCATGAAGCGGGTGACCTATTGGCCGCAACTCTTCCTGGGGTTCGCCTTCTCCTGGGGGGCGCTGCTGGGCTGGGCGACAGTCACGGGAACCCTGGCGCTGCCCGCCTTCATCCTCTATCTGGGCTGCATCTCCTGGACGATCGGCTATGACACGATCTACGCCTTGCAGGATGTGGAGGACGACGTGCTGATCGGGGTGAAATCCACCGCGAGGCTGGCCGGGGAGAAGGTGAGGCCCTTCGTGGCGCTGTTTTATAGCGTCGCTGCGGTGCTGTGGCTGATCGCCGCCGCACTTTCGGGCGCGAGTCTCGTGTTTTTCGCGCTGTTTGCCGTCACCGCGGCCCATCTTTGCTGGCAGGTGCTCACCATCGAGCGCATTAATGGCGCGCGCAGCCTGATGCTGTTCAAATCCAATCACTGGCTGGGCATGGCGTTTACGCTGGCCCTTGTCGCCGACACCCTCGTCTGAACACTTGCCCCGCCACGAGGGCGGGGCAAGTGTTTGCGCTTTGGAGGTCGCAAGAAACCCTGGGATCAGGCCGTGCGCTCGCCGGGCTTGCGGCGGCGGGCGAAACGGGTGCGGCGTTCGGCTTCGGCCGACAGCATGCGGCGGGAATGCTCGACCCCGACCATCACGCCGTCGATCTGCTGGGAATAGGCCACGAGGCTGCCGTCGCCGGCCCGGATATAGAGCGGCAGGCGGAGCTTCTTGCCCCAGTTCTGCCATTCGGCGACGATGTTGGCGTTGCCGCCCTCTTCATAGACGCGATAGTTGAAGTCGCCATTGGGATGGACCAGTTCGATCGTCGAGGTCAGATCGCCGGATTCGGAAATATGGGTGGCGACCGCAACCCCGATATATTCGGCGACCGGCACCTTGACCTTGACCGTCACGCCGCTCTTGTCGAGCTGGCGCCGCACGGTGACCGTCCTCACATCGGCGAGCGGACCATTGTCGTTCGCGGGTTGGAAAATACCGGGCTGGGAACATCCCGCGCCGGCGAGGAGCACACAGGGCAATCCATCAATCGTTACACCGCGAACCATAGTCAGCCTTCCTGTCAACTTTCGAGAGCGTTTGTTTTTTGGTGCTCTCGTTTTTGTTGAGGCCAATCTAGCGCGGCGCCCTCACGAACGGCTTAAAAAACGGGGTTAAGTTTGTCTTGTATTGAAATGGGTTAGCGGAATCTCACCCGGTGTAAGAGGCGATTAACCGCATGAGCTTGCGCGGCCTTGCCAACCGGCATAACAAGGGCGCGCCCGCGATGGCGGGCCCCGACCCTTCTTAATCAAGCGCGGAGTGGGCATGCCCACCAACATTTCCCATGGCATCGAGGACGATATCAAGCTGCTAAAATCGGCTGCCGTTCATGCCGGGATCATCGCCCTGGGCTTTTTCCGCACCGACCTCAAGACCTGGACCAAGAACGCCACCTCCCCCGTCTCGGAAGCCGATATCGCGGTGGACGGGTTCCTGACCCACGCCCTGCGGGCCGCGCGGCCCGATTATGGCTGGCTCAGCGAGGAGACGGTGGATTCCCTCGACCGGATGAGCCGCCGGCGGATCTTCATCGTCGACCCCATCGACGGCACGCGCGGCTTCATCAATGGCGAGGACAGCTGGACGATTTCCCTCGCCGTGGTCGAAGACGGCCGCCCGGTCGCCGCCGTGGTCTATGCCCCGGTGCGCGACGAGATGTATGTGGCGGGCAAGGGGCTGGGGGCGAGCTGCAATGGCAACCGGCTGGACGCACGTCCCGCCCCCGAGCGCGAACGCCTAATCCCTGCCCCCGCCGCCGTGCATCGGGAACTGGCCGAAAGCGGCCTCGACTACCAGAAGGGTCCGCTCTATCCCTCGCTGGCCTATCGGCTGGTCCAGGTTGCGGCGGGCCGGCTGGCGGCCACCGTGGCGCGGCGCGGCGCGCAGGACTGGGACGTGGCTGGGGCGGACCTGATCCTCACCGAGGCGGGCGCTGCATTCGAAGACGTGTGCAGCGGCACGCCGATCTACAATGTCAGCGATACCCGCCATGGCGCGCTTGCCGCGACGGCAGACGGCTCGCTACTATCGCCCTTGCGCGACGCGCTGCGCACCGTCTATGGCTGCCCACAAATTCTGGAACAAGGGTCGGGATCGATATGACCGAAGCATCGGGAAAACAATTGCTCCATCTCGTCATCGGCGGCGAGTTGTCCGGACTTGCAAGCATCGAATTCAAGGATCTAAACGCGGTCGACATCGTCGGGGTCTATCCCAACTACAAGGCGGCCTATGACGTGTGGAAGCAGAAGGCACAGATGACGGTCGACGACGCGCAGACCCGCTATTTCATCGTGCATCTGCACAAGCTGCTCGATCCGGCCGAGGACGCGCTTTAGCCGAACAGTTCCGCCAGCACCGCATCGAGCGTGCCGGGGCCGCCGAGGCGTTCGCGGCCGATGGCGCCGCGCCGGGCGCGTTCGCCGGGGTCATCGAGCAGCAGGCGCACGGCATCGGCGATGGCGTGCGCCGAAGGGTCGACCAGCATGCGGCTTTCTCCCATCAGCGCCTGTTCGTCGGCCATGCGCTTGGGGCGGTTGGCGGGATCGTTATAGGTGATGACGGGCTTGCCCAGCCCCAGCGCCTGCTGCGTGGCGGTGCCGGCCTGGGCGAGCACGAAATCGGCCGCCTGCAGCACATTGCCCATCGCCCCGGCCACCAGGCGCAGGGTGAGACCCTTGCCGACCAGGGCGCCCATATCCGAAGATGACGTTTTCTCCGGCGGGTGCCAGGCCAGCCCGGTGGCGGCGGCCAGATCGCCCGGCGCGATACCGGTGGCGAGGGCCACGTGAATGCCCGCCTCGCCAGCGCCCTCCACCTGCTCCAGCGCCGCGACCTGCATGGAAAGATTGGCCGGCGTATTGGCCCGCGACCCCGGCAGGAGAGCGATTATGGCGCGCTCGGGAGGCCCCCTGTCGATCGCATAATCGCCATAGGGGATGGTATCCATCATGACATTGCCGTGCGAATGCGCGTCGATGCCGACCTTGCTCAGGCTCTTCGCCAGAATGTCATCGCGGCAGAAGACGCGATCGCATGTCCTGCCGATCACCCAGCGCTCCAGAGCCGGATAGGCGTGGGCATAGCCGGTCTTGAAGACGTCGAGATAGATCGAGACGCGCAGCCCGGCCCGCCAGGAGAGGAACAGCCCAACCGCGTCGCCGATGACGACGACCTTGTCGTAGACGTCGCGGCTATCGCGCAGGAAGCGCACGGCCGGGGCGACCGATTTCAGCATGGCACCCAGATCGCGCCGCACCGAGCCCCGGGCGTGGCGCCAACCCTGGCTGGGGATATGCGAACGCGGGCCGACAAGGGGACAGAGGTCGCGATAGGCGTGGCCGCTGCCAACCACTGGATAGGCCTCCACGCGGCCGTCCCGGGGAAATCGCCGGATCAGTTCGGCGCCGATGGCATCCTCGCCATGTCCGTTGGAGATGACGAGCACGCGCGGCGTATGGGCCCGCACCTAGCTCTCGCCGATCGAACTTTGATAGGCTTGGAAGGCGATCTCTGCACTGGCATAGGCCTCCTGCCGGTCAACGCTCCAATAGGTGAGGTCGTCGATCGGGATCGGCACGCCGGTCACCGCGCAGCGCACGAACGTGCCGGGCTTGACCACGACATAATCGGCGTCGAGATAGCGGATCTTGGCTTCGGAGGGCGAGAAGCCCGGGTCGAGAATATTCATGTGTGCTTCCTTCCCTGCCTGTTTACCGGGGATTTCAGGCAGCGTCAAAACAGACTTTCCTGCTCGTCCGGGCCCTGGTCGGCCCTGGATTTGCGCCGGGGGATGGGCGGCGCGCCGGCCACGGTGGCGGCTATGGTGCCCTGTGCCACGTCGATCGACAGCGCGTCGCCGGGCTGGACGTCGGCGGCGGTGCGCACGAGGTTCCCGGCGCTGTCGGTCACCAGCGCAAAGCCGCGCGCCAGCACCTGGTGATAGCTCACCGAGGAGAGGAGCTTGGACAAGCCGTCGAGCCGGGCCCGCCGCGTTTCGACGGTGCGCAGATAGGCGGCGTCGAGGCGCGCGGCGGCGGTTTCGAGCCGCCTTGCGCCGCGATCAACGGGCGCCGCCAAAAGGCCGGACCGCAGGCGCCCGGCAAGCGGCGTATAGGCGAGCCGGGCTCGGCCGAGCCGGGTCTGGAGGCCATAGGCGGCGCGGGTCGCGGCCGTATCGAGGCGGTTGCGGGCGCTCTCGGCGCGCTGGCGCAACAGCCCCGGGGCCAACCGCCCCGACACCCGTTGATAGTCCAGCGCCTTGTTGTGCTGGGCGACGCGCAGGGCCGAGCCCAGCCGGGTGGTCGCCATATCGAGCCGCTGGCGCGGAGTGGAGACCAGATCGCCCGGGCGCGGCAGGCCGGCCGAGGCGGCGCGCAGCCGGTCGCGCAGGCTCGAGGCGGCGCGGCGGGTCGCCTGGCGCTGGCGGGTGCCCAGATCCTCGACATAGGCGATAAGCTCAGCGCGCACCGGAACGGCCATTTCCGCGGCGCCGGTCGGCGTCGGCGCCCGCTTGTCGGCGACATAGTCGATCAGCGTGATATCGGTCTCGTGGCCCACGGCGGAGATCACGGGAATCGCCGAGCGCGCCACGGCGCGGACGACGCTTTCCTCGTTAAAACCCCAAAGGTCCTCGATGGACCCTCCGCCACGCGCGACGATCAGCAGGTCGGGACGGGGAATCGGACCGTCCGGCGAGAGGGCATTGAAGCCATCGATGGCCGCGGTGACCTCGGGAGCGCAGGTCTCGCCCTGGACGCGAACCGGCCAGACGATGACATGGGAGGGGAAACGGTCGTCGAGGCGGTGCAGGATATCGCGGATCACCGCGCCGGTCGGGGAGGTTATGACCCCGATCACCTGCGGCAGATAGGGGAGCGGGCGCTTGCGTTCGGGGGCGAACAGGCCTTCGGCGAGCAGCTTCTTGCGCCGCTCCTCGAGGAGCGCCATCAGGGCCCCTGCCCCGGCCGGCTCGATCTGCTCGATGACGATCTGGTATTTCGACGAGCGCGGATAGGTGGTGAGGCGCCCGGTGGCGATGACCTCCAGCCCTTCCTCGGGCTTGAAGGTCAGGCGCTGATAGCTGCCCTTCCAGACCACGGCGTCGATAACGGCGCCGTCATCCTTGAGGGTGAAATAACTGTGGCCCGAACTGTGGCGGCCGCGAAACCCCGATATCTCGCCGCGCACGCGCACGAAGCCGAAGGTGTCCTCGACCGTGCGCTTTACCGCGCTGGAGATTTCGGTGACCGTGAACTCATGGGCATTGGACTGGGCATCGCTCATGGTGTGTTGGTGGCCGACCCATACGATTCCGTCAAGGGTGGCGGGGCCGGATGGGCCATGATAGAGGGGCGCCACGAATGGACGGCCAGGAGAAGCGACAATGCGGGTTTTGCTGATCGGATCGGGCGGACGGGAGCACGCGCTGGCCTGGGCGATGACGAAATCGAACCGGCTGGACAAGCTGTTCGTGGCCCCCGGCAATGGCGGCACAGAGGCGATCGCGGAGAATGTCGCGCTCGATGTGGCCGATCATGACGCGGTGATTGCGTTCTGCCGCAGCGAAGCCATCGACCTCGTGGTGGTGGGGCCGGAAGTGCCGTTAGTGGCTGGAATCGCTGACGATTTGCGGGCGGCGGGGTTCGCGGTGTTCGGGCCCTCGGGGGTCGCGGCGCAGCTGGAGGGGTCCAAGGCGTTCACCAAGGCCTTGTGCGACGAGACGGGGATACCCACTGCGGCCTATGCGCGCTTCGACAAGCTGGAGCCGGCGCTGGCCCATGTGCGCGAGAAGGGGGCGCCCATCGTCATCAAGGCGGATGGGCTGGCGGCGGGCAAGGGCGTGACGGTCGCGGAAACCATTGAAAACGCTGAAGAAGCCCTGCGCGAATGCTTCGATGGCGCCTTCGGGGCGGCGGGGGCGGAAGTGGTGATCGAGGACTGCCTGGTCGGCGAGGAGGCCAGTTTTTTCGCCATTTGCGACGGCAAGGATACGGTGCTGCTGCCGGCCGCGCAGGACCACAAGCGCGCTTTTGACGGCGATCAAGGGCCAAATACGGGCGGAATGGGGGCTTATGCGCCTGCTCCCGCTATGACAATGGCCGTTATGGAACGTGTTGTGCGCGAGATCGTCACCCCGGCCATCGCCGGCATGGCGGCGCGCGGCACGCCCTTCACCGGGGTGCTGTTCACCGGGCTGATGATCACCGAGGACGGGCCCAAGCTGATCGAGTTCAACACGCGGTTCGGCGACCCCGAATGCCAGGTGCTGATGATGCTGCTCGACAGCGACCTCATCGACATTCTCGAAGCGACCGCGACCGGGCGGCTGGCCACGGTCACCCCGCGCTGGAAGGAGCAGGTGGCACTGACCGTCGTCATGGCGGCCAAGGGATATCCGGGCGACTACGCAAAGGGCTCGGAGATCGGCGGCCTCGACGGGCTCGACAGCGACACCGTACGCGTCTTCCACGCCGGCACGGTCCGCGACGGCGCGCGGGTGCTGGCCAATGGCGGGCGGGTGCTCAATGTCACGGCAATCGGCGATGACGTGGAAGAGGCCCGCGCCCGCGCCTACGCGGCGGTCGAGGCCATCGACTGGCCAGAAGGGTTCTGCCGCCGCGATATCGGCTGGCGCGCACTTTAGGGTCGAAGCGCGATTATATCACGTTCACGATGGAGACGAAAATGGCCAGATGGCAGGAAGAGAGCGCAGCGCGTATCGAAATACGGGTAAGCTCTCTGACGCACCAGCTGGCCATTTTCGTCCCACCCCGGAGGGGCGCGCCGGCTGTGCCCGTCCGGTACGTCAAGCCGCTTGCCCGTGTTAGGACACGGGCGTCGCGTCTTTCCTGCCGGGCCGACCAAATCTGGCAGCGTCGTGAGCGGGATATAATCGCGCTTCGACCCTAACCCTCAGGACGCGAGCGGCTTCTCAACGGGTTGGAGGTGGAATAGGCTCGGCTTCCAGCTTGGAGGCTCACGCGCTGTGGGAACCATGGACGATCCGCGGATAGGCATTGCGCTCGGCGGCGGCGCCGCGCGCGGGCTGGCGCATATCCCGTTCATCGAAGCCATGGACGAATTGGGGCTCAGGCCCGACCTCATCGCCGGCACCTCGATCGGCGCCCTGCTCGGATCGGGCTGGGCGGCCGGGCTCAGCGGCCGGGACATCCGCGAACTGGCCTATCAGATGCTCGGCACGCGGAACGGGCTGTTCGGGCGGCTGCTCTCCACCCAGTTCCGCTCCATGAGCAATATCCTGCGCGAGGGCATATCGATCCAGCTCGACCCCGAGCAGATCTTCGATACCTTCACGCCGGACGGCATGGCGGAAACCTTCGAGACGCTGGCCATCCCCTTTGTCTGCGTGGCGACGGACTTCAAATCCTGGCACCAGGTGCCGTTCAACACCGGCCCGCTGCGGCCGGCGGTGGCCGGATCGCTGGCGGTGCCGAGCCTCTTCAAGCCGGTCAGCCATCACGACACGCTGCTGGTGGATGGCGGGGTGGTCAACCCGCTGCCGCTCGACCTCGCCGGAGCGGGCAACGACATCCTGATCGGCATCGACGTCAGCGGCGATCCCCGGCCCTGGCCCGAAGGCAAGATCCCGACCATGCTCGATATCGGGTTCGGCTCGGCGCAGATCATGATGCACCAGATGATCGCCAACATGATCGCCGCCTATCCGCCCGACCTCTATTTCCGCCCCCACCACGTAAATATGGGCGCGCATGAATATTGGCGGGTGCGGGAAATCGTGGCGGCGGGCGACGCGGAAAAGGACCGCTTCAAATACCAGCTCTCCAAGGAAATCGAGATGTTCATCGCCTCGCAGCGAAAAATCTCCTGAGCAGTTCGGCGGCCCGCGTCGCCTGCACCCCGCCGATCACTTCGGGGGCGTGGTGGCAGGTGGGCTGGGCAAAGAACCGCACCCCATTGTCGACGGCGCCGCCCTTGGGGTCCTCGGCGGCGTAATAGACCCGGCGGAGCCGCGCATGGGCGATGGCCCCGGCGCACATGGTGCAGGGTTCGAGCGTGACATAGAGGTCGCAATCGCCCAGCCGCCCGGTGCCGTCCGCCTCGAGCGCCGCGCGGATGGCATTGAACTCGGCATGGGCGGTGGGATCGCGGGTTTCGCGCATGGTGTTGCGGCCCCGGCCGATGACCCTCCCCTGGCGCACCACCACAGCACCCACCGGCACCTCGCCGGCGGCGGCGGCCTCCTCGGCCAGCGCAAAGGCGATCTCCATGGGATTGTCGGGCGTGGTCATGGGACGCGTCCATATCAGCTTTGGCGGAGACTGTCCTATTGTTAGAATAGGGCCAAGGAGAATCACCGCCCATGGCCATCCGCCAGCTTCCAGACGACCTGATCAACAAGATCGCCGCCGGCGAGGTGGTGGAGCGGCCGGCCAGCGTGGTCAAGGAACTGGTCGAAAACGCGCTGGACGCCGGCGCGAGGCGGATTGCCATCACCACGGCGGCGGGCGGCAAGTCGCTGATCCGCATCGAGGATGACGGCCATGGCATGGACCGTGACGACCTGGTGCTGTCGGTCGAGCGGCACGCCACGTCGAAACTGGCCGAGGACGGGCTGGACGACATCCGCACGCTGGGATTCCGCGGCGAGGCGCTGGCTTCGATCGGCTCGGTCTCGGACCTGTCGATCGCCTCGCGCACCGTGGATGCGGAAACGGGACTGAAGATCACGGTGCGGCGGGGGACGAAAGAGGGGCCGGTGCCGCACCCGATCAACCGGGGGACGGTGATCGAGGTCAAAAATCTCTTCGCTGCCATCCCGGCGCGGCTCAAATTCCTCAAATCGGACCGCGCCGAGGCCGGGGCGATCACCGATGTGATCAAGCGCCTCGCCATGGCGCATCGCGGCGTGCATTTCGTGCTCTCGGGCAGCGACCGCCAGCCGCTCAACTGGCCGGCCCAGCACGGGGAAAATGCCGTGCACGCCCGGCTGGCGCAGATCATCGGGGCCGATTTCCCGGCCAATGCGCAGGAGATCGCCTTCGCGCGCGGGGGGATCGTCGTGGGCGGGCTGGCCGGATTGCCGACCTATTCGCGCGCCAACACGCTCAACCAGTTCTATTTCGTCAATGGCCGCTCGGTGCGCGACAAGGTGCTGCTGGGGGCGGTGCGCGCCGCCTATGCCGATTTCTTGCACCGCGACCGGTTTCCGGTGATCGCGCTGTTCGTGGCCATCGATCCCGGCGAGGTCGACGTCAACGTGCACCCGGCCAAGGCGGAATTGCGCTTCCGCGACCAAGGGGCGGTGCGCGGCGCGGTGATCCGGGCCATTGGCGAGGCGCTGGCGGCGGCGGGGTTCAAGGCCTCGTCGAGCGTCGCCGACGCGGCGCTGTCGAGTTTTCGCGCGCCCATGCCCTCGTATTCAGGGGCACCCGAGCCACTTTCGGCGCTGGCCGAGCCGGCGACGGCGACGCCCTTTTATCGCCCGCCGCACGCCCATCTCGACGGCAGGCTGCCCTATCAGCCGCATCTGGCGGCGGAAATCCGGCGGTTCGACGCGCCGAGCGCACGCATGGAGCCCATCGCCGAAGCCCCTGCCGCGCCGGGTGAATTCCCCCTGGGGGTCGCGCGGGCGCAGGTGTTCGAGAACTATATCGTGGCCCAGAACGGGGATGCGCTGGTGCTGGTGGATCAGCACGCGGCGCATGAGCGGCTGGTCTATGAACGCTTCCGCACGCAATTGCGGGCCGGGCCGGTGCCGAGCCAGCGGCAATTGATCCCGGTGGTCATCGACCTGCCGGAAGAAGATTGCGCCCGGTTGGAGGAGGCGGCGCCGACGCTGGAACGGCTGGGCCTCTATCTCGACCGCTTCGGGCCGGGCGCCGTCGCCATCAATGAGACCCCTGCCCTGCTCGGCCAGGCCGATATCGAAGGGCTGGTGCGCGACCTCGCCGATGGGCTGGCCGAATGGGATTCGGTGGCGGTGATCGAGGAACGGCTCGACACGATCATCGCCCGCATGGCCTGCCATGGCTCGGTGCGCTCGGGGCGGCGGCTGCGCGGCGACGAGATGAACGCCCTGCTGCGCGAGATGGAGGCGACGCCCCATTCGGGGCAGTGCATCCATGGGCGCCCGACCTATATCGAGCTCAAGAAGGACGATCTGGAGCGATTGTTCGGGCGGCGCTAGAGCAATTCCTGATCTGATTGAATCAGATCAGGAGCTCTAAGTCTTTGTTTGATCGCGTTTCCGAACCGGATAAGTGGTACCCACTTATCCTGGAAACACTCTGAGGATTAGGCGGGCCTGTCGTGCTCGGCCCCGGCGGCCACCAGCAGACCGGTGACCGAAGCCACCAGAACGGCCACCGCCCCGACAAGACCCAGGATCACGAACAGCATTGGTCCAAACCTCCAGTTTTGAGAGCAATATCCAGCCAACCCCTTGAACGGGATGACGGTTCCGCCAGAAGATGGCCGCTGGTGGCGATTGTGTGGCATTTTGGGGCCGCGTTGCGTTTTCCCCACAGTGCTCAACAGGTGGAGCGGCTCAGGTGCGAACGAGGAAGGTGACCGCCGTGTCGGCATATTCGCGCCGGTCGATGACCTCCGTGCCGGACGGCGCGGCGATGGCGACGTCCTTGCGCTCTTCGAGGACGATCAGGGCGTCCGGCGCGAGCCATCCCCCGGCCAGCGCCGAGGCGATGGCCTTTTCGCCCAGCCCCTCGCCATAGGGGGGATCGACGAAGACGAGATCGGCGGGTTTTAAGCGCTCGACCGGGCCGAGATCGGTGGCGTCGCGCTTGAGGAGCTTGGTCTGGCCGCCGAGGCCGAAGCTCTCGATATGGCCACGGATCAGCCCCCGCGCCTCGATGCCGGTATCGACGAAGACGCAATGGAGGGCGCCGCGCGACAGCGCTTCGAGGCCCATGGCGCCGGTGCCGGCGAAAAGATCGAGTACGTAGAGCCCATCCAGATCGGGGCCGATGCGGCTGCCGATGATGGAGAACACCGCCTCCCGGACGCGATCGGCCGTGGGGCGGATCGCGCCGGATTTCGGCGTTTCGAGCTGCTTGCCGCGAAAGCGGCCGGCAACGATGCGCATGGGCTATTTGTCCTCGTCGCGCCGGGGACGGCCCGGACGCGGCGGGCGGCGGTCGCCGCGCGCGGAAGGACCACGGCCCGGGCGGTTGTCGCCGGAGTCGCGCCGGGGCTTGCGGTTGCCGGACGGCGCACCACGATCGTCGGGGCGCGGGGCCCGGGGCGGACGGCGGTCGCCGCCGCCGGGACGGGCCGGCCGATCGGAAAACCCGCCCTCGGGCCGGTCGCGGCGCGGCCCCTTGGCAAAGGGCCGGTCGCCATCGCGGCGCGGCGGGCGGTCGCCAAAGGCCTTGTCGCCCTTGTTGGGGCCGGTGCGGCGGGCCAGCGGGCGGCCCTCATCCTTGCGGAACGGACGGGCCTCCCCTTCGGGCCGGGCCCGGTGGGGGCGGCCGGTATCGCCGCCGCGGCTTTCCTTGCTGAACGGCTTGTTGCCGAAGCTGCGCCTGGCGTCGGGGCGGCCGCCATCGCCAGCAGGGCGGCGGGGACGGTCGTCGCCCTCGAAACGCTTCTTGAAGCCGCCGGGGCGGGCCGGGCGGTCGTCGCGGCGCTTGTTATCATCGTCATCGCGGCGGCGCGCCTGCGGGATGAAGGTCTCGGACGGGCGGCCATCGTCGAAATGCACCACGCGGGGCGGGGCCTCGCGGCGCTCGGGGCGCTTGAAATCGGGGCGCTTGCGCAGGCCCGTATAGCGGTCGCGCTCGGTGGCGCGGGTCTCGGGCTTTTGCGGCGCGCGGCGGCGCGGCTGGGCGGCCTCCTCGTCGACGGGGCTGTCGAAATCGGCCCCGGCGCTGTCGGCCAGCCGCTTGCCGAGCTGGTCCTTGAGGATGCGGGTCCGGACCTTTTCCACGTGCCCGGCCGGCAGGTCGCCGAGCTGGAACGGGCCATAGGACAGCCGAATCAGGCGGTTGACCTCGAGGCCCAGGGCGCCGAGCACGTTGCGGACTTCGCGGTTCTTGCCTTCGCGCAGGCCCACGGTGAGCCAGACATTGGCGCCGGTGGCGGAATCGAGCACGGCTTCGATGGGGCCGTAATCGACGCCCTCGACGGTGATCCCCTCGGCCAGCGTATCGAGCCGGTCCTGGGTGATGGCGCCGAAGGCACGGACGCGATAGCGCCGCACCCAGCCGGTGGCGGGCAGCTCCAGCGTGCGCTTCAGCCCGCCGTCATTGGTGAGCAGCAGCAGGCCCTCGGTGTTGAAATCGAGGCGCCCGACCGTCAGCACGCGCGGCAGGTCCATCTGCGCGAAGGCCTCGAACACGGTGGGACGGCCCTCGGGGTCCTTCTCGGTCACCATCAGCCCGGCGGGCTTGTGGTAGAGCCAGAGCTGGGTGGCCTGCTTGCGGGCGATGGGCTTGCCGTCGACGGCAATGGCATCGGCCTCGACGACGTTGAAGGCCGGGGTCTTGACGACGCTGCCATTGACCGCGACGCGGCCGGAGGTGATGTAGCCTTCGGCGTCGCGGCGCGAGCAGATCCCGGCCCGGGCGATGACTTTGGCGAGGCGTTCGCCGGCGGAGGAGGTGTTCTCGCTCATCTGGAGCGGTCTTCTTTCAATTCGAGTGACAAGCAAAACAAAGCGAGGCCAGCGGCCCCGCCCCGTGGATTTTCCGGTTCTGGTCCGGCGACTACCGCGTCAGCGAGGCGCGCACCTCGGCCGGGCAACGCGAATCGGTGATCGAGACAAGCTGCCCATCGGGGGCCTGGCAAATCAGCGACCGCCCGTTGATGGTCTGGAAATAATCGGCCGGAGGCAGGTAGATGTTGCGCTGGGTATTGGCGTTCTGGGCGGCGGCCCGCGCGGCGAGCTGGCGCGCCTCGGCCTCGGTCAGCGGCCGGCCCGACAGCGCATCGGCGCTGATGACGCGCCCGGACCGCAGGGCCTGCAGATCGGCGGTGGTCAGGCCGGCTGTATTGAGGGCCGCTGTGTTGGAATCGGTCGGGATGACGGCGGTCGAGGTGCCCGGCGGCGGCGGCGTCACTCCCGAGGCGGGCAGGACGAGCGGGCTGCGCTGGCCCGAGACCATGGGCTTTTCCTCCCCCGGCACCATGCCGACACCCTGCAGGGTGGAGCGCATCACCTCGCGCTCGAAGGTCAGGGGATCGACCAGCGCGTTGGTGCCCTCGACGGTGGTGCAGGCCGAGAGGGCCAGACCCGCCGCCACAGCCAAAAAGCCCAGGCGCAGCAAGCGCTTCGCCTTGCCAATACTCTCAACACCGTTACGCATCGACGCCTCTGGACCCGTGGACTTTTATCACTATTTTTCGGCCTTATACCCTATCGCGGCACCTAACGCCAGAATTTGACCGATTTAGGGTTGCGCCTCGGTCCGGGCCTTGGGGCGCAGGACGTCGATGATCAGAACCAGCACGCCGGCGCTGATGGCGATATCGGCTATGTTGAAGACATACCAGGAGAAATTGCCCACATAGAAGTGGAAGAAATCGGCCACCGCGCCATAGACCACCCGGTCGATGGCGTTGGAGAGGGCGCCGCCGATGGCGAGGGCGATGCCGATGCGGGTGAGGAAGGCCTGGTCCCTCCACCACCACCAGGCAAGGGCGAGCATGGCCAGCCCCATGACAACCAGCAGCATCTCCGCCCCCAGCCCGCCGAGCAGGCCGTAGGAAATGCCGGTGTTCCAGACGAGGACATAATCGAAGAACGGGGCGATACTGATCACCTCGCCGCCGGTCCAGCCGCCCAGATCGACCTGGAGATATTTGTGCGCCCGGTCGAGGAGAAACACGGCGGCGCCGAGGACGAGGCTCCACGCCACCGATGGCTTCTGCAACGCCGTCATACGCCGAGCCCGGCGGCGGCGCGCTCGCGCATGGCCTGCGCATCGCGGGGGGTGAGGTCGGGATAGTCGGGATCGGACCCCACCTCGGGCAGCACCTTCCAGGAGCGGGCGCAGCGCGTGCCCTCGGCGAGGCGGAACACCACCGCGACCCCCGGCACCTCGTCGAGACGGAAAGCCTCGTCGCCGGCAATCGCCTTTTCCTCAAGGGTCAGCGCAGACGTGATGCACAATTCGGCGAGGTCCTGGCCCTGGACTGCGGCGGCAAGGTCGGGATCGGTGATGGCGACCAGCGGCGCGGCCTCGAGCGAGGAGCCGATGACCTTGTTGCGGCGCTCGATTTCGAGCGCCCCGGTCACCACGCGGCGCACGGCGCGAATCCGCGTCCATTTGGCGGCCAGAGCGTCATTGCGCCATGCGGCCGGAACCTCGGGGAAGGTGCGGGCGTGGACGCTGGACGTTTCGCCCGGGTTCCGTTCGAGCCAGACTTCTTCCATGGTGAAGGCCAGCACCGGGGCGAGCCAGGCGGTGAGGCAGGAATAGAGCTGGTCGAGCACGGTCAGCGCCGCCTTGCGGCGGACCGAGGAGATCGGGTCGCAATAGAGCGCATCCTTGCGGATGTCGAAATAGAAGGCCGAGAGCTCGAGATTCATGAAATTGGCGATGGTGGTCACCACGCGCTTGTAGTCATAGGCGCGATAGCCGGCCCGGACCTCCTCGTCCAAGACGGCGAGGCGGTGCAGGATCAATTGCTCGAGCTCGGGCATATCGGCATGGGCCACCGCTTCGCCCGGCTGGAAATGGGCGAGATTGCCCAGCAGCCAGCGGAAGGAATTGCGCAGCTTGCGATACATCTCGACCGTATTGGCGAGGATTTCGTCGCCGATGCGGTGATCCTCGGAATAGTCGATGGTGGCGGCCCAGAGGCGCAATATGTCGGCGCCGAACTTCTTGATGATGTCCTGCGGGGCGATGGTGTTGCCCAGCGACTTGCTCATCTTGAAGCCGTTCTTGTCCATGGTGAAGCCGTGGGTCAGAACCGATTCATAGGGCGCGAAGCCGTTGGTGGCGCAGCTTTCGAGCAGCGAGGAATGGAACCAGCCGCGATGCTGGTCGCTGCCTTCGAGATACATGGAAGCGGGGAATTTGAGGTCCGGCCATTTCTGCGGGTTGCGCAGGACGAAGGCGTGGGTGGAGCCGGAATCGAACCACACGTCGAGAATGTCGGAAACCTGTTCCCACGCTTGGAGATCGGGCACGTCATTGCCCAGGAACCGGGCCTTGGCGCCTTCGGCGAACCAGGCGTCGGCACCCTCGGCGAGGAAGGCCTCGACGATGCGGGCGTTGATGGCCTCGTTCCTGAGGATTTCGCCGGTGTCCTTGTGGACGAAGACGGTGATGGGTACGCCCCAGGCGCGCTGGCGCGACAGCACCCAATCGGGGCGGTCGGCGATCATCGAACGCAGGCGGTTCTGCCCGGCAGGGGGCACGAAGCGGGTGCGGTCGATGGCGGCAAGGGCGCGGGTGCGCAGGGTGTCTGGCGCGGCGCCCTGTTGGAGACCGCCTTCGGGCGCGGAGCTCGTGGCGCCCCCCTCATCCGTCTCGCTTCGCGATCCACCTTCTCCCACCAGGGGAGAAGGGGTTCCTGGGACGGTGGAGAGGGTTTGGCCCTCAAGGTCCTTGTCCATATAGACGAACCATTGCGGGGTATTGCGGAAGATGATGGGCTTTTTCGAGCGCCAGGAATGGGGGTATTGGTGCTTGAGCCGGCCCCGGGCGAAGAGATTGCCCGCCGCGATCAGCGCGGTGATGACGCGCTGGTTGGCGTCGCCCTTCTTGCCCTTGTCGTCGATGACCCGCGCCGCGCCGCCTTCGGCGTCGGGGCCGAAACCGGGGGCGTCCTTGGTATAGAAACCGGCATCGTCGACAGTGAAGGGGATGGCGGTATCGATGCCGCGCGCGGCGATGTCGCGCCCCTTGGCCATCCAGACGTCAAAGTCGTCGGCGCCGTGGCTGGGGGCGGTATGGACGAACCCGGTGCCCGCATCGTCGGTGACGTGGTCGCCATCGAGCAGAGGCACGGCGAATTCATAACCGCCGCCGAGGCCGCGCAGGGGGTGATGCAGCGTCATGGCGGCGAGTTGTTCGGCCGTGACATCGGCGAGGCGCCTGAAGGTCAGCTTGGCCTTGTTGGCGCTTTCCGCGGCGAGCTGGTCGGCAAAGACCAGCTTTTCGCCCGGCTGGGGCCCGAAATCGTTCTCGGCGGTTTCGACTTCGTAGAGGCCGTAGGCGATATGGGAGGAATAGGAGACGGCGCGGTTGCCGGGGATGGTCCAGGGGGTGGTGGTCCAGATGACCACGAATGCATCCGGATGGGCGCCTTCGGCCACCGGGAATTTCACCCAGATCGCATCGCTCTCGTAATCCTGATATTCGATCTCGGCCTCGGCCAGCGCGGTGCGCTCGACCACCGACCACATGACCGGCTTGGAGCCGCGATAGAGCTGGCCGGAGGCGGCGACCTTCATCAGCTCGCTGGCGATGGTGGCTTCGGCATCGAAGCTCATGGTGAGATAGGGGTTGTCCCAATCGCCCATGACGCCCAGGCGCTTGAATTCCTCGCGCTGGATATCGACCCATTGCTCGGCGAAGGTGCGGCATTCGGCGCGGAACTCGTTGATCGGCACCTCGTCCTTGTTCTTGCCCCTGGCGCGATACTGCTCCTCGATCTTCCATTCGATGGGCAGGCCATGGCAGTCCCAGCCCGGCACATAGGCCGCGTTGTAGCCCAGCATCTGCATGGAGCGCGAGACGAGGTCCTTGAGGGTCTTGTTGAGCGCGTGGCCGATATGGATGTTGCCATTGGCATAGGGAGGGCCATCGTGGAGCGTGAACTTTTCGCGGTCGCGGCTCTCGTCGCGCAGCAGGCGGTAAAGGTCCATGTCTTCCCAGCGCTTGAGCCATTCGGGCTCGCGCTGCGGCAGGCCGGCCCGCATGGGGAAAGCGGTCTGGGGCAGGAACAGGGTGTCGGAATAGTCGCGCTCTGTCGTCGCGCCCGGTTGCGTGTCGGTCATTGGAACTCGCAAAGCATGCAGTATCGGTCGGTTGGTGCCGCTTTTAACAGCAGCATGACGGGAAAGTCGATGGGGTTGATGGCGCGGGCGGTGGCGGGCGGCGTGCTCAGCCGGTGATGAAGCCCAGGGCGGCGTCGAGGGGGGAGAGAGGGCGGGAAGCGGCGAGGGCGGTGCGGGCTGCCCGGCTGTCGGCGTTCATCTGGGCGATGAGCGGGTCGAGGCCGTCAAAGGTCATCTGGCCCCTGATATGGGAGACGAGCGCCACCTCGACGGTCTGGCCGTAAATATCGCGGTCGAAATCGAAGATGAAGGTTTCGAAGGGCGGGCGGGTGTTGTCGAACATGGGCTTGCCATAGGCGGCCACCCCCGAGAGCAGCTCGGTGCCGATGCGGACCTTCACCGCATAGACCCCCTGGGCCAGCCCGAAGCTCTCGGGCACCTCCATATTGGCCGTGGGATAGCCCAGTTCGCGCCCGCGCCGGTCGCCGGTGACGATGGGGCCGGAAAAGAACCAGTGATAGCCCAGAAGCCCGTTGGCGGTTCCCAGATCGCCCGCCGCCAGCGCGGCGCGGATGCGCGAGGACGAGACGGGCTCCTCCCCCTCGTCGAGCATGTCGCCGACCATGACGTTGAAGCCGTGCGACGCTCCCTGGGCGCGCAGGAAATCGGGCGTGCCGCCCCTGCCCTTGCCGAAATGGAAATCGGCGCCGATCACCACGTCGGACACGGCGAGGGCATCGATGAGGAAGCGCGAAACGAAGTCCTCGGCCTCGACGGCGGCAAGGTCGCGGGAAAACCCCATCACCGCCAGGGCGTCGAACCCCAGCGCCTCGGCCAGCCGCGCCTTGGCTGGCCGGGGGCTGAGGCGGAACAGGAAGGGTTTTGGCGCGAAGACGTCGCGGGGATGGGGCTCGAAGGTGAGCATAAGGCAGGGCACGCCCTTTTGCCGCGCCAGAGCCCTCGCGGCGTCGAGGATCGACTGGTGGCCGCGATGGCAGCCATCGAAATTGCCGATGGCCACCACGCCGCCGCGCAGGGCGGGCGGCACCTGGGCGAGGCCATCGAGGACGGTGAAAGCAATGCCAGAAGTCATGTGTGTGCGGAGGGACCGGGCGTCTGAATGTGGCCGGAACCTGCCCCGTGGCCGCCCAGATTGCAAGGGGGAAAGGTCACGCCCGCATGCGATAGACCGTGCCGATGCTGCCGGGGACCCCGGGCGGCTGGCCGAAATCATGGACTGGATAGGCCGCCACGGCCGCGAGCCGGGCAAGGGGCAGGTCGGCGCGGCCGATATCGCCCACCATCACCTCGAGGCCCGCCGCGCGGCAGAGATCGAGCCAGGCCAGCACAAGCCGGGCCAGTTCGGGCTCGTAAAAGAGATCGCCGACCAGGATGAGATCGGCATCGGGCGGCGGGCCGCTGAGCAGATCCCCTGCGACGGCGGCGATGGCCACGCCGTTGAGTCCGGCATTGAGGCCGATGGCGGCGAGGGCGCGGGGGTCGGTATCGACGGCGCGGACCTCCCCTGCCCCGGCCATAGCTGCGGCGATCGCCACGAGGCCTGAGCCGGAGCCCAGATCGAGGACGCGGCGGCCCCGCACCTCCTGCGGGCAGGCGGCGAGGTGGTGGGCGAGGGCCAGTCCGCCGCCCCAGCACCAGGGCCAATAGGGCGCCCCCTCCCCGCCCAGCCGCCAGACGCCGCTCGACGCGGTGGCGGTGTGGAGGCGGATATGGGGCAGGCCGGGAACGGGACGAACGGGCAGGTTGCGGCGGATGAATTCGGCCAGCGCCCGGGGATCGTCCGCAAAATTCACCAGGCGAGCCGGGGCATGAAGCCCACCATATTGGCGCGGGAGACCGAGACGAAATCGGAGACGCGCTTGGCCGGGGGATCGTTGAAGGCGTCGAGCTCGGCGGCGTGGATGGAGCCGGTGATGAACAACAGGTCGATGCCGAACTGGGCGGCACCCATGGCGTCGGTGCGCACCGAATCGCCGATGGCGAGGATTTCGTCCGGCGCGAAGCGGTGCCCCGCCGCGGAATCGAGCAGCGCCTTGGCCTGCTCGTAGATGGGACCATAGGGCTTGCCGGCCATCATGACGCGGCCGCCGATATCCTCATAGGCATCGGCCAGCGCGCCGCCGCAATAGACGATGCGGTCGCCCTCCTCGACCACCTTGTCGGGATTGGCGCAGATCAGCGGCAGGCGGCGTTCAAGCCAGATGGCCATGCGGTCGCGGTAATCGGCGGGGGTGTCGTCGTCGGTGTCGAGGTCGGTGACCACCACGGCGGTGGCCACATCGTCGGGGCCGAAGGCGATCTCCAGCCCCTCGAACAGCGGATCGTCGGAGGCGGGACCGACCCGGGCGACAGTGCGGCCGCGCCAGTTTTCGAGCAGGCTGCGGGTGGCGTCCCCCGAGGAGACGAGGGCGTCATAAGCCTCGCGGGGCACGCCCATGGCGTCGAGCTGGTCGATGATCGGGCCGCCGGGACGGGGAGCGTTGGTGATCAGCACCACGCTGCCGCCGCGGGCGCGGTATTCGACCAGCGCCTCGACCGCGCTCCAATGGGGCTCGATGCCGTTGTGGACGACGCCCCAGACGTCGGACAGT
Organism: Pelagibacterium lacus; assembly: GCF_003345525.1. Classification (GTDB taxonomy): domain Bacteria; phylum Pseudomonadota; class Alphaproteobacteria; order Rhizobiales; family Devosiaceae; genus Pelagibacterium; species Pelagibacterium lacus. The sequence goes on from NZ_QQNH01000001.1 coordinate 304,182, forward strand.
ATCCCCTTGTAGCGGGGGGCGAGGGCCGAAAGGCCCGGAGTGGCGGCGGTGATCGTCGTCATTGTCGGGTCCGATCCATGGTTGATGTCTCAGCGGGCGCCGGCGCGGCGGAGCTGGTCGCCGGCCTCGTCGCTCAGCTCCGGGCCGAGGGGGGCCAAGGCCCCCAGCGCCCGGCCTTCCGCCAGCCGGATGCCGTCATCGAGCAGGCCGAGAATGTCGGTCTCCTCGTCGGTGCCGGTGATCAGCAGGTTGATGCCGAAGCGGCGGATGTAATCGCTGATGTCGGAGGCGTGGAAATCGGTGAGCGCGGAGGGCGATTTGAGGAAGGGGCGCGCGGCGGTCGCCACATAGCGCACGCCCTTTTCGGCGAGGCCGGCGAAATCGAGGCGCAGGGTGGTGGCGTTGCGGATGGCGAGGCCGGCGCCCTGCTGCACGAGGGCGGCGACCCCATCGGCGGCGGCGCGGTCGAGGGCGGCCCAGTCGCGATAGTCGAGGGCGAAGGCCAGGTCGGGATTGACGGCGCGGTTGGCGGCGAGCACGCTGAGCAACTGGTCGAGCGCGTCACGGTCGCCCAGGGTCGAGGGGGAGATGTCGAGCAGCAGCGAGACCGGCTCGCCGAGCAGCCGGGCGCGGCGCACGATGCGCACGCCCTCATCGGCGCCGATGCGCTCGATGCGGCGAATGACCATGTCGCCCTCCCCATGGGGGACGGGCATGAATTCGGGCGGGTCGACGAGCTGGCCGTCGATCTCGAGCCGGGGCACAAGGGTATAGGCCTGCACCTTGCGCTGGGGAAGCCGCATGATGGGCCGGACGTGGTGGACCAACCGGCCCTCGTCGAGCGCCCGGCGCACCTCGCCCAGCGGCACGCTGGGGCGGCGCAGGAGGGCGGGACCGGCATCGAAGCCATCGCGGTCATCGGCCGGGCGGGGCTGCGGGCGGGCGCTTTCCAGTTCGGACACCGCCTCGGCGACCTGGCGGACCACGGTGCCCAAAACGCTCATATCGGCCTCGATCACATCGAGGCGCGGGCCCAGGTCGAGATCGGCGATGGCGTTGACCCGCTCGGAAAGCACCTGACCGGCGCGGGCATCGGTGGCCAGCAGCCGCCCCATGTCCTCGACGCCCCGCTCCAGCCGGGCGAAGGCGCGGCGGCGGGCCGAGCGCTCCTCGATCAGCGCCCCGCCAAGGCCGACGACCAGCGCCAGCAGCAGGGATTCGATCGGGGTGAAGCCCAGGAGGAAATAGGCCGCGATCGCCAGGGCGGCGGCACAAATTCCCACGAAGATGTAGACAAGACCCTGCAAGTCCTTCCCAACCCCCAAACCAAGGGAATCACGGCGCTTCCACAGCTTTATCACTACCACCGCAGCGCGGCGCAAAAAAGCATGCGACGGCGGCAAAGCGCGCATTGCCAACCGTTTGTTTACCCTAATGGATCGATAGTGAGCGCAAGCCTTGAGCCCACAATCTGCCAGGGAGAGACGGCCTGATGCGGGATGGATGCCCATCGGACGCAAGCGTTAGACTACTGCTCATCGACGGGGCGCCCGAGCGGTCGCGCCTGACGATGGCGGCCATTTTCGCGCAATGGGGCGAAGGGGTCGATCTGGTCCACTGCACCAGCGGGCAACAGGGGCTGCGCAGCCTGCGCACCACGCCCTTCGACGTGGTGCTGGCCGAAACGGCGACGCTGGAGGATGTGGGCGCCCAGATCGAGACGGCGTTTTCGGCGCTGGCCGGGGCGGCGCGCGGCGCGCTGATCGTGGCCTTGTCGGACAGCGGCTCGGTCTCGCTGGCGGTCGCGGCCATGCAGGCCGGCGCCCATGATTATCTCAACCTGCCGATTTCCGGCCGCGTGCTTGCAGCCCGGCTGGGGGAACTGGGGCAGCGCCACGGCAAGGCCCGCGCCGTCGCCCAGGAGCCGGCCTCGGAAAAAACCAGCGATTTCGAAGGGTTCGTGGGCACCAGCCCGCAGATGCGGGCGGTCTACGACCAGATCCTGCGCATCGCCCCCTCGGCCGCGCCGGTGTTCGTCACCGGCGAAAGCGGCACGGGCAAGGAAGTCACCGCCGAAGCGCTGCACAAGCGCTCGCCGCGCGCCGCAGGGCCGTTCATCGCCCTCAATGCCGGGGCGATCCCGCGCGAATTGATGGAAGCGGAAGTGTTCGGGGCGGCCAAGGGCGCCTATACCGGCGCCCATGCCGACCGCAAGGGCGCCATCGAGATGGCCGATGGCGGCACGCTGTTTCTCGACGAGATCGGCGAGATGGACCTGGCGCTGCAATCGAAACTGCTGCGCTTTCTCCAGACCGGAACCATCACGCGGGTGGGGGAATCGCGGGCCCGGCCGGTCGATGTGCGGGTGGTCTGCGCCACCAATCGCAACCCCATGCAATTGGTGAGCGAGAAGAAGTTTCGCGAGGACCTGTTCTATCGCCTGCATGTGCTGCCCATCCACCTGCCGCCCCTGCGGCAGCGGCCGTGTGACATCATGCCCCTGGCCCAGAGCTTTCTCGCCCGGTTCGCGGCGGAAGAGAACAAGGGGTTTTCGGGCTTCGCGCCCGATGTGGCCGACCTGTTCGTCGCGCGGGAATGGCCGGGCAATGTACGGCAATTGCAAAATCTGGTGCGCCGCATCGTGGTGATGTTCGACGGCGGCCCGGTGACCCTCGACATGGGGCTGGCCGCAGATATCGAGGCGCGCGGGCTATCCGCCCCCCTCGCCGATTGCAGCCCGCCGCCTGTGCTGCCCATGTGGCGGCAGGAGCAGCGGATCATCGAGGACGCGCTGGACGCCTTTGGCGGCAATATCGCCAAGGCCGCCGCCGCGCTGGAGATCAGCCCCTCGACCATCTACCGCAAGAAGGTCGGCTGGGACCGGGCGGGCGCGGCTTAAACCGGGACCCGCGCCGGGCGCTGCGCCGCGCGCCGGCTGGCCGGAAGGCGGTGGAAATTGACTTCGATCCAGTCGGCCAGCACCCGGACCTTTTCCGCCACCTCCTCGCCGAGCGGGGTCAGGGAATATTCCACATGCGGCGGCACCACGGGATAGGCGCGGCGCGCCACGAATCCGTCCGCCTCCAGCACCTGCAGCGTCTGGGCCAGCATCCGCTCGCTGACCCCGCCGATGCGGCGCCTGAGTTCGGAAAAGCGGTGCGTTCCCCCTTGCAGGGCGATCAGCACCAGCACGCCCCACTGGCTGGTCACGTGCTTGAGCACGCCGCGCGAGGGGCAATCGGCCGACAGCAGTTCGCCATTCAGCTTGTCGGAGAGCCCCGCCGGGGGGCCATTGTCACGATTTTCCATACTTACCTTTCCGTGCGTACTTACGAAGAGTTTGTACCTACCTATATCATGGCCCTGGACCATCACAACAAGGAGTAGCCAGCCATGACCATTGCCGTAACCGGTGCCACGGGCCAATTGGGCCGCATTCTCATTGAAAAGCTCAAGCAAAAGATCGCGCCCGAGCAGATCGTCGCGCTGGCCCGCAGCGCCGACAAGGCCGCCGATCTCGGCGTCGCGGTGCGCGAGGCCGATTATGAAAAGCCCGATACGCTCGACCGGGCGCTGGCCGGCATCGATACGCTGATGCTGATCTCCTCGAGCGAGGTGGGCAAGCGGGCCACCCAGCACCAGAACATCATCGACGCGGCCAAGAAAGCGGGCGTCAAGCGCATCGTCTATACCAGCCTGCTGCATGCCGATACCTCCGCGCTGAGCCTGGCGCCCGAGCATGTGCAGACCGAGACGGCGCTGGAGAAATCGGGCATTGTCCATACGGTGCTGCGCAATGGCTGGTACACGGAAAACTACGCGGTCTCGATTCCGGGCGCGGTGCAGGCCGGCGCCTTTGTCGGCAGCGCCGGCGACGGCCGCATCTCTTCGGCCACCCGCGCCGATTTCGCCGAGGCGGCGGTTGCCGTGCTGACCGGGAACGGCCATGACGGCAAGACCTATGAGCTGGCCGGGGACGACAGTTACACCCTCACCGAGCTTGCGGCCGAGATTTCCCGCCAGACCGGCAAGGACATCCCTTATCGCAACCTGCCCCAGGACGAATATGCCGCTGTGCTGAAGAGCGTGGGCGTGCCGGAAGCCTTTGCCGGAGCGCTGGCCGCGTTCGACGTCGACGCCGCGAACGGGGCGCTGTTCCATGACGGCCACGCGCTTTCGGGCCTGATCGGGCGTCCCACCACGCCGCTCGCGGACGCGGTGGCGGCGGCGCTCAAGGGCTAGGCTGAATCGACATTCATCGCATCCACAGCATTGCTGCGGCGAGTTGCAAGAAGCTTAGGAAGTGGGTCGCGCG
>NZ_QQNH01000010.1 GCF_003345525.1 Pelagibacterium lacus
TGTTGCGCTTCATCTCTGGTCCTTTTCGATGGGCCAGAGTCTATTTCAAACTGGATTAGCTCCAAGGGGCAACGTCAGGGTTTGCCGCCGTTCGCCGAAAGGGCGGAGAAGATCTTGTTGAACACGCCGAGCCGGCTCCACCGGATGAAACGATTGTAGATCGTCTTGGGTGGGCCATATTCGGAGGGCACATCGCGCCATCGCAAGCCGTTTCTGATCACGAAGATAATACCACAGCCTAGTTCGGCGTTTCACGCAGATGCTGATGCTCCAAGTCCTGAACTATTGTTCTTCCGAACCGCAGAAGTGGATGCCGCTGCTGGAAACGCTCTGGAGCACGAGGCAGGGCCGCTTAATTTCATTACCTTTTCAAAGGGCCATCATGAACACTCTCGACTCCAAGTTTTTGAAACTTTCGACCGAAAACGCGCCGGGCCAGGAAGGTCAGCAGATGAGGCAGGACTTCCGGTCGCTTTTGCGCGGCGATGTTCTTCCCGGGCGCATGGTCGATTTTTCGCACGGTGACGTCGATGCTTTCTTACCTTCGCCCGGAGCGTACGAGGCGTTCAAGAGCGGCTTTCGCCGTGGCGGCGCGCAGGCCTACACCGAGTACCGGGGCAACGCTGCGATCCGCACGCGCGTAGCGCAAAATCTGGCCGCCTTTACCGGTGCCCCGGTGGACGGCGATGACGAGATGATCATCACACCAGGAACGCAGGGCGCGCTGTTTTTGGCCATTGCCGCAACGGTGAATGCCGGAACCAAGGTAGCGGTCATTGAGCCAGATTATTTCGCAAACCGGAAGTTAGTGCATTTCTTTGGCGCGGAGTTGATGCCAATCGCGCTTGACTACGCCGGCAAAGCCGGCATGGCTGGCCTTGACCTAGGACAACTGGAGGATGCGTTGAAGGCGGGTGCGCAAGTATTCGTCTTTTCGAACCCGAACAATCCAACGGGCGTGATCTATTCGGCTGAGGAAATCACTTCGATTGCCGATCTGGCGGCGCGCTACGATGCCACGGTCATCGTTGACCAACTCTATTCGAGACTTGTCTATGACAGCGGAACCTATACCCATTTGCGTGCGGTGCGAACCGTTCCTGCCAACCTGATTACCATCATGGGACCGTCAAAGACCGAGTCCCTTAGCGGTTTCCGGCTGGGTATCGCGTTCGGGTCGCCTCAATTGATCCGCCGCATGGAACAGTTGCAAGCCATCGTATCGCTACGCGCGGCCGGTTACAGCCAGGCTGTGCTTGAGGCTTGGTTCACCGAACCCTCTGGATGGATAAACGAACGTACGCGTCTCCACCAGGCCATCCGCGACGATCTGCTTGAGCTTTTCGGTAGGGTGAACGATCTAAGAGTTCGCGTACCCGACGGTGGCAGCTACCTGTTTCCCGAACTGCCCGATCTGTCTGTATCAATCGAGGATTTTGCTCGGATTCTGCGGCACCAGGGAAACGTCATCGTTACGCCCGGCAGCGAATTCGGGCCAACTTCACATCAGGGCGTACGACTGAATTTTTCTCAAGACCATGAAGCGGCGGTCCGGGCGGTCGAGCGCATGATAGAGCTTATCGGGCGCTACAGAGAGTGATGTGATGGAGGTTGTTTCTAGTCCCGTTCCGAACGGGCGTTACGTCATCGCAAAACGTCATAAGGACGTCATATACACATCCGGTATGACGCCCAGGCGCAGCGGCGTACTGGTTTATACCGGCGCGGTAAAACCGGGCTGTCCCGTCGAGGACTATCGCGATGCCGCAGTGATGGCCACTGCCAACGCGGTGAAGGCGGCTTTACAATTGCTCGAGGCCGGTGAACGCATTTGCGAGGTGCTTGTTCTCACCGTATTTGTCGCGGCAGAGCCTGAGTTTACCGATCATCCCCGCATCGCCGACTTTGCCTCCACCTATCTCTATGAACGGTTTGGTGCCAATGGCGTTGGTGCGCGGGCCGCGGTCGGCGTGAATTCGCTACCCGGCAATGCGACGATCGAAATTCAACTGAGTGTCGTTGTTGACCACGTGCCAAAGTTTCATCCCGCCTAACCGCTGACTCCTGTCATCTCGAAATGTCATTCGTATTATTGACTGGAGTAGTCGGGGGAGAGGGTGCAATGGTGGGGCGTGATGCGGACAAAGTGGTTCTGACCGCCAAGAAGAGCGGCTCTCTACCTCGGCTAACTTTTCATGAGCATTCTCCATCTCCCGACGACGTGGGTCATAATTGGTAAGTCCGAGTTCAGAATAGTCTAAACGAAGGCAACAGGTCGGATATTGACCTGCTTCGCATCGGAGCGTTCATACGAGCGGCAACTCGACAGTCGTCAAAGTAACCCGTTACGCCTCGTATTGCTTCGGCCGTATGCCACTGCAGACACAATACTCTTCATAGCAGCAGGTCGGATACGGACCCTAAATGTGGCGCTTTTGTTTGTGATACAATAGTGACCATAAAATGTGGCACAGACTACGCGGGCCGGGCCAAAAAAGCATATTGTTCCAAGCTTACGACGAGGGTTCGATTCCCTTCACCCGCTCCATCTCCCCTCCATCCCTGCTGAAATCCCGCCTCCGCGCATCCGGCCATTGCCCGGCGCGGGTAGATGTGAGAACGTTATCGCATTGACCGGCTGAGCAAGGGAAAAGGCAATGGCGCTGTCGTTGAGCAATGTCTGCGGGATGAATTTTCACTATATGCGGCACCCGCTCCGCAGCTTTCTCGACGATGCCGCCGCGCTGGGGCTGACCCGGGTGGAGATCTGGGGCGCCGCGCCGCATTTCTATATCGGCGACAATTCCCTCGCCGCCGCGCGCGAGCTGGGCCGCGAGGTGCGCGCGCGGGGCATGGCGCTGGCCTGCTTCACCCCCGAGCAATGCGTCTATCCCATCAATCTGGGGAGTTCCGAGCCCGTCCTGCGCGACCGCAGCCAGCGCTATTTCCTCGAATGCCTCGAAATGTGCGTCGAGATGGGCAGCCCGGCCCTGTTGGTGACCCCGGGTTCGGGCTATGCCAACCAGCCGGCCGAGGAGGCCTGGGCGCGCTGCGTCGCCTCGCTCGCCCTTCTCGCCGACCGCGCCGAGCGGCTGGGCATCACGCTGTTTTTCGAGGCCCTGCCGCCGGCCTGGAGCAATATCGCGGTCACGGCGCCCGATGTGCGGCGCATGCTCGATGCGGTCGCTTCCCCCGCCCTCAAGGGCATGATGGACACCTCCGCCGCCCGTTTGACCCGTGAGGACGTGGGCGATTTCGCCCGGGCGCTCGGCGCCGATCTGGCCCATATGCACATGACCGACGCCGATGACGGGGGCGCGCATCTGGCCTGGGGCGACGGCATTCTCGATCTCGATGCCTATATCGCCGATCTCAATGCCGCCGGATATGACGGGGCGCTGTCGCTCGAAATCACCAATGCGCGCTATTATCTCGATCCCATGCCGGCCATGCGCAAAAGCGTCGAAGCGCTCGCCGCGGCCATCGCCCGCGCGGCCTGAGCCCAATCCCAATCGCTATACAAAAAAGGAGGGGGCCGTTTCCGGCCCCCGTCGCGTTCTCAATAGTCGCTGATCTTTTTCATGTAGCGGCGGCCTTCCAGCATGGGCTGGCCGCGCAGGTCGGCGATCTTGTAGGCGAAGCGCCACAGCGTGTCGAAGAACACCAGCGGCACCAGATAGCCGCGGAAGGCGTCGTCGATGCCGGTGAGGTCGAGCTTTTCGGCGTCGAGCACCATGACATTGTCCTCCGAGCCGAAGCGCAGGGCGAAATCGCGGGCCCGTTCTTCCAGCCGCCGCGTCTCGTCGAGGCCGACCATGACGATGAAGCTGGCGTCCTTGTCGGTCACCTCGAACGGGCCGTGGAAATATTCGTTGGCATGGATGGCCTGGGAGTTGATCCACTGCATCTCCATCAAGACGCAGATGGAGAAGGAATAGGCCGCGCCGTAATTGGCGCCGCTGGCCAGCGTGTAGATCACGTCCTTCTTGGCGAGGCGCGGGGCATAGTCCTCGAACAGGGGCGCGAAGACGTCATGCGCCTTGTCGATGGCGGGTTGCAGATTGCTCAGGCTCTTGAGCAGCGAGGGCACCACGTCGATGCCGTCGGTCTGCTTCACGAGGCCGGCCAGCAGCATGTAGAGCACACCGTAATTGGATTCGGCCGCGTCGATGGGAACCCCGGTCGTATAGAAGGCCTGGTAGTTGACCACGTTCTCGGCGGCATTGGCGAGCGGGGAGGCCGAATCGAGGGTCATCGCGATGGTCGCGGCGCCCTTGGCGCGGGCGAATTCGGCGGCGCGCGCGGTTTCCTTGGTGGTGCCGGTCTGCGAGCACAGGATCACCAGCGCCTTGTCGTCGAGCTTTTGCGGGCTGCGCGCGATGAACTCGTCGGCGTTGTAGACGTCGGAATTGAGCACCTTGGAGTGACGGTCGAGGAAATACTTGCCTGGATGCATGATCGAGAGCGATCCGCCGCAGGCGACGAGAAAGACATTTCCGAATTCGCGCCCGGCAATGGCGGAAAGAGCTTGGGAAATGTCCGGGTTCAGTTCAGTCTTCATGATGCCTCTCGGGGTTGAGACGTCCGGCCATGGACGGCCCGGCCAGTGCGTTTGGGGAAAACAGGGCTTGGCGACGCGGAAGACGAGCCTTCGCGTTGACAATGTCCCCTATAAAGTGCGAACGTTCTCACATCAAGTCAACTCGTATTTTCGATCGATGGGTTCAATGGTCAGAATCGTTGCCGTGGGCGACAATGTGGTGGACTGCTATGCCGCCAACGCAATGATGTATCCGGGGGGCAATACCCTCAACGCGGCGGTGTTCGTGCGCCGGTTCGGCGGGCAGTCGGCCTATGTCGGCGCCGTCGCCGACGACGCGGCCGGCCGGCATATCCGGGCGGCGCTGATGGCCGAAGGGGTCGATGTCTCGCATCTGCGCGTGCTCGACGAGGGCATGACGGCCTATTGCGTCATCGGCCATGAGGATGGCGACCGCATCTTCATCACCTATGACCTCGGGGTGTCGATGTTCACGCCGGTCGAGGCCGATCTCGCCTTCATCGCCGGATTCGATGCCGCCCATATCGGCCGCTCCAGCGGGCTCGATGCGCATCTGGCCGATGTGGCGCAGCGCACGCGGCTCTCCTATGATTTTTCCACCGGGCGCGATCCCGGCCATATCGCGGCCGTGGCCCCGCTATGCCTGCTGACCGCCGCTTCGGCCGGCGAGGCGCCCGAGGCCGAGGCGCTGGCCCTGCAGCGCCAGATGCTGGACGCCGGGGCGCAATGGGCGCTGGTGACCCGTGGCCGGGCCGGGGCGATCCTCTCGGACGGCAGCGCCGTTCACAGCGTCGCCGCCGTCCCCACCGAGGTCGTCGATACGCTGGGGGCCGGGGACACTTTTACCGCGCGCACCCTTTATGGCCTGCTTAGGGGCGAGGCGCCGGATCTGGTGTTGCGCGAGGCGGCGCAGGCGGCCGCCAATACCTGCCGCTATTACGGCGCCGTGGGCCATGGCGCGCCCATCGACATCGGGGCCGAGGTGCCCGAACTGGCGCAGGCCTGAGGCCGTTGCCCGGGTAGTTCATGACATTTGGTTATCATTACATCACCAATCGACGTTTTCCGTGAGCGCCCGAACCGCCTAGTGTCCGCCCCCAGTGGAAGAGAGCACATGGGTCTTGCAATGGCTGCAGTCATGAGTTTGGCGGCGGAGGGCGGTATCGGGCTGGCGCGGCGCGTCAGCGATATCGAGGTTTCGCTCATCGTGCGCATCAGCGAGCTGGCCGCGGCGCGCAAGAAGGCCGGCGAGGACATCATCTCGCTCGGCACCGGCGAGCCCGATTTCGATACGCCCGATTTCGTCAAGGCGGCGGCCAAAACCGCCATGGACCGGGGCGAAACCAAATACACCGCCAATACCGGCACCGCCGAGCTCAAACAGGCTATCGTCGCCGAATATGCGCGTCAGGGCGTCACCATCGCCCCGGCCAATGTGATCGCCTCGGCCGGCGCCAAGCAGGTCCTGTTCAACGCCTTCATGGCGACGCTCGATCCGGGCGACGAGGTGGTCATTCCGGCCCCCTACTGGACCAGCTATGTGGATATGGTCTCGATCTGCGGTGGCGTGCCGGTGACCGTGCCGACCCGTGGCGAGGACGGCTTCGTCCTCGCGCCCGAGGCGCTGGAGCGCGCCATCACCCCGCGCACCAAATGGCTGCTGTTCAATTCGCCCTCCAACCCCACCGGCGGGGCTTACGATGCCGGCCAGCTGCGCGCCCTGCTGCCGGTGCTGGCGCGCCATCCGCATGTGGGCCTGATGTCGGACGAGATCTACGAGCATCTGGTCTATGACGATTTCGCCTTCGTCTCGGCGCTCAAGGCGCTGCCCGAGATGGCCGAGCGCGTTCTGGTCGTCAACGGGGTGTCCAAATCCTATGCCATGACCGGCTGGCGTCTGGGCTATGGCGTGGGCCCCAGGGCGCTCATCGATGCGATGGCCGTGGTGCAGGGGCAGGCCACGTCCGCGCCCTCCTCGATCTCGCAGGCCGCCGCCGCCGCCGCCCTCAACGGCCCGCGCGACGTGGTGGCCGAGCGGCGCGAGGACTTCTGGCGGCGGCGCGATCTTGTCGTCGCCGGCCTCAATGCCGTAGAAGGCCTTGTCTGTGACAGCCCGCGCGGGGCCTTCTATGTGTTCCCCGACTGCACCGGCCTTCTGGGCCGCAGGACGCCGCAGGGCACAATTGTGGAGACCGACGCCGATCTCTGCGAATACTATCTCGAACAGGCCGGCGTGGCGGTGGTGCCCGGCACCGCATTCGGGTCGCCTGGCCATTTCCGAATCTCATATGCCTATGCGCAGGTTGCGCTCGAAAAGGCACTCGAACGCATCGCGGCGGCCAGCGCCGCCCTCGTCAAACCGTAAGAACAGGATCAATTGCTGATGGCACATAAGGACATTCTCGCTGCGGCCCTTCTCACCGATGCTGACCTCTCCGGCGGTTCGCTCAAGGTCCACAGCCCCGTCGACGGCGCCCTGCTCGGCAGCGTGGCGACCCATAGCGACGCCGACATGGAGGCGATGATCGCCAGGGCGAAGAGCGCCTTCGAGGCGTGGAAGCTGGTGCCGGCCCCGCGCCGGGGCGAGCTGATCCGCCTGTTCGGCGAGGAATTGCGCGCCGCCAAACAGGAGCTGGGCGCCCTGGTCTCGCTCGAAGTGGGCAAGATCCTGCAGGAGGGTCTGGGCGAGGTTCAGGAGATGATCGACATCTGCGATCTGGCGGTCGGCCAAGCGCGCCAGTTGTTCGGCCTGACCATCGCCTCCGAGCGCCCGGGTCACTCCATGCGCGAAACCTGGCATCCGCTGGGCGTGGTGGGCGTCATCTCCGCCTTCAACTTCCCCGTCGCCGTCTTTGCCTGGAACTTCGCTCTTGCCGCCGTCTGCGGCAATTCCACCATCTGGAAGCCCTCGGAAAAGACCCCGCTCTCGGCTCTGGCGGTGGAAAAGATTTTCAAGAAGGCCCTGGCGCGCTTCGGTTCGGATGCGCCGGACGGGCTGTTGCAGGTGGCGATCGGCGGCGCCGATATCGGCGAGGCGCTGACCGCTTCGAAAGACGTGCCGCTGATCTCGGCGACCGGCTCCACCCGCATGGGCCGCATCGTCGGCCCCAAGGTGGCCGAGCGCTTCGGCAAGACCATTCTCGAACTGGGCGGCAACAATGCGATGATCGTCGCGCCGTCCGCCGATCTGGAAAACGCCGTGCGGGCCATCGTGTTCTCGGCCGTGGGCACCTGCGGCCAGCGCTGCACCAGCCTGCGCCGGGTGATCGTGCATGAGGATGTGCGTGACGAACTGGTCGCGCGGATCAAGAGCGCCTACGAGGGACTGCCCATCGGCAGCCCGCTCGAACAGGGCGTGCTGGTCGGGCCGCTGATCGACAAGCAGGCCTATGACGCCATGCAGACCGCTTTGGAAAAGGCGCGCGCCGAGGGCGGCAAGATCACCGGCGGCGAGAAGGTCGAGGCGGTCGCGGGCGGCTATTACGTGCAGCCGGCCATCGCCGAGATGATCGAGCAGAGCGACATCGTCAAGCACGAGACCTTCGCGCCGATCCTCTATGTCCTCACCTACAAGACCCTCGACGAGGCCATCGCCTTGCAGAACGGCGTGCCCCAGGGCCTGTCGAGCTGCATCTTCTCCACCGATGTGCGCGAGACCGAGCTGTTCCTGTCGGCTGCCGGGTCCGATTGCGGCATCGCCAACGTCAATATCGGCCCCTCGGGTGCTGAGATCGGCGGCGCGTTCGGCGGTGAGAAGGAGACCGGCGGCGGCCGCGAGAGCGGGTCGGACGCCTGGCGCGCCTATATGCGCCGCCAGACCAACACGGTGAACTATTCCCGCGAATTGCCGTTGGCACAGGGCATCAAGTTCGAAATCAAGGCCATGCCATGAGTGACTTTCTCTCCAAAAGTGAAATCCGCGCCCGCTTCTGCCGGGCCATGTCGGACATGTACCGCGACGAGGTCCCCCTCTATGGGGACCTCATGGAGCTGGTCCGCGACGTCAATGCCGATGTCATGGACAAGAACCCCGAGCTGAAAGCCCGCCTCGAAGCGCTCGACAATCTTGATCGCATCTCCGAGGAGCGCCACGGCGCCATCCGGCTGGGCAAGCCCGAGGAGCTGTTCACCATCCGCCGCCTGTTCGCGGTGATGGGCATGGAGCCGGTGGGCTATTACGACCTCTCGGTCGCCGGCATCCCGGTGCATTCGACCGCCTTCCGTCCCACCGATGGCGAAGCCCTCAAGCGCAGCCCGTTCCGCGTCTTCACCTCGCTGCTGCGGCTCGAGCTGATCGAGGACGACGCCCTGCGCCAGGAGGCCGAGGCGATCCTCGCCCGGCGCGACATCTTCACGCCCCGGGCCCGCGCGCTGATCGAGAAGTCCGAGGCCGATGGCGGGCTCGATGAAGCCGACGCCGCGACCTTCATCACCGAGGCGCTGGAAACCTTCCGCTGGCATTCGGACGCCACCGTGTCCGAGGCGACCTATCAGCGCCTGCACGACGCGCACCGGCTGATCGCCGACGTGGTGAGCTTCAAGGGTCCGCACATCAACCACCTGACCCCGCGCACCCTCGATATCGACGCGGTGCAGCGTCTGATGCCCGAGCGCGGCATCACCCCCAAGGCGGTGATCGAGGGCCCCCCGCCGCGCCAATGCCCCATCCTCCTGCGCCAGACCAGTTTCAAGGCGCTCGAGGAGCAGATCGCCTTCCTCGGCGACGCGGAAGACGGCCGGGTCGCCGGACGCCATACGGCGCGCTTCGGCGAGATCGAGCAGCGGGGCGTCGCCCTCAAGCCCAAGGGGCGTCAGCTCTATGACGAACTGCTCGACGCGGCGCGCGGGCTCGCCCAGCCCAAGGCGGACGGCTCCAACACCGCGGACTATATGCGGGCCCTGCGCGAGGTGTTCGCGCCCATGCCCGACAGCTACGCCGAGCTTCGGGCCCAGGACCTCGCCTATTTCCACTACTTCCTGACCGACAAGGGCCGCCGCGCCGTTGGGCTGGAAGTGAGCGGCGATATCGCGACGCTGGTGGCCGAGGGCTATGTGGGCTTCGACCCGATCGTCTATGAAGACTTCCTGCCGGTCTCCGCGGCGGGCATCTTCCAGTCCAATCTGGGCGACAACGCCGCCCATGACCGCCTCGTCAAGTCCAACCGCGACGTCTTCGAAAGCGCGCTCGGGGGCCCCGTGGCCGACGAGTTCGCCATGTATCAGGCGCTCGAGGATGCCTCCATCGCGGCGGTGTTGGCCGAACTGGCCATCGTGCGGGCCAAGGCGAGCTGAGGCCGCGCGCCCATGCGTGACGGGGCCGGGCGGATGCTGCTATATGGGGAGGCTTCTCCACCCCTGTCGCATCGTCCGCCCATGGCCATACCCCGTCGCTTCCTGCCCTCCATGTCGCTGCTCACCGCCTTCGAGGCGGCGGCCCGCCATGAGAGCTTCACCATGGCGGCCGAGGAGCTGTCCATCTCCCAAAGCGCAGTCTCGCGGCAGATCCGCCTCCTCGAAGAGCAGATCGGCAGCCAGCTCTTCGTGCGCGAAAAGCAGACCGTGCGGCTGTCCGAGGCCGGAGCCGCCTACGCGCGGGAAATCCGCGAGGCGCTCAACCGGGTGGCCAATGCCTCGCTCAACCTGCGCGCCAATCCCCATGGCGGCACCTTCAACCTCGCCATCCTGCCCACCTTCGGCACCCGCTGGCTCGCCCCGCGCCTGTCGCGCTTTCTCGACCGGCATCCGGGCATAACCATCAATCTCTCCACCCGCCTCTCGGCCTTCGATTTCCGCACCGATCCCTTCGACGCGGCGATCCATTTCGGCGACAAGCCCTGGGCCGGCACCGAAGGGGTGGAGCTCATGGCCGAGACCGTGGTGCCGGTCGCCTCGCCCGCATTCCTCGAACGCCACAGGATCGAATCGGCCGCCGATATGGTGCAGCTCCCCCTGCTGCATCTGGCCAGCCGGCCCGATCAATGGGAGCGGTGGTTCGCCGCCCAGCATGTGGAGGTGGGGCGGCTGCGCGGCATGCTGTTCGACCAGTTTGCGACCGCCGCCCAGGCGGCGGGATCGGGGCTGGGCCTCGCCCTCCTGCCGGCCTTCCTCATCGAAGGCGACCTCAAGCGCGGCGATCTGGTGGCGGTGCTGGACGCGCCCATGCTCAGCGAGCAGCGCTATTTCCTCATCTGGCCGATGGGGCAGGGGGCGCAGGGGCCGCTAAAGCTGTTTCGCGACTGGATCGTGTCCGAAATGGGTTAGGCGTTTATTCCGCCGCCACGCCATAGGCCTGGCGGGTGTCGTTGACCAGCGCGCCGCCGCGCTGGAAGGCGCGGGTCAGGACCATGGACGAACGGCAGCGCTCGACGCCGGGATAGCCGAGGATTTCGTCGAGCACCGCGTCGATATCTTCGAGGCGCGGCGCCTGGATGACCGCCAAGAGGTCGAAATCGCCGCTGATCGTATAGCAGCTGATCACTTCGGGCAGCGATTGCAGATGGGCCAGCACGTCCTTCTGGCGCTTCTGCACGATGGAAAGCGTGACGAAGGCCTGCACATAGTCGTCGAAGGGGTCTTCCGAGAGGATCGCCGAATAGCCCGTGATCAAGCCGCTCTTTTCCAGCCGCGCGATGCGTTCGTGCACGGTGGTGCGGCCTACGCCGAGTTGCCGGGCGAGTTCGGTGATGGACTGGCGCGCGTTGACGAGCAGGAGACCGATCAACTGTCTGTCGATAGTATCACGCCCATCTGCCATTCGCCCGCATTCTCCCTGCGCACATGGTGTGCATTCTCACATTGTGCACACAAAGATGGCAGTCAGCAAGTTTCATTTGTGCATGAAGTCATGATCATGCGGGTTTCCCCGTCCGCGCGCCCGATGAAATGACGGTCGGGCCTTTTCTGGCGGACACTCTGTCAGGTTTCCCCGAATGCCAGCCGCAATAAGCTGTGGCGAACGAAAGGGAGGGCTGTCCATGGCTGATCGGGAACTGCGCGGTGCTGACATTCTGGTGGAAATGCTGGTGCGCTATGAGGTGGACCATATTTTCGGCGTGCCGGGAGACACCAATGTGCCGCTCTACGACGCCATGCGGCTGGCGCAGGACCGTATCCGCCACATCATGGTGCGCGATGAGCGCTGCGGCGGCTTCATGGCCGATGCCTATGCGCGGCTCTCCAACAAGCCCGCCGTGATGGAGGTGCCGTCCGGGGCCGGGGCCATGTATGTCCTTCCCGCCGTGGCCGAGGCGCATTTTTCCTCGGTGCCGATGATTCTCATCACCTCGGACACGCCGCTGCGCATGGAAGGCCAGGGGGTGATCACCGAGCTCGAATGCGCCAAGCTGTTCGAGCCGGTGACCAAAGCCTCATGGCAGGTGAAGTCGGCGCGCAAGATCCCCGAAATGGTGCGCCGCGCCTTCCGCTACGCCACAGGCGGACGGCCTGGCGCGGTCCATCTGGTGGTGCCCGAGGACGTTCTGGCCGAAACCGTCGCCGCCGATGCGATCTCGCTGCACGCCGAGGCCGCCTGCACCCGCTTCCCCAGCTATCCCGCCTCGCCCGGCGAGAAGGATATCGACGCCCTGATCGGCCTCATCGCCGAGGCCCGGCGCCCGCTTTTCGTGGCCGGCGGTGGCGCCAGCCGCTCCTTGGCCGGCAAGGCGCTGCAAGCGGTGGCCGAAGCGCTGGGCATGCCGGTCGTCCAGACCATCACCGGGCAGTCGACCCTCGTCGACGATCACCCGCTGGCCATCGGCGTCGTCGGCGACAACGGCTTTCACCCCCACGCCAACCGGGCAATGGAGGAGGCCGATCTCATCGTCTATCTCGGCTCAAAGATCGGCTCCGTGGTGACCATCGGCTGGACCTTCCCGAGCGACAGGGTGGAGCGCAAGATCGTCCAGATCGACATCGAGGCCACGGTGCTGGGCAACAATACCGACAATGCGCTCTCGATCTGCGCCGATATCCGGCTCGCCCTCGAAGCGCTCCACGACAGGCTGCCGCAGGGCCTCGCCGTCGATCCGGCCTGGCCGGCCCATCTCAACGCCATGCGGGCCGAATTCTGGCACAAGGCCAGCGCCAAGATGGAGTCCGACGCCGTGCCGCTGGCCCCCCAGCGCATCGTCAAGGCCCTCAACGATCGCCTTGTCGGGCGGCCCTGCTCGATCCTTTCCGATCCCGGCACCCCGACCCCGCACATGACGCAATTGCTGAGACTCGTGGACCCCGAATCGAGCTTCATCATCCCGCGCGCCTTTGGCGGTCTCGGCTATGCCCTGCCGGCCGTGGTCGGGGCGTATCTGGCCCGGCCCCATACCCGGCCCATTGGCCTGTTCGGTGACGGCTCCTTCGCCATGAGCATGGGAGAGCTGGAAACCCTGGTCCGTCTCGACGTGCCCGCCATCCTCGTTCATTTCTCCAATGGCTGCTTTGGCTGGATCAAGGCGTTGCAGCGCCTGCATGGCCACAACGCCACCTATTCGGTGGATTTCAACCGAGTCGACGGCGCGGCCATCGCCGAAGTGTTCGGCGCCCGCGCCTTCCATGTGACCACCCCCGACGAGCTCGATGCGGCCTTCGACGCCGCCTTTGCCCATGACGGTCTGGTGTTCATCGATGTGGAGGTCGAATCCATTGCCGATATGGCGCCCCCGGTCTATTCCTGGCTGAAAAGGA
The DNA here is from genome assembly GCF_003345525.1 of Pelagibacterium lacus. Lineage (GTDB taxonomy): Bacteria > Pseudomonadota > Alphaproteobacteria > Rhizobiales > Devosiaceae > Pelagibacterium > Pelagibacterium lacus. The sequence continues at coordinate 13,241 of NZ_QQNH01000010.1, forward strand.
TGGGGCGCGATCCGATGCAGATGGGCCCCACCGATGGGGTGTCTCTGGCCGATGGGCAGACACGATAGAGCGTTTCCAGGAAAAGTGCGCAGCGGTTTTCCGGTTCGGAAACGCGATGAAACAAGGAATTGCAGCGTTTCCAGGAAAAGTGCGCAGCGGTTTTCCGGTTCGGAAACGCGATGAAACAAGGAATTGCAGCGTTTCCAGGAAAAGTGCGCAGCGGTTTTCCGGTTCGGAAACGCGATGAAACAAGGAATTGCAGCGTTTCCAGGAAAAGTGCGCAGCGGTTTTCCGGTTCGGAAACGCGATGAAACAAGGAATTGCAGCGTTTCCAGAAAAAGTGCGCAGCGGTTTTTCGGTTCGGAAATGCGATGAAACAAGGAATTGCAGCGTTTCCAGGAAAAGTGCGCAGCGGTTTTCCGGTTCGGAAACGCGAAAAACAAAAAACTAGAGCTCCTGATCTGATTCAATCAGATCAGGAATTGCGATAGGGGAGTTAGCAAGAATGGTTGCCATTACTTTGTTCGGCGGCACGGGCCGCGTCGGGCGGGCGCTGGGGAGCGCGATCCTTGCGGCCGACGATCTGGCGCTGGCCGGCATATTGGGAAAACGCCATGCGGGCGGGGATTACGGCACGCTGCTCGGCGGTGACGCGCTTGGGATAGAGGTCGTCGCCGATGTCGACGCCGCGCTCGCCGCGCCGAGCGATGTGGTGATCGACTACACCAAGCCCGACGCGGTCAAGGCCAATGTGCTCTCCGCCCTTTCCGCCGGCCGCCATGTGGTGATCGGCACCTCCGGGCTGACCGCCGCCGATTACGACGAGATCGACGCGGCGGCGCGGGCGGCGGGCCGGGGCGTTCTTGCGGCGGGCAATTTCTCCATCACCGCCACCCTGTTGCGGCGCTTCGCCGTCGAGGCGGCGCGCTATGTGGACGATGTCGAGATCATCGACTACGGACCGGCGGCCAAGACCGACGTTCCCACCGGCACGGCGCGCGAGCTGGCCGAAATGCTCGGCGCGGTGGCCGGGCCGTCATCTGCGGTGCCCATCGCCCAATTGACCGGCGCGCCTGCCACGCGCGGCGCTGCTCTGGGCGGGCCCCGGCCAGTTCAGGTGCATTCGGTGCGCGTTCCCTCCTATGCCCTCTCCTGCGAGGCGATCTTCGGCGCCGACAATGAGCGGCTGACCATCCGCCACGATGCCGGTGCCTCCACCGCGCCCTATGTGGCCGGAACGCTTCTGGCGGCGCGCCGGGTCAGGGAATGGACCGGCCTCAGGCGCGGACTGGATCACCTGCTGTGACACCGGCCGCGCGCGGGGATGTCGCGGTCATCGGCGGCGGCATGGTCGGGCTGGCCTCCGCGCTCCAATTGCAGCGGCGGGGGAGAACCGTCACCCTCATCGATCCCGGCGATCCCCTGGGCCGCGCCTCCTATGGCAATGCCGGCGTCATCAGCCGGGGCTCGATCTTTCCCGTCGCCGGCCCCGGGCTGATCTCCAAGCTCCCCGGCTACGGCCTCGGCCGCAGCGTCGCCGTGCGGGTCAACTATCGCTCCCTGCCGCGCATGGCCGGCTGGGTCCGGCATTTCCTCGCCGCCTGCAACGAAGCTTCATGGCTCGCCGCCGCCGAAGCCCTCGACCCGCTGGTGCGCACCGCGCTCGACCATCACATGGCGCTGGCGGACGAACTGGGCACGCGGCATCACTATCGCCAGACCGGCTTCCTGCGCCTCTATCGCCAGTCGGGTTCGCTCGCCTCCGCAAAGCGCGAACGTTCGGTCCTGGCGCGGTTCGGGATCGAGGCTGAGCCGCTCGACGCGGCCGGCATCGCCGCCTTGGAGCCGGGCCTCGCCGACCGCTATGCGGAGGGGTTGCATTTCACCCAATCCGCCTCGGTGGACGATCCCGGCGCCATCGTCGCCGCACTATATGCGGCATTCACCGCAAGTGCAGGGCACATAGCCGCGCACGTCACCGATATTAGGCCAACAAACGACGATGTTGAGCTCACCATCGGGGGGGAAACCCATCGCTTCGCCCAGGTGGTGGTGGCGGCGGGCGTCCATTCGGCCAGCCTCGCCCGCGCCCTCGGCGACCGCATTCCCCTGGTCGGGGAGCGGGGATATCACCGCCTCGCGCCCTGGACCGGCAATGCCCGGCTGACCCGCCCGATCTATGATGTTTCCGGGGGTTTCGTCGCCTCGCCCATGGCCGGAGGGGCCCGGATTCTCTCGGGTGTCGAGCTCGCTCTGCCCGACGCCCCGGCCGACGAAAGCCAGATCGCGACGGTCCTCGCCGACGCCGCCCGGAGCCTCCCCGTCGACGCCGATGCCGCCGGGCCGGTCTGGATGGGCAGCCGCCCCTCCACCCCCGACAGCCTGCCGGTCATCGGCTTCTCCCGCGCCAGCCGCTCGGTGGTTTACGCCTTCGGGCACGGCCATATCGGCTTCGCCAACGGCCCCGCCACCGGCCTCGCTGTCGCCGCTCTGCTTGCCGGCGAGACGCCGGACTTTCCGATTAAGCCCTTCTCGCCACAGCGTTTTTAGGGCAGCAGCAGACCCCCGTCCACATGCAGGATCTGGCCTGTGACCTGCCGCGCGCCGGGGCTCGCCAGATAGGCCACGGCCTCCGCGATGTCGATCGGCTCGGCGACCCGGCCGGTCGGGGTGATGGCCGCGGTGCGATCCATCGCCTTGGGCGAAGTGGCCGTATGGCCGCCCGTATCCTTGCGGGTAAAGCCCGGCGCGACGCAATTGACGGTGACGTCATCGGGGCCGAGCTGCACCGCCAGCGCTTTGGCCAGCGCCTCCAGCGCCGCCTTGGCGGCCGAGGAGGCGGGGAACAGCATGTCGCCGGTGCCATAGGCATGGGCAACGAAGGAACTGATGGCGATCACCCGCCCGCCAGGACTGGCCAGCAGGTCGGGCAGGGCGGCCTCGACCAGCCGGAAGAAAGCCAGCGGAATGATCTCGAACGCCGCCCGCAGCTCGGCCTCGGTCATCTCCCCGAAGCGGGATTTGTGGGCCACGCCGGCATTGCTGACCAGAACGTCCACCGCTCCGAAGCTGTCCCGCGCCGCGTCGATGACCGAAGCCGCCGTCTCGGGTGCCGCCAGATCGCCCAGATGCAGCGCGACCTCCGCGCCCAGGGCCCGGCATTCCGCCGCCACGGCTTCGAGACCATGCCGGTTTCCGCGCGTGTGGAGCAGAAGGGCCGTATTTTCCGCGGCGAGGCGCCGGGCCGTGGCGGCCCCGATGCCGCTGCCGGCTCCGGTGATGACGATGACTTTGCGGGACCTCGAGGCCGGCATGCGCACCCCCTTTTTGCGATCAGAACAGGAATTCGCGGGCGACCAGCAACAGTGCGCTCGCGGTGGAAACGGTGAGGACCACCACCCTGACCTTGCCCTTGTCGACCAGCATCCGCCCCCAATTGGAAAAGACGAAGCCGATCATGGCGAATGGCAGCAGCAGCAGGCCCAGCAGGATTGCCGACCAGCTGACCATGCCGCCGGCGGCCAGCGCCAGGACGGAAATGAACGAGCCGAAGACGAAGAAGGCGCTCAGGGTCGCGCGCATGACCGGGCCCTTGGAATGCTGGTAGGGAATGGTCATCGGCGGCGCGCCGATGGAGGTCAGCGTGCCCATGAAACCCGAAACGCTGCCCGCCACGAACAGCGTTCTGGGATTGGCCTCTATCTTGAGACCCAGGAGACTCAGCGCCACGGCGAGCAGGACCAATCCGGCAAACAGCGTGGAATAGGTTCCCTGATCGAGAAGTCCGAGGCAGAATACCGCGAGGCCCGAGGCGATGGTGCGGCCGACAAGCGCCGCCGTCAGCCCCTTGCGGTCGATTTCGTCGCGCTCGCGAATGGCGCCCACGATGCACACCGCCACGGCCAGCAACAGCATGGGCACCGGCACGAAGGCCGGATCGATCAGCGCCAATATGGGCGCCGCCACCATGTTGAAGCCGAAGCCGGTGGAGCCCTGGATCGTTCCGGCCGCGATGACGGTGACAATGGCCAGCCCGATCAATGGCCATTCGAGGGCGGAGAAAATAAACACTGCGGGCAACTCGGCGAGACAGGTGATTCCAACCGCCATCATTGCGGGCCGGGCCCCGGATTGAAAGGTGTCATCTCGACGAAACCACGCGTCAATTCGACATTATGGCGGCGCGGGGGCGCGAAATGTTCGGTCTGTGGCGGCGTGGAGCGCAACCGGGGTCGAATGCCGGCCCAGCGCCGTTGACAATTTTCCGACCCTTGCAAAGACTACGGGGCGAGGTGTGCCGGACCGGGCGTCCGGCACCGAAAACAAAAATCGCTCAACAAAGGGGTAGGTCAGGATATGAACACCAAGTTCGCACTCTTGCTGGCGGGAACGGCGCTCAGCCTTTCGCTCGGCGTGGCGGCACCGGCATTTGCGCAATCCATCACCATTGCCATCGGCTCGGAACCGTCGACACTCGACCCGCATCTGCGCGACGATGGCGGCGAGCGGCAGGTCAACGACAACATCTATGAAACGCTGATGGCGCGCACGCCCGACGCCGAGCTCGTGCCCGGCCTCGCCGCTGCCGAGCCGACCCAGGTCGACGAGACGACATGGGAAATCAAGCTGCGCGAGGGCATCACCTTCCACAATGGCGAGCCGTTCAACGCGGATTCGGTGGTCGCCAGCGTGGAGCGGATGATCGATCCCGCCACCAATTCCGAACAGATGGCCTATTTCGGCACCATCGCCGGGGCGGAAAAGGTCGATGACTATACCGTCCACATTCTCACCACCGGTCCTGATCCGATCCTGCCCTCGCGCATGTACTGGCTGAAGATGATTCCGCCGGTCTATGCGCAGGAAGGCGATCTGGCGGCTGCTCCGGTCGGAACCGGGCCCTACAAGTTCGTATCCTGGAACCGCGGCGACACCATCGCGCTGGAGGCCAACGAGGACTATTGGGACGGCGCCCCGCAGATCGACGACGTGACCTATCGCTTCGTGGGCGAAGCGGGCACCCGGCTCTCGGGCCTCATGGCGGGCGAATTCGACATCATCACCAACCTGCTGCCCGAATTCACCACGGCGGTTCCCAAATTCGCCGCCGTCGAAGGGCTGGAGACCTCGGTCTTCGTGCTCGGCATCGATAACGAGCTCACCTCCGACCCACTGGTGCGCGAGGCGCTCAATCTTGCCATCGACAGGGAGGCCATGGTCGAAAGCCTGTTCGCCGGCTACGCAACCATCGCGCAGGGCCATCACATCAATCCGCGCGCCTTCGGGTTCAACGATTCGCTCGAGAGCTATGCTTACGATCCGGAGCGGGCGCGGCAGTTGATCGAGGAGGCCGGGGCGACCGGGAAGACTCTGCAGGTGATCGGCGAATCCGGCCGCTGGCTCAAGGATCGCGAGCAGATCGAAACCGTGGCCGGCTATTGGTCGCAGACTGGGCTTGCGGTGGACGTGCAGATCCAGGAATTCTCGCAATACCTCGACAGCCTGATGGGCGATGGCCCGCGGCCGGACTCGATCTTCATCGCCAACTCGAACGAGTTGCTCGATGCCGATCGTGAAGGCTCCTACATCTACCACATGGACGGCGCCGCATCGTCGAACTCCGACGCGGAGATGGCGGCCCTGATCGACGAGGCACGCGAGACGACCGATGTGGAGGCCCGTCAGGCGCTTTATGACGAGGTCTTCCAGCACGCGCACGATCTCAACTACACGGTGCCGCTGTTCAACCTGCAGGACATTTACGGCATGTCCACGCGCATGGAATGGCAGCCCCGGACGGACGCCAAAATGCTGATCAAGGAAATGACGGTCAGCGAATAGTCCTGACGCCATCATGCCGCCTGCCCACGGGCAGGCGGCTCGGGGTTCGATCAATGACTTCAGATACCGATTTCGGCCCGCGCCTGCGCGCCGTAACGCCGCCGCCTGAAATGTCTCCGCGCGAAGCGGAGGAATTCCAGGCAGGGCTCGCGATCATCGACGACATCGTCGCGCGCCTCCGGCTGCTTGATCCCGGCGGGAAGCAGGCGCGGCAGGCCGACGAGCACGCATCATGAGCCGCGCCTGGGAAACCCTGAGTATTCGCGAACTCGCGGAGGCGGTGAGGGCCGGGGCGGTCAGTGCCGAAGTGGTCACGGCGCATTTTCTCGAGCGTATTACGCGTTTCGATGGCGACCTTCATGGGTACAATCATGTCGATGCGCAGGGCGCCATGGACGCGGCCCGAGCGCTCGATAAAGCGCTGGCCGACGGCCTGGTCCCGGGCCCGCTTTGCGGTGTTCCGTTGTCGATCAAGGACATTGCCGATGTGGCGGGTCTCCCGGCCACTGGAGCCTCGGCCTCGCGTCAAGGGCGCATCGCCGAAAGGGACGCGCCGGCCGTGGTGCGCCTTCGCGGGGCAGGAGCGATCATCCTGGGCAAGGCCAATTGCCATGAGTTGGCTTTTGGCGGGCCATCCTACGATCTGCCTTTCCCGCCGGCGAGCAATCCGTGGAAGGCGGGGCATTTTCCGGGTGGGTCGTCGAGCGGGTCCGGCGTGACCGTGGGGGCCGGGCTCTGTCTCGGTTCGCTGGCCACCGATACCGCCGGCTCCATCAGGCTGCCGGCCACCATGTGCGGCGTTTTTGGCCTCAAGCCCACCCGAGGAGCGGTGCCGCTGGAGGGTGTCGCGGACTTGGCGCCGTCGATGGACAATGCCGGGCCGATCGCCGCGACGGTCGAGGATTGCGCCATTCTCTTTGCGGTGATGAGCGGGGAGCCGGTTCCCAGACCGGCCACGCCCAAGGCGCTGGGCAAATTGTCCATCGGCGTCCCCGCGGGTCGCTGGGGCATAGTCGATCGTCTCGATGGCGATGTCGCCGCCGCCTGGGAAACTGCGCTGGCCGCGGTCTCGGCGGCGGGCGGAACGGTTGTCGAGCTCGATCTTCCCCCGCTGCCCGATATCCATGCGGCGGCCACCGTGGTCATGATGCACGAGGTCGCCGGCGTCCATGCCGCCGATGTGCGGGCCTGCTTCGACCGCTATGGGGAAATCTTCCGCGGGCGCGTGCTGGTCGGTGAGGCCATAAGGGAGGACGATCTCGCTCTGGCGCTGCGGTTGCGCGCGCAGATGTCGGGAGTGCTCGAAGCGGCTTTGGGGAGCGTCGATGCCATGCTGCTTCCCGGTGCCCTGGCCCCGGCCGGCATGCTGGGCGCCGTCAACAAATACTACTTCATGAAGGACCCCATTCCCAACATCGTCGCCAATTTCACGGGGCATCCTTCCCTCGCCTTTCCGGCCGGCCTGTCGGCGGCTGGGCTCCCAATTGGCCTGCAACTCATGGGCGCCATGGGGCGTGACAGGGCGATCATGGATGTGGCCGCTTCCCTCGTGGGCGCACATCCCGTCTGGACGCCGCGGCCGGCTGAATATTTCTCCGCACAGCATGAACCGCGCCGGGACCATATATGACAAATCGTCGTCGCATGGTGACGGATTGACGGAATGGCGAAAATCGCCGCGTTGACAATCGATGTGGCGGGATCAAGACTTCTCGTGGGTGCGCAGTGACATCGTTGTAAAAACGACCCGCACCTTGGGAGGACATCTATGAACACCATAATGCGTGCCTTGCTCGCAACCACGGCCTTTGTCGGGGTTTTCGGCGTCGTCACCGGATATGCCCAGGCGCAATCCATCGCCATCGGCATCGGGTCCGAGCCGTCCACACTCGATCCGCAATTGCGCGACGACGGCGGCGAGCGCCAGGTCAATGACAATATCTACGAGGCCTTGCTGGCGCGTACGCCCCAGGGCGACATCGTGCCGGGCCTGGCCCTCGACCTGCCCACCCAGATCGACGATACCACCTGGGAATTTGCGCTGCGCGAGGGGATCAGCTTCCACAATGGCGAGCCCTTCAACGCCGACGCCGTGGTGGCCAGCATCGAGCGGGCCGTCGATCCGGAGAACGCTTCCGAGCAACTGGCCTATTTCGGAACCGTTACGGGAGCCGAGAAGGTCGACGATTTCACCGTTCGGGTGTTCACGGACGGTCCCGATCCGGCGCTGCCCTCGCGCATGTACTGGATGAAAATGGTGCCGCCGGTCCATGCGGCCGAGGGCGATATCGCCGAGGAACCAGTGGGGACGGGGCCCTACAAATTCGTGTCCTGGGATCGCGGCAGCACGATCACGCTCGAAGCCAATGAGGACTATTGGGACGGGGCACCCGATATCGAGGATGTGACCATCCGATTCATCGTCGAGCCGGGCACCCGCCTGTCCGGCCTTATGGCCGGCGAGCTCGATGTCATCGTCTACCTTCTGCCAGAATTTGCGGCATCGGTGCCCCAGCATGCGGTGGTGGGCGGCCTCGAGACCTCGGTGATCATCCTGGCCACCGACAATGACGCCACCTCGGACCCGCGCGTGCGGCAGGCGCTGAACTACGCCATCGACCGGCAGACCCTCGCCGACAGCCTGTTCCTGGGCTTTGCCGATGTGGCGAAGGGCCAACTCATCCATCCCGAGGCCTTTGGCTACAACACCAGCCTCGAATCCTATCCCTACGATCCCGAGCGGGCGCGGGAGCTGATCGCCGAAGCCGGGGCGGAAGGCACGACCATCGAGCTGATGGGCACGTCCGGTCGCTGGCTCAAGGATCGTGAACTGGTCGAGGCCATCGGCGCCTACTGGTCAGAAATCGGCCTCAATGTCGATGTCCAGATCGAGGAATTCTCCGCCTATCTGCGGCGTCTCTTCGATATGAACACGCGTCCGGACGCCTATTTCGTCCTCAACTCGAACGAATTGCTGGACGCCGACCGCGAGATGTCCTTTGCTTACGAGGCGGGTCTGGGTGGCGCATCGAATTCCGACGCGGACCTGACGGCGATGATCGTCGAGGCCCGCAGCGAGGCCGATCTCGAACGCAGGGCTGAACTCTACGACGAGATTACCACGATGGTGCACGAACAGGCCTATGATGTTCCCCTGTTCAACCATCAGGACATCTATGGCATGTCGGAAAGGATGATCTGGCAGCCGCGGACGGACGCCAAGCTGATCATCAACGAAATGTCGGTCAACCAATAGCGGCCGAGAGAGGAGTAGCGTGGGTTCTTTCATCGTTCGAAGGCTGTGGCACGGTCTCTTGGTCGTGTTCGGTGTTAGCCTCACCGTGTTTGTTGTGACGCGCCTGTTCGGGGACCCGGTCAGCCTCATGCTGCCGCTCTCGGCCAGCGCCGAGCAAAGGCTGGCCTTTGCACAGCAGATCGGACTCGACCAGCCCTTGTTCGTACAGTTCCTGCGCTTTCTCGGCGATCTCGCCACGTTCGATTTCGGCCAGAGCCTTTGGCAACGCCGGCCGGCGATCGAAGTGGTATTCGAGCGCCTGCCCATGACCCTGATGCTGATCGGGGCCGGGCTCGGGACCGCGATCGTCCTCTCCATTCCATTGGGGATGATCGCGGCCCTGCGGCCGGGCGGCCTCGTCGACCGGATCATCGTCAGCACCGGCTTGCTGGGACTGTCCATGCCCCAGTTCTGGGTGGGGTTGCTGCTGATCATGGTCTTTGCCGTCCAGCTCAGGCTGTTGCCGACTTCGGGCATGGGTACGCCGATGCATCTCATCCTGCCGGCGGTCACCCTGGCCCTGACCCCGCTGGCGCGGTTGACCATGCTGGTGCGCTCGTCGATGATCGACGAGCTCAACCAGCAATATGTGCGCACCGTGAAGGCCAAGGGCCTGCCGTTCAGCCATATCCTGCGCGTTCATACGCTGCGCAACATCCTTATTTCGTTTCTGACCCTGACCGGGTGGGAGCTGATTTCGACGCTGGCCGGCTATACGGTGGTGGTGGAAACAGTGTTTGCCTGGCCCGGGCTCGGGCTGACCGCCGTCCAGGCGATCCAGCGCGGCGACCTCTTCCTGATGCAGGCCATCGTCTTCGTCATCGCCCTGCTGATCGTGCTCATCAACATCGTGCTCGACATCATCTTCAAGATGATCGACCCAAGGATCGACCTCAACTGATGTCCGCCATTGTCTCCAGCAAGCCGCGCAACCCCACCAGACTGGCCGTCCTTCGCGGCCTTTTGGGCGAGCTGTGGCATGACAAGGCCGGCTTTGTCGGCTTCGTCGTCATCCTTCTCATTGTCGCCATGGCCCTTCTGGCCCCCTGGATCGCGCCGCACGACCCGGCCGCCCAGAATGTGATTGCGCGGCTCCGCCCGCCCGCCTGGCTCCCCAACGGGGACTGGAACCATATCTTCGGCACCGACCATCTGGGGCGCGACGTGCTTTCGCGGGTGATCTGGGGCGCGCGCTCGACATTGCTGATCGGCGCGTCGGTGGTGCTGTTTTCCGGCACGATCGGGGTGATCGTGGGGCTCTGTGCCGGCTATGCAGGCGGGCGGGTCGACAGCGTGCTCATGCGCATCGTCGATATCCAGGTCTCCTTTCCCGGCATTCTGATGATCCTCCTCATCGTCTCGGTGCTTGGCCCGAGCACCTTGACCATGATCATCGTGCTCTCGATCACCAACTGGATGATCTACGCACGGCAGGTGCGCTCGATCGTGATGTCGGTGCGCCAGGTACCCTATGTGGAGGCGGCCGAAGTGATGGGCTGTCCGCCGCGGCGGATCATCTTCCGGCACATCCTGCCCAACCTCATCACGCCCTTGCTGACCGTGGGCATTCTCGAATTCACCAATATCGTTCTGGCCGAGGCCGCGGTCTCCTTTCTCGGGCTGGGCGTCCAGCCTCCGGCGACCAGCTGGGGCCTCGACGTGGCATCGGGCCGCGACTACATCTTCATGGCCTGGTGGCTCATCACCTTTCCCGGGCTCGGCATCGTCCTGACGGTGCTTTCGATCAATCTCTTTGCCAATTGGGTGCGGGTGACCACCGATCCGCAGGAGCGTGAGAAGCGGTTCGCCTACTCCAAGACCGCGCGGCGCATGATGCGCGCCGCATCGGAAAAGGCGGTGACCCAATGACCCGGGAAATTCTGCTCGAGGTCGATCATCTCAAGGTGGACTTTGCGTCGCGCGCCGGGCTGGTGCAGGCGATCAGCGATGTTTCCCTCACCGTGCACAAGGGCGAAACCCTGGGCCTCGTGGGCGAATCGGGATCGGGCAAGAGCGTCTCGGCCCAGGCGGTGGCGGGCTTGATCTCCTCACCGGGTACGATCACCGGCGGCGACATTCGCTGGCGCGGGCAATCGCTGCTGGGGCGCAAGGGCGAGCGCTACGCGCGCAGCGTGCGGGGCAAGAACATCGCCATGATCTTCCAGGACCCCATGACCTCGCTGAACCCGCTGATGACCATCGGCAACCAGTTGGGCGAGGGCATGCGCTATCATCTGGGCTATTCGCACGCCCAGGCGCGCAAGCGGGCCGAGGAGCTCCTGGGGGCCGTTGGGCTGTCCGCGCCGGCGCGGCGCCTCGATCAATATCCGCACGAGCTCTCCGGCGGCATGCGCCAGCGCGTCATGATCGCTATGGCCATTTCCTGCGAGCCCGAACTGCTGATTGCCGACGAGCCGACAACGGCGCTCGACGTGACCATACAGGCCCAGATTCTCGAACTGCTCGCCAGCCTGCAGCAGCAATTGGGACTGGCGATCATCCTCATCACCCATGATCTGGGCGTGGTCGCCGGCCTGTGCGCCCGGGTGGCGGTGATGTATGCGGGACGGATTGTCGAAACGGGCGATGTCGATACCATCTTCGAGACGCCCGGCCATCCCTATACGCAAGGGTTGCTGCGCTCGACCCCGAGCCTCGAGGGCACCGACGAGACGCTGCTGTCCATCGAGGGTATGCCGCCCAGCCTCATCAATCCCCCTCCGGGGTGCGCCTTTCTTCCGCGCTGCCCGATTGGAACCGACCACTGCCGCAAGGCTCCGCCCATGCAAGACTGGAACGGCAGCGTGGTGCGGTGCTGGAAGGCGGGAACCAATGCCTGGCTACCCGGCGTCATGCTGGAGCCGGCTGCAGGACTATGACGATGTTTCACTCCCCCTCCACGGTTCTTCCCACGCTGCAGGTCAAGGGTCTCGGCGTCAACTATCTCACCCGGTCGCGGGGGTTCTGGGCGCGGCCGCGCCCGATCAGCGCGCTGGACAACATCTCCTTCGATGTCCGGCCCGGCGAAACACTAGGACTGGTCGGCGAATCCGGATCGGGCAAGACCACGGCTGGCCGGGCCATATTGCGCCGTATCGAGGCGGCATCGGGCCAGATCATCTTCAAGGGCACCGACATCACCAATCTGCGCGGGGAAAAGCTGCGCCGGCTGCGCTCGGGCATGCAGCTCGTGCTCCAGGACCCCTATGCCAGCCTCAATCCGCGCATGCGCATTCTCGACGCGGTGGCCGAACCGCTCATCGTGCACGGGCTGGTCAAATCGCCTGAGGCCGCGCGGGACCAGGTGGTCGAACTGCTCGACCTCGTCGGCCTTCCGGCCGATGCGGCGACGCGTTTTCCCCATGCTTTTTCCGGCGGTCAGCGCCAGCGCATCGGTATTGCCCGCGCACTGGCGCTGAAGCCCGATCTGGTGGTCGCCGACGAGCCCGTCTCTGCGCTCGACGTGTCGGTGCGGGCGCAGGTGGTCAATCTCATGCAGCGCCTGCAGGAGCAGCTGAAACTCAGCTATGTCTTCATCGCCCACGATCTCTCCATCGTGCGGCACATCTCGCACCGCGTCGCCATTCTCTATGCCGGCCGCATGGTCGAGATCGCCGATCGGGATTCGATCTACGATCGCCCCAGGCACCCCTATACCGAGGCGCTGCTTTCGGCCGTTCCGGTGGCCAATCCGGCCCTGCAACGCAAGCGCGAACGCATTGCCTGCCAGGGCGAGGTGCCCGATATCGCCAATCCGAGGCCCGGTTGCCGCTTTGCCTCGCGGTGTCCGCTGGTCACCGAATTGTGCCGCGGGGAGTCGCCGCCGCTGATAGAAGTTGCCTCCGGGCACTCCGTCGCCTGCTGGCATCGCAGCTGAGCTGACCTTGTTTCAAGCCGATCATCGAGCCCTGCGTGTCGCGCGGGGCTCGCTGTCGTGCATGGCCATAGAGCCGGCGGGCCGGCCGTCATCATGGCGTCACACGCGCAGTTGACATCGTTCCAAAGGGAACTAATATCGCCGCGCCACGGACGATCGCGTGCTGGGCTTCCGGATCTGCCACAGCAGGTTTCGCCAGCCAGACGAGATTTCCCGGCACCTTCGCGAAGGTGCCGGGGTGCGGGCTGCGGCGGGAGATGGGTCCTTGTTGTTCCATATGGAACATATCGGCATAACCGCATCCCGCTCAAAAATTTCTTGCTGCGGCATTCCTTTAATGCCGCATTACCATCAACCTCTGACCCGGTGGGGAGGAGACGGCGAGGGGCCGGAACTGCGCGACCCCGATCAACGCCGGGGAGAAGTGCAGTTACAACGGGATGTAGATTGATGTCTTATTCATTGACTCGCCGGACCATGGGCAAGCTGCTTGCCGCGACGTCGGTCGTTGCCCTAATGGGCATGCCGGCCATCGCCCAGGAGGTGACGATTCGCCTCGCGACCGTGAACTCGCCCACGTCCGAATCCTTCCTAAAGGCCGAGGAAGCCGCCGCGCGCGTGACCGAGCGCACCGAGGGCCGGGTGCAGTTCCAGATGTTCCCCTCTGCCCAGTTGGGATCGACCACGGATTCGATCGAGCAGGCCAGCCAGGGCCAGCCGGTCATGACCTTCACCTCAGCCTCGTTCTTGGCCGGCTTCGGCGTTCCGGAACTGGCCATTGTGGAGGGGCCCTTCATCGTCGAGAACACCGATGAAGCCGAGCGGCTCGCCTTTTCCGAAATCATGAACGGCTTTTACGACCAGCTGGCCGAAACCGCGGGCATCCGCGCCGTTGCGCTCAACTGGTTCGACGGTCCCCGCCACATGATCGGCACCGCGGGCTATACCGATCCCGTCAGCCTCGAAGGCGTTCGCATGCGCGTTCCGCCGGTCGAGACCTGGATCAAGACCTTTGAACCGCTCGGGGTTATCCCGACCACCGTCGAGGCGGCCGAGGTTTATTCCGCGCTGTCCCAGGGCGTCGTCGCTGCCGCCGAAAGCCCGCTGACCGGCCTGCGTGCCAGCGGGTGGCAGGAAGTGGTCAAGCACATCACCTTAACCGGCCATTTCAATCTCTTCACCGGCTGGGTGATGAGCGAGGCGACCTATCAGGCGCTGAGCGATGAGGACCGCGCCATCCTCATGGAAGAATTCCGCACCGGCGGCCAGGAACTGACCGCGCTTTCGGCCGATCTCGAAAACGAGATCCGGACCGAGTTCGAAGCCCAGGGCGTCACTTTCCACGAAGCCGATGTCGAGGCCTATCGCGAAAAGACCGCGAGCTTCTACACCAGCTTCCCCGCCTGGCCGGACGGTCTCTACGACCAGATCCGTGCTGCCGCCACCGGCGAATAACACAAAGCAAATTTGACGCCGCCCGCCATTGGCCGGGCGGCGTCGTGCCTTTTTGGGAAAGGATCACCCCATGGTGATGATCAGGCGCCTGCTGGAACTGGTGGGTTCGGTCCTGCCGGTATTTTTGATCGCATTCCTCGTGCTGGTCGTTGCCGCCGACGTCTTTGCGCGCAATATTCTGCGCGTTCCTTTCTATGCTGCCCATGACCTCGCCATCCTCGCCTTTTCGGCCAGCGTCTGGCTGGGGCTGATCGGCGCGGCTCTTTACGGGCAATTGTTCGGGATCGGCTTTTTCGTCGAATTGCTGCCCGAAAGGCTGCGGCGCGTCGTCGTCGTCCTGTCCCATATCATCGTCATCATCATTGCCGTCGCCGTGATCCAGGCCGCGATAGCACAAATCACCACGGCTCGGTTCACGACCTTCCTTGCATTGGGCTGGCCCAAATGGATCGTCGCGGCCATCCTCGCCGTCGGCATGGGGGGCATCATCATCGTGCAACTTGTCGCCATCGTCGAAATCTTTCGCGGGGAAGGGGCCGACGCATGATTCTAGCCGCTATCGCTTTCGTCGTCCTCATCGTCCTGCGGGTCCCAATCGGCTTTGTCATGCTCGGCTCGTCCATGGCCTATTTCTCCGTCAATCCGATGATGGCGAGCATCGTGGCCCAGCGCATGGGCTCGAGCATGGAATCCTTCCCCCTTTTGGCCATTCCCCTGTTCGTGGTGGCCGGATGCGCCATGGCGCGCGGCGGGATCGCGGAAAAGCTCTACAGCTTCGCTGAAAGTCTCGTCGGTCACTGGAAGGGCGGATTGGCGCAGATCGCCGTGTTGAACTCGGTGTTCATGGGCGCCATGTCCGGCTCGGCCAACGCCGATGCGGCCATCGACGCCCGCACCATCGTGCCGGTAATGCGCCGCCGCGGCTATTCCAACGCCTATGGCTCGGTGATCAGCGCTGCCTCATCCCTTATCGCGCCGATCATGCCACCCTCGATCGCGCTGATCGTCTACGGCCTTCTTACCGACACCTCGATCGGGCGGTTGTTCATGGGGGGCGTGGTCCCGGCCATAATCATCGCCATCGCCCTGATGCTGACCGTGCGCTGGACGGCGGTGCGACGCAATTATGCGCCCTCGCGCGAAGAGCGTGCCTCCATGGGTGAGATTGCCCGCAGCGGCTGGATCGCTTCCTGGGCCCTGGCCATGCCGGTCATGTTGCTCCTGGGCCTCCGGGTGGGCTGGTTCACCCCCACCGAACTCGGGGCCGTCGCCGCGCTCTACGCCTTTCTCGTCGGCGTCTTCATCTATCGCGGCATCAGCTGGCGTGACACCTATGATCTGCTGCGGGAGTCGGCCCATACCACGGCAAGCGTGATGTTCATCGTCGCGGCCGCCGCCGTGTTCTCGCTGATCCTCAGCCTCGAGCAGATTCCGCAGATGCTGATCGGCGCCCTGTTGGCCATCTCCGAGAACAAATATGTCGTCCTCCTGGTGATCAACCTGCTACTTCTGGTGCTGGGAACGGTTTTCGAAGGGCTGGCGCTGGTCGTCATCCTCGGGCCGCTGCTCATCCAGGTCGCCAACGCTCTGGGCATCGACCCGGTGCATCTGGGCGTGGTGCTGGTGTTCAACACGGCGATCGGATCGCTGACCCCGCCCGTGGGCACGGTGATGTTCACCGTCTGCTCGATCACCCGCTGCTCCATCGAGGACTTCACCAAGGAGTTCCTGCCTTACCTGGCGGTGCTGATTGGCGTCCTGTTGCTGCTGACCTTCGTTCCCCCGCTGGTCACCTTCCTGCCCGATCTGATGTTCTGAAATGAGAAAAGGCGCCTCCGGGCGCCTTTTCGATATTGGGGCCATATGGAACCGATCCGGTGGGATCAGAAGGTTTCGATCCAGCTATCGGCATCGTCGATCAGCTTAGAAAGGATCGAGTCGAGAGCGGTACGCTCGACCGGAGTGAGCGATCTCAGCATATGCGCCTCACGCTCCTTGTGGATTTTGAGGGTCTGTTCGTGCAGGTCGCGCCCTGCGGGTTCGATGGTGAGCAGCACGCGGCGGCGGTCGCCGGGATCGACCTCCGTATGGATCAGGCCCTTCTTGAGTAGCCGATCGATGGCCCGGCTGATCGAATTCTTCGGCCGCCCGAGAAACTCGCAGATCGACTTGGCCGTCAGCTGGCCATAGGTGGCCAGTGCAAAAAGCACGTTGTTCTCATCGCGATAGAGCCCGAAGCGCTGCTCGATCTGGGCGAACACGGGACCCGTATAGAAACCCGACCAGAGGCTGAGACGCAGGCCGTCGCGGTCGATATTCGGATATAACAACACCTTGTCGAGGATTTCCTTGGGCGTTGCCACATGGCTCTCCGCCGTATCGTCAAATCGGTCGTTCATGAGAGTGGGTCCGTTGCTGACGTTCCGACCTCCCCTAACGCAATCGCCGGCAAAGTACCAGCCCGGAGGCTTGACAAGGTTCCATATGGAACTAGTAAGGCAGGGCTATGGCGCTTCCGATCCGGCTGGATCGGGACGGCCTCAATTCCCGGTTTGGAGAGACGATATGCAGAGCTTCGACGCGGCCGCCATCGATGCGTTACTGGATTATCCCGGCCTGATCGCCGCGCTGGAAGAAGCGCATCGGGGCGGTGTCCCCGAGGCGCAGCATATGGTTCAGGACGAGCCCGAAGGGGGCGAAAACAAGTTCGTCGCCCTGGTGGGCTGGGCCAGGGCCGAGATCGTCGCCGTCAAGATGGTGGGCGTGTTTCCGGGCAATCTCAAGCGCCAGCCCCCAGAGGCTTCGGTGCAGGGACTGGTCGCGGTGTTCGATGCCGACACCGGTGCGCCGCGCTTCGTCGCCGATGGGGCGGAGATGACCTTTCGCAAGACCGCGGCGGATTCCGGGATGGGCAGCAAGCTGCTGGCCCGCCAGGATGCCAGTACGCTGCTGGTGGTCGGAGCCGGCGGATTGGCGCCGCACATGATCGCCGCGCACACGGCGGCCCGTCCGGGCATCGAGCGGGTGATGGTGTGGAATCGCACCCGGGAGCGCGCCGAGGCCCTGGTCGATCGTTTGGCCGGCGAGCGGGCGGTCGAGGTGGTCGAAAACCTCGACGATGCCGTGGCGGTGGCCGATATCGTCAGTTGCGTCACCATGTCGGACCGGCCGCTGGTCAAGGGCGAGTGCCTGAAGCCCGGCGCCCATCTCGACCTTGTGGGCGCCTATCTGCCGACCATGCGCGAGGCCGACGACGCGGCCATGGCGCGGGGCAGGATATTTGTCGATACCCGCAACGGCATGGAAGGCGCGGGCGATCTATGCCAGCCGGTCGCGGCGGGCGTCATCGGCTGGAATGCGGTGATTGCCGATGCTTTCGCCCTGTGCCAGGGCCAGCATGCCGGACGCGGCTCGGACGATGAGATCACCATCTACAAGAATGTGGGCGGCGGGCATCTCGACCTCTTCACCGCCCGCCATCTTGCCGCGCGGGTCAGATCCGCGACGATATGAAGTGCAGCATCTGGCTGCCGAGCTTGTAGAACCGTGTCTTAGTGCGGCCCAGCGGGGCCGCGCCGATCTTGGTTTCCGGCAGGATCATCGCTTCGCCCTCGGCGATATGGCGGGCCATGGCCTGGCCGAAGACGGTGCCCGTCGCGATACCGCGCCCATTGAAGCCGTTGACCCCGATGGCGTTGGGCCCGTAGCGGTGGAATTTGGGGAGGGCATTGTCGGTCATGCCGATCTGGCCGTGCCAGAAATGATCGAGCGTGATCTCGGGCAGGAAGGGAAAGAGACTTGCGAGGGTGCGCCGGGCGAACGCGCGCTGGGTGCCCACGGAGATCGGTTCGAGAGCCCCGACGCTGCCGAACACCAGCCGCCCGGCCTTGTCCATCCGCAATGATGTCATCACGGTCCGCGTGTCCCAGCACCCCTGGCGCTGCGGCAGGATGCGGTTGGCCATCGCTTCGGGCAGCGGCTGGGTCGCGAACTGGAAATAGGGCAGGATGGTCAATTCCTCCCGCTGGGAGGCGAAAGGAAAGTCGGGAACCAGCCCGGTATAGGCATTGGTGGCGACGATAACCCATGGGGCGGTCACGGTGCCGCCGGGCGTCGAAATGCGCCACAGGCCGTCTTCGTGCACGGCGGCGGTGACCGGAGACACCGTGTAGATTTCCGCGCCCAGTGAAAGCGCGGCTTCGGCCAGTCCGCGGACATAGCCCAGGGGCTGGATGGTGCCGGCGCGTTTGTCGAGCAGTGCGCCGCTTGGGGCGTTAGTGCCGGTCAGCTTCGCGGTTTGGTCCTTGTCGAGGCGCTCGACCGGTGCTCCCAGCGCCTGCCATTGGCGGGCCCGTTCGCCCAGTTCCTCATAACCGGAGGCACCGACCCCCAGATGCAGCGTGCCGTTATGGATCGCCTCGCAATCCATGCCGAAGCGTTCGGCCAGTTCGAACACCCGCGCAGGTCCCTGGCCGAGCGCTGTGATCAGCGTCATGCCCCATTTCTCGCCCTGTGTCTTGATGAGGTCATTGGGCATGACCCACATGCCGGCATTGACCAGGCCCACATTGCGGCCGGAGCCGCCATGGCCGATCGACTTGGCTTCGAGGACCACGGCCCGCTTGCCGGCTTCGGCAAGGTGCAGGGCGGATGAAAGGCCGGTATAGCCGGCGCCGATGATGACGACATCGGCCGTCGCATCGCCCTGGAGCGGGTGGGTGGCCGGGGCGGGCCGCGCGGTGGCGGACCAGAGATTGTTGTGATTTTTATCGCTGAGCATGGGTGACGATCCGAGTTGTGTCGCGATTGTCTAGCGGGCTGGGTGCGGCAAGCAATCGTGGATATGTCACAAGGCTATGCCGAATGGTTGTGCAGTCTTCCCCGCCCGTCAGCCCAGCGCGACCACCGAACCGCGGCTGATGATCCGCGTCCCGAGGATGATGCGCCGCGCCGGTTCGGACTTGCCGCCGATCCGGTCGAGAAGCAGTTGGGCGGCGGCTTCGCCCATGGCTCCGCGCGGCTGGACCACTGCGTCGATCCCCGGCTGGGTAAAGCCCATCCAGTCGAGATCGTCGAAGCAGATGATCGACAGCTCGGCCGGGATGGAAATGCGCGCCGCGCCGAGCGCGGCCATGGTGCCGGCGGTCATCAGGCCGTCGGCGGTGAAAATGGCGGTCGGGCGCTCGGCCGAGAGGAGAATCTGTATCTGGCGTTCGGCGGCCTCGGCCGAATAGCTGCCGGCCTGGCGGACGAGGAGCGGATCGACCGCAAGGCCGGCCTCCATATGGGCTTCGATATAGCCATGCAGGCGCTGCCAGCTGGGGAACAGCGCTTCGGAGGCCATATGGCCCGCAGCGGTTTGCGCAACGAAATCGGCGATCGTCCATTCGGGATGCTCGAGTTCGCCGATCATGCCGATGCGGCGATGCCCCAGATGCAGCAGGCGGGCAATGGCTTCCCTTGCGCCGGCACGGTTGTCGACGCCCACGAAATCGGCTTCGAGATCGGTCACCTGCCGGTCGATCTGGACGATGGGAATCCCCAGGGCCAGCGCCGAATTCAGATGCTCTCCGCCATCCGGGCGGCAGGGAGAGAGGATCATACCGTCGACCTGTTTTTCCAGCAGCAACTGCACTGAGCGCACCTCGTGATCGAGGTTTTCGTCGCTATTGGTGATGATGAGACCAATGCCGTGACGTTCGGCGACGTCGGAAATGCCGCGCAGGATGCTGGCGTAAAACGGGCTCTGGATATCGCCGGCGACCACCCCGATCGTCCGGGTGCGGCCGGTGATGAGGCTGCGGGCGAGGAGATTGGGGCGATAGCCGAGCGACTTGGCAGCCGCGAGCACCTTCTCGCGCTTCTCGCCGCTCGAATAGCCGTAATCGCCCAATACGCGGCCGGCCGTCGCCGTGCTGACCCCCGCCAGGCGCGCGACATCGGCGATGGTGGCGCCGCTTTTACGCTTGCTCAAAAGCCCGCTCTCCCGATTCAATCCAGCCTGTGCTGACCGCAAGCGGATTTGTGCCCAAGCTAAGGGAGCTTGTCCAGACCGCGATACCCATTATCTGAGAGCGTTCTCTCCGATCGCATCGGCCACCCTCCGGCGCAGCAGGGGCAGCGTGTGCGCCTCGAACCAGGGATTGTCCCGCATCCATCGCACCACGCGCCAGCTCGGGTGGGGCAGGGGCATGAGCGGCGAGGAGCCGTCGAAGGACCGCACGGCTTCAGTCATCGATTTCAAGGGCTTGGGCAGATAATAGGCCTGCGCATGGTGCCCGATCAGCAGGGTCAGCCGCACCTCGGGGAGGAGGGAAATGAGCTCGGAATGCCAGGTGGGCGCGCAGAGGCGCATGGGCGGATTGTCGCCATTTCCCTTGGCGCCGACGCCTGGATAGCAGAAGCCCATGGGCATGATGGCCAGGCGCTGGGGGTCGTAGAAGGCCGGCTTGGCAAGGCCCATCCAGGCGCGGAGGCGGTCGCCGCTGGCGTCGTCCCAGGGCATGCCGCTGAGATGGACCTTGCGCCCAGGTGCTTGGCCGATAACGAGAATCCGGGCCCCGCTTCCCGCCTGAACCACCGGGCGCGGCGGGTGCGGCAGGGCCTCGGCGCAGAGGCGACAGGCCGCGATCCGCGATCGCAGCGCGTCCAGTTTCAGGCTCTGTTCGGACATGTCCATCCGCCCTACATAGGACCAATCGAGCGGTTTTCGCACGCTTGTTCGGTGA
Organism: Pelagibacterium lacus; assembly: GCF_003345525.1. Taxonomy (GTDB): domain Bacteria; phylum Pseudomonadota; class Alphaproteobacteria; order Rhizobiales; family Devosiaceae; genus Pelagibacterium; species Pelagibacterium lacus. The sequence goes on from NZ_QQNH01000010.1 coordinate 34,437, forward strand.
TCGTGGGGCTTTTGGACGCAGTTTATGCGGGGTTTGGGCGGTACAATGTGCAGAGTTGCGATGGTTGTGCGCCCGAAATCCGCTGCAACAGCAGGCGCCCCATTTCTTCGCCCGCCGCCACCAGGTCCTCGTCGATCGTATCGATGCGCGGCCGGATCGGGGTGAAGAGGTCGGAGGTCTTCTTGGCGACGATGCCCGCTTCGCGCCCGGGGGTGAAACCATGGTCGGTAAGGGCGGCCATGACGGCCAGCGCCGAGACCTCGCCGCCCAGGATATAGCCGTCTGGCGGCTCGGGTTCGAGGAGGCGCCGTGCGGCGGCGGCGGTCACCGCCTCGGCCGGGCTGTCGAGGGTGACGCCGTCGAAGAATTCATAGGCGACGCCCGCCTCGCGCACCGCCCGGAGAAACCCGTAGCGCATATGCTGGTGGAAGGTGAACCGTTCCGGCGGCAGCAGGATGGCCAGCCGGGTCCGCCCCTGGGCGATCAGCCGCCGGGTGGCCTGATAGGCGAAGGCCTCGTTGTCATAGTCCACATAGGGGTGCGGCGTCGAAAGCTCGGTGCGTCCATGGCAGACGAAGGGGAAGTCCTCCTCCAGCAGCAGCTTGACGCGCGGGTCGAACAATTCGGTGCGCGAGAAGATGAGCCCGTCGGCCATGCGGTTGCGCAGGATGTAGCGCACCGGGTCCAGCGCCGGCTCGTCGCGGAAATGCGGCGTGATCACCAGATGATAGGGCGTATCGCGCAAGGCGGCGGTCAGACCCTTCATCAGCGAGGTGCCGAAATTGATGATCTCCTCATGCGGATCGAGGATCAGGCTGATCACATTGGTGCGCCCGGTCCGCAGCCGCTGGGCGGCGCGGTCGGGGAGATAGCCGATGTCGCGCGCCACCTGCTGCACCCTTTGGCGGGTCTCGCGGGCGATCTGGGGCGCATCGCCCAGGGCGCGGGAAACCGTGGTCACCGCCAGCCCGGTAATATCGGCAATGGTGCGCAAGGTCGGCTTTTCGCTGGCGGGGCGGCCGGCGCCGGGGTCCCGCTGTCCGGCTCGGGTCACGTCATAATCTCCTCATCGCCCTTAGCTCTTATAACAGATTTATATCGTTGCAAACGGCCTTATGTGACACGCTGCCCGGCCCCGTGAATAGTGTTTCCGGTTTTGAGCGCGCAAGTGGACAAACGTATTAGGAGGTTGACAGCCACCCGATATGCAACGTTATAAATTGATCCATGGCTGGAGGAGCCGGTCACCAAGGGAGGATTTTATGACAATACGCATGATAGCGAAGCTGGCTGCCGGAACGGCGCTGGCATCCTTGGCTGCGGGCCATGCGATCGCTCAGGACAACAGTGTGGAAGTGCTGCACTGGTGGACCGCAGGCGGCGAGGCCGCGGCGCTCAACGTGCTCAAGGAAAATCTCGAGGCCCAGGGCATCACCTGGAACGACATGCCGGTGGCTGGCGGCGCGGGCGGCAATGCCATGACCGCGCTGCGGGCCAGGGTCACGGCCGGCGATTCGCCGACCGCGGTCCAGATGCTCGGCTTCGACATCCGCGACTGGGCCGAACTCGGGGTCGTGGGCAATCTCAACGACCTGGCCGAGGAAGAAGGCTGGGAGGCGGTGATTCCGGCCGCCTTGCAGGATTTCTCCCGCTATGACGGGCAGTGGATCGCCGCCCCGGTCAACGTCCACTCGACCAACTGGCTATGGATCAATGGCGACGCCTTCCAGGCCTATGGCGGGGGCGAGCCGCAGAGCCTCGACGAACTCTATGCCATGCTGGACGCCTTCGAGGAGCAGGGCATCACCCCGCTCGCCCATGGCGGCCAGGCCTGGCAGGACACCACAATGTGGGAGAACGTGGTGCTCGCGGTGGGCGGCATCGACTTCTATCGCGACGCGATCATCGATGCTAACGCCGATGCGCTGTCCAGCGACACCATGCGCGAGGTCTTCGACCACATGACCCGCCTCGCTGGCTATTTCGACCCCAATTTCTCGGGACGCGACTGGAACCTGGCCTCGGCCATGGTCATCGAAGGCGATGCCGGCGCCCAGCAGATGGGCGATTGGGCCAAGGGCGAATTCCTGCGGGCCGACCTCACCCCCGGCGAAGACTTCATGTGCATGCGCTTCCCCGGCACCCAGGGCAATGTGCTGTTCAACTCCGACCAGTTCGTGATGTTCGAAGTGGGTGAAGGGGCGCGCGACGCCCAACTCGCCATGGCCTCCGCCGTGATGGACCCGGCCTTCCAGGTCGCCTTCAACACGGTGAAGGGCTCGGTTCCGGCCCGGACCGATATCGATGATACCGAGTTCGACGCCTGCGGCAAGCAGGGCATGGCCGAACTGGCCGAGGCGGCCGCCAACGACACGCTGGCCGGCTCGCTGGCCCATGGCCACGCCCAGCCCGCCGCCGTGCAGGAGGCCTTCTTCGACGTGGTGACCCAGCACCTCAATGGCCAGATCAGCACCGACGAAGCGCTGGAACGCCTGCCGCAGGCCATCGCCGCCGCGCAGTAAGGCAATCGGCGTGGCCGGGGGACAAGTCCCGGCCACGCTTCAAGCTCGAGGGGAAGGCTTGATGACGCTCACCGTGGAGCCAAGCACGCCGGTGCGGCGTCACGCGAGCCTCGCCGACCGGGCGAGGGCCTTCCTGCCCAAGATCGTCCTGGCGCCGTCCTTCGCGCTGATCCTGTTCTTCGTCTACGGCTTCATTCTCTGGACGCTCTATCTCTCCTTCACCAATTCGCGCATCCTGCCGATCTACGAACTGGTGGGGTTCGATTCCTATGTCCGGCTGTGGTCGCAACCCAACTGGCACATGGCGATCAAGAACCTCGCCATTTTCGGCTCGCTCTATATCTTCTTCTGCATCGCGCTAGGCCTGCTGCTGGCCATCCTGCTCGACCAGCGCATCCGCGGTGAGGGCGTCTTGCGGCCCATCTTCCTTTATCCCATGGCGCTCTCCTTCATCGTCACCGGCACGGCGTGGAAATGGTTCCTCAACCCCGGTCTGGGGCTGGAGCGGGCCATGCACCAACTCGGCTGGACCAGCTTCAAGTTCGACTGGCTGATCAGCACCGACATGGCGATCTACACGGTGGTGATTGCCGGGGTGTGGCAGGCTTCGGGCTTCGTCATGGCCATGTTCCTCGCCGGGCTGCGCGGCATCGATGGCGAGATCATCAAGGCGGCCCAGATCGACGGGGCCTCGACCTTCTCCATCTATCGCCGCATCATCATTCCCCTGCTGCGGCCGGCCTTTCTCTCGGCGGTGATCGTCCTCTCGCACATGGCGATCAAGTCCTATGACCTGGTCATCGCGCTGACCGGGGGCGGGCCGGGCAACGCCACCGAACTGCCCTCGACCTTCATGTATTCCTACACCTTCACCCGCAGCCAGATGGCGGTCGGTTCGGCCAGCGCGGTGATGATGCTGATGGGCGTAGCGGCGATCATGATCCCCTATCTCTATTCCGAACTGCGGGAGCGCGAGAAATGAGCGCCGCATCGCCAACCGTCTCCCCGGCCTCGGCCCGCATCGCCCGCTTCGTCATCTATGGCCTGCTGATCCTGCTGGCCATCGTCTATCTGCTGCCCTTCTTCGTCATGCTGATCACCTCGCTCAAGCCCCTGGCGGAGATCCGCAGCGGCAACATGCTGGCCTTGCCGCAAAACCCCTCCCTCGACGCCTGGGGCAAGGCCTGGGGCTCGGCCTGCATCGGGGTCACCTGCGCCGGCATCAAGGGTTATTTCTGGAATTCGATCCAGCTGGTGGTGCCGGCGGTGACCATCTCCACCATATTGGGGGCGCTCAACGGCTATGTGCTGACCAAATGGCGTTTTCCCGGCCACAAGCTGGTGTTCGGGCTGATGCTGTTCGCCTGCTTCATCCCGTTCCAGGCGGTGCTGATCCCCATGGCGCGGGTGCTGGGCATGCTCGGGCTCTCCAACAGCACCGCCGGGCTGGTGCTCGTGCATGTGGTCTATGGGCTGGGCTTCACGACGCTGTTCTTCCGCAATTACTATGAGGCCTTTCCCGACGAACTGATCCGGGCCGCCCAGATGGACGGGGCGGGATTCTTCCAGATCTTCTGGCGCATTCTCCTGCCCAGCTCGGGGCCGATCATCGTGGTGACGGTCATCTACCAGTTCACCAATATCTGGAACGACTTCCTGTTCGGGGTCTCCTTCGCCTCGGGGGAGAGGGCGCCCATGACCGTGGCGCTCAACAACCTCGTGTCGTCCTCGACGGGGGTGAAGGAATACAATGTGGACATGGCGGCGGCGGTCTATGCGGCGCTGCCGACGCTGTTCGTCTATGTCGTCGCCGGACGCTATTTCGTGCGCGGGCTGATGGCCGGCGCGGTCAAGGGATAAGAAATATGGCCTTTCTCGAACTGCGCGACCTCCACAAGTCCATCGGCGGCCTCGATATCCTCAAGGGCATCGACATCACGCTGGAAAAGGGCGGTTTCCTGGTTCTGGTCGGTCCCTCCGGCTGCGGCAAGTCCACTTTGCTCAACACGGTGGCCGGGCTGACCCCGGTGACCAGCGGCGAGATCGTCATCGACGGAGAGATCGTCAACGACCTGCATCCCTCCAAGCGCGACATCGCCATGGTGTTCCAGTCCTACGCGCTCTATCCCAACATGACCGTGGAGGGGAACATCGCCTTCGCGCTCGAGATGCGCGGCGTGCCCAGGCCGGAGCGCGAGGCCGCGGTGGCCAAGGCGGCGCGGACCCTCCAGATCGAGCATCTGCTCAAGCGCCGCCCCAGCCAGCTTTCGGGCGGGCAGCGCCAGCGCGTGGCGATGGGGCGGGCCCTGGTGCGCGACCCGCTGGTGTTCCTCTTCGACGAACCCCTGTCCAATCTCGATGCCAAATTGCGCGTCGAGATGCGGGCCGAGATCAAGCGCCTGCACCGCGATACCGGCGCGACCATCGTTTATGTCACCCATGACCAGATCGAGGCGATGACCATGGCGACCAAGATCGCCGTGCTCAAGGACGGAGTGCTGCAGCAGGTCGGCACCCCCGACGAGATCTATCGCGTGCCGGCCAATCTGTTCGTCGCCGATTTCATGGGCTCGCCGGCCATGAACCTGTTGCGTGGCACGGTGTCGGCCGACCGCTCTGCCATAGAGCTCGACGGCAGCGAGCCGGTGCGCCTGGCGCTGCCGCCCACGGTGTCGCGCGAGAAACTGGCCGGGGGCCAGAACGTCATCCTCGGCATCCGGCCCGAGGCGATCACCGACGAGAGCCTCCGGGACCCGGCGGCGGGGGTGGTGACCACGCTCGAACTGCCGGTCGACCTGGTCGAGCCGACCGGCTCGGACACCTATGTGGTGGCGCCGCTGGCCGGCACCGAGATCACCGCCCGCATGCGCGCCCAATCCGGCGTGGCGCCGGGGCGGTCCTTCGGGTTCGTGTTCAATCTCGACAAGGCGGTGGTCTTCGAGCCCGAGACCACCCAGCGCATCGACTGATCCGGCCCAGCCCGCCGTTCATGCGCTCCATGCATGTTCTCGTGCCAAAATAGCGCTGGCGAAGGGGCGCCCAGCCTGTATCATCACCCAAAGCCAGCCAGCATGCGTGGAATTTGCAAAAGATGACGGCCCAGACTTCGCACAAGGACAACAGCCATCCCTTCATGTGGGACGACCCGTTCCTGCTCGCCGACCAGCTCACCTCGGAAGAGCGCATGATCGCCGAATCGGCGGCGGCCTTTGCCGCCGACAAGCTGGCGCCGCGGGTCGAGGAGGACTATCTCACCGAGCCGGTCGACCCCTCCATCTTCGCCGATTTCGGCGCCTCCGGCCTGCTGGGCGTCACCATCCCCGAGGAGTATGGCGGGCTGGGCGCCTCCTATGTGGCCTATGGGCTGGTGGCCCGCGAGATCGAGCGCGTCGATTCCGGCTATCGCTCCATGATGAGCGTGCAGTCCTCCCTCGTCATGTATCCGATCATGGCCTATGGCTCCGAAGAGCAGCGGCGCAAATATCTGCCCAAGCTGGCCAGTGGCGAATGGGTCGGGTGTTTTGGGCTTACCGAACCCGATGCGGGCTCGGACCCGGGCTCGATGAAGACCCGGGCCACGAAGATCGACGGCGGCTATCGCCTCACCGGCGCCAAGACCTGGATCTCCAACTCGCCCTTTGCCGATGTCTTCGTGGTCTGGGCCAAGTCCGACGCCCATGGGGGCAAGGTGCGCGGCTTCGTGCTCGAAAAGGGCATGAAGGGCCTCTCGGCCCCCAAGATCGGCGGCAAGCTGTCGCTGCGCACCTCGGCGACCGGCGAGATCGTCATGGAGGACGTAGAGGTGGGGGAAGACGCGCTGCTGCCCCATGCGGAGGGGATGAGCGGCCCGTTCGGCTGCCTCAACCGGGCGCGCTACGGCATTTCCTGGGGCGCCATGGGGGCGGCCGAGGATTGCTGGCGCCGGGCGCGCCAGTACGGGCTCGACCGCAAGCAGTTCAACCGCCCGCTGGCCGGCACGCAACTGTTCCAGAAAAAGCTCGCCGACATGCAGACAGAGATTGCGCTGGGCCTCCAGGCCTCGCTGCGGGTGGGGCGGCTGATGGACGAGGGAAGGTTCGCACCCGAGATGATCTCCCTCATCAAACGCAACAATTGCGGCAAGGCGCTCGATATCGCGCGGCAGGCGCGCGACATGCATGGTGGCAACGGCATCCAGATCGAATATCACGTGATGCGCCACGCGCAGAACCTGGAGACCGTCAACACCTATGAAGGCACCCATGACGTGCATGCCCTGATCCTCGGGCGGGCCCAGACCGGGCTGCAGGCGTTCTTCTGAGCGCCATGGCGGGAAAATCTCCCCTTGCCGGGCTGCGCGTGGTCGAATTGGCCCGCATCCTCGCCGGGCCCTGGCTCGGCCAGACCCTCGCCGATCTGGGGGCCGAGGTCATCAAGGTCGAGAGCCCGGATGGCGACGACACCCGACGCTGGGGCCCGCCCTTCGTCGAGCGGACGGACGGCAAGGGCGGCACGGAAAAGGTCGCCGCCTATTTCCACGCCACCAACCGCTCCAAGCGCTCCATCGTCTGCGATTTCCGCAGCACCGCCGATCTCGATCGCCTCAAGGACCTGATCGCCGGGGCCGATGTGGTGATCGAGAACTTCAAGGTCGGCGGGCTGGTCAAATACGGGCTCGACTATCCCGCGCTGGCCCGCCTCAATCCCCGCCTCGTCTATCTCTCGATCACCGGCTTCGGTCAGACCGGCCCCCGCGCCAGCCAGCCGGGCTACGACTTCCTCATCCAGGGCATGAGCGGGATCATGGACCTCACCGGGGAGCCCGATGGCGAACCGCAAAAGGTCGGCGTCGCCTGGATCGATATTTTCACCGGCCTTTACGGCACGATCGGCGTGCAGGCCGCCCTCGCCGAGCGCGAGAGATCCGGGCTGGGCCAGCATATCGATCTCGCCCTGCTCGATGTGGGCATCGCGGTGCTGGCCAATCAGGGGATGAACTATCTCGTCTCGGGCACCGACCCGCGCCGGCTGGGCAATGCCCATCCCAATATCGTGCCCTATCAATTGTTCCCGGCCCGGGACGGCCATGTGATCATCGCCTGCGGCAATGACCGCCAGTTCGCGGCCCTGTGCGGCGCGCTCGGCCTCGATGTCCTGGCTAGAGACGTCCGCGCGGCGACCAATCCCGACCGCGTCCAGCATCGTGACTGGGTGTGCGCCGAGATCGCCGCCGCCACGGTGCGCCGGACCAAGGCCGAGATCATCGCGGCGCTGGAAGCGGCCGGCGTGCCCTGCGGGCCGATCAACACGGTTTCCGAAGCCCTGGCCGAACCGCAGGTCAAGGCGCGCGGCATGGAGATCGCCCCCGGCGGCGTGCCGGGGTTGCGGACGCCACTGTTCTTCTCGCGCAGCGCGCTCGATCTCGACCGTCCGGCGCCAAGGCTGGACGATGGGGCGTGGAACTGGGCCGAGGGCTGAAAAGCCCGGCTATTTCTGCCGCTTGAGCTTGAGCTTCAGGCCCTGCACGGCCCGGGCGGCGCGCCAGAGGGCAGGGGTCTGCTTGATGGCCCGCTTGCCACGACGCAGGCCGATCAGCACCGGGCGGGCGAAAAGGCCGAGGGCGGAATTGGCGATGACGATATCGTAGACGACCGTCTTGTGCGTCCAGTCGAGCTTGTAGTCGAAATCCCCCAGGCCCATGTCGAGCCCGACAATGCCCTCCCGGCGCAATTCGTCGACCAGCAGGGAGAGGGTCACCCCCATCAGCGAAAAGCGCGACGGCTCGCCATCATCGGTCGAATTGATATATTGCGAATAATGCGAGGGGCCATAGGCCCCCAGGCTCGTGGCGATGACGCGCTCGCCGGCATAGAGCGCATGGATGCGCAGGGCGGGGCGGGGCTGGGACAGGCTTTCGACGGCGAGGCGTTCGAAAAAGGCCCGGAATTCGGCCTGCGCGAAAATATTCTCAACACCCATGGCGGCAAAGCGCCGTCCGCGCTGGTCGAGGAAGATAGCGAGGAGATCGCGCACCTCCTGTTCCGATTGCGCGGCCTTGAGCCTGACCTCCCCGAACCCCTCGCTCAGCCGGCGCTGCGAGCGCTTGATATTGGTGCGCCGCTTATGGGGCAGGGCCTGCTCGATATAGGGGATATCGCCCGGCGCCAGTTCGTTGAAATAGAAATGGTCGGGGGCCGGCGCGTGCGCGAAGCCGAGTAGGGGATTGTCGCGCCCGCCGATCCGGGGCGCGACGCAATGGAAATTGACCAGATCGGCCGGCAGGCGCCGAAAGGCGGCCCGCAGCGCCTCGACGCCGAGCCGGTCGGAAAAGCCGGGATCGAAAACCGGCGCGTCGCCATTGGAGATCGGCATGCCGATCGTCTGCGCGATGCGCACGCCGAAACGGTTGACGATGTGAAAGGGAAACAGCGCGGCCGGCGCGCCATTGTGCGACAGCAACAGGACCTGCACACGCCCGGCCGGGGAAAAGGCGGCGAGATAGGCGGCGATCCAGTCGCGGCGCTGATAGGGGGTCAGGACGCCCCGGGCCTCCAGCCAGCGCCAGGCCGGGGTTGCCGCGTCGAGGCTGTCGAAGATGTCGATATCGAAATCCGACGCAAGCTCGCCGACGCTTGTCGGAGCGGGGGCCTGGGCGGGAAGGGGCATGGACATGGGGGACTATCCAATGATCTGGCGCGACGGGTTGTTTGCAACCTTATCGCTATGGCCCCTAGAAAACCCTGAACAATGGGGCGGTTCCGTGCCGCGGCTCCGGCCATCTGCCATCGTGGTAAGACGGGGGTTAATGCAGACATGAAAATGGCCCGGATCGGCATCCGGGCCATGGCTGGGCGCTGCCGTTGCAGGCAAGGCCTAGACGACTTCCACCAGCTCGACGTCGAACACCAGATCCTTGCCGGCCAGCGGGTGGTTGGCATCGACGGTGATCTCGGTCTCGGACGCATCGACGACGGTGAGGGTCATGGTGCGGCCATCGCCGCCGGTGGCCTGCAGCCGGGCGCCGATGGAGGTGTCGACCTCGTCGGGGATTTGCGAGCGGGGAACGGTCTGCACCCCTTCGGGGCGGTGCGGGCCATAGGCGTCCTCGGCCGGGATGGTGACGGTATCCTTGTCGCCGACGCTCATGCCCTGGATTCTGGCGTCGAGCCCCTTGATGATCTGGCCCGATCCGAGCTGGAATTCCAGCGGCTCGCGGCCGGACGAGGAATCGAATTGCGTGCCGTCGGTGAGGCGGCCCGTATAGTGGATGCGCACAGTGTCCCCGTGTGTGGCCTGGGTCATGCTGTGTCCTTTTTCAGCTTGTGTTTGCTCTGGGCCGTCGAGAAGGCTGGTCGATGCCAGGGAGACGGACCCGGCGAGGGGCGCGCCAATCGCTGCGGCGCGTCTACCGTCACCAATTTAGGGTGCCGGGCGTGGATGTAAACCGATGCGGGGCGGAAAACCGTGCCGGCGGGGACGATTATCCGTGGACCAGCAGATGGGCGCCGACCGGGTAGATGCGGTCGCGGCCCAGCATGGCGACCCGGAGGCGGGTGCGGTCGAACAGCCCGGCAAAGGCGGGGGAGAGGATGTTGAGGCTGCCGGTCGAGGCGCCATAGGCGGGCAGGATCAGCATCTCGTCGTCCCAGGCAAAGCAGGGCCGGCGGGTGGAGCGGCCATTGAGGGCGATCCGCGCGGCGGGATGCAGATGCCCCGCGATCAGCCCCGGCGTGCCGCGGCGCGGCTCGTGCCGCAGCGAACAGCCCGCGATGGAGATTTCCGCGCAGCACAGGCCGCCCAGCCTATGCGGCGCCGGATCGTGGTTGCCGGCGATCCAGTACCATTCGAGCGCCTCCAGCATGGCGGCGAGGCGGGTACGGTCGGCCTCGAGCAGGGTCGAGCTGCCCTCGTCGCGGTGGAAGCTGTCGCCCAGTGCGATGACCGTCTTCGCCGCGGTCTCGTCGAGATCGCGCGCCAGGCGGGCGAGGGTGAGCCCGGTGTCGTAAGGGGGTAGGAGTTGGCCGGAGCGGGCGAAGCTGGAATGCTTTTCGAGATGCAGGTCGGCGACGAGCAGCGCATCGGCCTCGGGCCAGAACAGGGCGCCCGAGAGCAGCGGCACGAAATCCTGCCCGTGGAACCGGATCACCGGTTCGGGGGTCGTGTCAGCGACGGGAAGGATGTGGGCCAAAGTCCATTGCCTCTGCGATAAGGTCTTCTGCGGCTTCCCGAAGGACGGCTTCACGCGCTTCGCCAAAGATCGGCTCCTTGCCGATGTCGAGCAAGACAGGTACCGCAAGAGGCGAGATTCGGTCCAGTCGCTTGTGGCGGATATGGCGGCGGATGCGCCGCAGGGCCGCACCCAGGCGCTCGATATCGAGCAGCCCCCTTGCCGCGTCGCGCCGCGTGGCCTCGATGAGGATATGGTCGGGCTCGTGCTGGTAGAGCACGTCATAGATGATGTCCGAGCTCATGGTGATCTGGCGCCCGCTCTTTTCCTTGCCCGGATGGCGGCGCTCGATCAGCCCCGAGATGATGGCGCAATTGCGGAAGGTGCGCTTCATCAGCGCCGATTCATCGAGCCAGGTCTCGAGATCGTCGCCCAGCATGTCCTCGTCGAACAAATGGTCGAGGGAGAGGCGCCCCGATTCGATCAGCGCTCCGAGGTCGGACGCGCACCAGATGGCCAGCGAATAGTCGGAGGCGACGAAGCCCAGGGGCTGGGCGCGGGCCCGTTCCAGCCGCCGGGTCAGGAGCATGCCCAGCGTCTGATGGGCCAGTCGCCCCTCGAAGGGGTAGCAGACCATGTAGTGCTTGTCGGCGCGCGGGAAGGTCTCGACCAGGAGGCTGTCGCTGTCGGGCAGCACCGAGGCGTAGTTCTGCAGGTCGAGCCATTCGCGCACCTGGTCGGGCAAAACGTGCCAGCCGGCCGGATCGGCGAGGATCTTGCGCACCTTTTCCGCGAGGAAGGTCGAGAGTGGGAAGCGGCCGCCCATATAGGCGGGAATCTTGGGATTGTCGGAAAACGACCGCGAGACATAGGCCTCGGTCTCCACGACGCCCTCGAAGGCGACGATCTCGCCGCCGAACATGAAGGTATCGCCCCGGACCAACTGGTCGATGAAATATTCCTCGATCTCCCCCAGCACCCTTCCGCCGCGGCCGATGGGACCGGTGGTGGCGCCCTGGCGGTTGCCGCGCGCCCGCACCAGCCGCACCTTGAGCATGGGCTCTTCCACGATGGTGCCCACATTGAGCCGGTATTGCTGGGCGATCTGCGGATTGGCGATGCGCCACAGCCCGTCCGCCGTCTTGCGCAGCTTGGCGAAGCGCTCATAGGCCCTGAGGGCGTAGCCGCCGGTGGAGACGAAGTCGAGCACCCGGTCGAATTTGGGCCGCGGCAGATCCTTGTAGGGCCAGGCGCTTGTGATCTCGGCATAGGTCGCGTCCGCATCGAGCGGATCGGCGCAGGCGAGGCCCAGAATGTGCTGGGCGAGAACGTCGAGCCCGCCGGGCAGCGGGGTCTCGCTGTCCTGCGCCCCCCCGGCCACCGCCTCGAGCGCCGCCTCGCATTCGAGCACCTCGAAGCGATTGGCGGGCACGAACAGGGCGCGCGAGGGTTCGTCGAGCCGGTGATTGGCGCGGCCGATGCGCTGCAGCATGCGCGAGGCGCCCTTGGGTGCGCCGATCTGGATCACCAGGTCCACATCGCCCCAGTCGATGCCCAGGTCGAGCGTCGAGGTGCAGACCACGGCCCGCAGCCGGTTGTCGACCATGGCGCTCTCCACCTTGCGGCGCTGCTCGACCGAGAGAGAGCCATGATGGAGCGCGATGGGCAGGCCGTCCTCGTTGATGGCCCACAGGTTCTGGAACAGCGCCTCGGCCTGGGAGCGCGTGTTGACGAACAGCAGCGTCGTGCCGTTGTGCTTGATGGTTTCATAGAGGTCGGGCACCGCATAGGCGGCCGAATGGCCGGCCCAGGGCAGCCTTTCCTCGGTCTTGAGGATGCCCAGTTGCGGCGCCGCGCCCCCCGGCGCCTCGACCAGCACCGCCGGACGCGGGGCGATGGGGGCGGCGATCCAGTCGCGCAGGACCTCCGGCTGGGCCACGGTGGCCGAGAGCGCGGTGATGGTCACCTGCGGCGCCAGCTTTGCGAGGCGCGCCACCCCCAGGCTCAGCAGGTCGCCGCGCTTGGAGGTGACGAGGGCGTGCAATTCGTCGAGCACGATGCGGCGGAGCGAACCGAACAGCCTGACGCTGTCGGGATGGCTGAGCAGCAGGGCGAGCTGCTCGGGCGTGGTCATGAGGATATGGGGTGGGGCGAAGCGCTGGCGCTGGCGACGCGAGGCGGGGGTATCCCCGGTCCGCGTCTCGATCCTGATCCCCAGCCCCATCTGGCGCACCGGATCGCCCAGATTGCGAGCGACGTCCACGGCCAGCGCCTTGAGCGGGGAGATATAGAGGGTGTGCAGCCCGTCGATCGGGTTGGCGATCAGGTCCTCGATGGAGGGGAGGAACCCGGCCAGGGTCTTGCCCGCCCCGGTGGGGGCGATGAGCAGCACCGAATTGCCGGCCCGCTCGGCCGCGAGGACCGCCAATTGGTGCGCCCGGGCCTGCCACCCCCGCGACGCGAACCAGTCCGACACGATGGGAGAGAGGGAGGTCAATCGGTCGGTGTCTCTTTAATTGGCCATGGTTGGCGCCTATGTGGCATCATTGGACAGAATCGCAATTCCCAGGAAAGCCGGCGCCCGCAATTATGGACAACCGCGATACAAATCAAAGGCCGGGATGGCTGGAAAATTTCCTTGGCGGCACGCCGGGCCGCGTCATCGTGCGGCTGATCATCATGAGCCTCGTGGTGGGTTTCCTGATGAGTGTGTTCGGTATCAGCCCCGAGGCGATCTTCCGCTCGTTCCAGGGCTTCGTCAATTCGATCTTCGACAACGGGTTCGAGGTGTTCCGCGACGCCTTCGCCTATGTGCTGACGGGCGCGGCGATCGTCCTGCCGCTGTGGTTCGTGGGACGCCTTCTGGCGGCGGGCCGGCGCAGATAGGCGGGATAAGTGCCGGGGGAGGTTGAGCAGGCTCCCCGGGCGCAATAGGATGGCGTCATCGGCTCCGGCCATATTCCTCTTTCTCTCGCCTCAAGGTTCCTCGCTCATGTCCCCGATCATCTTCATCACCGGCGCCACCTCCGGTTTTGGCGCCGCCACGGCGCGCCATTTCGCCCATAATGGCTGGAAGGTCGTCGCCACCGGGCGCAGGCGCGAGCGGCTGGCTGAACTGGAGGCCGAATTCCCCGAGATCGTGCACGGCATTGAGATGGATCTGACCGACCCGGCCTCGATCAAGCGCGCCGTCGCGGCCATCCCGGAAAACTTCCGCCCCATCACCTGCCTGTTCAACAATGGCGGGCTGGCGCTGGGGACCGGGGCCATCCCCGATGTCGATACCGACCAGTGGCAGACGATGATCGACACCAATATCACGGGGCTCCTGCACACGACGCTGGAAGTGCTGCCCCTCGTCAAAGAGGTGGGACGCGGGTCCTCGATCATCAATGTCGGCTCGATCGCCGGGCGATTCCCTTATACGGGCGGCAATGTCTATGGCGCCACCAAGGCCTTCGTGCACCAGTTCTCGATGAACCTGCGCACCGACACCATGGGCACCGGCATCCGCGTCACCTCACTCGAACCCGGCCACGCGAAATCGGAATTCACCGCCGTGCGCACCGGAGGCGATTTCGAGGCCAATGAGCGGATGTATGTGGACAACGAGCCGCTGCTGCCCGAGGACATCGCCGAGACCGTCTGGTGGCTGGCCAACCTGCCGCCGCACGTCAACGTCAATTCCATCGAGATCATGCCCGTCTGCCAGGTCCCCACGCGCCCGGTGATCCTCAAGAACAGCGATTTCCAGAGCTAGGGGCCCTGCAATCGGGTAAACAAAGCGTTCTCCACCGGGCCGATCCTGCAATGACCACCGTCCATCCCTTCCAAGTGCGCAATCGCGACGTCTGGGGCATTGCCGTGCCCGCGTCGGTGGCCTTCATCACCGAGCCGGTGGCCGGCATCATCGATATCGCCGTTATCGGGCAATTGGGCGATGCGGGCCTTCTGGGCGGCGTGTCGCTCGGCGCCTCGGCCTTCAGCGTCATCTTCGCGCTGGCCTTCTTCCTGCGCTTCGGCACGGCGGGGCTGACGGCGCAATCGGTGGGCGCCCGCGATCCGCTCGACGGGCTCCTGCACATGGCGCGGGCCATGCTGGTCGCCGCCGGCATGAGTGTCGTGCTGCTGGCGCTCTCCTATCCCATTCGGCTCGGCTTTGCCGTCGCCATGGCCCCGCCCCCCAATGCGGCCGGGGCCTTTGACGGCTATATGGGCGTGCGCATGTGGTCGGTGCCCTTCGTGCTGGTCAACTACGTGCTGCTGGGCTGGTTCTACGGTCGGGCCAAGGCCCGCACCGGCATGTGGCTGCAAATCATGGTCAACGTCACCAATGTCGTGCTCAGCATATGGTTCGTGCAGGGGCTGGGCTGGGGCGTGCCGGGGGTGGCCTGGGCGACGGTCATCGGGCAGAGCACCGCCGCCATTGCCGGGCTGGCCATCGTCCTGCGCCATTATGGCGGGCTCAACGCCATCAGGGCCAATACCAGCATGGCGGCTATGGCCGATGTCACCGCCCTGCGCCGCATGATGGGGATCAGCCGCGACCTCATCATCCGCTCGGCGGCCCTGATGGGGGGCTTTGCCTATTTCGCGGCGCAGAGCGCAAGGGTGGGCGAGGTGGAACTGGCGGCCAACGCCATCCTGTTGCAGCTCTTTTCGGTTTCGGCCTTCTTTCTCGACGGCATTGCCACGGCGGTGGAACAATTGTGCGGCAGGGCGGTGGGGGCCCGCTGGCGCCCCGCCTTCGAGCAGGCTACGCGGCTCGGGCTTGGCTGGGGCTTTGTGATCGCCGGCACGCTGAGCCTCCTGCTGTTCGTCTTCGGCGGGCTGGCCATCGATCTGATGACCACCAGCGAACCCGTGCGCGACATGGCGCGGGTCTATCTGGTCATGGCGGCCCTGACCCCGCTCAGCGGCATGCCGGCCTTCGTCTATGACGGGATCATGATCGGCGCGACGCTCAACGTCACCATGCGCAACGGCATGCTGATCTCGCTGGCCGCTTTCCTCGCCACGGCGATGATCCTCCAGCCGCTATTGGGCCTGTGGGGCCTCTGGATCGCCATGCATGTCCTGCTGCTGACCCGGGCCGGCATCTATGCCTGGGCCATCGGGCGGCGCAAGGATGAGATCTTCGCTTAGAGCGCGCCGCGGCCCTCGGCCCAGTCGGCGACCGCCGTGCCGGTGAGGCCGGAGACCGATCCGAGCCCCTGTGCGGCGATCGCCTGGCTGAGCCCGGACTTGATCTCCTCGATCATTTCCAGTCCGCCGAACACCAGCGCCGAATAGAGCTGGACCACATTGGCGCCGGCCTCGAACTTGGCGATGGCGCTTCGGGCCGAATGGACGCCACCCACCCCGATGATGGGGAAATCGGGCCCCAGCCGCAGGCGCATCTGCGCGAGGCGCCGGGTGGCGAGGGCAAAGAGCGGGCGGCCCGACAGCCCGCCGGCTTCCGTTGCGTTTTCCTGGCCCGCCACCGCGTCGCGCGCGATGGTGGTGTTGGAAACGATCAGGCCGTCGATGCCGCTGGCCAGGACGATGCGGGCGATATCGTCCATCTGGGGTTCGTCGAGGTCGGGGGCGATCTTGAGCAGGATGGGCGTCTGCCGCCCTTGGCCGGCGCGGGCCTCGGTCACCGCGCCGAGCAGGCGCCGCAGCGCGTCCTCGGCCTGGAAATTGCGCAGGCCCGGCGTATTGGGCGAGGAGACGTTGACGGTGAGATAATCGGCCAGGGGGGAGAAGGCGACGACGCCCTTGACGAAATCGGCGACGAAATCGGCGCTGTCCCGGTTGGCGCCGATATTGACGCCCACCACGCCGCCCGGCGCCCGCCCGGCCAGGCGACGGGCCACCGCGTCATGGCCGTCATTGTTGAAGCCCATCCGGTTGATGACGCCCATGGACTGGGGGAGCCGGAAGACCCGTGGTGCCGGATTGCCCCGTTGCGGCAAGGGCGTGACCGTGCCGATCTCGACACATCCCAGGCCCATCCGCATCAGGGGATCGGGGACCTCGGCATTCTTGTCGAAGCCCGCCGCCATGCCGATGGGATTGGAGAGGTCGAGGCCGAGGAAACGGGTGGCGAGATTGGCCGGATCGGCGGCGCCGGCCGGCACCAGGCCGAATTTGAGCGCGTTGAGCGTCGCCTTGTGGGCCGTCTCGGCTTCCATCCTCAAAAGGGAGTCGCGGGCAAATTTCTGCAGCGTGGCGTGACGGAGGAGATCGCCCAGCGCCATCAGACAAGCTCCGGCAGGTCGAAGCCGCCATCGGCGCGGGCATTGAGGACATGTTCGGCGATCACCGCCGAAAGCGGCAGCGGCGCATAGAGATGGGGGAAGAGCTGCCCGCCGCGCGAGGGTTCCCAGGCGAGCTCCTGCGGCAGCAAGGCGGGATCGACGGTGGCCAGCACCAGTCCGGATTGTCCCCGATAGTGTTTGTCGAGCGTTTCGGCCAATTGTGCGGCGGTCGAAAAATGGATGTAGCCATCGGCCAGATCGACCGAAGTGCCGAGCAATTGCCCGTCCTCCCGGGCCCGGTCCCAATCGGCACGCGAGGCAATTTTGTAAATGAGGGGGGCCATGACCGATCCTTTCGCCGGTGCGGGTCTAGATCGGAACGGCCCCGCTGCCAAGGGCGGAAATGACTTTACAATCACGTGATCGTGTAATAGGACTTGTTTCCATAAGAAAAGACTTCTTTCCTTTCGGACGCGCCGATGCTCTCTCACCTCGCCATATGGGAAGCCCTTGACGCCCTTGCGGAGCGGCATGGCCTGTCGACATCGGGACTGGCCAAGCTGGCCGGGCTGGACGCCACGGCGTTCAATCCCTCCAAGCGGATCAGCAAGGACGGGCGCGAGCGCTGGCCCTCGACGGAGTCGATCGCCAAGGTCTTGCAGGCCACCCAGGAATCCTTCGATACGTTTCTGTCCTCCGCCGTGCCCTATGCGCAGGCATCCGGAACGGCGCCGGGTCGGACGGTGCCGCTGCTCGGCTTCGCCCAGGCCGGGTCGGGCGGCTATTTCGACGCGGCGGGCTTTCCGGCCGGGCAGGGCTGGGACGAGGTGAAGTTCCCCGGCCTGGGGGATGGGTCGGCCTATGCCCTTGAAGTCACCGGGGATTCCATGCAGCCGCTCTATCGCGACGGCGACATCATCATCGTCTCGCCCACCGAGCAATTGCGGCGCGGGGACCGGGTCGTGGCGCGCACCGCCGAGGGGGAGGTGATGGCCAAGATCCTCTATCGCCGCACGGAAAAGCAGATCGAGCTGCATTCGATCAATCCCGAGCACCCGCCCCGCCTGTTCCAGCCCCAGGAGATCGACTGGATCGCCCGCATCCTGTGGGCCAGCCAGTAGGCGGTCAGGCCAGCGCCTCGGCCAGCAGATCGAGCCAGGCGGTCCAGCCCTGCCGGGTCGCTTCGATCCCCTCGTCATCCATGGCTTCCCCTTCCCACGCATTGGTGAAGGTGAGTTCGGTGCGGTTGGCATCGAGCGGGCGCAGCTGGATGGTGATGGTCTCGTTCGTATAGGGATTGTCCTGCGGCGCTATCTGGGCGGCCCCGAAGGTCATGACGATTTTCCGGTCGGCAATCAGTTCGAGATAGCGTCCTTCATGGACGAATGTGCCGCCCTCTCCGTCGTCATTGACAAACCGATAGGAACCGCCCACTCGCACATCGGCCCGCTCGACCTGCCCCACCCAGGTGCCCAGCCGGTCCGGATCGGTCCAGGCCGCATAGACATCCTCTGCGGGGGCCTCGAAGGTCCGCACGATCGACACCGAATGGTTGTTGCTCATTTTGGCTCTCCTCCTGCCGGGGGACGTATTATGCCTTGGCCAACTCGCCGCTGAGCGCCCGCTCGATGAGCTTGCGGGTGTTTTCGATGCCGTAGAGCGCGGCGAAGGAGCCGAAGCGCGGTCCGCGCTCCTGCCCGATCAGCACCTGGTAGAGCATCTGGAAAAAGGCGCCGGACACCCCCGGCCCACCGCTCGGGCCGAGGCGCTTGTGGTCCTGATAGCGCTCGATCTCGCGCGCCACGTCGAGCGCCGCGTTCTGGATGGCCTCGCCATCGGCGTCGGCCGGCAGCTGGCCGAAGGCGTCCGACAGCGCCTCGAGCGCCTGGCGCTCCACCGCGTCGGGGGCGCGATAGGACTTTTTGACGAAATCGCGGAAATAGCGCATGGCATAGCCGACCAGCACGTCGAGATGCGGGTGGCTCTGGGGCGTCGTCCCCGGCGCATAGGCCGAGATATAGCCCCACATGACGTCCGCGCTCTCGGGATTGGAGGCGGTGGCGAGGTTGAGCAGCAGCGCAAAGCTCACCGGCATGTCGACGGCCGGCGGCCGGCCCGAATGGATGTGGAAGGTGGGGTTTTCCAGCAGCTGGGCCGCATCCTCGGCCTGCGCCTTGGCGGCGAAGCTGTAATATTCGTCCACCGCCTTGGGGATGACGTCGAAATAGAGCCGCTTGGCTGTCCGGGGCTTCTGGAACATGAACAGCGCCAGGCTCTCCGAGGAGGCATAGGTCAGCCATTCGTCGATGGTGATGCCGTTGCCCTTGGACTTGGAGATCTTCTGGCCTTCCTCGTCGAGGAACAGCTCGTAGACGTAATGCTCGGGCGGGGTGCCGCCGAGAATGGAGCAGATGCGGTCATAGATCGCCTGATTGGTCTGGTGGTCCTTGCCGAACATCTCGAAATCGACCCCCAGCGCCGCCCAGCGCATGCCGAAATCGGGCTTCCATTGCAGCTTGACGTTGCCGCCGGTGACCGGCAGCGTCACGTCGCGCCCGTCCTCGTCTGCGAAGGTCACCGTGCCGTCCTTGGCGTTGACCTCCTTCATCGGCACATAGAGCACCCGCCCCGAGACCGGGGAGATCGGCAGGATGGGCGAATAGGTCGCCTGCCGCTCGGCGCCGAGCGTGGGCAGCATCACCTCCATGATGGCGTCATAGCGCTCCAGCGCCCGCAGCAGCATGGCGTCGAACTTGCCGGACGTATAGTATTCGGTGGCCGAGGCGAATTCGTAGTCGAACCCGAAAGTGTCGAGGAAACGCCGCAGCATGGCGTTGTTGTGCGCGCCGAAGCTGGGATATTCATTGGTCCAGGGATCGGGCACCGCCGTCAGCGGCTTTTGCAGATAGGGCTCGAGCGCCTCGCGGGACGGCACGTTGTCGGGGATCTTGCGCATGCCGTCCATGTCGTCGGAAAAGCAGATCAGCCGCGTCTTGATGGCGTCGCCTGTCAGGAGCCGGAACGCGGTGCGCACCATGGTGGTGCGCATCACCTCCCCGAAGGTGCCGATATGGGGCTTGCCCGACGGACCGTAGCCAGTCTCGAAGATCACTTCGGATTTGCCGAGCCTTTCGGCCCGCGCCACCACCTTGCGCGCTTCCTCGAACGGCCAGGCGCGGGCGCCGGTCGCGGCTTCGATGGCGGAAGGGTCGAGCGGGGGCAGGGTCTGGGACACGAAAAGGCCCGTCCTTTGGCAAGGGGTGTGGAGAAAACCAGCCGGTGTTGCACCAACGCCGGGCAAACGTCAATGCCGATGACGGCGCCCTTGCGTCGGCCAACGGCTATTCCTAGAATCGTCTCCGGACCACCAGCACCGAGGGTGATGTGATGCAGATGTCGGTAACGGACGCGCTCGTCCATATCATGGTCATGACCGCTGTCTCGGACAAGGACGTGACGGAGCGGGAGATGGATCGCTTCGCCGCGCTGATCGGGCGCTGGCCGATCTTCGAGGAGTTCGACATCGCCCGCCTGTCCGAGGTGGCGAGCGCCTGCGTCGAGACCATCAACCGGGCCGGGCTCGATGCCCTGCTCAACCAGATCGCCGAAACCCTCGAGCCGCGCCTGCAGGAAACCGCCTATGCCATCGCGGTGGAGATCGCCACGGTGGACCTCACGCTCAACCAGGAGGAATTGCGCATGCTCGAGATGATCCGCGACGCCTTCTCCATCGACAGGCTGACCACCGCCGCCATCGAGACCTCGGCCCGTATCCGCCACCGCAAGCTCTAGGCGGCTCGGAAGCGCTCAGTAAAAGCTCACCGGGAACCAGCGCAGGTACAATTCGTCCAGCCGGCCCTCGCGCTGCAGGCGGATCAGGGCCCAGTTGAGCGCCAGGCGCACATTGTCGAGCCCGGAGGGGACGGCCATGGCAAAGCCTGCCCCGAACAGGTCGGGCCGGAAATAGGCCTCGCCGGCAAAGCCGCAGCAGTCGGGATTCTCGTTGAGCCAGAACGAGGCCCGCACCGCATCGCCGAAATAATAGCCGATCTCGCCTGCCTCCAGTGCCTCCAGCGCCGCGAAATCGCTCTCGAAGCCGACGATTTCGGCCTGGGGCAGGCTGGTTTCGGCAAGCTCCGCGTGCGGCGAGCCGGCCAAGACGCCCACCCTGCCGCCGATGGCGCCAGGGCGGAAATCCTGCGCGCTGTCCTTCGGGGCGACGAAGCGGGCCGGCAATTGCAGATAGATACGGGTGAAATCGAACCGTTCCGCCGCATCCCGGGTGATGTCGAGCCCGGCGATCAGCGCATCGCCCTGATTGTCGGCCAGCGCATCCTGCGCCTGGTTCCAGGGCCAGGCCTGGATGGTGCACCGCGCCCCCAGCCGCAGGCAGATAGCATTGGCGAGATCGACATGGAACCCGACCAGCCGCCCATTGGCGTCGGCATAGTTGAAGGGAGGGAAATCGTCGGTGGTCAGAAACCGCAGCGCCGGGATTTCGGCCGGATCGAAAACGTCGTCGCGGGCATCGGGGTCCACATGCACCGGCAGGTCCTGCGCCCAGCCTGCCGCCGAAATGACGAGCATTATCAAGAGGGCAGGGAGAAGGGCCAGGTGTCGAGGCACGGGGATGTCCGGGGCCGGGGAGCAGAAGTGGTGTTTATGGCCTATTCGTCCGGCAATTGATAGACTTGTCCCGTTTGGGGGGCAGGATGGGTGCAATATCTCGCAAGGATAGGGCCGAATTTCTGGACGGGCTCGTGGCACCGACCTCCCTGGCCGACCGCGGCGATGAGATCATGGCACGGGCAGAACGATTGCGGGTCGACCCGCTGGCCGTCGCCGCCCATCTCGCCCTGGACGCCCCCGATCTCATCTATCGCCGTGCCGCCGCCGTGCTCGGCCTCGCCTTCGAGGACGAACTGGCCGACAAGCTGCTGACGCTCGAGGAGACCGCCGATACCGACCGGCTCGGGCAGATCGCGAGCTGCCGGGGAGTGCGCGGCGGGCGCGAGGTGCTGTTCTTCACGCCAAGGCTCGACCAGGTCATGGCCCTGCGGGCCGGCATGGGCAGCCATCCGCGCTGGCGCCAAAGGCTGTGCGTCGTCCCGCCGCGCGCCCTGCGCGAGGGACTGGCCGCCGCCAATGCCCAGCTCCTGCTCACCGGGTCGCGCCAGGGACTGTCGCGGCGCTATCCGCTGGCCGGCGCCCATCTCGACCTCCCGCTGACGGTCCGGCTCGGCTTCGTCGCCTTTCTCCTATGCGCCATAGCCGCCAGCGCGGTCACCATCCCGATCCTCCAGCCGTTGCTGCTGGCGCCGGTCGCCATCGCGCTCATCGCGCCATCGATCTTTCGCCTCTGGGCGGCGTTCAGCCTCTCCGATGACGGCGTGTTGCAGGCGAGGGGGCTGTTGGCGGACGCGGCACTCCCCTCCTATGCGGTGCTGATCCCCTTGCGCGACGAGGCCCATATGGTGCGCCAGAGCGCCGATGCCATGCGCAGGCTCGATTATCCGGCCGAAAAGCTCGAGATCATCTTCGTCGTCGAAAGCGCCAGCGCCGAGACCGTGCTGGCGGCGCGGCGCGAAACCCACGATCCCCGCTTCAGCCTGCTGGTCGTCCCCGAGGCGCCGCCCCACACCAAGCCCAAGGCGCTCAATTTCGCTCTGCCGCTGGTGCGCGCCGAGCGGGTGGTGGTGTTTGACGCCGAGGACGTGCCCGATCCGGCGCAATTGCGCCAGGCGGCCACGCTGTTCGCCGAGGACCCCCAGCTCGAATGCCTGCAGGCCGAACTGCGCATCACCAATGGCCACCGCAACTGGATCGCGCATATGTTCGCCGCCGAATATGCCGGACATTTCGGCGTGCTGCTGCCGGCCATTGGCCGGGCCGGCCTGCCCATGCCGCTGGGGGGCACCTCCAACCATTTCCGCACCGCGACCTTGCGCAAGCTGGGCGGCTGGGATGCGTTCAACGTCACCGAGGACGCCGACCTGGGCATCAGGATGACCCGGCTGGGCATGAAGCTGGCCAGCTTTGCCGGCATCACCTGGGAGGAAGCGCCCGAGACGGCGGGAGCCTGGGCCCGCCAGCGCAGCCGCTGGACCAAGGGCTGGATGCAGACCGTCCTGGTCCATTCCCGCCGCCCGGCAAACCTTCTGACCGATCTCGGCTGGAAAGGGCTGTCGGCCTTCTACATCTTCGTCGGCGGCATGGTTCTGGCCATCGCCATGCACGGGCTGTTCCTCGTCAGGACCCTGATGCAATTGCTGGCCGATATCGTTTCGGGCGGCACCCCGGCGCCGCTGACCCTGGCGGGGCTGCTGAGCCTGGTCATCGGCTATTGCGGCGCGGCGGTGGTGAGCGTCGTGGCGCTGGAAAGGCTCGGCCGGGGTGGGCGCCTGATGGTCATCGTCTCCTTGCCGGCCTATTGGCTGCTGGGCTGGTATGCGCTGGTGCTGGCCGCCATCGAACTCATCATCCGTCCCTATCACTGGGCCAAGACGCCCCATATCGGGCGTGGCCTCGCCGGATCGGACGCGCCCCAGGCGCCCGATTTGGAGGTGCAACACCCGTCCCCTACGCATTTGCCGCAATAGGATTCGCCGGGCCGGCGGGGATAGTCTGCGTTTTCCCGAACGTGCTAGCCTTGCACCATGATCTTGCGCCGACTCGATTCCCTTGCCGGGCCTGGTGGCCGCCCCGGGGCGGAACCGGAGGCACGGGCCGAGACCCAACCCGCCCGCAAGACGCGATCCTGGCTCGTCCGCTTCCTCCTCGTGGCGGGGGTCATTAGCATCGTGTCGTCGGCAATCGGCGCGTTCTGGCTGCTCTCGGCGGCGCTGGGGTTCAACCTCGTCGTCACCGCCAGCCTCTATGGCTTCGCGGTCCTCGGCATGACGGTGTTCACTGCGGGGGCGGGCGGCGGTGGGGCGATCTGGCTGGTGCGCCTGCTCGGGCCGGCCCCCGCCGCCCTCCTGCTGTTCTGGGGGCTGGGGGCGGCCGGGCTTTAGCGCCTGCGCGTCAGACCGGCTGGCTGCCGAGGACGGCGAGAAGTCGGGGATTGATTGCCCTGCTTTCGCTCATGCCGGTCGCCGTTTCGAAGCCGGCGATTGCCTCGCGGGTCTTGGGCCCGACGATGCCGTCCGGGGTGCCGATATCGTAGCCGAGTTTGCCCAGCAGCACCTGCACCTGCACGATCACATCGGAATTGGTGATCTCGGGGCCCGGATCGAAGGCCTGGTCCCAGGTGCCGATGGGGGCGAAATTGGCGGCGAGGTCGAATTCGGCGGGCGTCCAGCCGGTGACCTCGTCGTCGAGGGCCACCACCGTGGCGCTATCGAGGGACCGCGCGACATCGTCGCGGGCCGCGGCGGCATCCTGATCGCCGGCCCGTGCGGCCAGCGAGAACCAGACATAGGATTGCTCGAAATCCTGTTCGACCCCCAGGCCGCGCGCATGCAGCATGCCGAGGTTGAACTGGCTGTCGGTCAGCCCGCGCGCGGCGGCCTCCTCGAACCAGTGCGCCGCGGCGGCGAAATCCTGGGTTTCCAGCTCCCCGCCGGCATAGAGCGAGGCGAGATTGTGCATCGACATGCGATTGCCCGCTTCGGCGGCGCGCTGATACCACAGCCGCGCCATCTCCAGGTCGCGGTCGACCCCGCGGCCGTTCTCATAGAGGCTGCCCAGACGATACTGCGCCGGCACGAAGCCCTGCGCCGCCGAGCGCTCGTACCAGGCGGCGGCCTGGGTGAAATCCTGCTCGATGATCGTGCCCTCGGTGAGGATGGCCCCCACCTCGAACTGGGCAAACCTGTCGCCGCTTTCGGCGGCGGTGCGCAGGCCGGCCGGCTCGAGCCCCTCGGGCGCCGAGATCGCCGGCAGGGCCGCCGCCGTCATCGGCTGCGGCGCCGTGAGGCTGGTCGCCGGTGCGGCGATGGACGCGGTCTGCACCGGATCGAGCATCGGCGTGCCGGACAGTGTCGAGGCATCCACCCGCGCGGCGCTGAGGCTGGGCTGCTGCTCGATGACCCGCACCGCCGAGGTCAGTACATCGGCCGGGAGGATGGCCGGGAGGGCGTCGAGCGCGGCGGCATCCATCTCCGGCGCCGGCTCGGCTGCAAGCTCCTCGTCGGCGGCGCTTTGCGGGGCCTCGGGCGCGGCTGCGGCCGGCTGGATCACCGATGCCGATTGCTGCGGGGCGGGAGCGCCGCGATCGAGAAGCAGCGGCACGGCCAGTGCGATGGCGACGACCAGCGCCGTCCCCAGCAGCAGGGCGCGGCGATTGCGGGCCAGAAAGCCGGGGCGGTCGTCCTCGTCCTCATAGTCCGCGTCGTCGGGGGCCGGGCCGGTTTCGATATCGGGCACCGCCGCATCGGGGTAGGGCGCGTCCGCCGCCTCCTCGGGCTGGGCCTCGGATTTCTGGAACCGGGCCAGGGCGCGGCCGATCAGGGATTTGGGCTCGCTCTCCTCGATCTCGGGCTGGCGCGCCGAGCGGCGGGCCGCCTCGATGAAGCTCAGCCGCGAGGCGTTGGAAACCGAAGGGCTGGCGGCTGTGTCGTCGGCCGGGGCGCGGAACGGCGGCTCGAAGGGGTTGTCCCGCCGTCCGGCGGCAAGGCTCGATTGCGGCTTGGCGGGCCGCTCGACGGTTTCCGGATCGATGGCAAAGCCCGGACCGGTCTCGCTGGCCGCCGCTTCGGCCGCGATGAAGGTATCGACCATCTCCTCGACGGTTTCGAGGGGCGGGGCGGCGAGCGGCGCTTGGGGCGCCGGGGCCGGCCGCGCGCTGCCCGTCGCGGGGTCCTGCGGCATCGCGTCGTCGGGCGCCTTGCGCCGGCGCGGCACCGGGATGGCGTCGCTCACGGCCGGCTGGGCGGGCTGGGCCGGCTTGTCCCGCCCATTGAGCATGGCTTCGAGGCGGGCGATGCGGTTGTCCACCTGGGCGATCGACGACTTGACGCCTTCGAAATGCGATTGGGTCTCGCCCGGATCGGCGACAGTGTGGGCGAAGAGGGTGGCGAGGCGGGATTCGAGAGCCTCGAGATCCGCCTTGCCGATGCCGTCCGGGTTGTCGGCCGGCTGGGCGGCAAGCGCGTTGGCCTCCTCGGCGATGCGCCGGGCCAGCGTGTCGAAATCCTCGGCGATCGGGGCCGGCTGCGGCTGGGCGGCGAGCGCCCTGAGCTGCGCGCTGGTTTCCTCCACGCGGCGTGAAATGGCGCGCAGCTGGGTCTCGATGGCGGCCGCGTCGGTGGATTCGGCCGGGGCGGGCATGGTGTCGATGCGGGCTTCGAGCGCGTCGAAGCGCGGGGCGACGGTTTCGGCGATGACGCCGCGCAGCGCCGCGACGCTTTCTGCGAGGATATCGGCCTCGGCCCGGTTGGGAGCCTCGGCCATTTCGATGCGGGCGCTCAACGCGTCGATCTTGTCGAGCAGGGATTCCGGCTCGCGCCGCGCCGCGACAGCCTCGGTGAGCGCGGCCATGTCCTGGCTGAGCCGTTCCACATAGGCCGGTTCGGCCCGCGCCGCTTCCAGCGCGTCGATGCGGTCATAGATCGAACGCACCGAGCGCTCGATCAATTCCATGGACTGCGCCTGGCGCTCCTGGGCGTGGACCGTCTGGTCCATGATCTGGGCGGCGACCTGGGCCGTGGTGTCGGACTGGTGGTCGACCAGCCGCTCGACGGCGGTGGCGAGTTGGTCGATCCGGTGCCCCGTGGCGTCGGCACCGGCTGCCCGGTCCTCGGCCAGAAGCTGGGCCAGATTGCCGATCTGGGCCTCGATGCGGTGGATATGGCCGGTTTCCCCGACCGCCGTGGCCAGCATCTCGATGACGTCGCTGAGCTGGCCGATCTGGTTGGAAATGTCGGCGCGGTTGTCCAGCGATTCGAACCGGGCCACCACATCGGACTCGAACCGGCCGATGCGCTCGCCCAGTCTGTCGAGGGACTGGGCCAGCCCCTGGGTCTCCGATGGCGCAGCCGGTCGCACCGCTTCGAGCGTCGGGCGCGTGGGCCCGGCCTCTGGCGCGGGCTGTGCCGCTGCCGCGCCCTGGCGGGCCCGGATCTGGTTGATGGCATCGACAACGTTTTCGCGCATGGCGGGACGCTCGTCTTCCGAACGGTCGGCCAAGCGCGTCACGGCCTGGCGCACGCTTTTCAGCGCTTCATTGTGGCGGTTGGGCCGCGGGGCGGGTTTCGGGACGGCGGGCGCCGGGGCCGGGACGGGCTCGGCCGGAACGGCGGCCAGCGCCACATGGTCCTCGACCTGGTCGAGCAGGGCGACCAGCTCGTTGCGCAGGCTCTCCCATTGCGCTCCGTCCGACCGGGACGCGACGGTGTGCTGTTCAGGCCAAGCATGCTCAGGATGGGTACGCGCCATGGGTGTTCCCGACTGGATCTGTGTCCACGGCGAGCCAGATGCCGTGTCCGAGAATAGAATCGCTCAGGCTGACTGTTTGGGGATTATGGTAAACATCGCGTTAACCCTGCTCGCATTCTGCATTGATCGGCGCGGCGAATTGGACGATTGCTTGAACTGGCGCCGCGTTCGTGGTGTCCTTGCTTTCCATCCACGGATCATTTGAGCGCATGACCGGTTCGACCCGAGAAGAACGCGCGGTTCGCCGCAGCGAAGGGCCTGCAATCTATACGATTGCCGAGCTGGCCGACGCGTTCTCGATCACCCATCGCACGCTGCGGTTCTACGAGGACAAGGGCATGCTGCGCCCGCGCCGGGTCGGCAACAAGCGCCTCTACACCAATCGCGACCGGCTGCGTCTGCGCATCATCCTCGACGGCAAGCAGGTGGGGCTCACCCTGCGCGAAATCCAGGAATATCTCGACACCTACGATCTGCGTGACGGGTCCTACGATCATCTGCGCCGGGCGCTCGACAAAGTGCATCACCAGCGCCACCTGCTGCAGCAGCGCCGCAGCGCCATCGAGAAATCGCTGGCCGAGCTGGCGCGGGTCGAGGAGATCATCGAGGGCATGCTGGCCGAGCCGCAGGACCCAGACGGGCAGGGCGACAAGATCTAGCTGCCTGATCATTCCGCTTGACGGGCTTGATCGTGCAGCCGAATTTGGGGTTTATCACAGTCACGCCAGTCCGATCGAGTATCCGCGCCCCATGAGCCATCGCATCATCATCGTCGACGACCATCCCCTGTTCCGCGCGGCGCTGCGCCAAACGCTGGAAGCGGCCTATGGCGACATGGTGTTCGGAGAGGCCGGCGACATCGAGGGGCTAAGCGCCGCCCTGGAGCAGAACCGCGATTGCGACCTCGTGCTGCTCGATCTCAACATGCCCGGCGTGCGCGGCTTTTCCGGCCTCTTGCTGCTGCGCGCGCAATTCCCCGACATTCCGGTGATGATCGTCTCCGCCGTCGAGGACGTGTCGGTCATCCGCCGCTGCTTCGATCTGGGCGCTTCGGGGTTCCTGTCCAAATCCGAAAGTGCGGCGCGCATCCGCGAATCGATCGAGACCATACTGGGTGGCGGGCTATGGCTGCCCGAGGGGATCACGCTCGACGGCGATGACGAGCAGACCGAGGCGCTGGCGCGATTGGCCACCCTCACCCCGCAGCAGATCCGCGTGCTGATGATGCTGTCGGACGGGCTGATGAACAAGCAGATAGCCTATGAGCTGTCGATTTCCGAGGCGACGGTCAAGGCGCATGTCTCGGCGATCCTGCAAAAGCTCAACGTCGACAGCCGCACCCAGGCCGTGATCGCCGCCTCGCGGATCGAGCAGGGCCAGTTCACGCAATTGTTCGAGGCTACCGAGGGGTAGGCTGGCCGATGCCATGGCTGGCATAACCGGCTCAGCGTCCCCCCTCATCCGTCTCACCCTGCGGGCGATCCACCTTCTCCCACCAGGGGAGAAGGGAATCCCTGAGGCGCCGCCGATCTTTCCTTCTCCCCTGGTGGGAGAAGGTGGCCGCGAAGCGGTCGGATGAGGGGGCGCTGAGGTGGCGATAAGCAGAACGCAAGCAGCAACACTCAAATCTGCTTGCTCATCTGCGTCAGCAGCGCGCGCAGGGCGGCGGGTTTGACCGGTTTGTTGAGGACCGGCGTGCCCCGGGCCTCGGCCAGTTGCCGAACGGCGGGGGTCTGGTCGGCGGTGACCAGCGCCGTGGGCAGGTGCCCGCCCACGATCTGCTTGAGCCATTCGAGCGCGTCGAGGCCGGAGGTCTGGTCGAGGTGGTAGTCCATCAACACCAGATCGGGCACCCAGCCTTCGAGCATGCCCAATTGCGCGATCTCCTTGAGGGAGGTGGCGGTGCGCACGTCGCATCCCCAGTTCTCCAGCAGCCCCGACATGGCATCGAGGATCGAGCGCTCATTGTCGACGCACAGAACGTGCAGGCCGTTGAACTGGCTGGGCGCGCGCTGGGGCGAGGCCTCCGGCTCGGCCGCCGCCTTGGCCTCGTTCACATGCGGCATGAGAACCGAAAAGCGCGACCCGTGCCCGACCCGGCTTTCGATCCCGAGCTGATGGTCGAGCGCGGCGATGATGCGCTGCACGATGGACAGCCCCAGCCCCAGCCCCGGCGCGATACGGGCGCCCTGTTCGAGCCGGGAGAATTCGGCGAAGATCAACTGGTGCTGGTGCCGGTCGATGCCGATGCCGGTATCGCAGACATCGAGCCGCACCTGGTCGCCGCGCCGCCGGCACCCCACCAGCACCCGCCCATTGGGCCGGGTATATTTGATGGCGTTGGAGACGAGGTTCTGGATCACCCGCGCCAGCAGAAGGCGGTCTGAGCGCACGATCGAGGAGGTGCCCACCACCCGCAGATCGATGTTCTTTTCCGCCGCCAGGGGTTGGAACTCGATCTCGATCTTTTTCAAGAGGTCGAACACGTCGAAATTGGTGCGGGTGACCTTGAGGGCGCCCGAGTCCATGCGCGAGATATCGAGCAGGGTCGACATGATGTCCTCGACCGCGTTGAGCGCCGCGTCGATCGAACTGGCGAGCTCGGCATTGGGCGTCCCCCGTGTCCGCTCGTAGAGCGTCGAGGTGTAGAGCCGGGCCGCGTTGAGCGGCTGCAGCAGGTCGTGGCTGGCGGCGGCGAGGAAGCGGGTCTTTTCGTGATTGGCCGCATCGGCCTTGGCCCGGGCCTTTTCCAGCTCTGCGTTGAGCAGGGTGAGCGCGCGGGTGCGGTCGTTGACCCGCTCCTCCAGCGTATGGTTGACCTGTTCGAGCGCCGCCTCGGCCTGGGCGCGGTCGGTGACGTCGGAAAACGAGATGACGAGGCTGTCGTCGCGCAGGCGGCTGGTATGGATCTCGAGCTGGTTGCCGGCCATGTTGGAGCGCCGGGTGAGGGTGGTGGGCTGGCTCGAGACCAGCCGCTTGCGCTGGTCGGCGAGGACCTGCGGCGTGCCGGGGCCCAGATCGCCGCGCTGGCCGAGAAACAGCAGGATGTCCTCGATCGGCGTGCCCGGAACCGACAGCGCGGGCGGCAGGCCCAGGCCGGCCCGATAGGTGAGGTTGGACATGACCAGCCTGAGCGCCGGGTCGAACAGCGCGATGCCATAGGGCAATTGATGGACCGCCGCGGCGATGGCCGCATTCTCGTCGGGCAGCGGCGGGAGCGTATTGGCTGGCATGACGGCTCCGTTGCGTTCCCCTTTGGTGTTGGTGCATGGCGCGCCAAAGTCAAGCCATTCCAATGGACAAGGACGGGGAATCGGGGCTAGCGTCGATGCTGCCGGATCAAGGGTGGCCGGTGGAGTGGGAGACGCGCATGTCGCTGATCAAGGAATTCAAGGAATTTGCCATCAAGGGCAATATGGTGGAGCTGGCCGTCGGTATCGTCATCGGCGCCGCCTTCACCGCGATCGTCAATTCGATCGTCAATGACATCTTCATGCCCGTGGTGGGCCTGATCCTTGGCGGGCTGGATTTCTCCAACCTGTTCATCGTCCTGTCCAACCCTGAGGGGATCGCCGTTCCGTCACTGGCCGTGGCGCAGGAGCGGGGCATCGCGACCCTCAATATCGGGTTGTTCATCAACGCGGTGGTGCAGTTCACCATCGTGGCCGTCGTGCTGTTCATCGTCATCAAGCTGATCAACAAGCTGCGGCGGGAAAGCGCGGCCGAACCGGCGCCGGAAGTGCCGCCGGCGCCGCCACGCGAGGAAGTGCTGCTCACCGAGATCCGCGACCTGTTGAAATCGCGTACGGTGTGAGGTCTGCGCCACGGCGCAAGGACTTTAGACCTAACATGCCAGGGGAGAATGCGGCGGCAACCGCTGCGTTCTCCCCGATTTTGCGGGAGTCAACCCGCCATAAGTAGTTTTTCGTATTGTCAAAATCCAAAACTAAGAAGATAGTCCTATCAGTAGGTAGTCGGCGGTAAGCAGATATTCGACCTGCTGATTTGGCTATCTCAATGCGATTGCCGGTTCCCTCGAAAGAGGGGTCGCCGGGTGCCGGGGGGCGCCTGATCGCATCAACTGGCAGGGCCGCGCCGGATGTATCGATCGCGGGCGGCATCTGCCATGTGTCAGGAAGAGGGCCATGAACAGTGAAGTTTCCTATCGTCTTTTTTTCAATCGCGACCGCTTGGTCCATATCGTGGATGGCGATATGCCCACCTGCGAGTCCCTCGAAGGCGCGTTCCGCGCCGAAGGGTTCCAGACCGCGATCCTCACCGAGAGGGACGCGTTCGTCGCTCGTCTGAACCAGCGGCGACCCGATGTGGTGGTGCTCAATTCCCGTCTCGACGGCGAGGACATGCTGCCCGCGCTCAAGGGCATCAAGGAAATGCGGGCCGGCATCCCGGTCTTCATGATGACCGAGTCGCCCGATATCGACGGCACGGTGGAGGCCATGCGCCTGGGGGCCAGCGACGTGTTCGTCAAGCCCGTGGATTCCGAGCGGGTGGTGCGTGCGGTGCGCGAGGTGTTGCGCCGCGACGTGCATTTCACCCCGGGGCCGGAGGGCATGGGGGACGTGGAGATCCGCGGCTTCGGTCAGCTCACCCCGCGCGAGCGCGAGGTGCTGCAGCTGATCGCCAACGGTCAGTCCAACAAGGAGGCAGGGCGCGAGCTGGGCATCTCCCCGCGCACCATCGAGGTGCATCGGGCGCGGGTGATGGAAAAGCTCGGGGCCCGCAACACCGCCGACCTGATCCGGATCATTCTGACGAGTTGACGGCGGGAGCCTGGACGTTGCCCGTCAGCGTTTCGAGCTGACGGGCGAGGTCCGGCGTGTCCATGGCGGCGAGGTGCCGGTCGAGCTCCGCATGGGTGCGGACCCAGATCGGCATGGCGTCGGCCAGCGTGGCGAGGCCGGTATCGGTCAGCCGTACCCGCCGGCTCCGCCGGTCCCTGGCGTCGATGTCCAGCGCGACGAAGCCACGGCGCTCCAGCGGCTTGAGATTGGCGGTCAGCGTGGTGCGGTCCATGGCGAGGAGCCGGGCCAGCGATCCCATGGTCGGCGGCTCGGGGCGGTTGAGGCCCATGAGCAGGGAAAACTGCCCATTGGTCAGCCCGGCCGGCCGCAGCGCCTCGTCGAACCGACGCCCCAGGGCGCGGGCGGCCCGCTGGGCGGCGAGGCACAGGCAATGATCCCGGACATAGAGCGTGGTTTCGTAAGGAACGGGACGGGGATGGTTTGACATGGCCCTATTGTGTTGATATCAACTTAAATGTCAACCTGGCGGCGGCGAGGGCGCCGGCATCATGCAAAGGGAGCCTCTCCATGACCTATGTGATGGGATTCGTCGCGGCCGTGCCCACGGCCAACAAACAGGCCTATAAGGATTTCGCCGAGAGTTCGGTGGAGTATTTCAGGCGTTTGGGCGTCACCCGCATGCTCGAAGCCTGGGGCGATGACGTGCCCAGGGGCGACGTCACCGACTTCTATCGCGCCGTGGCGGCCGAGGACGGGGAGGCGATCGTCTATTCCTTCCAGACCTATCCCGACGCCGCCAAGGCGGCCGAGGCCAATGAGAAGATGATGAACGACCCGGAGATGGC
Source organism: Pelagibacterium lacus (assembly GCF_003345525.1). Lineage (GTDB taxonomy): Bacteria > Pseudomonadota > Alphaproteobacteria > Rhizobiales > Devosiaceae > Pelagibacterium > Pelagibacterium lacus. Next base: position 67,332 of record NZ_QQNH01000010.1, read on the forward strand.
GGCCATGGACATGCCGTTCGACGGCGCGCGCATGATCTATGGCGGCTTCGAGACCATTGCCGAGGCGTCGGGCGAGGGCCGGGCCGGCTATGTCGAGGGCTCGATCATCGCCGTGCCGGAAACGGCGCGCGCCGCCTATGCCGATTACGCCGAAAAGCTCGGCAAGCTGTTCATCGCCCATGGGGCGGCGCGCAGCGTCGACGCCTGGGGCGTGGACGTTCCCGATGGCAAGCGCACCGATTTCCGCCGGGCCGTCGCCGCCAAGCCCGGCGAGGCGGTGGTGTTCGGCTGGATCGAATGGCCGTCCAAGGCGACCCGCGACACGGCCTGGGCCGCGATGATGGACGATCCCCTGTTGCAGGAGGAGAGCGCCGGCGCCGATGAAGGGCGCCGCGTGTTCGGCGGCTTCGTTCCCCTCCTCGATCGCTAGGAGCGAAGATGGCTGCTCCCATCATCCTTACCACCTATGACTGGGTCCCCAAGGGGCCACGCGGTTTCGTGCGCGACCTGCGGGTGCGCTGGGCGCTTGAGGAGGCGGGGCTGGCCTATGCGGTCAGGACCACCCCGTTCGAAAATCGGGGCGCCGAGCATTTCGAGCGCCAGCCCTTCGGGCAGGTCCCATTCATCGACGATGACGGCATCAGGGTGTTCGAAAGCGGCGCCATCCTGCTGCATCTGGGCAAAAAGAGCGAAACGCTCATGCCGCGCGATCCGCAAGGGGAGGCCGACACCACCCAATGGGTGATCGCCGCGCTCAATTCCATCGAGATGGTCAGCGTGCCCTGGTGGTTCATCCGCGCGCCCGACAAGGACGACAACCCGCTGGAGGGTTGGCTGCGCGATCGCTTCAAACGGCTCGACGCGGTGTTGAGCGGGCGGCAATGGCTGGCCGCGTCGCGCTTCACCATCGCCGATCTGCTGATGGCCGATGTGCTGCGTGTCCCGAGAAAGCTCGGAGCGCTGGACGGCTTTGCCAGCCTCATTTCCTATGTCGAGCGCGTCACGGCCCGCCCGGCCTTCCTGAAGGCGGTCGATGACCAGATGGCCCATTTCGCCGCCGGCGATCAACACCGCACGAGGACACCATGAACATTCAGGGACTGTTTGCCGTCGCCACCGTCGCCGACATGGCGCGGGGAGAGGATTTCTATACCCGGCTGCTGGGACGCGGGCCCGATGACCGGCCCATGGAAGGGCTGATCCAGTGGCGTCAGAGCTATTTCGGCATCCAGTTGTTCGAGGATGCGGCACGGGCCGGGCGCAGCCGGATGACCATCGTCGTCCCCGATATGGCCGAGACCCGCGCCCAGTTGGCCGGGCGGGGGCTGACCCTCGAACCCGAGATCAACGGCGATTTCGGCAAGATCGCCCAGATCTACGATCCGGACGGCAATCAGGTGACGCTTGCCGAACCGCCAAAGGGCATGTGATCAGGGCAAGAGATGAGCGGGCCAGGCGGTTGACCTGGCCCGATCCATTCAGCCGCCTACGGTCGGCAGGGTCAGATCGCCCACGATGAGCTTGCCTTCCATCAGCCGCGACATATCGAAATCGCGCGGCAGGTCGAGCTGGCGCCACACGGCGATCAGCGCGTCGCACAATTCGGCGATCATGTCGTCGGTGTGGTAGGGCGTGGGCGTGATGCGCAGCCGCTCGGTGCCCTTGGGCACGGTGGGATAGTTGATGGGCTGGATATAGATGTTGTGCCGGTCCATCAGCATGTCGCTGGCCGCCTTGCACAGCCGGGCATCGCCGACGATCAGCGGAACGATATGGGTCTCGGTGGGCAGCACCGGCAGGCCCGCCTCGGCGAGCACGCGCTTGACGCGCGCCGCCTGGCGCTGCTGGCCTTCGCGCTCGACGCTGGAGACCTTGAGGTGCTCGATCGAGGTGCGGGCCGCCGCGCACAGGGCCGGGGGCAGGGCGGTGGTGAAGATGAATTCGGGCGCATAGGAGCGCACCGCGTCGACGATCGCCTTGTTGGCGGTGATGTAGCCGCCCATGACGCCGAACCCCTTGGCCAGGGTCCCTTCGATGACGTCGATACGGTCCATCAGCCCGTCGCGTTCACAGATGCCGCCGCCGCGCGGGCCATATATGCCCACCGCATGCACCTCGTCGATATAGGTCATGGCGTTGAATTCGTCGGCCAGGTCGCAGATCTCGGCGATCGGGGCGATGTCGCCATCCATGGAATAGACCGATTCGAAAACGATCAGCTTTGGCCGCTGCTTGCCCGCCGCTTCGAGCAGCTCGCGCAGATGCTTGAGGTCGTTGTGGCGGAAGATCTTCTTTTCCATGCCCGACTGGCGCACGCCCTGGATCATCGAGGCGTGGTTGAGCTGGTCGGAGAGGATGAGGCAGTTGGGGATCAGCCGTGCGATGGTCGAGATCGACGCCTCGTTGGAAACGAAGCCCGAGGTGAAGACCAGCGCCGCTTCCTTGTGATGCAGATCGGCGAGGGAGCGTTCGAGCTCGACCAGCGGGCGGTTGGTGCCCGAGATGTTGCGCGTGCCCCCGGCCCCCGCGCCGAGCTTGCCGGCGGCTTCCTGCATGGCGCCGATCACCTTGGGGTGCTGGCCCATGCCCAGATAGTCGTTCGAGCACCAGATGGTGATGTCGCGGGCATTGTCCGCGCCATCGCGATAGACGGCGTGCGGAAAATGTCCGGCAACGCGTTCGAGATCGGCAAAGACGCGATAACGTTTTTCGACACGCAGGGCGTCGACGGCGTCTTCAAAAATGCCGCGATAATCCATGAGGCCAACTCCAGTGACGCAACCGGTCCACCGAAGCGTGCGGCAAGACCTTTGCGCATCGTCAAGTCTTCCATGCGCTTCGTTGCGGCGCATTGGCTGTTGCGGCTCCGGGGAGCCATTTGCGTTTTCTAGCAAATCTTGAGGCCCGATGTCATTGCCAAAAAAATGGCGCGACCCGATGACGCGAGCCCGCGCCCGGTTGCGGCCCCGAGGTCTCTGGCATAGACTCCCCGCCACCACGAAGCCGCCGCAATTTCTCAGCATGGAACGCGGCACGATTGTTTCCAATGACGCGGGTGATTTTTCCATGAGAACGAAGGCTATCGCTTTGACCGCCGTTGCCGCCATGGTGCTGGCAGGCTGCTCCACCAATCCCTTCACCGGGGAAACCCAGCTTTCCAACACGGCGGGCGGAGCCCTGCTGGGGGCTGGCGGCGGTGCCGTTGGCGGTGCGCTGATCGGTTCGGCCATGGGAGACGGCCGCGTTGGCGCCCTGATCGGCGCCGGTATCGGCGCCCTGGCCGGCGGAGCGGTCGGCAATTATATGGACCAGCAGGAAGCCCAGCTGCGCGCCAAGCTGCAGGGTTCGGGGGTTTCGGTCACCCGCGTGGGCGACAACATCATCCTCAACATGCCGTCCAACGTCACCTTCGGGGTGGACCAGTCCAACGTGCAGCCCCAGTTCCAGGGAACGCTCGAATCGGTTGCGCTGGTGCTCAAGGAATACAACCAGACCCTGGTCGACATTCTCGGCTATACCGACTCCACCGGCTCAGCCAGCTACAACCTGACCCTGTCGCAGCAGCGCGCCACCTCGGTCGCCCGCACGCTGAGCACCTTCGGGGTCGATTCGCGGCGCTTTTTCGTCGAGGGCCGTGGCATGACCAACCCGATCGCCGACAATTCCACCGAAGCCGGGCGGGCCCAGAACCGGCGCGTGGAAATCCGCATCATCCCGATCCGCAGCTGATCGGAACTACCATTCTCAAAACGAAAAGAGGCGCGCCGCTGGCCGGCGCGCCTCTTTTTCATTGGGATGGGGAGCGGTCTCAGACCACGATCAGCGTCGAGCCCGGGCGGACGCGATCGGCAAGGTCGATGACGTCCTGATGCAGCAGGCGCACGCAGCCCGAGGAGACCGCCGTGCCGATGGTCCACACTTCGGGCGTGCCGTGGATGCGGTAGATGGTGTCGCGATTGCCCTGATGGATATAGAGAGCGCGGGCGCCCAGCGGGTTGTCGAGGCCGGGAGGCTGGCCATGGCGCCATTTTTCGAGTTCGGGCTGCCGGTCGATCATGTCGCTGGGCGGCGTCCACACCGGCCATTTGCGCATATAGGCGATATGCCCGCGCCCCGACCATTCGAAGCCGGCCCGGCCCAGGCCGACGCCATAGCGCATCGCCATGCCGCCGTCCTCGACGTGATAGAGATAGAAGCTCGAGGTGTCGACGATCACCGTGCCGGGCTTTTCCACCGTGGGATAGGCGACGCGCTGGCGATAATAGCGCGGGTCGAGATAGCGCAGGTCGACCGCTTCGAGGGGGAATTGCTCGTCGTAGCGCGCCGCATACATGGCGACCACATGGGCGGGGATCGGGGGCGGCAGCGTGGCCGCGGGAGCCGTAGGCGTGGCGCCCATGGTGGTGCAGCCGGCGGCGGTGAGCGCCAGCAGGCTGGCAGCGCCCGCCATGAACCCGCGTCTGGTATAGATGGCTTCGGTCATTTCGGTCTCGTTTCAAAAGCGCGCGCAGCATGGCCCATGGGGCAAAGCCTGACGCGGTGAACAGGGAAAAGCGGGAGGGGCGCCTCAGGCGCGTGGCGGAGGATGGTCGAGTTCGGGGGGCTGGCTCTCGCCGACCGGGAATGGTTCGAGGTGCGGCCAGCCCGGCCCGGTGTCGGGCCGCGCCGTGGCTTCCGTCTCGACGAGGGTTGCGTGCACAGGGCACCCGCCGGGCACCAGCAGCCCGCTCCCGAGCTGCTTCCAGCAGCGGCTGGTCTTCTGCCCGGTCTCGAACGGATCGGCCGCGGTCGGATCGATGCACATCGCGCCCACGCCGGCAGGCGCCGGGGCGGCGGCGGCGAAAGAGGCCGAAAGCAGCACGAGGCCGAAAGCCAGCATGACGATGGGCAGGTAGCGGATCATGCCCCATCCGATAGCGGTTCAATCATGGCGCGAAAAGGGCAAGCCCCGGTCACGGGAGAGTGAGCGGGGGGCTTGGCGCCGCCGGTGTTGCCGGTTGGCCACATTTCCGCCGCGCCGGGGAGGCTGTGGATCACGGACGCAAATGTTTGCCAGCGCCGCCACCCCACTCTAATCTCCGCTCCGATTCAACGCTGCCGGAAGCCCATGACCGACATCACCACCGCCATTGCCGCCCTGATCGCCACCGAAATCGCCGCCCGGACCGACCAGGTGACCTCCGCCATCGCCCTGCTCGATGGTGGCGCCACGGTGCCCTTCGTTGCCCGCTACCGCAAGGAGGCGACCGGCGGACTCGACGACGCGCAATTGCGCACCCTCAACGAGCGGCTGGGCTATCTGCGCGAGCTCGAGGCGCGGCGGAGCGCCATCCTCGCCTCCATCGAGGGCCAGGGGAAGATGACCCCCGAGCTTGCCACCCAGATCGCACGGGTCGCGACCAAGTCCGAGCTCGAGGACATCTACCTGCCCTATAAGCCCAAGCGCCGCACAAAGGGCGAGATCGCGCGCGAGCGCGGGCTCGAGCCCTTGGCCGATGCCCTTTTCGCCGATCGTTCGCTCAATCCGGCCCGGGAGGCGGAGGCCTATCTCACCGACGCGGTGCCCGATGCCAAGGCGGCCCTCGACGGCGCGCGCGACATTCTCGCCGAGCGCTTCGCCGAGGATGCCGATCTCATCGGCAGATTGCGGGCCCATATGGAGGCCAAGGCGCTGCTGCGCGCCCGGGTAGTCGAGGGCAAAGAGGAGGCAGGCGCCAAGTTCTCCGACTATTTCGACCATGCCGAGCCCTGGGCGAAAGTGCCGGGCCACCGGGCGCTCGCCATGCTGCGCGGGCGCAATGAGGAGATATTGAGCGTCGATCTGGAGCTCGATGCCGACGCCGAGGGCAAGTACAAGCCCGCCGAATTGATGGTGGCGCGCCATTTCGACATACGTGCCGATGGCGGGCCGGCCGACCAATGGCTGATGGAGGTGGCGCGCTGGAGCTGGCGGGTCAAGCTCTGGCTGCACCTGTCAGTCGACCTGATGGGGCGGCTGCGCGAGCGCGCCGAGGAGGAGGCGATCACCGTCTTCGCCCGCAATCTCAAGGACTTGCTGCTGGCCGCCCCGGCCGGCAACCGGGCCACCATGGGGCTCGATCCCGGCATCCGCACCGGGGTGAAGGTCGCCGTGGTCGACGCGACGGGCAAGGTGCTCGATACCGCGACCATCTACCCCTTCCAGCCCCGCAACGACGTGGAGGGAAGCCGCGCCGTGCTGATGGCGCTGGTGGCGCGCCACAAGGTGGAGTTGATCGCCATCGGCAATGGCACCGCCAGCCGCGAAACCGAGCGGCTGGTGACCGACATGCTGGCCATGATCCCGGCCCCCAAGCCGATGAAGGTTGTGGTGAGCGAGGCCGGGGCCTCGGTCTATTCGGCGTCGGAAACCGCCTCCAACGAACTGCCGGGGCTCGACGTCTCCCTGCGCGGCGCAGTCTCCATCGCCCGCCGGTTGCAGGACCCCCTGGCCGAACTGGTCAAGATCGAGCCCAAATCGATCGGGGTCGGGCAATACCAGCACGATGTCGACCAGTTCCGCCTCGCCAGGGCGCTCGACGCGGTGGTCGAGGACGCGGTGAACGGGGTGGGGGTCGACCTCAACATGGCCTCGGCCCCGCTGCTGGCCCGGGTCTCCGGGCTGGGGACGGCGCTGGCCGAAGCCATCGTCGCGCACCGCAACGCCAATGGCGCCTTCGCCTCGCGCAAGCAATTGCTGGCCGTGCCGCGCCTCGGCCCCAAGGCCTTCGAGCAGGCGGCCGGCTTCCTGCGCATCCGCGACGGCGCCGAGCCGCTCGACGCCTCTTCGGTCCACCCCGAGGCCTATGGAGTGGCGCGCAAGATCGTTGCCGCCTGCGGCCGCGACATCCGCACCCTGATGGGCGACAGCGCCGCGCTCAAGGCGCTCGACCCGCGCGCCTTCGTCGACGAAACCTTCGGCCTGCCCACGGTGCGCGACATCCTCGCCGAGCTGGAAAAGCCCGGCCGCGACCCGCGCCCCGAATTCAGGACGGCGAGCTTTGCCGAGGGCATTGAGGAGATTTCCGACCTCAAGCCCGGCATGATGCTGGAAGGGACGGTGACCAATGTCGCCGCCTTCGGCGCCTTCGTCGATATCGGCGTGCATCAGGACGGGCTGGTGCACGTCTCACAGCTCGCCGACCGCTTCGTCAAGGACCCGCACGAGGTGGTCAAGGCGGGCGACGTGGTGAAGGTCCGCGTCACCGAGGTCGACGTCAAGCGCAAGCGCATCGGGCTTTCCATGCGCCGCGACGCCACCCCGCAACCTTCCGACGCGCGGGCCGAGCGCAACGCTCCGCCCATGCGACAAAAGGGGCGGCCCTCAGCCCCGCCACCGGCCGGACAGGGCGCCATGGGCGCCGCGCTGGAACGGGCGCTGAAGAACCGGCGCTGACGCGGGGGAGCGCGCCCGAAGGGGGGCGGTTTCCCCTCAGCGGCGCTGGGAGATGTGGACCAGATAGCCCAGCCCGAAGCCGACCAGGGCGGCGACGGTGAGCACCGTTCCGACCCCGGCCGGGGCCTTCTCCATGGCGCGGCCCAGCACATCGGCGTCGTGGCGCATATGCTTTGCGGCCCGGTGCGCGTTCTTGCGGGCCCCGCGCCAGAGATCCTCGGCGTCATCGGCCAGATCGTTGAAATCCACCCCGTGACGGGCCAGCGACTTGGAAACCTGGTCGATCTGTTTGCGCAAGTCCCGGACCTGATGGTCGAGCGATTTGCCAATTCCGTCAGTAATGCCGAAATCTGCCATGGCTGAACTCCATTGATGAATGGACGTAGAACGACAAGGCGCGCGGCAGGTTCCACCCGGCGAGTGCAACTCCGTAAAGACCCGCACCACGTGCCCCGCTCAGAATGCGGTTTCGGCCGGTGGGAGGGCGTTGCGATAGGCGCCGAGGCAGACAAATTCCGCGATGTCCCGATGGGCCCGCGGGAAGGATTGCGACGCGCGGCGGCAGGCCGCGTCGGTATCGGTGTCGACCTGGGCATCGACCAGTCCGAAATAGCAGGCGATCTTGTAGCGATTGGCCATCGCCTCGGGCACGTCGGGGCGCAGGGCCTGGACGGCGAAGGCCTCGCAGCGATTGATGGCCTCGAGGCTGGACAGCCCTTCGGCATGGGCCGGGCCCGCGCCCACCCCCATGACGAGACTCAACACACCGGCAACCAGAACGCGCATCGCCAAACCCTTCCGCACAACGATGCACTCAAGCCCAAAACGCCGAGGCGCTCAATCGCCCGCGCGCCTCGTCCTGCTTGGAGCCGGCCTCGTGTTGCGCAACTGCCGCAGATTGGCGGCCAGCATCGGACTGAAAAGTGTATTCACGGTTTTCGGAAAATCCGATGCGCAACAAAAATTAGAGCGGTGCGCAGGCGCCGGGCAGGATGGTGTCGATGCTGCCCTGGGCGGGGGCGAGCGCCGCATCGGTAATGGCCAGCGGCCGGAAGGGCGGGGTGGCCTGCACCGAGGGCTGGGCCAGACTCAGCGTGTAGCACCCGGCATAGCTCTCGATGCTGCCATCGGTCATCGTCGCCTCGAGCGCCACGGGAATAGTGTAATAGACGGTGCCGGCCGCGCCCTCGGTGGTTTCCGCGCCGACCAGCAATTGCACCGATTCGGTGTCGGTATAGCCTTCGGCGAAGGCCTCGAAGGCGGCCTGTGCCGCCTCGGGTTCGGCCATGTCCCCGGCGGTGGCGAAATAGGAGAAGGCCCGCAGATATTCCATGCGGTTGATGGCGTTATAAAGGGATTCGATCACGGCAGCGGCGGTCGAGCGGTCGTCGTAATAGGGATTGTCGGGCACGGTCTCGTCCCCGCCTTCAAGGCCGTCCGGCACGAAGAGCGGGTCGCCGATCACGATGTCGGGCGGCGCTGCGGGGTCTTCCTGCGCCAAAAGGGGGCCGGCAAACAACAGGGCGATGGCCGCGAGACCGATAGGGGCAATATGCATCGACATTCTCCTTTGCCCTCGTCAACGCATGACCGCCCGCAACGTTGCCCATAGCCTTGCCGCAAAGTGTTTGGCGATGCTAGCATTGTCGCGATTTGCGGGGGAATGACGATGCGGAAAGCGTTTTGATCGCGCGGGGCGTATTGGCCTTGGGGCTCGCCATGGGGGTGGCCGGCGGCGCGTCGGGGTTCGAGCTGTCCGTGGGCGCGAGCCTCAAGGGCCAGACCGAGCGCCTGTCCCTGAGCCATGACGCCTCCTTCGTCGATCCGATCCTGGGCAATCCGACCAGCCTGCTCGAATACGGCTCCGCGTCCAGCATCTGGGCCGAATTATCCCTCTCCGGGCGCGACATGGCCGAGAGCGGCCTGTGGTTCGACCTCGCCGCTGCCGTGCCGCTCACCGGCTGGGGCAATTTCGACGATTACGATTATCTGGCCGGCCAATTGGTATTCTCTCATACGAGCAGCGGCGTGGCGATCGGCGAGGGGCTGACCGGCGCCTTGCGCGTCCCCATGCCGTTCCTGGGCGAGTTGCGGCAGGACAATCTGGCCATCCGTCCCTATCTGACCGCAAGCATGGAACGCCGGACGCTCAGCGCCACGGGCCTTTCCTGCGGCGTCATCTGCGGTCCGCTGCCCGCCGTGCCATCCGACCTGCCGGTCATTAGCCATGATCTCTCGGGCTGGCAGGCCGGCGCCGGGGTGTGGCTGGCTGTCGAGTTGTCGCAGACCCAGACGCTCGACGTCCATGCCGAACTGGTCGGCGGACGGCTCGGGGTCAGCGACACCCATTTCCTGCGCACCGATCTGGGGCCTGCCCCCCACATCGCCTATGATTTCGCCACCCTCGGGGTGCAGGTGCGCGCCGCCTACACCCATGCGCTCACCGACGCCCTGGCCTTCACCGCCGCCGCCGGCGGCAGCCTCCGCCGCGGCACCGGCACCGCTACCTTCGGCGCCTCGCTCCCCAGCCCCATCGGCACCTTCGATGCGGATCTGGTGCAGATGTCCGGCACCCTATCCCTCGGCCTGCACGCCACGTTCTAGCCTCGGCAGGGGGGAGGGGGGTGGGTTATTCCGTGAAGAAGTGCAGCTTCTCTTTCATCGGCCGCATGAACACCGGCGCGCCAGTCGCCAGCGAAGAGGGACTGGGCGCTTCCACCTGCACATAGCTGGAGCCGGACTGGACGGTGAGCAGGCTCATATTTCCCATTTCCTCGACCAGCACCACCACGCCACTGAGGGCATCGGAGGTTTTGGCGGGGGTAAGCTCGATATCGTGGGGACGTATCCCGACGAGCAGCGGGTTTTCGGGAAGAGGATGGGGGAGGGGGAATAGATCGGTCAGGAGCATGTCCTCGATCGCGAGCCCGCGGTCGGCGGCCGGCCGCGCCTCGAAGATGTTCATGGCTGGAGAGCCGATGAACTGGGCAACGAAGGAATTGACGGGCTTGTTATAGAGCTCCAACGGGGTTCCGATCTGCTCAACGCGGCCGCTTCTTAGCACGACGATGCGGTCCCCAAGCGTCATCGCCTCCACCTGGTCATGGGTGACGTAAATCATCGTGGTGCCGAGGCGCTGATGCATCTGCTTGATTTCACCGCGCATCTTGACGCGCAGCGACGCGTCGAGATTGGAGAGGGGCTCGTCGAACAGGAACACATCGGGCTCGCGCACCACGGCGCGTCCCATGGCGACCCGCTGGCGCTGGCCACCCGACAACTCGCGCGGAAACCGGGCCAGATAGGGCATGAGACCGAGCATTTCCGCGGCGCGCGTCACCTGATCCCGGATATGGGACTTGGCGAACCCCATCATGCGGAGCGGAAAGGCGATGTTGTCGGCAACTGTCATATGCGGATAGAGCGCATAGTTCTGAAAGACCATCGCCACGTCGCGTTCCCGCGGCGGCAGATGTGTGACGTCGCGCTGACCGATCGCGATCGTGCCGGCCGTGACCGTCTCCAGCCCGGCCAGCATGCGGAGCAATGTCGACTTTCCACAGCCCGATGGGCCGACGAGCACGACAAACTCTCCGTCCTTGATATCGATACCGACGTCGGACAGGACCTCGACCTGACCATAGCGCTTGAAGATCGAATTGAACTGAACGTTTGCCATCTGAATAACCGAAATTGCTATCGCACCGCGCCGGCCAGGGCGCCGGAGACGATCCAGCGTTGCATGATGAAGAAGACGATTACGACGGGCAGCGCAAAGACCAGAGCAGCGGCCATCTGCATTTCCTGCAGCGTAAAATATTCCCCCCGGAACGATGCGATGCCGTTCGCGGCGGTCCACAGTTCCTGGGAGGTTACGAGAGTGTGCGAGAAGAGAAAGTCATGCCAACTGGTCACGAAACCATAGATAAAGATGGCGGCAAGGCCGGGCGCCGCAAGCGGCAGGGCAATAAAGAAGAAGGCCCCGGCATGTGTGCAGCCATCGATGCGGGCGGCGTGTTCCAGATCGCGCGGTATCGAATCGAAAAAGCCTTTGCTCATCCATATGGCGAGCGGCACCACGAGGGATATGTGTCCTGCAACCATACCCTGCATGGTATCGAGCAGGCCCCAGGATCGGAACAGCATGTAAAGGGGGACGATGATGCTGGTGGCGGGCATCATCTGCGTGGCAAGAACCGCGATCAGCAGGAGACTGGCTCCCCTGAACCGCAGCCGACTCAAAGCGTAACCGCAACTGACCCCGAACACCAGCGACAGGGCGGAAGACAGGGTGGCGACAATGATCGAATTGCCGATCCATCGCGCCATCGGGCGGGCGGTGAACAGAGAGACGAAATTGTCCAGCGTTATGGTCTGCGGCAGGAAGGTCGTGATCTGGCGGCCGAACCCCGTGGGAGTCAGGGCGACCACGATCATCCAATAGATCGGAAACAGCACCATGAGACCCAGAACCACGATGCCGCTCATGCGCAGCGCGAGCGCCAGGGGCGAGGCCGACATGCCTGGAGAGGGCGCCGTCATGTCGTGCCCTCATTGCCGGATCGGGGAAGCAGCTTGAGATAGCCCAGCACCAGCAGGATTGAAGCTAGGACAGCGAGGATGCCCAGTGTGGCGGCATAGCTGAAGTCCAGGCTGCGAAACGCCGTATTATAGGTGAGGATGGTCAGCGTTTCCGTGGCTCCGGCCGGTCCACCTCCGGTCAGGATGTAGATGATGGGAAACGATTTGAACCCCATGATCATGACTAGGATGACGATAACGGCCATGATGTATCTAAGCTGCGGCAGCGTGATGAAAAGAAATTGCTGCAGCGCGTTGGCCCGGTCGATTGCGGCGGCCTCGTAGAGCTCGTCGGGAATCGCCTTCAATCCGGCGAGAAAAAAGACATAGGCCATGGGGAACTCGTTCCAGACCTGTGCCACGATGAGGGAGGCAAGTGCCGTCTGGCGCTCGACGAGCCAATTGTGTCCGCCGATGAAGGGGATGAAATCGATAAGCCGGTTGATGACGCCGAAATTGCCGTCATACATGACGCCCCAGACCAGCGCGGTCACTACGGCGGGAACCGTCCACGGCAGCAGGAAGATCAGTCTGGTCAATCCGGAAAACCTGACTACACGCCGGGTGAGGAGGGCCGCGGTGAGCGCCAGAATGATGGAGCCCACCACCGTTCCGGCCATATAGAGGCAAGATAGCCACAGGGCCGAATAGGTCCTGGGATCGGTGAAGAGCTTGAGATAGTTGTGGAACCCGTATGTGCCAGCCATGGCCGGGCGCCGCAGGGCTATGGTGTCGAAGCTGAGCCTGAGGGCTTCGAGAATGGGTAAGCCGATGACCAGGCCAAGCACGATCAGTGCTGGCAGGATCATGAGGAACGGGAAGAGGGGGCCGTCCAGCACGACCCGGGAGAAGCGGGAAGGACGACGCGAAGATGGCATGACCGGTGGCCCAAATCGATTGTGCTGGAGAGATGGCCAGGGCGGTGTTCCACCCTGGCCGGGGGCGATTATGAACAGCAGTCTTCGAGGCGCTGCTGCGCTTCGGCCAGGGACTGTTCTGCCGGTACGCCGTCGCGCAGCGTCAACAGAACCGCATCGACGACCACCGGCCAAATCTCATTGAACTGATCTGCATGTCCGGGAATAGCGATCGGATGGGCCGTTCCGCTACTTTCGACATAAGGCGCCAGATAGGGACGGGCGGCCAGTTGCTCATCGGTCAGCGCGCCCACGCCATAGGGCAGGTAGGGGCTGTGATCGCTGAACTGCGATTGCAGGTCCGGGCTGGCGGCCATGGCGAGGAATTCCCAGGCCGCTTCCGGATTGTCGCTGGTTGCGTTGATGGCCAGCGCCATATTGACCCCTCCGGTCGCCGGACCGTCCCAGGGATGCTTGGCGGTGCGATAGCAATCAAAGTTCTCGGCGTTGTTCTGTTCGATGAAGGGAAACTGCCACTGTCCGTCGATGGTCATGGCCGACCCGCCCGTCGCAAAGAGCGCGCGAAGATCGGTCTCGCTCATCCCTTGCGGCGTTGCCCCTGAATCATAGACCGTTTTCATGAAGGTGAGGGCATCGATCACCGGCTGGCTATCGAGCGTAAAATTGCCCGCATCATCCGAGAACGCCCCGCCAAAGGCCAGGGTCCACATGAGAAGCATTTCGAATGTGGGGTCTTCGTTGGCGTTGACCATGTTGGCGCCATAGCGGCTGACACGGCCCGATTCGTCACTAACCGTCAGTTGTTCGGCGTAGGCCAGGAATTCTTCCGGAGTGGTCGGTGGGGAAGCGATCCCCGCCTCTTCGAAATGGCAGGCATTGTAGATCAGTTCCAGCGTGCGCCCGGTGATGGGCAGGGCATAGGTCGTGCCGTCGACCGTCAGCGAATCCCAGCCGCCCGGCACGATGGCATCGCGCAGATTGGCAGCGTCGATATAATCGTCGAGCGGCAGAATATGGCCGGCGGCCAGAAGTTCGCCCAGATTGTTAGGATTGACCGTGAGGACATCAGGCCCGGCGCCGCTTGCCGCCTGAATGAGCAATTGTTCATAGTAACTGCCGGCCGACACACTGCGCGGGATGACTGTCGCTCCGCTCTCGGCATTGTATTTTTCGACCAGTAGCTTCCACCAGTCGCCCATTCCCGGCGCGTCATAGTCCACGACCATGAAATCTATGTCCTGGGCCTGGACCGCAGGCAGTGGTGCCAAGGTGAGTGCCGCCATGAGGGCGATATAGTATTTCGTGCGTTTCGACATTGATATTCCCCTCCCTCGCACGGCTGTTCGATATCCAACGTTGCCTGAAGCTGTGCGGAAGGGGAGTGTCGCGTGCGCCGCAGCGCTCGAGCAAACCACTTTTTGGAATAAGCGTCCGACTGCAGGCGCGATCGGGGCGACAGTGCAGCCTTCGAACAGCGACGATTGTGGCCGTTTGCGGAAGAAATGGTGCTGCCGGAGAGATTTGAACTCTCGATCGAAAAACCTATCTTATTGAATTTTCTTGCATTTTCCGCGCCTAACTGATCTCTTGTGTATCAACGAGGTGGCCGCCGCGCAAGCCAAAGTGTGGTATTTCTCAACAGATTTTGTGCTGCGGCCCCGGTATTGCAATGGAGCGCAGGGCCCCCTAGCATTGGGATAAGGAATGGCCGCGATGGCCCATGCCGAGTGCGTTGGCAAAAGGACCGAGCAGGTATAGGCCCTGTTCAGTGCCATTGGCCGGCAAACCTGACGCCTGGTGCGGTAAAGGCGCCGCTTTACCGACCCACCATTCCCGGCGGTCCGGACCGGCCATAGAAATCGCCCGCTGGCTGAGGGCTGGTGGACAGCTCAGCAGTCTCCACACTGGAACTATCCGGGATGGTGCAGGCTATTGACTGTCTTAAAAGAGGCCATGCCGGAGGCAATCAGCAATTCCCCCTAAAGGTGCTGGCGCCAATGATAGTGTCGGAAGTCCCTATCGCTTCTTCTTTTCCGCAGATGCTTCTTTCTGTGTCTGGGTTTTTTCGAAGCTCTCGATCAGGCCCTCAGTCTCGCCGGTGGCCTCGGCCTGGGCCTGACGTTCCTTGTGGACGTTTTCCTGGTCGTTGCCTTGCAGGCTGTTGCGGCCCGCGATGTCATCTGCAAAGTCGAATTCATCAGGAAGCTCTCCCGGAGCCACCTTTCCTCCGGGTTTGGCGCCGTGCTGTCCCCCGCTAGGATGATTGCCCATCTTCTTTCCCGCGTTGGCCATGTGTCTCTCCTGTTCAAGATGGAAAGAGCAATGACGCCAGTACGAAAGAGTTCCTGCCGGCCGAACCTGGATCAGTCTATGTCTGTCGCCGGACAAGCTCGACGCCCTGAGAATAATATACGCTCGCCGTCCGAGCCATGTCTGGATGCAGTGGCGGCAACTTAAAGGTTCGTCGCAACGAGCCCGACTATGACCAAGAGAGCCAATACGCCAAGGCCCAGGAGGGGACCTTTGATGCCGCCGCGAGGGCGGTGAACATCACGCCCCGCCTCGGGCGCTTGAGCCTCTCCTTCCCGCTCCACATCGTCGCGGCTGTGTTGGTGGTCGACCGGCGAAACCATGATGCACTCCCAATTGTTTGTCTGGTAAAGAAAAACGAGTCAAGCTCGGGTTCCTGCGCTGAACCATCCATCACGCATCGGCCGAAGCCGAAAGCGTCTCCGCCTCGCCATGCTCGCTGCACAGGCTGGGAGGCGAAGCGCAAGGGTTCAGGCCGCCTTGGGGTTGGCTTCTGTTTCTGCGAGCTTGGACAGTTTCTCATCGGACGCCTTTTCCTCGGCCAATGTCTGTCCGAGCAGTTCGGCGGCGTCGCTCATGCCGAGTTGCTTGGCCCAGGTCGCCAGTGTGCCATAACGGGCGATTTCATAATGCTCGACCGCCTGCGCGGCGGCCGCGAGGCCAGCATCAAGGGCGACGGCGTCCTTGTAATCCTCCATGATCTCCTTGCCCTCTTCGATAATGCCGAGAATGGCGTCGCAGGTTTTGCCTCGCGGACGCTTGCCGAGCATCTCGAAAATCTGTTCGAGCCGCTCGACATGGACTTCGGTTTCCTGGCGGTGGGTTTCGAACCCTTGCGCCAATTGCTCGGAGTTGGCCGCCTTGGCCATTTTGGGCAGAGCTTTCAGGATTTGCCGCTCGGCATAATAGATGTCGCGCAGAGTGTCTTCGAATAGGTTGTCGAGGGTCTTTTCAGCCATTTCAGTCTCCGGAAAATGCAAGGGGCGTCCCGTCCACCTCAACGAGGTGAGTGAGATACCGTTCCAGAGCGCTTTCTATGATTGGCATTTGATGTGGGGCGCTGTGGTTGGACACTTGCCGAACCGCCAAAGCCAAGAGCTTTTAATCGATGGCAGCGAGCATTTGGGAAATTCGCTTACGCTCGGCTCGCGATCTGATTTGCTCGGTATAGGGCGTCTCCTCGCCCAACCTCCAATGGTCACCTTGCCATTCAGCCCGGAGGGTGCGCCTGGCGCCGATAAGTAAATCCTCGGAGGCATAATCGGCGATGATCGTAATTTCGATAGCGATAGCGCCGCCGGCCGATTTCAAGCGCTCGCTGTCTAACTCCTTCCGCCGAGCAACCATCGCGATGATGTCGTCGAATTTACCGAGCGACGTGTATTGGGAGGGTGCAAGCGGCCCTTGATAGGTGCGGAGCTTGGGATCGGCACTTTCATCGTGATCGTCAAAGGCATCGAAATCGGTAATCCGACACATGACGGTCTCGGTGCTGGTTTCGATCTTGACGATAACACTTTCGATATAGATAGCGTCCGAGCTCATATTGCTGACAAAACACGCTGCTCTGAGAGAGCTTCCCGCCGCGCGGTTGATGACGATCTTCGGTAGTGTTTGGCGTCGAAAGCTGCGCAGGAATATCTGGAGATAGGCGATCCAGATCACCACCATTGCCCAATTGGCCACGAGATTGAGCATATCGCTGTTAGCGGCAAACCATTCGAGCATGATTGGCATTCACTACGTTGCGGAGCTTGGCCCAACGCATGGACGCCAACAAGGTTGCCCTGAGGGCACCTCTCCATATCCGGCTCGCGATTCCCTTTTAATCGGAAATGGGATCATCCGAACAATGTCAGAACAGCAACCATTCGAGGCCAAGATAGAGGCTTACGGCTGTGACCGCAACGGTTACGCACAAGGTGAGCCAAGTCTTAGAAAGATAGCGGGTTCGCTGAAAACCATCAGTGGGACTGGACACGGACATACTCCACGCAACTACTTCGGAACCATCAACCACATCCACCCGATGAAGTCGACCGCACGTGCCCCATAATGCCACATTCATTCACGAGCCTGTGATTGCCCCAGTTGCGGCGGACCTCCCTGCTTGGGGTGAGGGTCGGCCTGCCAGTCAGTAGCCCCCATTGCCGCGGCAGGTCGGCCCCTCGGCCAAGGATTGATGCCTGCTGAGCGTCCAAGCTTATGATATCCACATCCTGGAGCTTCCGATGAAGTTGTTAATTGTGTCCGCCGCTGCCCTATTCGCATCCGTAACGTCGGGATTCGGGGTGAATGCGGCCGATCTCGCCGCACAACTGGACGTCGTGGCGTCGGCGGTCAACGCCGAAGATTTGGACGCAATCGGGAGTCCAGACGACCCTGCGGAGATCATTGGTGATCTCGATGGCCGATGGTTCATACTGAACAACGTCGTGCGGAACTGGGGCACGGAGGGTGTAGGGTTTGGCCCGGAGGATCTGGAACGGAGCCAGACAAGAAACTGCTCGGATGGCGCCGATTCTACATTCTATCGGGTGTCAACGGCGGGGTAAAAGTCGGCCATTGGGCGGCGCAAAACCAGGCCACTTGATGTTGGGGGTATCGAGCGCCGG
>NZ_QQNH01000011.1:0-67500 GCF_003345525.1 Pelagibacterium lacus
CGCGCGACCCACTTCCTAAGCTTCTTGCAACTCGCCGCAGCAATGCTGTGGATGCGATGAATGTCGATTCAGCCTAGAGTGCTGCCAGCAAAAGTGGACACCACTTTTGCGGTTCGGCAGCGCGACAAACTTGAAGTGCTTACAGTCCCAGCGGGCGGGGGCGCGGCAGCGGCACGCCGGGCACGGACGCCGGCGGCTGGTTGGGGGTCAGCGAGACGATGGACGAATCGCCATAGGCGATCTCGCCCGCCGCGCTGCCGGCGGCCATCATGGGCACCGGTCCGCCGGCCATGGCCGGGCGCGGGCGGGGCAGGGGGACATTGCTGGCCAACCGGCCCAGAATGGTGGCCCGGTGGGTGGGCGGCACGATGGTGTCGGTGAGATAGCTCATCTGCCCTTCCAGCCCCAGCGGGAATTCGGCGATGCGTTCGGCGCGGTAATTGGCGGCATTGGCGCCGCAGATGTCGGCGCGCATGTCGACCGCGATCAGCCCGGGGCGGTTGGCGATCTGGGTCACCGTCATCCCCATGCCGCGATAGCCGCCGGCAAAGCCGGAAAACAGCATCTGGGCGGTCATCTCGCCGCGCTCGCGCGAGGAGTTGGCACCCAGCACCACCGCCATCAGTTGCCGGCCGGACCGGGTCGCGGTGGCGACGATGTTGAGCCCGGACGCGCAGACATAGCCGGTCTTCATCCCGTCGGTGCCGGCAAAGCCGGTCAGCAATTCATTGTTGGCGTGCGAGCGCGACTGGCCGGCCTCCACCGTGCGGGTGGAGAACATGGTGTCATATTGCGGGAAGCGGGCCCTGATGGTCAGCGCGATCATCGCCATGTCGCGGGCGGTGGTCACCTGGGCCGGCTCGTGCAGGCCGTGCGGGTTGACGAAATAGGTGCCGTCGAGCCCCATCATCTGGGCGCGGGCGTTCATCATGGCGACGAAGGCCGGCTCGCTCCCGGCGATGGTCTCCCCGATGGCCACGGCGATGTCGTTGGCCGATTTGACGATGAGGAAATAGAGCGCGTCCTCGAGCGAGATAGCCGTGCCTTCCGGCAGGCCCAGTTTCGAGGGAGCGACCGACAGCGCATTGGCCGAGGTGATCACCGGGGTCGAGAGCGAGGCCTGTCCCGTCTCGATGGCCTCGAAGGCGATCAGCGCCGTCATCAGCTTGGTGAGCGAGGCGGGGTGCCAGGGGACGTCCGCGTCCCGCGCGTGCAGCACCTCATTGGTGCGCATGTCGATCAGCAGCTGCGGCATGGCCTGAATCGGGGCCGCCGCCAGAAGAGCGAGGACCAGAAGCAGCAGGGACAGGGGACGGCGCGCCAACAACACGTGTGAAAAGCTCCATTGTCAGGCCGCTAGGCGCGGCACAACCTGCTTAACAGGCCAATTTTGGCCAAACAATGCCCGCCCGCAAAACGCTCAGCCGATGTCGCGGATCGGCTTCCAGGTGACGAAGCGGTAGATATAGACCACCACCACCAGCACCACCACCGCGGTGGAGACCGGGTCGACCCACTCCTCGACATGGTGGTAATTCTCGTGCAGAATCAATCCGGTACCGGTGAGGAATCCCGTCCACAGCGTGGTTCCGACCGTGGTGACGGCGAGGAATTTCCACACCGGCATGGCCGCGAGTCCGGCCGGAACCGAGATCAGGGTGCGGATCGCCGGGATGAGGCGCCCGGCCAGCACCGCCCAGACCCCATAGCGGTCGAACCAGTGGACCGCCATGTCGATATCGGCTTCGCTGATCGTGGCGACTCGGCCTAACCAGTTGCAAAGCCTGCGGAATCTTTCGATGCCCAGCAGGCGGGCCACGGCGTACCAGGCCGAGGTTCCGGCCACCGAACCGGCGATTCCGGCTCCCATCACCCCCCAGAAACTGAGCTGCCCCTGCGCCGCCGCATAGCCGGCAAAGGGCATGATCAGTTCTGACGGGATGGGGGGAAACAGGTTTTCGAGGACCATCAGCAGGAAAATTCCCACATAACCAGAATGGGTTATGGTCTCGATGATCCATTCACTCATGCCGCGGCTGGTCCTTGAGCATCGGGTGGTGCGGGCGGTCGGAATCGAACCGACACTCTGTTTCCAGAACCAGATTTTGAGTCTAGCGCGTCTACCAGTTCCGCCACGCCCGCAGCAGGTCGGTATGGTGGCGGACTATAGGGAAAGCCGGGCCCGCGTCAATCTCCCAATTGACCGCCACGGGCCTAATCCTGTCGTTTTTTCATGGAGTTCGGCCGGATGGGGCGCTGCCGTAAATCCGGCGTGATGGTGATTGCAAATGCCGCCGCGATGCGCAAAGTCTGCTTGCCGTCCGGCCGATTGTCCCTTGTCCAGAGAGCCTCCCATGATCCCGACCGCCTTTTCCACCAGCCGCCGCCAGGCCAGCATCGCCTTCGTCCTCGGCCTTGCGGCCATCCTGGGCGCGCTGGCTTTCCAGTATATCGGCGGGCTCTACCCTTGCGAATTGTGCCTCACCCAGCGCTGGCCCTACTATATCGGCCTGCCTTTGCTGGCGCTCGCCGTGGTGGCGTGGGACCGGCTGCCGCTGTGGGTTCGCCTCGCGCTTCTGGGCGCCGTGGCGGCGCTTTTTGCCTGGGGCGCCGGGGTTGGCGTTTATCACGCCGGGGTCGAATGGGGCTTCTGGCCGGGCCCGCAGAGCTGCACCGGGGTGGGGGACGAAGCGGTCAGCCTCGACATGCTGGGGGATATGAGCAATGCCCGCGTCGTCCCGTGCGACGCTATCCAATGGGAATTGCTGGGGATTTCCCTGGCCGGGTTCAACGCGCTGATCTCGGCCGCCATCGTGGTACTGCTGGTCGCCGGTATCGTCGGCCAGCTGCGGCGCGCCCAGGCCTAAGGCTCGAGCTCGATGTCCCAATAGAGGTAGTCGATCCAGCTTTCGTGCAGATAGTTGGGCGGAAAGGCGCGGCCGTTATTGTGCAAGTCGTGCACGGTCGGCTGATAGGGCGTCTGGTGCGGGATCATGCCGATATCGCGGGGCATGCGATTGGCCTTGCGCAGATTGCAGGGCGAGCAGGCGGCGACGACGTTGTCCCAAGTGGTGCGCCCGCCGCGCGAGCGCGGGATGACGTGGTCGAAGGTCAGGTCGTGCCGCGATCCGCAATACTGGCACTGGAAGCGGTCCCGGAGGAAAACGTTGAAGCGGGTGAAGGCGGGGTATTTGGCGGGATGAACATAGTCCTTGAGCGAGATGACGCTGGGAATGCGCATCTCGAAGCTGGGACTTCGGACCACCGCGTCATATTCGGAGACGATATGAACCCGTTCGAGGCAGACCGCCTTGATCGCATCCTGCCAGCTCCACAGCGACAGGGGATAGTAGCTGAGCGGACGGTAGTCGGCGTTCAGCACCAGGGCAGGACAGGCTTGGGGTGACACGTGGACGGTCACAGGATCCTCCGGGGCAGGTACTCGCTCCCCGTCGCGCTTCCTTGGCCAGGACCATGCCGGAAGCGCTCCGGCGATTCCTTGGCCATAGTGTATTCCTCTTGTGACAGAGCTGTGAAGAACTTTGTTGATAATCGGGGCTAACCCTGTAGCCGCTCGCGGAGAAACCGGCTCGCCGCCTCGAGCCCGTCCTGGCCGATCGCATGGCCCGTTCCCTCGGAAACGAACAGGCGCGCATCGATGCCCAGGTCGATGAGAACCGGCTGGGCCGCTTCGCTGCCGATCACCGGAACCACCTCGTCCATATCCCCGTGGACGAGCAGGACCGGGGGTTTCGATTGCAGTTCGCCGGCCAGTTTTTCCGGCGAGACGAGCAGGCCGGAAAAGGCGATGATTCCCTTGAGCGCGGTCGGCAGCCGCAGCCCGGTATGCAGCGCCATCATGGCGCCCTGGGAGAAGCCGGCCAGCACCGTGTCCGCCGGCCCGAGCCCGGTCTGGGCCCATAGGTCCTCGAGGAAGGCGGTGATGACCGGTGCGGCAGTTGCCGCGCCCACCAGCCGTGACAGGTCGCGGTCGCGTTCCAGGTCGAGCGGGAACCACTGGTAGCCGAACGGATTGCCGCCGCACACTTCCGGCGCGTTGGGGGCGATGAAGGCGGTGTCGGGGAAGCTGTCGCGCCAGAACTGGCCCAGGGCGATGAGGTCGCGCCCGTCCGACCCATAGCCATGCAGCAGCACCACGAGGCTTTTGGCGTGGCCTGAAGCCGCGGGCAGCATGGGGCCGGAGAGTTTGACGGGTTCGGTCATTGAAAATCCTTAAAAAATCAGAGGGCGTCCCAGGCGTCGGAATTCTTCATAGCTGAAAAATAGCGCCAGAACATGATGGCGGCCGCGCCCCGGTGCGGCGTCCAGTGCGCGGCGAGGGCGATCAGTTCCTTGGGCAGGGGCCGTTCGGGAAGGTCGAAGGCGTGGGCGACGGCCTTCTGCAGGGCCAGGTCCCCGGCGGGAAAGACGTCCGGGTGCCCGGCGCAGAACAGCAGGTAGATTTCCGCCGTCCAGGGACCGATGCCCTTGAGCCGGGTCAGGCTGGCGATGGCGGCTTCGGCGTCCAGCGCGTCGAGGGCTGAAAAGTCGAGCGTCCGGTCAGCGACCGCCAGGGCGACGCCGCGAATGGTCTCGTATTTGCCGCGCGACAGGCCGGTCCTGCGCAGCGTCGCCTCGTCAAAGGCCAGATAGGCCTCCGGCGTAATCGCTCCCAGGGCTTCGACCCGGCTCCAGATGGCGCGGGCCGAGGCGACCGAAAGCTGCTGGCCACAGACGATCCGCGCCATGCCCTCGAACCCTTTGGGCGAAATGCGCGGGGCGATCTCGCCAGCCCGGACAATAGCCCGGGCGAGGCGTTCATCGAGGCGGCCCAAGGCTTTGAGATGGAGGTCCAGCGCCTGGGCGGAGTCGAGCCGGGGTGGAGCGGCGGACGCGCCCGTGCTAGGAGCCTGGCTTGAGATATCGGGGCGGGTCATGTCACTACCATCTCTACCGATTTTCCGCTTTGCGCCAAGCCCCAACGGTCGATTGCATCTCGGGCATGCCTATTCGGCGCTCTATACCGATCATTGGGCCCGGGCCATGGGCGGGACCATGCTCCTGCGCATCGAGGACATCGATATCGGGCGGTGTCGACCCGAATTCGTCGAGGCGATTTTCGACGACCTG
The DNA here is from genome assembly GCF_003345525.1 of Pelagibacterium lacus. Taxonomy (GTDB): domain Bacteria; phylum Pseudomonadota; class Alphaproteobacteria; order Rhizobiales; family Devosiaceae; genus Pelagibacterium; species Pelagibacterium lacus. Next base: position 5,131 of record NZ_QQNH01000011.1, read on the forward strand.
CGTTGGCTCGGGCTGGACTGGCCGCAACCGGTGCGTTTCCAGTCCCATCATTTCGACGACTACCAAGGGGCCTTCGCGCGGCTCAAGGCGCGGGATCTGGTCTATCCCTGCTTTTGCACCCGGGCCCAGATCAGGGCCGCCGGGGGCAGCGGAACCGATCCCGATGGGGCGCCGCTCTATCCGGGTACCTGCCGGCACCTCGCCCCCGAGGAGCGGGAGCGGCGTTTTGCCGCTGGGGAGCGGGCGCAGTGGCGGCTCGACATAGAGGCGGCGCTGCGCGTCGCCGCCCATCCGGCCATCCGCGAAGCCATGCCCGATCCCGACAGCCGGCCGGCCAGCCGTGCGGCCGATCCGGCCCGCTGGGGCGATGTGGTCCTGGTGCGCAAGGACATCCCCACCAGCTATCACCTTTCGGTGGTGGTGGACGACGCGCTGCAAGGCGTCGGCCATGTGACGCGGGGCATGGATCTCTACGCGGCCACCGACATCCACGTGCTGCTGCAGGGGTTGCTCGGCCTGCCGCCACCGCTCTACACCCATCACCGCCTGGTGCTCGATCGGGACGCGGACAAGCTGTCCAAGTCGCGCCGCTCGGAAAGCCTCGGCGATCTGCGGGAAAAGGGCTGGTCGGCCGCTGCGGTGCGGCATCATCTCGGCTTTGAGGAGGCGAGCCCGCGCTTTACATGACGCCTGGAAATGGCGCATGAGCTTTGTAGAGGACTTCGGTCGGCGCGGCGTGCGCCGATCCCAATCGGGAAGTATTCGAATGCAGGCGGCGACCAATATCCTGATCATCATCGCCATCGGGGCGACGGCGATCATCCTGGGCATGGGGCTTTTCAACATGTTCAGGGGCGGATCGGGCAATACCAGCCAGAAGCTGATGCGGGCCCGCGTGATCATGCAGGCCATTGCCGTGGCGCTGCTCATGGCCGCGCTGTTTCTCTTCGGTCCGCACCGCTAGGCAGGCCCGGTCAATGATCAAGATCAACAAGATCTATACCAGGACTGGCGATGACGGCACCACGGGGCTGGTCGACGGTCCGCGCCGCCACAAGGACGATGTCCGCATCGAAGCCTATGGCACGGTCGAAGAGGCCAATGCCGCCATCGGGCTGGTCCGGCTGCACACCCACTCCATGGCGCGGGTCGACCACGCCCTGGCGCGGGTGCAGAACGATCTGTTCGATCTCGGCTCCGACCTCGCAACCCCGGGGGCCGACGAAGGGCGGGCCTATACGCCGCTGCGGACCACAGCCACACAGGTGGCCTGGCTCGAAACCCAGATCGACACCTTCAATGCCGCGCTCGAGCCGCTCAAATCCTTCGTGCTGCCGGGCGGGACGCCGCTCGCGGCGGCGCTGCACCTCGCGCGGACCATCACCCGCCGCGCCGAGCGGGTCTCCGTCACGCTGGGCCGGGCGGAACCCGATATCAACCGGGAAACGGTGCGCTATCTCAACCGCCTGTCGGACCTGTTGTTCGTTCTTGGTCGGGTGGCCAATGAAAACGGCACGAAGGACGTGCTCTGGGAACCAGGCAAGAACACCGGCAGCAAGCGATCCTAGAGTGCGACGAGAAAAAGTTGCAGACTTTTCCGTTCCACCGCACGACACATCAACACTCTGGCATCCGCTGCGGGGCCCCAAGCTTTTGTTGAGACCATCGGCCTATGGTTTGGCCCGATGCCCCAAGGCGGAAGGACCATGCGATGAGCGATATTGCGGTGACGGCGCTTGCCCTCAAACAGGCCCAGACCCTCCATTCGGCCCAGATCGCCATGACCCGCAAGCAGCATGAAATGGAGATGGACCTCGTTTCCATGCTGGCCGACGCCGTACGCAATGCTCCCGCACCCCAGGGCATGGGCCTCCAGATCGACAAGCGGGCCTGAGGTGTCTGCAATCCTATCGATTTCGCCCTACCTCGTTAAACATAGTTCAAGGTGCCGGGTTTCATCGCTGGCCGATTGTGGCATCGTCAAACCGGCCCAACTGGCCGACAGCATGAGAATTGGGGAAGCTGTCGCATGATGTTCGAATTCGCCGATGTCGCGATAAGCCTGCTCGGAGTGCTGGCGGCGCGTCCGGATGCCGAGATGCCGTTGCCGTGCCGCGTCGAACTGCTCGATGCGCAAGGCGTCCGGGCGCTCGACCCGGTGCAATGGGACGGCCTGGCGATCAATGCGCTGGAAGACAATCCCTGGCTCGGCCGCCAGATGGTTCTGGCCGGGCTCGATGCCTATGGCGGGGAAAAGGGCTTTCGCGCCCTCGCGCTGTTCCGGCGCGGGACCGGGGAATTGATCGGTTTCCTGCCGTTCCGGACCATCGGCTTGGGCGGCTGGAGCATTGGCCGGCCGGCGCTCAATCTCTATCAGGTGGGCGGCATCCCCCTCATCGCGCGCGATCAGGCCCAGGTGGCGATGCTGGCCCTGCTCGGCGTCATGAGCGATGGCAAGGGACTGCCCCGGCACTGGCTGTTTCCCCATGTGGTCGGCAGCGGACCTTTCGCTGTGCTGGCGCGCTCCATCGGCAAGCGGCTCGGGTTGGAGCTCTCGCTGGCCACCCCCTATAGCCGGCCGTTCCTGACCCATGAGGCGGGGGATTTCGCCTCCCATGTGGCCGAGGTGATCGGCCGGAAGCGGGCCCGGGATATCGAGCGCAATCTGCGGCGGCTTGAGAAACTGGGCCGGCTGGAATTCGAACGCGTGAGCGATGCGGAAATGGTCGCCCGGCGGGTCGAGGATTTCCTGCGCATCGAGGCCTCGGGCTGGAAGGGGCACAAGGGAACGGCGCTCCTCTCGTCGCGGACCGATACCCAGTTCGCCCGGGCCGCGTTCGGGGGCACCGGCGAGGCGTCGGGACTGGCGACCATCGATTCCCTGCTGCTCGACGGCGAGCCCATCGCGGTTTCGATCAATATCTCGGCCGGGGCGACGCTGTTCACGCCCAAATGCGCCTTTGACGAGCGCTACCGCAAATACGGGCCCGGCATGGCCCTCGAATACAAGGTCGTCGAAGCCTTTTTCGATCAGACCGAGCATCGCGCCATGGATGCGGCGACGACGGTGGACGGCCACGCCGTCGAGGGGCTGTGGGGGCAGTCGCGGGAGATGGGGACGCTGGTGATCGGCCCGCGCGGACCGGCGACAACGATGCTGGCCGCGGTGCTCGAGCGCTACAGGGCCACCAAGGACACCTTCAAGAAGGCGCTGGGGCGCGGCTGACGCGCCCCGCTCGGGGTCAGATTTCCAGCAGCGTCTCGATCACGCGGTGGCCGTCCGGGCTGTTCCAATGGGCCGGCCCCTGCAGCACGCCGAGCTCGCACCCGTCCTCGCCGACCAGCACGGTGGCGGGGAGCCCGAGGGTCACGGCGTCGTTGCGCAGGCGTTCGAACAGCTTGTAGCTCGGATCGGCGAACAGCTTGAGATTGTCGGCGCCGATTTCCTCAAGGAACAGGCCGGCAGCGACCGGTCCGTCCGAGCCCATGTCGAGGCTGATGGCCACCACCTCGAAATCCTCGCCGCCATATTTGGCCTCCAGCGCATCGAGGAAGGGCATTTCCTCGCGGCAGGGCGCGCACCATGTGGCCCAGAAATTGACCAGCAGCTTCTTGCCCGAGAAATCGGCCAGGGTGATCGGATTGCCGTCGGCATCCTGGAAGGCGAGGTCGGAATAATTGCGCCATTGCTGCGAGGGCATCAGCGCCGCCAGTTCCCCGCGCGCGGCGTCATCGATGGTCTGGGCGATTTCGGGCCGCACGGCGCAGGTCGACGCCATGCCCAGCCCGCCATTGCTAACCCAAACGGCCGTCGCTATACCTACCGCCGCTGCGAAAAGTCCGGCACCGGCGAAGAGTCCGCGGGGCGTTTTGCGCTTTTCGCCTGGGTTCGGTTCGTTCTGGTCCATCACGTTATCACTCGCACAGCATTTCAAGGGGCATCGATGAGCAATCGCATGTGGGGAGGCCGGTTCGCGTCCGGACCCGACGCCATCATGGAAGAGATCAACGCTTCGATCGGTTTCGACAAACGCCTCTACAAACAAGACATCGCCGGCTCCATAGCGCATGCGACCATGCTCGAGACAGTCGGCATTCTGACGCGGGACGATAGGGACGCAATCGTCGCGGGTCTAGAGACCGTGCGCGGCGAAATCGACAAGGGGACGTTCACCTTCTCGCGAGCGCTTGAGGACATTCATATGAATGTCGAAAGCCGGCTCAGGGAACTGATCGGAGAGCCGGCCGGGCGGCTGCACACGGCGCGCTCGCGCAACGACCAGGTGGCCACCGATTTCCGGCTCTATGTGCGCGATTGCATCGACATGCTGGTCGCCCAGATCGCAACGCTGCAGGGGGTGCTGGTCGACAAGGCCGAGGCCGAGGCCGATACGGTCATGCCCGGTTTCACCCATTTGCAAAGCGCCCAGCCGGTGACCTTCGGCCATCACATGCTGGCCTATGTCGAGATGCTCGAACGCGACAGAGGGCGGATGCTCGATGCGCGGCGGCGCTTGAACGAAAGCCCGCTGGGCGCCGCGGCGCTGGCCGGCACCAGCTTTCCCATCGACCGCGCAATGACGGCCGAGACGCTCGGCTTCGACCGGCCCATGGCAAATTCGCTCGATGCGGTCTCGGACCGCGATTTCATCCTCGAAACGCTGGCCGCCGCCTCGATCTGCGCCATGCATCTGTCGCGGCTGTCCGAGGAACTGGTGGTGTGGTCCTCGGCGCAGTTCAATTTCGTCCGGCTGTCCGACAAGTTCTCGACCGGCTCCTCCATCATGCCGCAGAAGCGCAACCCCGACGCGGCGGAACTGATCCGGGCCAAGGTGGCGCGCATCTACGGCGCCTTCTCCTCGCTCCTGATGGTGATGAAGGGTTTGCCGCTGGCCTATTCCAAGGACATGCAGGAAGACAAGGAAGTGGCCTTCGACGCCCTCGACAATTTCTCTCTCTCCCTCGCGGCGATGACCGGCATGATGGACGACCTGACGGTCAATCGCGACAGGATGGCCGCAGCGGCGGGGGCAGGTTTTTCGACCGCGACCGATCTTGCCGACTGGCTGGTGCGGGCGGCGAACGTTCCGTTCCGCGATGCGCACCATATCACCGGCCGCGCCGTGGCGGCGGCGGAAGCCAGGGGCTGCGGGCTCGAGGGGCTGACCATCGAGGATTTCAAGGCGATCGACGAGCGCATCACCAGCCAGGTGTTCAAGGTGCTGGGGGTCGACAATTCCGTCAAGTCGCGCACCAGCTTCGGGGGCACGGCGCCGGCCAATGTCCGCGAGCAGGCAAGGCTCTGGCGCGAGCGGCTGACGGCTTAACAACACGGAAATCGGGACGGGACCAGGACAATGGTGCATCATTTTCAGTATCGGGACGGGTCGCTGTTGGCCGAGGACGTTGATCTGGCGGCCATCGCGGGAGAGATCGGCACGCCGTTCTACTGCTATTCGGCGGCGACCTTTACACGCCATATCCGTGTGGTGGCCGAAGCCTTTGCCGGGCTCGACATGCTGGTGGCCTATGCCATGAAGGCCAATTCCAATCAGGCCATGCTGGCCCTCGTGGCCCGCGAGGGGATCGGGGCGGACGTGGTCTCGCTCGGCGAGCTCGAGCGCGCGCTGAAGGCCGGGATACCGGCGGAAAAGATCATCTTCTCCGGGGTCGGCAAGTCGCGCGAGGAGATGCGCCGCGGGCTGGAAGCGGGCATATTGTGCTTTAACGTGGAGTCCGAACCCGAGCTCGAACGCCTCAACCTGGTCGCCGCCGAGATGGGCCGCGTCGCGCCGGTCTCGGTGCGGGTCAATCCCGATGTCGATGCCCGGACCCATGCGAAGATTTCCACCGGCAAGTCCGAGAACAAGTTCGGCATCCCGTTCGCGCGGGCCGAGGCGGTCTACGCACGCATCGCCGAATGCGCCAATCTGCGGGCGGTGGGGGTCGATATGCATATCGGCAGCCAGATCGTCGATCTCGAACCCTTCGACAACGCCTTCGCGCTGATGGTCGAACTGGTCGGGCGCCTCCGGGCCGCCGGACACCCCATCGAGCATGTCGATATCGGGGGCGGGCTGGGCATTCCCTATAACCTCGACAACACCCCGCCGCCCGATCCGACCGAATATGCCGCCCTGGTGCGCCGCCATTTCGCCGATATCGGCTGCAGGATGATCGTTGAGCCGGGCCGGCTGATCGCCGGCAATGCGGGCGTGCTGGTGACGCGCGTCGAATATGTCAAGCAGACCGAAAAGAAGGCCTTCGTCATCGTCGACGCGGCCATGAACGATCTGCTTCGCCCGACCCTTTACGAAGCCCATCACGACATCCTGCCGCTTCGCGAGGCCGAGCCCGGTGCCGCCGCGATCCGGGCCGATATCGTGGGGCCGGTCTGCGAGACCGGCGACTATCTCGGCCTCGACCGGCAGATCCCCGTGGTCGGCGAGGGCGACATGCTGGCGGTGATGACGGCAGGCGCCTATGGCGCGGTCATGAGCTCGACCTACAATACGCGGCCCCTGGTGGCCGAAGTGCTGGTCGACGGGAACAAATGGCACGCGGTGCGGCCGCGCCAGACGCTGGACGAACTCATCGGGCTCGACAGCGTTCCCGACTGGCTCTGAGGCTCACAGCGCCGAGCGGGCGAGGGGAATGATCTCGGCGGGGCGCCCGGCAAGCGCGTCGTCGATCTTCTCGATCAACTGGGCGAGCGAGAAGGGCTTGTTGATCACATCATAGATCAGCGCGTCCAGCCCGTGCGCCCGTTCGCGCTGATCGGCAAAGCCGGTCATCAGCACGATGGTGAGCTCGGGCCAGCGCGCCCCGACCGTCAGCGACAGGGCGATGCCGTCCATCACCGGCATCTTGATGTCCGACACCAGCAGGTCGAAATGGCCATCGTGCTCCTGGGCGATTTCGAGCGCCAGTCCGCCATCGGAGGCTTCCAGCACCTCGTGCCCGCTCATCTGCAGCGCGCGCACCACGAAGCTGCGGACATTGTCATCGTCTTCTGCCACGAGAATGCGGGCCATGGCGTTTCCTGTTCCTGCTGGGCTGCGCGCCGAGGGGGCGTGCAGCGCGGTGTTGTGGTCTCAGCTTTGGCCTTGGGGACGGTTCTGGCCGTCCACGAAGCTCAGTCTTACCCGTTCCACGCCCTGGGGCGGGGCCGTCAGTTGCGCGTCGATGTCCAGGATGTCGCCTGGAAGAATCTCGCGGGTGGAGGGGGTCACCGTCCACTCATACATCACCCGGTCGCCGGCCCCGATGAGGCTGACGAGCACCGACGGCACGAAAACTATGCGATTCGTGATGTTCGAGATCTTAGCGGTCACGATGAGGACGCTGATTCCGTCGCGTGTAGTTCCCAGAGTGTTAACGTCGATAAAATCGAGACCGACGACATTTGTTCCAAGTCCCACAAGACGATAGAGCCCGTCGAGCTGCGGGGTGGCGCGCACGATCTCAGTGCGCCACACGATGGCCGAGATCGAGGCCGCAAGGAGGAGCAGCACGGTGGCGATGCGGAAGATGCGGCGGACCCGCGCCATGGGCAGGGCGGCGATCATGCCGCGGCGGCGCCGGGCAAGGGCTTCGGTGCGCGCCCGCGCCTGTTCGCGCGGCTCGGGGAGGAAGGGGTCGGCGGATTTTCCGGCGAGGAGGTCCTGGGGCGGGGCGGGCGCTTCCGCCCGCCGGGGGGCGGGATCGGCGCGGCTGAACGCGGCGTCGAGCAGGTCCTCGTCGGCCTGGGTGAACAGGGTGTCGGCATCGGCCCGGAAGGCCAGTTCGTCCTCGCTCGGCTCGGGATCGGCGTGGGGCGCGGGGGGAAAGCCGGGGGTGGCGTACCAGAGCTCGGAGCATGCGGCGCACTGGACCTGCCGGCCGGCGGCGCTGAGGGCGTCCGCGGCCACGCGATAGCGCGTCCGGCAATGGGGGCAGGTGATGATCACGCGGCGGCTCTTTAAAGGCTCAGTTGGATACCGATGCCCGAACACTAGGAAACGGGGGTTAAAACTCTTGAAACGTCGCCCCAGAACCGCCATTCCAGCGTGATGGCTGCTACACTCAAAAGGGCAAGTGATTCGCGAAAGGGGCAGGTTTGATCGCGTTCGAAAATGTGGGCCTGCGATACGGGCACGGCCCGGAAATTCTCAAGGATCTGACCTTTGCGATTTCCCCGGGCTCCTTCCACTTCCTCACCGGCCCCTCGGGTTCGGGCAAGACTTCGCTCCTGCGCCTGCTGCTGCTCTCGCTCAAGCCGACCCGCGGTTCGGTCTCGATGTTCGGCGAGGATGTTTCCGCGCTCGACCGCGACCGGCTCCTGCAGATGCGGCGCCATATCGGCATCGTCTTTCAGGAATTCCGCCTGCTCGATCATCTGACCACGTTCGAGAACGTCGCGCTGCCCTTCCGGGTGCGCGGCCAGGCCGAGCCCAGCTACCGCTCCAATGTCGAGGAGCTGCTGGACTGGGTGGGGTTGGGGGATCGCATGGACGCCCATCCGGCCGTGCTCTCGGGCGGGGAAAAGCAGCGCGCCGCCATCGCCCGCGCGGTGATCGCCAAGCCCGACATCCTTCTTGCCGACGAGCCGACCGGCAATGTGGATCCGGAGCTCTCCGAGCGCCTGCTGCATCTTTTCGAACAGCTCAACAGGATGGGCACGACCATCATCCTGGCCACGCACGAGGTCAATCTTCTCGACAAGTTCGACTATCCGCGCATGCTCTTGAACGACGGGGAGCTGACCATCCATGAGTGAGGGGCTCAAGCTGCGCTTTCCGCGACCCAACCCGATCGTGCCGGCGCATTCGGTGGCCGGCCGCACGCTGATGCTGCTGATCGGCATCATGACGTTTCTCTCCTGCGTCACCTTTGGCGGCGTGCTGCTGGTGCAGAAATCGGCCATGGGCTGGTCGGCGGATGTGGGACGCGAATTGACCATCCAGATCCGCCCGCTGGACGGCGAGGTGATCGAATCCAATCTGCGCCTGGCGGTGTCGCTCAGCGAGGCGGTGCCCGGTGTCGCCAGCGCCCGGGTACTGACCATCGCGGAGAGCGAGGCGTTGCTCGAGCCGTGGCTCGGCGCCGGGCTCGACCTCTCCGACCTCACCATTCCGCGTCTGGTCGTCGTGCAATTGTCCGATCCCAACGCCGCCGACATCGCCCGGCTCGAAACCGATATTTCCGCCATTCCCGGGGCGTCGCTGGAAACCCACGCCGCCTGGCGCATGCAGCTCAATACCATGGCCGGCACCATCGTGATCTCGGGCATTCTGGTGCTGGGACTGATCCTCGTGGCGACGGCGCTGGCCATCGTCTTTGCGACGCGCGGGACCATGTCGACCAATCGCGAGATCGTCGACGTGCTGCATTTCATCGGGGCGTCCAACCGCTTCATCGCCGGTGAATTCCAGGGGCGCTTCCTGCTGCTGGGCCTCAAGGGCGGGCTGGCCGGCGGGCTGGCGGCGGTGATTTTCTTCATCTTCGCCGGCACGGCGATGAGCACGGTGGTGCCGCAGCAGTCGAGCGCCCAGCTCGGCGTGCTGTTCGGCCAGTTCGCCCTGGGCATCTCCGGCCTGCTCGGCATTGTCGGGGTGGTCCTCGTCATTGCCGGGCTCACCGCGATCACCTCGCGCTTGACCGTGCGCCGGTTCCTCACGCAAATTTCCTGACAGGGCGAAATCGCCGGGAGGCGTCCAGCAATGATCGTTCAGGCACTCCGCTCGGCGGTATTTTATGCCGTGTTCTTCCTGCACACCATTCCGCTCGCCATCCTTGTGGGGCTGATGGCCAAGCTGACGCCGGGCTGGCGGCCGGCCGGCTGGCGCATCGCGCAGTACTGGAATTCGGCCAATCTGTTCTTCCTGCGCTGGATCGTGGGCATCCGCACGAAAGTGACCGGGGCCGAGAACATTCCCGCCGGCGGCTGCATCATCGGGTCCAAGCACCAGTCGGACTGGGATATCTTCGCCATCCTGCCCCATGTGGGCGACCCCGCCTTCATCGCCAAGAAGGAATTGCTCGACATCCCGCTGTTCGGGTGGGCCGCCCGGTGGATCAACACCATCCCGGTGGACCGCAAGAAGGGCAAGGACGCGCTGCCCGAGATGATGGAGCATGCGCGGGGTGCGCTCGCGCGGGGCTGCCGCGTGATCATCTTTCCCGAAGGCACGCGCCGCGCGCCCCTCGACGTGCCCGCCTATCGCTCGGGCATCGCCCGCATGTATGCGGCGCTCGACGTGCCGGTGGTTCCGGTGGCGCTCACATCGGGTCTTTATTGGGGACGCAACAGCCTCATTCTCTGGCCGGGAACGGCGCGGGCGAAATTCCTCGAGCCCATCCTGCCCGGCCTCGCTCCGGACGTCTTTCTCGAAACGCTCATCGCCCGCATAGAGGCGGAGACCGACGCCATGGTCCTCGAAGATGCCCGCAAGGGGCTGGCCCGGCCCATATCGCCGCGTCTTCGGGCCCGTCTCAACGAGTTGGAAGCAGCGGAGCAGGCCGCCGGCTGATCCCTGTCGCTGCCCGATATCTAGCGGCATGCCTAAATTAAAACACAACATGTTGATATTTCTTGCGGGTGCAAGCGCGGCTCTCTGCGGTTTCGCTTGACGGGAATTTGAGTTTGTTCTAATTTTGTTCTCTTTGTTGCGTGTCACTCGGTCTGATCGATCATGGGGATTGTCATGATGGCTTGGGAAACAAACGGCGATAATTTCGACGGCGGGTCGATGTGGGCCGGGCGCTCGGGACGGCAATACATGATGACCCGAGTGGAGGGCGACCGGGCCGCCATGGCCGCGGCGCGGCTCTATGCGCTGGCGGAAAGAGGCGTGATCCGCTGGGCGGGAACGGCCCAGGACCTGATCGGGGATCATCTGTCGCGCGAGCGGTTCCGCCGCTTCAATGCCCAGGGCGCCCAAATGCTGTCCATGCCTTCGCCAGCCGATCCGCTGGCCCTTATGACGCTCGCCTGGGACCTTGAAGGCGGCCATGTCATCGCCGGGCGCGACGCCGCCTGAATTCATCCTGCGCGCCGGGAGGCTCGCAAATCGGTTTCCTTTGCCAAAGCGATTTGTTAGAGCACTCTATCGCTGCGCACCCGTTCCCGGTCGATGATCGTGGGCGCGCGGCGTGTGGTCCCGTAGCTCAGCAGGATAGAGCATCAGATTCCTAATCTGAGGGTCACTGGTTCGAATCCAGTCGGGATCACCATCTTTCCTTGCCCTCGTCCGAAAGCGCCGCTATGTCCGCTGCCGCCCTCGCCAAACTGACACGCGCCGTCGAAGAACTGGAGCGCGCCCTGGCCGGCAATCGCTACGGACAGGTCGAGCGGCTGGCGCTCAAATCCGAGCTCGAGGCGCAGATCCAGCGCATCGACGAGCTGCGGCAACGGCTTTAAAAACTGTCCTTGGCCTTGCGAAGCGCCCCGAACACCTGCGAGGCGGGGGCGCCCTCTAGCCCCATGCGCCTTGCCATGCCGAGGTCGTCGGCGCGCAGGAACGGATTGGCGGCCAGTTCGTCGGCGAGGCGGGCCGGAATGGTCGCTTCGCCCCGGTCGATCTGCCGCCTTGCCTCGTCGGCGCGGGCCTTGAGCGAAGGGTTGTCGGGATCGATGGAAAGCGCGAACCTGGCATTGGCCAGCGTATATTCATGGCCGCAATAGACCAGCGTTTGCGGGTCCAGCGCCTTGAGGCGCTTGAGCCCGGCCCACATGGTTTCGTAGTCGCCTTCGAACATGCGGCCCACGCCGAGAGAAAAAAGCGCATCGGCCGAAAACAGCACTTTGTCGGCCGGGGCGTGGAAGGCGATATGGCCCAGCGTATGCCCGGGCACGCCGATGACCGCGAAGCGGGTTTCGCCCAGCATCACCGCGTCACCGCCGTCAACCAGCGTATCGAGCCCTTCGATCTTGCCGGCATCGCCCTTGGGGCCGATCGCATGGGCGCCATAGGCGGCCTTGAGCGGTCCTATGCCGTCCGTGTGGTCGGCGTGGTGATGGGTGATCAGCAGATCGGTCAGCACCCAGCCGCGTTTTTCCAGTTCGGCGATGATGGCTCCGGCATCGGGGGCGTCGATCGACGCCACCCGGCCGGAGGCGACATCGCGCACCAGATAGCCGAAATTGTCCGAGCGGGCGGGAAAGACGGCGATCTCGAGCGGCATGATGGGCAGTCCTTGCAACTGTTGTGTGCAGCGTAAGGGGTGCGGGGCATGCGCGCAAGGTTTGACCTTGCGCCACAAAGCGCCCACATGCAGGACTATTGCAGCACACAATGCGGGGTGGCGATGACACCAGACGTCGATGGACTGATCCGGTTCTACAAGTCGCCCCTCGGGCGACTGACGCGGCAATTGCTGCGCGAGCAGGTCAGCCAGTTGGCCGGCGACGTTACGGGATTGCGCATTCTCGGGCTGGGCTTTGCCACGCCTTATCTGAGGGGTGCGCTCAAGGGCGCCGAGCGGGTGCTCGCCTTCATGCCGGCCCGGCAGGGGGCTTCGAGCTGGCCGCGGGAAGGGCCGTCGCGCACCGTGCTCTGCGATCCTCTCGAAATGCCGCTCACCGATTCCGCCGTCGATCTCGTGGTCGCCATCCACGAGTTCGAGCATGTGGTCGATGCGGAGGACCAGATGCGCGAATTGTGGCGCGTCTGCGCGCCGAACGCCTCCCTCGTCCTGGTGGTGCCGCGGCGGCGGGGGCTGTGGGCCGGGCTTGACAACAATCCCTTCGGTTTCGGCCAGCCCTATTCCAGGAGCCAGCTCGACCAGTTGTTGCGCGAGCATTCCTTTACCCCCGAGGAATGGCGCGATTGCCTTTACCTGCCGCCGTCCAATTCGGCCATGGTGCTGCGATCGGCGCGGCTGTTCGAGCGGGCCGGGCGGCTGTTCGGGCCGACCCTGGCCGGGGTGATGTGCGTCCGGGCCCGCAAGGAGCAGTTCCCGGCGGTGGCGCGGCGCCGGCGCGTCGAACGGGTGCTGGCCAGCCCGGAGCTCAATCCGCAGACGGCGCGGCTGGTTCCCTGATCGGGGCAATTGCTTTGCCGGTCCGGTTTCGCTATTGCTACGGCCCGAACCGACCGTCTCCAGACAAATGGCCCGAAAATGACCGACAGACCCGTTCCGCAACCGGGGATCATGACCATCGCTCCCTATGTTCCGGGGCGGTCCAGCGCGCCGGGAAAAGACAAGGTCCTCAAGCTCTCCGCCAATGAATCGCCGCTGGGGGCCAGCCCCAGGGCCGTCGAGGCCTATCGGGCGGTGGCCGAGCGCCTGGCGATCTATCCCGAAGGCTCCTCGCGGGCGCTGCGGGAAGCGCTGGGAGAGATCCATTCCATCGATCCCGAGCGCATCGTCGTCGGCGCGGGGTCGGACGAGGTGCTGCACCTTCTCGCCCAGACCTATATCGGGGATGGCGACGAGGCGGTGATGAGCCAATATGGCTTCATGGTCTATCCGATCGTGACCCAGGCGGCGGGCGGCGTCCCGGTCATCGCGCCGGAAACCGATTACCGGGCCGATGTCGACGCGCTCCTCGCGGCGGTGACCGAAAAGACCCGGGTGGTGTTTCTCGCCAACCCCAACAATCCCACCGGCTCCTATCTCAGCGCCGAAGAGCTCGACCGCCTGCATGCGGGCCTGCCGCCACAGGTGCTCCTCGTCATCGACAGCGCCTATGCCGAATATGTGACGGCGGAGGATTACGGCGTGGGCATTTCCCTTGCCGAGCGGGCCGAGAACGTGGTGATGGTGCGGACCTTCTCCAAGGTCGGGCTGGCGGCGGCGCGGATCGGCTGGCTGTACGGCCCCGGCCATCTGGTCGATGCGGTCAATCGCATTCGCGGCCCCTTCAACGTCTCGGTGCCGGGCCAGGCCGCGGCGGAGGCGGCGACGCGCGACCTCGCCTTCACCCACGCCCTGCGCGAGCACAATGCCCGCTGGCGCGAATGGCTGACCGGGCAATTGGGGACCAACCGGCTGCGGGTCTTGCCGAGCCAGGGCAATTTCGTCCTTGTCCTCTTTCCCGATACGCCCGGCCAGACGGCGGGCGAGGCCAATGCCTATCTGCTCGACCGGGGAATCGTGGTGCGGGAAATGGGCGGATACGGCATCGCCGACGGCCTGCGGATCTCCATCGGCAGCGAGGATGCGATGCTTGCCGCCGCTGCGGCGCTCAAAGACTTCATGGACGGCAAATGATTGAAAAACTCGCCCTTATCGGCATCGGGCTGATCGGCTCGTCCATCGCGCGCGGCGCGCGGGCGGCGGGGCTGGCCCGGACCATCGCCATCGCCACCCGCCGGGAGGAAACGCTCGCGGAGGCGCGGGCGCTCGGCCTGGGCGATATCTATACGACCGATGCGGCCGAAGCGGTCGAGGGTGCAGATCTCGTCATCCTCTGCTCGCCGGTCGGGACCTATGAAACCATCGCCCGGCAGATTGCCGGTGCCCTCAAGCCGGGGGCGATCGTTTCCGACGTGGGGTCGGTCAAGGCGCACGTGATCGCCTCCATCGCGCCGCATATGCCCGACAACGTGCATTTAGTGCCCGGCCATCCCCTTGCGGGCACCGAACATTCGGGGCCTTCGGCCGGTTTCGCCGATCTTTTCCAGAACCGCTGGTGCGTGCTGACCCCCACCGAAGGCACCGATCCGGAGGCCGTCGAGACCCTTTCCGCCTTCTGGCGCGGCCTGGGGAGCAATGTGGAGATCATGGAGGCCGGGCATCACGATCTGGTCCTCGCTATCACCAGCCATGTGCCGCATCTGGTGGCCTACAACATCGTGGGCACGGTGGCCGATCTCGAAGCCCACACGCAATCGGAAGTCATCAAGTTCTCGGCCTCGGGCTTTCGCGACTTCACACGCATCGCCGCGTCGGACCCGGTCATGTGGCGCGACGTCTTCCTCACCAATCGCGATGCGGTGCTCGAAATGCTGGGACGGTTCCTCGAAGACCTCTCGGTGCTGCAGCGCGCCGTCCGCATGGGGGATGGGGAGGCGCTCGAAGCCCTGTTCACCCGCACACGGGCCATCCGCCGCTCGATCATCGCGGCCGGGCAGGAGACCGCCGCGCCCGATTTCGGGCGCCAGCATGGTGCCGCCAAGCCCGACGCGGAATAGTCGGCAGGCCCCTCAGAACAGCGGCGGAACGGTCATGATCGGCATGATGCCGACCACCATCTGGCCCTCGTTTACCGTGAGCTGCTGGCGCGAAACCCCCTCGGCGTCGGGGCCGCCCAGGACGATCTGGGCGACGGCGGGGTCGCCGATGATCCGGGCGATGCGCCCGGTCACCCCCCGCGAGGTGATGTCCGCATTGGCGTTCAGCAGGCCGGACGAATCGAGGCTGGCCTCGCCCGTGGCGTTGAAGGCCAGTTCCCCCGCCTCGAGATCGAGCCCGCGCAGGGCCAGTTGCCCGCCATAGGCCTGCCAGAAGGCGATGAGATCGGGATCGCCCCACAGTGCCGGATCGGGAACACCGGTCAGGCGGCCATCGACGCTGAGGGTGGCGTTCGAAAGGTCCAGCCGCGCGCTGTCCAGGTCCTCGAAGCTGGAATAGAAATCATAGACCTGCCCGGTGCCCGGCGCCGCATCGCCCGGGGTCGAATCGATCAGATGGATTTCCCCATGCGCCGCGGTCGCCAATTGCTCGTCGCCCATCAGCGTGTCGGAATAGACCAGATCGTCGGCCAGCACCGAAAAGCGGCCGATGGTGCCGTCCTCGATGCGCAGGCTGGCATGCAGGTTCGACCAGTCGAGCTTCTGGGAAGCGCCGGTGAAGGCATCGGTCACATAGGCCGGCCCGGTGGTGAAGACCTGGATATGGAAGGGACGATAGAACAGCGCCGTGCCCGAAATCTCGGGGACCGACACCGAAATATCACCGGATGTGATCCGGGCCTCGGCGCAGTGGGGGGAAAAGGAGAAGGGCGCGCCGCCGACATTCAGCCTTTCGCAGGTGAGGCGAGGCTGGGAGACCCCATCGGCCAGGGCCAGAGCCCCGATTTCGTCGCGGACGATCCCGGCGACATAGAACCAGCCGGCCATCCAGAGGATGGCAACGGCGACGACGGCAATGATCATGATGACGAAGCGCTTCATACCGGTCTCTTACCGGGTTCGGATGCATCCGTCATGGGACAATCTGCGTCGGGGGCCGGCAAACCCCTTTTGCATGGGCCTTGCCGGTCCGGCGCCCCCGTGGCAAGAAAGAGCATCATGAGCTTGTTGTCCGACGCCGCGCCAGCCTGGGTCTTCGGCTATGGTTCGCTGATCTGGCGGCCAGGCTTCGACTATGTCCGGGCCGAGCGGGCCTTGGCGCGGGGCGTGCACCGTCGCCTGTGCATCTATTCTCATCGCTATCGCGGCACGCTGGAGCGGCCCGGGCTGGTGTTCGGGCTCGAACGCGGCGGCTCCTGCGCCGGCATGGGGTTCGAGGTTGCGCCGGAGGCCTGGGGCGCGGTGCGTGAATATCTGCGGGAGCGCGAGCAGGTGACCGGCGTCTATGTCGAGGCGATGCGGCCGATCCGGCTGGTTTCGGGCCTGACGGTGATGGCGCTGACCTTCGTGGCCGATGCCACGCATGCGCAATATGCCGGGCGGCTTGGTCTCGAGGAGCAACTGGCCCTGGTCGAGGGCGCCGTGGGAGAGGCCGGTCCCAACAGCGATTACGTGGCCAACACCGCCAGCCATTTGCGGCAGATGGGGATCATCGACAAACAGGTGGAGATGCTGGCGCAGATGATCGCGGCGCGCCGGGCGGTGGCCTGACCCGGGCCATGGCGTTGCGGCCAATTGGCTGATGATTTTTGCCGCAATTGCGTGCACACTTGCGGCAGATCGATTCCGGGGCATTTCGGGGGGAGTGCGTCGGTTTTGGTGGGTGCCGGGTTCCGGTCGCGCTATTGAGGCCAGATTTGCTCAAACGGTTGTTCGTGACGTCATTGCTTGTCGCGCTTGCGGGCGCCCATCCCGCCTTCGCTCAATCCTGCGAAACTCTCGAGGCGGGACCTTCCGGCCGGGTCGTGTCGATTTCCGATGGCGATACGGTTGATCTCGATACCGGGCTCACCGTGCGCCTGGTCGGTATCCAGGCGCCCAAGCTGCCGCTGGGCCGCGAAGGGTTCGAAGCCTGGCCACTCGGGGACGATGCCAAGGCCCTGATCACCGATTTGGTGCTGGGCGAAGCCGTCACGCTTTACTATGGCGGGGAACGGCGGGACCGGCATGGCAGGGCCCTGGCCCATCTCATGGTCGAAGCCGATGGCGAGCCTCTATGGGTGCAAGAGGAAATGCTTCGGGCCGGGCTGGCCCGGGTCTATTCCTTTGCGGACAATCGGTCCTGCCTCGATCACCTTCTCGCCGCCGAGGCGCAGGCGCGGGCCGATCGGCTGGGCATCTGGCGCGATCCCTATTACGCCATTCGCGATGCCGCCCGGCCGCAAACCATTCCCGATGGAGGGTATGAACTGGTCGAGGGACGGGTGCTCAACGCCGATCGCGTCGGCGGGCGGGTCTTTCTCAATTTCGGGCGCGATTGGCGCACCGATTTCACCCTGGTGGTCGAAAGCCAGGGCCTGCGGGTGTTCGAGAGCGCCGGAATCGACCCGCTCGGTTTTGAAAATACCGTGATCCGGGTGCGCGGATGGGTCGATACACTTGACGGGCCGCGAATGGCTGTTACCCATCCCGAACAAATCGAGCTATTGGCAAGGCCATGACCGAAAGACCGCTTACCCGCCGCGCCTTCCTCGCCGGCACGAGCCTTGTGCTCGTGGCCGGAATCGCCGGCTGTTCGGGCCTGATCGGAGGGTCGAACGTATCCACGCGGCAGACCTCGGGCTCCGCCCCGGCCGTGCCGGCGGGCACCGATCCCGAGGATCGGGTGATCGGGTTGCGCGAGCATCCGCGGATCATCGCCAGTTTCGGCGGCGTCTACGAGCACCGCAAGACCGAACTGATGCTGGCGCGCATGGTGTCCAAGCTCCTGGCCGCCGCCGGCCAGCCCGCCACCCAGTTCACCATCACCATCCTCGATTCCTCGGAAGTCAATGCCTTCGCCTTGCCCGGCGGGTTCATCTATGTGACGCGGGGCATTCTGGCGCTGGCCAATGACATGAGCGAACTCGCCGCCGTGATCAGCCATGAGATCGCCCACGTCACCCTGCGCCATGCGCGGGAACGCTCGGCCAAGGTGCGCCAGTCCGAAATCGTGGACCGGGTGATCACCACCGTGCTGGGCGGCGTCATCGACGCCAACGCCACCGCCGAGCGGTCGGCGCAGTCGCTGGCCGCCTTCTCGCAGAACCAGGAACTCGAAGCCGACCGGGAGGGGATCAAGATCGCGGCGCGGGCTGGTTATGATCCGCATGCGGCGGCGCGGTTTCTCACCGCCATGGGGCGGTTCGCGCAATTCGTGAGCGCCAGCGAAACCGGCAGCGATTTTCTCTCCTCGCACCCCTCGACCCCCAACCGCATCCAGAAGGCGATCGAGGAAGCGCGCAATTACGGCCAGCCTGGACAGGGCGTCACCGATCGGCAGGGCTATCTCAGCACCATCGACGGCATCGATTTCGGCGATTCCACCCGACAGGGCGCCATTGTGGGCCAGCGTTATATCAGCCCGCAGCACAGGCTCACCTTCACGGTGCCCAATACCTATTCACTGCAGATGTCCAATCAGGCGGTGGTCGCGGTGGCCGGGGATGGGGCGGCGCTGCGCTTCGACAGCGCTTCGGTGGCCCCCTCGACGCCGCTGGCCGATTATCTCGCCTCGGGCTGGATTGCCGGCCTGCGGCCCGAAACCATCACCCTGCGCACAGTAAACGGCATCGAGACCGCGACCGGCATCGCCCATACGGACCAGTGGCATTTCAACGTCTCGGTGGCGCGGGTCGAGGGCAATGTGTTCCGCTTCATCTTTGCCGGCAAGGACGACAGCGCGGCCTTCCGCAGCGCCGCCGAACAGACTCTCTCGAGCCTGCGGCGGACGCAGCAATCCGATCTGGCCGCCGTGCGCACCGTACGGCTGGGGCTGGTGACGGCGGGGGCGGGCGACAATGCCGATACGCTCTCCCAGCGCATGCCCCAGCTCAATCGCGGGCGCGAGCTGTTCCTCGTGCTCAACAATCTGCTGCCCGGCGATCCGGTGGATGCGGGCATGCCCTACAAGGTGGTCAGCGTCGCCTGACCGGGCACAAAAAGGCCGGTCGCGGGGACCGGCCTTTTCATAATGTCAGGTCTTTAATCGGCGATCAGGCCGCGGCTTCCTCGGCATCGGCCGCGTCGGTCTTGCCGCGGCGCGGGCTCTTGGCGAGGTTCTTGGTGATCAGCTTGGCCGCTTCGGTGAGGGTCAGCTTGTTCACCGCGCCGATCTCGCGGCTCATGCGGTCCATGGCCTGCTCGAAAAGCTGGCGCTCGGAATAGGACTGTTCCGGCTGGTCGTCGGAGCGATAGAGATCGCGCACCACTTCGGAGATGGAGATCAGGTCGCCCGAATTGATCTTGGCCTCATATTCCTGGGCGCGGCGTGACCACATGGTGCGCTTGACGCGAGCCCGGCCGGTGACCGTCTCGAGCGCCTTGGCGACTTCCTCAGGCTCGGCAAGCTTGCGCATGCCCACGGATTTGATCTTGGCGACGGGCACGCGAAGCGTCAGCTTGTCCTGCTCGAAAGCGATGACGAACAGTTCGAGAGTCAGTCCGGCAATTTCCTGTTCCTCGATCGATTGGATGAGGCCGACACCGTGGGCCGGATAAACGATGTATTCGCCGGTCTTGAACCCCGCACGCTGCGTGGTCTTTTTGGTTGCCATAGTGGCTACTCCTGTTGACGCCGTGGCGGAGGCATTCGTTGCGGCAGATGCCCCTCGCCGATATTTCGGACGATCCCGGAGGATCGGTCTGTCAGTCGTAAAGCTCTCCCGGCCGGCTCCGCTATTCCGGTCAGTTTGGCTGGATTTCTGGTGGATCACAAAAAAAATGCCCACGGGGCACTGGTTAGCGTGAGGGCTGATACAACTGGTTGTGGGAACTATACCACAGTTTAATGACAAAATCAAAAGCTGCGAATCAAGGCGCCGCCACACCCGCACGACGGCTGGTTCACGCAAGCTCGGATATGGGAATCGGGGGCGGAAAATTCAAGCCCGGCCGGTTGACGGCCCTCTTGCGACCCCAACCGATTTGCCAATCGGGGACGAGGTCAGTCGCCTTCGCCGGGTTCTTCGGAGAAGTATTTCTCGAACTTGCCCTCGACGCCGTCCATTTCCTGGGCCTCGGGCAATTCGTCGCGCTTCTCGGTCAGGTTGGGCCAGACATTGGCGTATTTGGCATTGATCTCCAGCCACTTGTCGAGGCCGGACTCGGTGTCGGGCTTGATCGCCTCGGCCGGGCATTCGGGTTCGCACACTCCGCAGTCGATGCATTCGTCGGGGTGGATCACCAGCATGTTCTCACCCTCATAGAAACAGTCGACCGGACAGACTTCGACGCAGTCGGTATATTTGCACTTGATGCAATTGTCGGTGACGACATAAGTCATGAGGCATTCCCGTGAGGCTGGCAGATGTGAGGATAATGGCCAAGCGAATGCTTGCTAAACCCTTTTGCCCCGGCTTTCAAGGCATGGGCATGCCAACTCCATGCGTCAAAACCGATCAGGATTCCGGCTTGGCGAGGTTCGGCGAAATATCCTCGTAAAGTGCCGCCGCGACGGTCGCCGAACCGCGCCGTTCCACGATCGCGGCGATGCGATAGACGCGCAACCGGTTGTGCAACTGGATGGTGAGGCCGTCCCCAGGCCCGACCCGATGATCGCTGGCCAGCACCCGATTGCCGTTGACGCGGACCGCGCCGGATTCGACCAGTTTCTGCGCCAGGGTGCGGGTCTTGGTCACCCGGGCATGCCAAAGCCATTTGTCGAGACGCTGACGGGTCGGCGTCTCGACGGGCACGCCCTATTTCCGGGCCTTGAGCGCGGCGAGCGCGGCAAAGGGGGAATCGGGGTCGATCGGCTTCTCGCGGCGTTCGGGCCGGGGCCGCTCAGGGGAGCGCTGTTCCTCGCGCTGGGGTTTGCCCTGCGGCTTGCCCTTGCCCTTGAACCGCTGCTGGCCTTCGGGGCGAGGAGGGCGATTAGTCTCGCGGCGCGGACCGCGATTGCGCTCCGGACGGCGGCCGGCGGGAAACCAGACCTCGTCATATTCGGGCTCTGCCGGCGCGACCTCCCCGGTGGGCGCCGCTTCCACCGCAGCCGCGCCGGACACGGCCTCAACTGCCGGTTCCGGTGCAGATGCTGCTTGCGCCCCCTCGGGAGGCGTGACGGCCTCGGGTGCGGCCTGGACAATGGCGGTTTCTTCGTCGGCAGGGGCCGCGCCATCGGCCTCCTGGGCCTCCGCCGCGACTTCTGCGGGTGGCGCGATCTCGGCAGCCGGCTTGGGGGTGCGGCGCAGGCGATAGCCGAGGGACCGGAGCACCGAGGCGAAGTCCTCGCCGGCGCAGCCCAGCAGCGAGGTCATTTCCACCGTTACCCGGAAGCCATTGGCTTCCGCCGCCCCGTCGGGCGGCGGGGTATCGACCGGACGATTGGCGTCATAGGCGATCAGCGGGCGGATGATGTCGGCCAGCCGTTCGAGAATGTCGACGCGCACGATGCGCTCCCCGGCCACCTTGAAGCCGGCGACTTCATAGAGCCGCTTGTCGAAGCTGGTGTCGATGGGAAAGGAGGTGCGGCCTGAAAGGATGATCTGGGGCAGTTCGGCGATGCCCGGCTGGCGCACGCCGCCATGCTTGAGCCCCCACAGGATAAGGGCCAGTTCGCGCGGGGCGGGCTTGAGGGTCAGCGGCAGGTAGATGTGGTAGGCGCCGAACTTCACGCCCAGCTTGCGCAGCTTGCCGCGGGTGTCCTGGTCGAGGCCCTTGACCTCCTCGGCGATCGCCGCGCGGGGCAGGATCCCGAGGTTTTCGGCGAGCTGGAAGGCGATGCCGCGCGCCGTGCCTTCGAGTTCGGCCGGCTCGAGCAGGGCTATGAGCTGTTCGAGCTGGGTGTTGATCGTATGGCGCAGCCACAGGGACAGCCGGTCCTCGACCTTTTCGAGGTCGGGGCCGGTGAGGCTTTCATCGGCCAGGATGATGACGCGGGGCGCGTAGAGCGAGGCGCCCTCGGCCAGTTCGGCCACCACTTCGCCGCGCCAGCGGATGACCCCGTCCGAGGCGAGGACGAACTCCTCATTGGGAGCCCCCGCCAGCCGGTCGGCCCGCTTGACGATTTCCGGGGCAACCACGGAGGAGGCGACCGTGCGCAGGTTTTTCGAATCGGCTTCGCCGTCGACGCGTGAAAGCGTGAACCGGAATCCTTGGATCGTGCCGATCACATGGCCTTCGATCGTGAGCTCGCCTTTTTCGGTGATTTGCGGTGATACCATCTGCTTGTCTCTAAGATGACGCATCAACACACTGGTCCGTCGATCCACAAAGCGGGCGATAAGCCGTTCATGCAATGCGTCGGAGAGGGCGTCCTCGATCGCTCGGGTCGTTTCCTGCCAGTGTGTGGGGTCTTCCAGCCAATTCCTGCGGTTAGAAATGAAAGTCCAGGTCCGAATCTGGCGGATTCGGTTGGACAGCGTGTCGATGTCGCCGGTGGTATTGTCGCAGAACCTGACCTGCTCGGCAATCCAGTCGGCATCGATCTTTCCCGATAAGACGAGGCCGGAAAACACCCGGGCCACGATTTCGCCGTGGGCGGCGGGCGAAATGTCGCGATAATCGGGAATCTGGCAGCAGGCCCAGGCCAGTTCCACCTGTTCGCGGGTGCGGGCGAGGTGGCCTTCCTCGCGGCGCATCAGCCATTCGAGGGCCCGCTGGTCGGTGGCCACGGGCACCCGGGTCAGCTGCGGATGGTCGGGCAGGATCTCGAGGCTGGCATGCAGGGCGTCGAGGGAGGCGAAGTCGAGCTCGGCATTGCGCCACTGGAGTTGCTTGACCGGCTCGAAATCATGGGCTTCCAGCCGCTCGATCAGGTCGTCGTCGAAGGCTTCGGTGCCCCCGGTCACCCCGAAGGTGCCGTCGCGCATATGCCGTCCGGCCCGGCCGGCGATCTGGCCGATTTCGGCTGGGGTCAGGGGGCGGAACTGGTGGCCGTCATATTTGCTGTCGGACGCGAAGGCCACATGGGTGACGTCGAGATTGAGCCCCATGCCGATGGCGTCGGTGGCAACGAGGAAATCGACATCGCCGTTTTGGAACAGTTCGACCTGGGCATTGCGGGTGCGCGGGGAGAGCCCGCCCATCACCACGGCGGCGCCGCCCCGCTCGCGGCGCAGCAATTCGGCGATGGCATAGACCTCGGAGGCCGAGAACGCCACGATGGCCGAACGGCGCGGCAGGCGGGAGATTTTCTTCGAGCCGGCCCAGGTGAGTTTTGAAAAGCGCGGTCGGAACTGGATGTCCGCATGGGGCAGCAGCCTGCGGATCACCGGCTCCATGGTCTGGGCGCCCAGCAGCAGGGTTTCCGAGCGGCCGCGGGCGTGGAGGATGCGGTGGGTGAAGACATGCCCGCGGTCGAAATCGGTGGCGGTCTGGACCTCGTCGACGGCGACGAAGTCGGGGGCGAGGTCCATGGGCATGGCCTCGACCGTGGCGACCCAGTAGCGCGCGGATTTGGGGACGATCCGCTCCTCTCCCGTCACCAGCGCTACCGCCGATTCCCCGGCGCGCTCGACGACGCGGGTGTAGACCTCGCGGGCGAGAAGGCGCAAGGGCAGCCCGATCACCCCGGAGCGATAGGCGAGCATACGCTCGATGGCGTAATGGGTCTTGCCTGTATTGGTCGGCCCAAGCACCGCTTTGACGGCCTGGGAGGGAATGAAGGTCATCGGTGGTGGAAGATTCGGCAAAGGGACGGGGTGACGCCAAGGTGGTGTATCAATCCGGGATTGGCAATGGCCTGGCCCGCCGGGAATTTAACACATCGAACGAAAAAAGAACAAATGCAAACCGAATCGCGGATCGAATCACGATCGCGCTTTGTTCCCTACAGCATGTGGGGGTATCGGTGTTCTCCAGCCACAAGTGGGGGCGGGTAGCCGGCGCGGTTGCCGCAATTGGGCCGAAAAGCGTTCACACTGGTTTCCGGCTGGTTAACGGGGACCGTTTCGGGCCATTTCCTAACCGCACGTAAACGCCTGCGGCGCCGAATTTTTTGTCGTGCAAAGGCTTGAGGTGCCGGCGCGCCGGGGCTGCCGGACAACATTTTTACGAAAAACTTCTCGACTGGATCAAAACGGGACAGGGGCGCCTGCCTGCTAAATTACAAAGAAAGATTTGCAAAATATTCTTTGTGATTGTAAAAGTACTCCCTTGTTGCGAGGTCTCCCCATGCGTGAAATTTCCAAGATCGTTCCCGGGCCGCAGGCGCTGAAGGCGCTGACCCATCCGGATCGGCTGAAAATGCTGGGCATCCTGCGGCTCGAGGGGCCGCAGACGGCGACCGGGCTCGCCGCCCGGCTGGGGCTCAATTCAGGGGCTACGAGCTATCATCTGCGCCAGCTTGCCCATCATGGCTTTATCGAGACCGATGCCGAACGCGGCAATCGGCGGGAGCGCTGGTGGAAGGCCCGGCACGAATCGACCCTCATCGAGCCGGCGGAAGCCGAGGGGGAGGCGTACGACGCCTCCATGGCCATGATGCAGGCGGTGATCAGCCATCACGCGGCGGCCATGCAGCGGGCGCACGAGCATTTTTCCGCCCTGCCGCTCGATTGGCGCAAGGCACAGACCTTTTCCGATTTCACCATTCCCCTTTCGCCGCAGGCGGCAAAGGAGCTGATGGATCGCCTGCACGCCATCCTCTGGGCCGCCAAGGAGGAGGCGCCGGAGCCCGGCGCGCCGCTGCCCGAGGGCTGGCGGCCGTTCACCGTGCATCTGCATGGGTTCCCCCATGTCCCGCCGGGCAAGGGAGAGGCGTGATGGGCGGCCGATACGCGTTTCTGGCCCTGGCCACGGCGCAGACCTTTTCGCTGTCCGGCACGCGGCTGTCGATGATCGCCATTCCCTGGCTGGTGCTGACGCTGACCGGGGACCCGGTGCTGACCGGCGCGGTCGCCTTCGCCGAGATGGCGCCCTATGTGCTGGCCAAGGCGCTGGGCGGGCCGCTGATCGACAGGATCGGCCCGAGGCGCATTTCGCTGCTGGGCGATCTGGGGTCGCTGGCCGCCATAGCCATGGTGCCGCTGCTGCACGCGTCCGGGGTCTTGAGCATGCCGGCGCTGATCGCGCTCGTCGTGGTGCTGGGAACGCTGCGTGGGCCGGCCGATGCGGCCAAGCAGGCGATGATTCCCGCGGTGGCGCGGGCCGGTGGCCTGTCGCTTGAGCGGACCACCGGAGTGATGGGGACCATCGACCGGCTCGCCGGCATGATGGGCGCGGCGCTGGCCGGGGCGCTGGTCGCGGCCCTTGGCGCCGCTCCGGCCCTGGTCTTTACCGCCATCACCTTCGGATTGTCGGCGCTCACCATCGCCCTTGGGCTTTCGGGCCTGTCCCGGAACCGGCGAGAGGCCCGGGAGCCCGCCGCGGGCTATGGCCGCCAGTTGCGCGAGGGGTTCGACTTTTTGCGCGGCGACGCCCTGCTGGTTTCCATCGCCGCGATGATCGCTATGACCAACCTCTTGGATCAGGCCTATGGAGCCGTGCTCGTGCCGGTCTGGGCCGCCAGCAGCGGGCAGGGCGTGGCCGTATTGGGACTGGTGTTCGCGGTCTTTTCCGGCTTTTCCGTGCTCGGCTCGATCCTCGCCGCCGCCTTTGGCGAAAGACTGCCCCGGCTGCCGGTCTATGTCGGCGCCTTCCTCATGATCGGCCTGCCGCGCTACGCGGTGTTCGCCTTCGACGTGCCGCTGGAGGCGGTGCTGGCTGTCCTGGCGGTGGGCGGATTTTCATCCGGGTTCATCAACCCGATCGTTTCGGCGGTGATTCTGGAGCGCATCCCCGAACATCTGATCGGGCGGGTGTCGTCGCTGGTCACTGCCTCGGCCTGGGCGCTGATGCCATTCGGCGGCCTTCTGGGCGGCGCGTTGATCGCCGGCGTCGGGCTGGACGCGACCCTGCTCGGCTTCGGCCTGGTCTATCTCGCCATCACGCTGGCGCCGTTGACGCTCAAGAGCTTTCGGGGATTTTCGCGGCGGCCGGGCGTGGTGGACGGCTGAGGCCGCAGCCTATTCCAACCCGACCAGCACCATGGAGATATCGCCAAAGCTCGATCCCATCAGCACGCGATAGGGGATGAAGAAGCCCGACTGGCCCAGCGGCATGTACCAGGCCAGCATGCGGTTGGAATTGGCCAGATAGTTGGTGATGTCCGAGGAGGTGAAATGGCCCGAGATCGGGCGGTAGCGCATGGCGCACAGGACCACCGGGCCCTGATAGGCGGTGCGGCTCGAGGTCGCTTCCTGCATCTCGACATAGGAGAGCGCCATGTCGAAGCGCTCGATGCCGGTGAAGATGTTGAGGGTGCGGTTGCACAGCGAGCCGTCAAGCGAGGACCCACGGAAGATGAAGGCGGCAAGAGGGTCGTTCACCCCGGAGCGATGCCCCGCCGTCACCGGTACGCGGTCGGGATTGTCTTCGAGCGGCGGGGTCACGTCCCAGCCGGTGGCATTGCCGCCCGCATAGGCGGTGGATAGCGCGAAGCGCTCCGCCTGGGCGCGGGTTTCGAGATAGAAGCGGTTCGAGCGCAGGCCGCTATTGGTGATCGCCCCGCCGGAATTGACCGCGCCCGAGCCCTGTGCGAGCACTTGGGCCAGCCCGGCCACATCGGCGGCGAGGTCGAGCTGATAGGACGCACCTTCCGTCGCCAGGCGGATCGAGACATTGGCCACATTGATGCCGCCGACCGAGACCACATAGGTGGCGATCGAACCATCCTGTTGCGCCGTGGCCGGCCCGGCAAGGCCCAGGACGAGGGAAAGCGAAAGGGCGAGGCGGAAGGGGGAAAAGCGTTTCACGCGTGAAGAACTCGATTGCTGGGGTTGCCGCACTGCCGATCCGCCGAGCACCGAATCAGACATTCGGACAGGTTGCCTGCTGGGAGTCCCGCTGTCCAGCGCTTCACCGGTCAAAATGGCTGCGGGCGCTTGACGGACAGGGCTGGTTTCTCTATATCCCCGGCCAAACTTTCTTCCAGCGGCGCGGTGCTGCGGAAAGGTGGGTTCCGCTTTTCCGGCTCGGCAACGCGACCCGATGATAACGAAAACCCAGACCGGACCAAGGGAACATGCCCTGGTGTCCGGCATTGCGATTGACAGGATTAGACAAATGGCACGGCGTTGTGAACTCACCGGCAAGGGCGTGATGACCGGCAACAATGTGAGCCACGCGCTCAACCGGACCCGCCGCCGCTTTCTGCCCAACCTCTGCGACGTGACGCTGCTTTCCGAAGCGCTCGATCGCCCGGTCAAGCTGCGTGTTTCCGCCGCTGCCCTGCGCACGGTCGAGCACCGCGGTGGCCTCGATGCTTTCCTCATGAAGGCCAAGGACGTGGAACTTTCCGATCGCGCCCTCGGCATCAAGAAGGAAATCCGCGCCGCCCTCGCCAGCTAAACCGCTCGCGCGATCAGCAGAGGTTCCGGCCGAAAACAGGCCGGAGAGATTTCGCGCCGCGTCGGGCGAGGCTCGACGCGGCGTTTTCATGGAATGCACCGGCCACCTGCCGGAAACGCAGCCATACCAGCCGGGGCCTAGGGCCCCCGATCAGCAGTCCGGCGGTCATTTGCCGCTTGGGGAAAGGAGAACGCAGATGAGCGTTCGCTTCTTGTGGGCCGTCCTGGCCATGGCGGTGGTGGTTACCGCCTCGAACTATCTGGTTCAATTTCCCGTGGAGGGGCAGGTCGGCGCGCTCGATCTGGCCGAGATCCTCACCTGGGGCGCCTTCACCTATCCGGTGGCTTTCCTCGTCAACGACCTCACCAATCGCCGTTTCGGGCCCATGGCGGCGCGCAAGGTCGTGCTGGTGGGCTTCGCCATCGCGGTGGGGATGAGCGTCATTCTCGCCACCCCGCGCATCGCCATGGCTTCGGGCGCCGCGTTTCTCTTTGCCCAATTGCTCGATACGGCGATCTTCAGCCGGTTGCGGGCGCAGCGCTGGTGGAAGGCCCCGCTCTTCGCTTCGATGGCCGGGTCGGTGATCGATACGCTTTTGTTCTTCGGCATCGCTTTTTCGGCGCGCTTTGCCTTCATCGACGCCGCGCTGGGCCTGCCCGATTCCTCGCTGGCCTTTCCGGTGCCGCTGTTGTCGCTCTTCCCGCTCGAGGTGCCGCTCTGGGTCTCGCTGGCCCTGGGGGACTTCACCGTCAAGTTGCTGATGGCCTTCGTGCTGCTGGCACCCTACCGCGCCCTGCTCAACCGCATCCCCGACCGCTTCGCCGGGGCTACGGCCTGAACGGGAAAGGGCGCCTCGGCGCCCTTTTCATTTGTCCTTGAGATAGGCGACGAGGAGGTCGCGCGCCGCCAGAAGGTCGGTCTTGTCGATCATCTCGGCCACCGTATGGATATAGCGGGTGCCGACCGCGATGCCGATGGCCCGGGCGCCGGCGGCAGCCTGCTGGGCGGCCGAGCTGTCCGAGCCGCCGGCCGTGAGGATGGTGCGCTGGAAAGGGATCTTCTCCCTCACGGCCACGGCCTCGAACTCATCGACCAGATCGAGATCGGCGATGAACGAGCTGTCCTTGATGTGCAGGCCCACGCCCTTTCCGAGCATGGTCACCGTCTCGTTCTCGGGCACGCCCGGGGTGTCGCAGGCAAGGGTGGTGTCCACGCCGATGCCGATATCGGGCCGCACCGCAAAGGACGCTGCCTTGGCGCCGCGGCATCCCACTTCCTCCTGGGTGGTGAAGGCGACATGGATTTCGCAGGCGTGGTCGACGCCGCTCCGCTCGAGAGCCCGGATCGTCTCGATCCCCAGCCAGCACGCCATGCGGTTGTCCAGCGCCTTGGAGACGATGCGGTCGCCCATTTCCACCAGCGGCTCGTCCATGACGATGAAATCGCCCACATGCACCTTGGAGCGCGTTTCGGCTCCCAGCCCGATATCGACGAAGAATTCCTTGACCGGCGGCACCTTCTTGCGGTCCTCGGGCGAGGAAATGTGCAAGGGGCGGCCGCCGGCATTCATCACGCCGGGATAGTCGCCGTCGCGGGTGCAGACCTTGACGCGCCGGGCGAACAGGGTGCGCGGGTCGAAGCCGCCCACATTGTCGATATGGATCCAGCCCTTCTCGCTCACATGGGTGACGAGGAAACCGATCTCGTCCATATGGCACAGCAGCATGACCTTGAGGGGCTTGTCCGCCTGGGTGCGCGAGCGGCGCACGCAGAGCAGCGAGCCCATGGAATCGGTGGTCACCTCATCGAACAGCCCGGCGATCTCGGTTTCGATCAGTTTGCGCACCCGGTGCTCGCGGCCCGGCACGCCGGGGGTTTCGCACAACTGGCGGAGCAGTTCGATATTCATCGGTCGGCCTCGTCTTGGGGAAGGGAGAATTCGAGCAGCAGCGTGCGCTGCAGGCCCAGGAAATTGTCGTCGGAAACGATGGTGATGCGTTCGCTGCCATCGGGCAAGATGCGGGTGGCGATGCCTTCGAAATTGTCCACATCCCCGCCCGAGGCGCGCAGGATCACCTCGCCGGTCATCATGGCGCCAGGGCGGACCTCCTCGGCCGGGATCAGCCTGATCTGCACGGTAAAGGTGAGGAACATGAAGGACCGTTCCACGACCAGAAGGTCGCCATTGGCGAGGAAGGCGCAATCGGTGGGGTTGACCCGGCCCTGTTGTGCGAGGTGCAGGTCGCCGCGATCGCGAACGCCCAGAAGCGTCGCGGCCCAGCTGCCGGGCTCCAGCGAATGCCCCTCGGTGATCAGGAGTGTGGAGCCGGCCACCGGGGAGGCGGGCGGCGCCATGCACAGGGATTCGATGGTTTCGTTGGTGCGCAGCCGGGACAGCCAGTCGGGAATGGCGATCTCGGTCGCCGGGCCCTCGGGGCGGCCATCGACAAGGGAGAATTCGGCCACCCGGGTCAGGTTCTCGAAGCCGACCCGCACGGCGTCGGGCCGTCCGTTGCGGAACACTACGTCGATCGATTCGGAATCGCGGGCGAATTTGCGCGGCAGGGGCTGGCCGCTCGAATTGAGGATGGCATCGATCTCGACATTGTCGAGCGCCGCCGGGCGCCCCTCGTCCAGCATCAGGTCGCCGGAAACGAAATGGCCTTCATCGGTGACCATGACGAGGCGGGTGTCGCTGGCAAAGCTCAGACCGGAAAGGCCGCCGAACCCGGGATGGCCGGAGGCCAGTTGCAGGCCGCCGTGATAGACGAGGCCGTCGATCGTCCCGCCGGGGGAGACGCCCATGAAGCGCTCGATGGGCCGCGCCGTGACGATGATCGATTCGGCCGATAGCGATTGGGCGGAAACGGACCCGGCCGCAAGCAGCAGGCCCAGGCCCAGGAGCGTGCCGCGCCGGATCAGCGCCGCCTCCGGGCCGCACCGGGAAGTTCCTCGTCGAACAGGTCGGCGAGGTTGTCGGTCATGGCGCCGGCCAACTCGTCAGCGTCCAGAATGGTCACCGCGCGGCGATAATACCGCGTCACGTCATGGCCGATGCCGATGGCCACCAATTGCACCGGCGAGCGGGTTTCGATGTCCTCGATCACGGCGCGCAGATGGGCTTCGAGATAATTGCCCGGATTGACGCTCTGGGTGGAATCGTCGACCGGCGCGCCATCCGAGATCACCATCAGGATGCGCCGGTTCTCCGGCCGGTTGACGATGCGCTTATGCGCCCATTGCAGGGCCTCGCCGTCGATGTTCTCCTTGAGCAGGCCCTCGCGCATCATCAGCCCGAGATTGCGCTTGGCGTGCCGCCAGGGCTCGTCGGCGCTCTTGTAGATGATATGGCGGATGTCGTTGACCCGGCCCGGATTGGGCGGGCGTCCGGCGTCGAGCCAGGCTTCGCGGCTCTTGCCGCCCTTCCAGGCGCGGGTGGTGAAGCCGAGGATTTCCACCTTCACCCCGCAGCGCTCCAGCGTGCGCGCGAGGATGTCGCCGCAGATCGCCGCGATGGTGATGGGGCGTCCGCGCATCGAACCGGAATTGTCGATGAGCAGCGTCACCACCGTGTCGCGGAATTCGGCGTCGCGCTCCTCCTTGAACGAGAGCGCCTGCAGCGGATCGGTCACCACGCGGGTGAGGCGGGCGGTATCGAGAATGCCTTCCTCGAGGTCGAAATCCCAGCCGCGATTCTGCTGCGCCAGGAGGCGGCGCTGCAATTTGTTGGCCAGCCGCGCCACGGCGCCGGCCAGGTGTTCGAGCTGCTTGTCGAGCAATTGCCGCAACTGGTCGAGCTCTTCGGGCGGGCAGAGATCTGCGGCCGAGACGATCTCGTCGAACTTGTCGGTGAAGATCTTGTAGGTCGGTTGGTTGGAGAGCCGGTGCTCGGCCTCGCCCTGGGGCGGAGGCGCGGGGGAATCCTCGCCCGCATCGGCCTGGGCTTCCTCGTCGCTGTCGGCGGTGTCGGCCTCCAGTCCCTCGACGTCGCCGGTTTCCTCATGCTCGCCGGGGGATTCCTCGGTTCCCTCCATGTCGGCATTGTCGGCGTCGCCCTCCTGCTGCTCCTCGTCCCCGTTCATCGCCTGGTTGTTCTGGGCGTCCTGCTCGGAAGAATCCGAGGAGTCGGGATCGAGGTCGTCGGGATCGGATTCGGCCAGAAGGTCGAGATCGCGCAGGATCGAGCGGGCCCGGCGCGAATATTCCGTCTGATCGTCCAGGTGCTGGGCGAGTTCTTCGAGCGAGGTGCCGAGCTTTTGCGCGATCTTCTCGCGCCAGAGATCGACCAGCGGCGTGCCCGAGGGCGGGACGGGGATGCCGGCGACCTTTTCGCGCATCATCAGCCCCAGCGCCTCGGCCAGGGGCGCGTCGGCGATGTCGGTCACATTGGCGTAATTGGCCCGGAACAGCCGGTCCTCGATCATCTCGGCGATATTGCCGCTCATCCCGGCCATGCGCATGCAGCCCAGCGATTCCACGCGGGCCTGTTCCAGCGCGTCGAAGGCTGCCTTGGCGTCGGGGTCGCGGGGCGCCATCCTGCGATGGGTCTCGGCGTCGTGGCTGGCCAGGCGCATGGCCATGGCGTCTCCCTGGCCGCGGGCCACCGCGATGTCGCGGCGGGTCGGCAGGCGGGGCAGGGCGGCGAGCCGGGCCTTGTCGCTTGTAAGGATGGGGCGGTCGGCGGTGAAGCTCACCTCGAGGTCGGTGCGGCCCGCAATGGTGCGCATGGCCGCGCCCACCGCCGCCTTGAAGGGGCCGGTGGGGTCGGGCTTGTTGGCTTTGCTGCGCGGGGGCTGGGCCATGGTCAGGCAGGTCTTACGCCGAAATCGCCAGGTTGGCGGCGGATTCGGGCAGGTCCACCCCGAACACGCGCTGGTAGAATTCGGCGACCACCGGACGCTCGAGCTCATCGCATTTGTTCAGGAAGGTCAGCCGGAAGGCAAAGCCGATATCGCCGAAGATCTCGGCATTCTCGGCCCAGGTGATCACGGCGCGCGGGCTCATCACGGTGGAGAGATCGCCATTGATGAAGGCCGAGCGGGTGAGATCGGCGACGCGGACCATGTTGGAGACCAGCTTGCGGCCCTCTTCGGTCTGGTTGTAGCTCTTGGCCTTGGCGAGGACGATGCCGACTTCCTTTTCGTGCGGCAGGTAGTTGAGCGTCACGACGATCGACCAGCGGTCCATCTGGCCCTGGTTGATCTGCTGGGTGCCGTGATAAAGCCCCGAGGTGTCGCCCAGCCCGATGGTATTGGTGGTGGAGAACAGGCGGAAGGCCGGGTGCGGGCGGATGACGCGGTTCTGGTCGAGCAGGGTCAGGCGGCCGGAAACCTCGAGCACGCGCTGGATGACGAACATCACGTCCGGACGACCGGCATCGTATTCGTCGAACACCAGGGCGACATTGTTCTGCACCGCCCAGGGCAGGATGCCGTCGCGGAACTCGGTGACCTGCTTGCCGTCCTTCAAAACGATGGCGTCCTTGCCCACGAGGTCGATACGCGAGACGTGGCTGTCGAGGTTGACGCGGACCAGCGGCCAGTTCAGCCGCGCCGCGACCTGCTCGATATGGGTCGACTTGCCGGTGCCGTGATAGCCTTGCACCATGACGCGGCGGTTGAAGGCGAAGCCGGCGAGAATGGCGAGGGTGGTGTTGCGATCGAACAGATAGTCCGGATCGATCTCGGGCACGTGGTCGGTGCGGTCCTTATATCCCTTGACCATCATGTCGCTGTCGATCCCGAAAAGATCGCGGACGGAATATTGGGTGTCGGGCAGGTGGGAGAACTCAGTCATATTGGCCTCGTTACGAGCGGCATCGGGCGCGTTTTTCCGATGCTGAAGGCGCGGTCTCGTCGCGTCTGAAGGGAAAAAGTCGGAGCGCTTATAGCAACAGGTCTGCCATAAACCCAGAGCCGGGGGGAACGCAAGCGGCGCGCGACAATCAAACCCTAGACAAAGCCGCGCTGCTTGAGATGGTTGTAGGCGGAAATGATGTTGCGCAGCCGGTCTTCCGAGCCCTTGTCGCCGCCATTGGCGTCGGGGTGGTGGAGCTTGACCAGCGCCTTATAGGACGATTTGATCTCCGCCGATGCGCGGCGGCCGTCAAAGCCCAGCACTTCGAACGCGGTCCTGTCCTGCCCGGTCAGAGTGATCTCGCGCTCGCGGGGTTCTCCCCCGGCGCCGCCATTGGCGCGCGAGCGCAGCCGGGCGAACAGATGGTTGGGGTCGTGGAACTTGCGCCCGGTATAGTCGCGGCTCTTGAACCGCTTGGGCTGCGGATTGGACTTGCCGAACCGGTTCGAGCCGAATGCCCAGGTCTCCTTGGCGCCGGGGGCGTTCATTTTCGTGGCATGGTTGGCGATCTCTTCGTCGTTCATGCCGGCGAAATAATTATAGGCCTTGTTGTAATGGCGCACATGCTCGAGGCAGAAATTGTGGAACTGGCCCGCCGCCCGCGCGCCCTTGGGGGCCTTGTGCTGTCCGGGATTGTCGCACCCCTCCCATTCGCAGGCCGGATGGGGCTGCGTCTCGCCATCCTCGGCGGTCCCGCGACGGGGTTTGATGCGGACGGAATCGAAGATCTTGGACTTGGTATTTATCGTCATCGAACTGGATAGTGACCTTTTCGTCGTGGCCTTGCGCAATCAAAGCGCGTGATCATATACCGTTTGCAGCCGGTTCGCCCGGTTCAAATTGTCTTATTTGCCCATAGGAGCGGTTGACAGATGAGTGTCCGCGATCAGATCGAGGCTACCCTCACCGAAGTGTTCGCGCCGACTACGCTGGAGGTGATCGACGATTCCGAGCGCCATCATGGGCACGCAGGATGGCGGGAAGGGGGCAATACCCATTTCCGCGTGACGATCGCCAGCCCGCGCCTCGATGGCCTCTCCCGCGTCGAACAGCACCGGGCCGTCAACGCGGCCCTCGCCGATCAGTTCTCCGCCGGCCTGCACGCCCTCGCCATCAAGGTCATGGCTTCGCAATAGGCGGCTCGGCCGGCGAGACGCGAAGCTGGGTGATCCGGTTGTGCGCCTTGCGCAACACCTTGAAGCGCAGGTCGTGAAAGGTGAATTGCTGGCCCGCATCGGGGATCAGCTTGGCTTCGTGGATGACCAGCCCGGCGACGGTGGTCGCTTCCTCGTCGGGCAGGTGCCAGTCCAGGGCCCTGTTGAGGTCGCGAATGGGGAGCTGCCCGTCGATGATATAGGCACCGTCGGCCTGTTTGCGAACCCCGGCGATCACCGTGTCGTGCTCGTCGGCGATATCGCCGACGATTTCCTCCAGAATGTCCTCGAGCGTGATCAGGCCCTGCATCTCGCCATATTCGTCGATGACGATGGCGAAGTGCAGCTTGCGCTTGAGAAAGGCGTTGAGCTGGGTCTGGGCCGGGGTGGTGTCGGGTACGAACCAGGGCTTGAGGGCGATCTTTTCCGGGTCGACCAGGCTGAAATCGCCCCCCGCCTTCTGGATGGCCCGCAACAGGTCCTTGGCGTGGACGATGCCGACGATATTGTCCTGCTGGCCCTTGTAGAGCGGCACGCGGGTGAAGGGACTGTCGAGGATGGCGGCGATCAGCGCGTCGGTGGGCGTCTCCGCATCCAGAGCCAGCATGCGGGTGCGGTGCACCATCACGTCGGAGACTTCCAGCTCGCGCAGGTCGAGAATGCCCCCGAGCATGTCGCGGTCGTCCTTGACCACCCCGCCCTCGGAGTGAAGGAAATCCACAGTACCGCGCAATTCCTCATGGCCGGAAATATCCTTGACCTTGTCGGGATCGAGACGGAACAGGCGCAGGATGAAATTGACGATCGCCTGAACGGTGAGCGTGAGCGGGGCGAAGACGATCACCACCAGGCGGATGATGGGCGCGACCGCCAGGGCAAAACCGTCGGGGCGGAGCAGGGCGAGGGTTTTTGGCAGCACTTCGGAAAAGATCACCACCGCCGCCGTCATGGCAAGCGTTGCATAGACGATCCCCGCCTCGCCGAAAATCTGGATCAGCACCGAGGCCGCGAGCGTGGAGGCCAGGATGTTGACGATGTTGTTTCCCAAAAGGAGAGCGCCGATCAGCCTTTCCTTTTCCACCGTCAGCTTTTCGACGAGGCTTGCACGTTCATTGCCCGCCCTTGCGAGTTGGTGCATGCGGGCTCGCGAGGCCGCCGTCAGAGCGGTCTCGGACCCGGAAAAGAAAAAGCTCATCGCCAGAAGCGCGACGATGGCCATAAGCGGCAACCATAGGGAAGCGTCCATTTAGCGCATGTCCTCGAGAAATGCCGAGACCGCGGCCGGGTCCACATTTCTTTCGATGAACGCCTTGCCGATGCCGCGGGTCAGGATGAAAGTGAGCTTGCCGCGCGAGACCTTCTTGTCCTGGGCAATGGCGTCCATCAGCGTTTCGGTGGGGGCGAGGTCTCCGGGAATATCGGCCAATGTCGTCGGCAGGCCGGCGTTTTTCAAGTGCGCCTCGATGCGTCCGGTGTCCTGCGAGGGGGCCAGGCCGAGACGGGCGGAAAAGCGGTGGGCCAGCGCCATGCCGATCGCCACGCCCTCTCCGTGCAGCAGGCGGTCGGAATAGCCGGTGACCTTTTCCAGCGCATGGCCGAAGGTGTGGCCGAGATTGAGCAGGGCCCGGTCGCCGGTTTCCCTTTCGTCGGCGGTCACCACGCGCGCCTTGGCGGCGCAGGCGCGGGCGATCGCCTCGGCGCGGGCCGGGCCGCCATGGGCGATCTCGTTGAAATTGGCCTCCAGCCAGAAGAAGAAATCCTCGTCGTCGATCAGCCCGTATTTCACCACCTCGGCATAGCCGGCGGCGAAATGGCGCGGCGACAGCGTTTCGAGCGCCGAGAGGTCGGCCAGCACGAGGCGCGGCTGGTGGAAGGCGCCCAGGAGGTTCTTGCCGTGGGGGGAATTGATGCCCGTCTTGCCCCCCACCGAGGAATCGACCTGGGCCAGAAGCGAGGTCGGGACCTGCACGAAATCCATGCCGCGCCGGGCGATGGCGGCGGCAAAGCCCGCCAGATCCCCGATGACGCCGCCCCCCAGCGCGATCAGCAGGTCGTTGCGCTCGAGCCGCGCCGCCAATACGGCCTCGGCGACGGTGTGGAGCCTATCCCAGGACTTGCTGGCCTCTCCGGCCGGGACCACGATTTCTGTATGCATCAGCCCCTTGGCGTCGAGGGATCGCAGCAGCCGGGGCAATTGCGCGGCGGCGACGTTCTCGTCGGTGACGATGCCGAACCGCGCGCCGGGAAACATCTCGGCGAGATGCTCGCCGGCGCTGTCGATGGCGTCGGGGGCGATCACGATGTCATAGGCGCGCTCCCCCAGCGGGACATGGACGGTGTGGAGAGGCGGATGTTGCAGGCTCATGGGGCGTCGGGGCTCGCAAGATGGTGGTCGAGGGCGATGAGGATGTCGGCGACGACCACCTCATGGGGAACGTCGCGCGAGGCGATGGTGATGTCGGCGAGGCCGTAGATGGGATAGCGGGAATCGATCAGGGCCTTGAGCGTGCCCTTGGGATCGGCGGTCTGCAGCAGCGGGCGGGTCGGGCGCTTGGAGACGCGGGCGAACAGGATGTCGAAATCGGCCTTGATCCAGACCGAGATGGCCATGTCCTTGATGTTGGCGCGGGTTTCGCCGTTGATGAAGGCGCCGCCGCCGGTGGCGATGACGCCCCTGTGCTCGCGCAGCAGCCGGGCGATGACCCGCGCTTCGCCGGCGCGGAATTCGGCTTCGCCGCGAGCGGCGAATATTTCGGGGATCGGCATGCCGGCGGCGGTCTCGATCTCGGCGTCCGAATCCACGAAGCCGAGGCCCAGCCGGCTGGCGAGACGCCGGCCGACCGTGGTCTTGCCCGCCCCCATCATGCCGACCAGGACGATCGGCCGCCCGCCCAGGCGATCGAGAAGCCGGGCCGTGTCGATCGTCTGGTCGCTCAATTGCGGGTTCTGCCCCATGCTCTGGTCCCGGTGGTCGCGTGCGACCGGTTCAAGCCTCTGACGCGATCCGTGTCAAGCGCACCGGACTTGCCCCATGCGGGCAAATCTGGAAAAACAGGGGCAATCGGGAGACTATCGACCCATGCCCACCCTGTTCCGGCTGCTCGTCGCCATCGCCTTTTTCGCCGGGCTCGCCTTTGCCGGCATGTTCGCGCTGTCGGTGATGGTTCAGCCGACCGAGCGCGAGGTGACGGTGCGTATTCCCGCCCGCGACCTGCTGCCGGATGCACGCGCATGAAGGAGGGCCATCTGATCGAGGCCTTTCTCGAGATGATGAGCGCCGAGCGCGGGGCGGCGGCCAACACCATCGAGGCCTATCGCGGCGATCTTCTCGACTATTTCGGCTTTCTCGCCCGGGAGGGCCGGCTGGCCACCGCCGCGCGGCGTGAGGACGTCGCGGCCTATGTGGCTTCGCTCAAAGAAGCTGGTCTTGCCGCCAGTTCGGCGGCGCGGCGGCTGAGCGCGGTCCGGCAGTTCCACCGCTTTCTGGTGGGCGAAGCCATCGCCGGGGAGGACCCGACCCGCATCGTCTCGGCTCCCAAGCCGGGGCGTGGCCTGCCCCGCGTGCTCTCGGTCGCCGAGGTCGACCGGCTGCTCGATCTGGCCGAGGCCGAGGCGGCGGGCGGCGGGGAAAAGGAAATCCGCCTGCATGTGCTGCTCGAGCTTCTCTATGCCACCGGCATGCGGGTGAGCGAATTGGTCGCGCTCGAGACCCGGGCGGTGGTGCGCGAGGCGGGCTATCTCACCATTCGGGGCAAGGGCAGCAAGGAGCGCATGGTGCCCATGGGGGACAAGGCGCGCGATGCGCTTTTCGCCTGGATCGATGCCGGGGAAAAGGGACGCTATGTCTTTCCGGCCGCCGGGGCGGAGGGCTTTCTGGCCCGCCAGGTTTTCGCGCGTGATCTCAAGGCTCTGGCGGCGCGGGCCGGGCTGCCGGCGGCCAAGGTCTCCCCGCATGTGCTGCGCCACGCCTTTGCCAGCCACCTGCTCGAAAACGGCGCCGATCTGCGGGTGGTGCAGATGCTTTTGGGCCATGCGGACATCTCGACGACCCAGATCTATACCCATGTTCTGGACGCGCATTTGCGCCGTCTGCTCGAAACCCACCACCCGCTGGCCGAAGGGAGTTCTTGACAAGGGCAGGGGCAAACGACACTTTCCCGCCACTTTGGACCCATAGAGGCGGGGCGCGAACACGTCCGCGGGGCTTGAATCCGCAGCCTGTTTGGCCGTTACTGACAGCGGGGCTGCATCTTGTGCATGCGGCGGGGCTCAACACCAGAAGAGAAGGTCGTCCGGATCGGGCGGAGTGCATGCAGTCATATCTTGATTTCGAAAAGCCGGTCGCCGAACTCGAAGGCAAGATCGCCGAGCTCAGATCCCTCGCCCAGACCGACGAAGCGGTCTCCATCGGCGACGAGGTGACCCGCCTGCAGCAGCGGGCCGAGGAAGCGCTGAGGGACGTCTATAAAAAGCTCACCCCCTGGCAGAAGACGCAGGTCGCGCGCCATCCGCAGCGCCCGCATTTCTCCAACTATCTGAGGTCTCTGGTCACCGAATGGACGCCGCTGGCCGGGGATCGCAAATATGCGGAAGACCCGGCGGTGCAGGCCGGCTTCGGGCGCATCGACGGCATTCCGGTCGCCATTCTCGGCCAGGAGAAGGGCAATGACACCGAAAGCCGGCTCAAGCATAATTTCGGCATGGCGCGGCCCGAGGGCTATCGCAAGGCGGTGCGGATCATGGACATGGCCGACCGCTTCGGCCTGCCGGTAATCTCCTTCGTCGATACCGCCGGCGCCTATCCCGGCATCGGCGCCGAGGAGCGCGGCCAGGCGGAAGCCATCGCCCGCTCGACGGAGAAATGCCTCGAGATCGGCGTGCCCAATCTCTCGATCATCATCGGGGAAGGCGGCTCGGGCGGGGCGATCGCCATCGCGGCGACCAACAAGGTCTTGATGCTGGAGCATTCGGTCTATTCGGTGATTTCCCCCGAGGCCGGGGCGTCGATCCTGTTCCGCGACGCCGGCAAGGCCCAGGACATGGCGGCGGCGCAGAAGATCACGGCGCAGGATCTCCTGGGCCTCAAGGTCATCGACGGCATCATCGAGGAGCCGGTGGGCGGCGCCCATCGCCATCCCGAGAAGGTGATGGCCGACACCAAGGCCGAGATCGTCGCCTTCCTCGGCCAGTATGATGGCCTGGGCCCGCTCGAGATCCGGGAGCTGCGACGGGAAAAATTCCTCGCC
Organism: Pelagibacterium lacus; assembly: GCF_003345525.1. Lineage (GTDB taxonomy): Bacteria > Pseudomonadota > Alphaproteobacteria > Rhizobiales > Devosiaceae > Pelagibacterium > Pelagibacterium lacus. Next base: position 44,974 of record NZ_QQNH01000011.1, read on the forward strand.
ATCGGCACCAATCTCGCCTGACCTCGCAGAAAATTCATTGCAAAACGCATTAAATTTGTGACGATTGCCGGCAAGACCTTACCGGACATTAACCCTGCCATGCCAAGAGTGGGGCGGTTTGGGAGGTTTTGGGCAATTTAGGGTCAGGGCATCTATGCTCCGCAGGGTTTTCGTCGCCGTCTTTGCGCTTGTTTTTGCAGGCATTCTCGCCTCGTGTTCTCCGCTGGAGGGCGATGGGCGCCATCTCGTCCCGCTCTCGAACAGCGCCAAGGTGCGGCTTGCCAGCATGGGCTCGTCGCCCGGCGCCGCCATGATGGTGCGCATCTTCAAGCAGGAATCGGTGCTCGAAGTCTGGAAGCAGACCAGCGACGGTCGCTACAAGCTGTTCAATTCCTACGAGATCTGCACCTGGTCGGGCGAGCTCGGTCCCAAATTCTATGAGGGCGACCGGCAGGCGCCCGAGGGGTTCTATACCATCACCCCGGGGCTGATGAATCCCAACTCCAACTATTACCTGGCCTTCAATCTGGGCTTTCCCAACAAGTTCGACCGGGCGCATGGGCGTTCCGGTAGCCATCTGATGGTGCATGGGGCCTGCTCGTCGGCCGGCTGCTATGCCATGGAAGACGACCAGATCGCCGAGATCTACGCCTTGGCGCGCGAGGCGTTCACCGGCGGCAACCGGTCCTTCGAAGTGCAGATCTTCCCCTTCCGCATGACGCCGCAGAACCTCGCCGCGCATCAGTCGAGCCCGCATATCGGGTTCTGGAACAATCTCAAGGAAGGCCACGACTTCTTCGAGGTCGCCAATATGCCGCCGGCCTGGGATGTGTGCGACGGGCGCTATGTGTTCCGCCAGCCTTCGGCGGCCAGCGCCGCGGCGTCCATGGCCGGGCAGTGCCCGGCGGTGACCGCCGACCAGCGGATCGTCTCGGCCTTCATGGACCGGCAGGCCACCGATCAGGCGGCACTGACCAGCGCCATTACAAGGCTGGCCGATGCGGAACAGGCCTCGGCCCTGGCCGAGCAGCGCCGGATCAATGCCCAGGCGGAGATGACGGCGCGGAGCGAAGCCATCGGCGGGTTTTTCGATGCCATCTTCAGCCCGTTCGGCGGGGGCACCCAGCAGACCGCGGCGGTGGAGACCCCGGCCCAGCCGTGAACACAGCCTATAGCAGGTCGCAGAGCGGCGCGATCAGCGGCTCGTCGGCCGGGGGCATGGGGTAGTCGCGCAGGGCTTGCGGACGCACCCATTTGAGCGCCGCATGCTCCCTTGCGACGGGGATGCCCTGCCATTTGCGGCAGACATAGAGCGGCATCATCAGGTGCCAGCCGTCATAGGAATGGCTGGCAAAGCTCAAGGGGGCGAGGCAGGCCGATTGCGTCTCGATCCCCAGCTCCTCGGAAAGCTCGCGGATCAGCGCCGCCTCGGGGGTTTCCCCCGGCTCGATCTTGCCGCCGGGGAATTCCCACAGCCCGGCCAGTTGCTTGCCTTGCGGCCGCTGGGCGATGAGGACGCGCCGGTCGGCATCGACCAGCGCGCAGGCAACCACGAGGACAATCTTCATTGGGGCAGGACCTTCGTCGGGCGGCGATAGTGATAGGGGTAGCGGAAGGTGAAGCCCAGGGCGAGATAGAGGCCGATGGCCGGGCTGTTGCTGCCCTGCACCTGCAAGGCGGCGTGCGCGGCGCCGTTTTCGGCGCCCCAGCTCAGCCCGCTGGCCATCATGCGCCGCCCCAAGCCTTCGCCGCGCCGGCTGGCGGCCGTCACCACGTCATAGAACATCACGACACCGCCGGTCTGCACGCAGAGGAGCGAGGCGGCGGGGGCGCCGTCATCGGCAAACAGCACGATGCCGCAGGCCGGGGATCGGATGGCCCCGAGGATGGCGGTGAAGGTTTCGAGGGTTGCGCTGGCAAAGCCCTGCAAGGCCGCCTGGGCGGCGAGGAAAGCCGGATCGGTGGCGTCGAACAGCCGGGCGGCGGGGTCGAAGCCGGCGGTTTCCCCGACCGGGGTGGAGAGAACCAGGCTGGTATCGGTCTTTTCCCACGCCTCGGCCTCGAGGGCGGCCAGGGTGTTCCTGCCGGTCAGCGGGGTGACGCGGAACAGGGGCGGCAGGTCATGCTCGGCATAGGTCGCGGCCAGCCGGGCGATCCGCTGGGCAGCGTTATCGTCATCGGCGGGGTCGAGGCACCAGATGGAATTGGCCCGCCCGGAAAATCCCCTGGTATAGCGGGCCACCCAACGGCCATCGGAAAGCGAATCCAGCGCCGGCCAGCTGATCAGCGCGGCGTCCTCGATTTCGGCGACCGAAAGCACCGATCAGCTCCGATAGCTGCCATTGATGTCGATATAGCCATGGGTGAGGTCACAGGTGTAGACGCTCGCCTCGCCGGTCCCCAATCCCATGTCGACGGTTATGGCGAGGTCCTGGCCCTTCATGTAAGCGCTGGCCGCCTCTTCGGAATAGTCGGGCGCGCGCTCGCCATTGCGGGCGACGGTGATGTCGCCGAAGGCGATGGTGAGCCTGTCGCGATCGGCGGGCTGGCCGGCCTTGCCCACCGCCATCACCACGCGCCCCCAATTGGCGTCTTCGCCGGCGATCGCGGTCTTGACCAGCGGGCTGTCGGCAATGGCGCGGGCGATCTTTTCGGCGCTCTCGTCGCTCTGGGCGCTTCGGACGGTGATCGTCACGAACTTGGTGGCGCCCTCGCCGTCGCGCACCACCTGCATGGCGAGTTCGAACAGCACGTCGCCCAGCGCCTGGCCAAAGGCCTCGGCGCGCGGGTCGTCGAGGTCGGTGATCGGGTCGATGGCGGCCTTGCCGGTGGCGAAGGCCAGCAGCGTGTCCGATGTCGAGGTGTCGCTATCCACGGTGATGGCGTTGAAGCTGGTGCGGTTGTGCCGGGCGAGCAGCGCCTGCAGCACCGGGGCGGCGATGGGCGCGTCGGTGAAGACGAAGGACAGCATGGTGGCCATGTCCGGCGCGATCATGCCCGAGCCCTTGGCGATTCCGGCAATGGCGATTTCGGTGCCGTCGATATCGAGCCGCGCCTCGGCCAGCTTGGGGAAGGTGTCGGTGGTCATGATGGCCCGGGCCGGCCCCATCCAGGGCGCGTCGGCGAGTTCGCCGGCAAGGCGCTGCAGGACGCCGTCGAATTTTCTGGCGTCGAGCGGTTCCCCGATCACCCCGGTCGAGGCGAGAAACACCTCATCGGGCCGGCAGCCCACCGCCTTGGCGGCGATCTCGGCGGTCAGGCCGACCGCTTCGATGCCCTTGAGGCCAGTAAAGGCATTGGCATTGCCCGAGTTGACCACCAGCGCGCGGGCGCTCCCGGCGGGAAGCTGGGCCCGGCACCAGTCGACGGCGGCGGAGGGGCAGAGCGAGCGGGTCAGGACCCCGGCCACCACGGTGCCCGGATCGAAGACGGCTAGCAGAACGTCAGTGCGGCCCTTATAGCGGATTCCCGCCTCGGCCGTGGCAAAGCGCACCCCCGCGATGGCAGGCGGCACGGCATGGGTCTGCGGAGCGAGGGGAGAGACGGGCAGGGCCATGAAAGGGAGACCTTGGCAGGAGAAAACGGGACCTTTCGTGTGCCTCAAATGCCATGGCCGCGCAAGGGACTCCTGTGCGCGGGCATCAATGAAAAACCCCGGCGATGGGGCCGGGGTTCTCCAGTGTGCGGGGCGGGTTTTAAGCCGGGATCAGATGCCGCCCTGGGCCTCGACGGCGGCGGCCAGATCGGCGTCCTCGATGGAAATCTCGATATCGGCCCGGATCTCGTCGATCGCCGCTTCATAGCTCTCATAGAGCACCTGCTGGGCCACTTGCTGGCGCACCTGCTCGAGCGGGGGCGCTGCGGACATGCGGCGGTCTTCGAGCTTGATCAGGTGCCAGCCGAACTGGGACTGCACAGGCTGGGACAGCGCGCCGACCTCAAGGGCAAAAGCGGCTTCCTCGAATTCGGGGACCATCATGCCGGAGCTGAAATAGCCCAGGTCGCCGCCCGTGGCGCGGGTGCCGTCGGTGCCGTATTCGGCGGCGGCGTCCTCGAAGCTCTTGCCGTCCTCGATCTCGGCCCGGATGCGGCTGGCTTCCTCCTCGGACTCGACCAGGATGTGGCGGGCGCGCACTTCCGGCTCGGCGACATACTCGGCGGCCAGTTCGTCATAGGCCGCCTCGATGGCTTCGTCGGTCACCCGGGTCTCGACGATCTGGTTGAAGAATTCGCGGCGCAGGGCCTGGTCCTCGAGATAGGCGAGGCGCTTCTGGAAGTCCGCGCTCTCGGCCAGCCCGTCCTCGCGGGCCGCGCCGGCCATGAGCTTCATGTCGATCAGCACGGTGAGCAGGAAGGCCCGGCGCTGGTCGGCGGGCACCGATTGCAGCTCGGCGGCCAGTTCCTCGGCGGCGAGCACCAGGTCGCCCTCGGTGATCTCGGACGCGCCGACCGTGGCGATGACCGTGGCGGGGTCGAGCGCGGCGGGGGCTTCGCTGGCTGCCGGCGCCTCGGGGGCCTGGGCCAGGGCGGGCGTTGCTGCCAGCGATACCGCCAGCACGGCCGGCAACAGCGCGGCGCGCAGGAACTCGACCGCCGGAGCGGCGATTTTGAACGACATGACGAGGTCTCTCCTTGGTTGTGCGATCGGGTCCCCCCGGCCCGAACCCATCGTCAGCGGAAGCGTTTAAGCCCGGACTTTGGCGCAGGTTTGGCGGATTTTGGCAACGTTGACAACCCTCGGTGGCCCTCTTACATCTCCTGCCGACAGTTTTCCCGCGCCTGGCGGCTCCGATGCCGGCCCGGTTGTCCCGGCTCGGTCCGGCCCAACCGGTTGACCGGCTTCCGCCAGCCCCTGCGCCCAATGACAGGTTCTAAGGACACAATCCATGGCTCTTGCTGCATTCGCCAAGAAGTTTTTCGGCTCGGCCAATGATCGGCGCGTCCGCCGCTATCAGGCCAATGTCGATGCCATCAACGCCCTGGAAGCGGAATACGAAAAGCTCTCGGACGACCAACTCCGGGCCAAGACCGAGGACTTCAAAGCCCAATTGGCCAAGGGCGCCAAGCTCGCCGATCTCATCGTCCCGGCCTTCGCCACCGTGCGCGAGGCGTCCAAGCGCACCCTGGGCATGCGGCATTTCGATGTGCAGCTCATCGGCGGCATGGTGCTCAACGGGCGCGCCATCACCGAAATGCGCACCGGCGAGGGCAAGACGCTGGTCTCGACGCTGGCCGCCTATCTCAACGCCCTCGAGGGCAAGGGCGTGCATGTGGTGACGGTCAACGACTACCTGGCCGGGCGCGACGCGGCATGGATGGGACGCATCTACGAATTCCTGGGCCTCAGGGTCGGCACCATCGCCCACGGCATGTCCGATGCCGAGCGCAAGGCGGCCTATGACGCCGACATCACCTATGGCACCAACAATGAATTCGGCTTCGACTATCTGCGCGACAACATGAAATATTCCCGCGCCCAGATGGTGCAGCGCGGGCATCACTACGCCATCGTCGACGAGGTGGACTCGATCCTGATCGACGAGGCGCGCACGCCGCTGATCATTTCGGGGCCCTCGCAGGACCGCTCCGAGCTCTACAAGTCGATCGACGCCTATATCCCCCTCCTCACTGAGGAGGACTATACCATCGACGAGAAGCACCGCGCGGCGAGCTTCACCGATGAAGGCATCGAAAAGCTCGAGGAGATCCTCACCCGCGACGGGGTGATCAAGGCCGGCTCGCTCTACGACATCGACAATGTCTCCATCGTCCACCACCTCAATTCGGCGCTCAAGGCGCACAAGATCTTCTCGCGCGACAAGGACTATATCGTCCGCAATGACGAGGTGGTGATCATCGACGAGTTCACCGGCCGCATGATGCCGGGCCGGCGCTTCTCCGAAGGGCTGCACCAGGCGCTCGAGGCCAAGGAGAACGCCAAGATCCAGCCGGAAAACCAGACGCTGGCCTCGATCACCTTCCAGAATTATTTCCGCCTCTACGAGAAGCTGGCCGGGATGACCGGCACCGCCGACACCGAAGCGTCGGAATTCGCCGACATTTACGGGCTCGACGTGGTGACCGTGCCCACCAACCTGCCCATCGCCCGTATCGACGAGAACGACCAGATCTACCGCTCGGTGGAGGAAAAGTTCGAGGCGATCACCGACGAGATCGTCGCGTGCCGCAAAAAACGCCAGCCGGTCCTGGTCGGCACGACCTCGATCGAACGCTCCGAGATGATCGCGGACTTCCTCAAGAAGAAGGGCATCAAGGACGTGGCGGTGCTCAACGCCCGCCATCACGAGCAGGAGGCCGAGATCATCGCCAGCGCCGGCGTGCCCGGCGCGGTGACCATCGCCACCAACATGGCCGGGCGCGGCACCGACATCCAGCTCGGCGGCAATCTGGACATGCGCGTCACCAAGGAGACCGAAGAGCTCGAAGGCGAGGCGAAAGACAAAAAGATCGCCGAGATCAAGGCCGATATCGCTGAAAAGAAGCAGGAAGCGTTGGCCGCCGGCGGCCTGATGGTGATCGGCACCGAGCGCCACGAATCGCGCCGCATCGACAATCAGCTGCGCGGCCGTTCCGGACGCCAGGGCGACCCCGGCCGTTCGAAATTCTTCGTCTCGCTACAGGATGACCTCATGCGGCGCTTCTTCCCCGAGCGCATGGAAAAGATCCTGACCTCGCTGGGGCTCAAGGATGGCGAATCGATTTCCGACGGCATGGTGACCAAGGCCATCGAGCGGGCCCAGACCCGCGTCGAGGCGCACAATTTCGATATCCGCAAGAACATTCTCAAATACGACGACGTGATGAACGATCAGCGCAAGGTGATCTTCGAGCAGCGTCTCGAACTGATGGATGCGGAAAACGTCGCGGAAACCATCGCCGACATGCGCCATGACGTGGTGGATTCGATCATCGCCAAATCCTGCCCGGACCGCTCCTTCCCCGAACAGTGGAACATCGAGCAGCTCGGCGCCGCCTGCAAGACCTATCTGGGCATCGAGCCGCCGCTCGCCGCCTGGGTGGACGAGGAAGGCATGGATGTGGAGGAATTGCGCACGCGCCTCACCACCATGGCCGATGAATATGCCGCTGCCAAGACGGCGCGCGTGGGGGCCGAGACCATGCGCCAGATCGAGCGCAGCATCGTGTTGCAGTCGATCGACGGGCTGTGGCGCGAGCACCTGATCACCCTCGACCATCTCTCCAAGGTGGTCGGCTGGCGCGGCCTCGCCCAGCGCGATCCGCTCAATGAATACAAGCAGGAAGCCTTCGAGCTGTTCTCGCAATTGCTGACCAATCTGCGCGAGCTGGTCATCACCCAGATGAGCCATTTCGAACTGCGTCCGGCCCCGCCCCAGGCCCCCGATCCCAGCCAGCTGCGTGCCTCCCACGCCGATCCGGTGACCGGCGAGAACGAGGTGGCCGATGCCCCGCAGGGCGAACTGACCCCCGAGCAGATGGCCAATACCCGCCGCAACGATCCGTGCCCCTGCGGATCGGGCAAGAAGTTCAAGCATTGCCACGGGGCGTTCTGACGCTCTAGCGAACGGCCGGACCCGGGAAATCGGGTCCGGCCGTTTCAGCTTGACTTGTCTCCCAACACGTCGCGCAGGCTCTTTTTCGCCGAACCCGGCCGCAGCGGTTTTTGCTGGATGGGGTCGGGCGCCCAGCCCGATAGCCAGAGGATTTCCAGCGTGGCGCGCACCCGACCGTCCGGATCGCCATAGCGCTGTGCGTAGATCTCGGCGGCGCGCATCAGATGCCGTGGGGTCAGCATGCGCCCGTCCCGTTCGGTCAGCGGATTGGTGACGCCGAGGGCGCGCAGTTCGTCGAACAGGGCGAGTGGGGACGCGTAGCGCACCGTATGGGTCTCGAGGTCGGTCACCGGCAGGGCGAAACCGGCGCGTTGCAGCAGGCTGCCGGCATCGCGCACATCGATCATGGGGGCGACGCGCGGGGCGACCCCGCCGAGGATTTCCACATCGGCCGCGAGGAAGGCGTCGCGCAATTCGGTGAGCGTCCGCCCGCCGATGGCTGCGGCGATCATCAGCCCGTCCGGCGCCAGGTGGCGCTGCAGGCGCTCGAGGAAGCCGGGCACGTCATTGACCGTCTGCAGGTCGAGCAGCGAGACGATCAGGTCATGATCGGTGCGGGGCAGGACGAGGTGCTCGGGATCGACGCGCGGATAGCCTTTGATATCGAGCAGGGTCGACATCGGCGTCAACGCCACCGGGCCTTCCGCCGAGTGGATGGTGGAGGGCAATAGGCGCGGGTCCGGGCCCATGACAAGCGCCGTCCCGAAGCGGCGGGTGATCGGGGCCAGGCGGTCGGCGAGGTCGTCAACCACCAGCCGGGTGACGAAATCGGCATTGCCGTCGCGCCGGGCGAGATTGATGGCGAGCCTTTGGCGATCGAAGACGAGGGGCGGCTGGGTCATGGCGGTCCATATGGCGCCCCTGGCGGCGCCGTGCAATGATCCCGCCTTATGGAGAGTGAGCCCGTCCTTGTCAAAACGGCTGTGTCGGCCGGCCTGCGCGCCCGCGTAGCGTCGCTGGGCCTATTGGCGCTCGACGTGGTGTTCCCGCCGGTCTGTCTTGCCTGCCACGAGGCGGTGGCCTCGGCCGATGGATTGTGCGTGGGCTGCTGGGGCCAGTTGGTGCCGATTTCCGCCCCGCTCTGCCCGGTGCTCGGCCTGCCCTTTGCCGCCGATATGGGGGCGGGCGCGGTGTCGGTGGCGGCCATCGCCCATCCACCGCCCTATGACCGGGCCCGTTCGGCGGTCGCCTATACCGACCTCGCCCGGCGGCTGGTGTCGATGATGAAATATTCCGACCGGCCGGAAGTGGCGCGCTTCTGCGCCCGCCTCATGGCCAATGCCGGGCGTGATCTTCTCGGCCACGATGCGGTGCTGGTGCCGGTTCCCCTGCATCGGCGCCGGCAGCGCTGGCGGCGCTACAACCAGTCGGCCGAACTGGCCAGGGCGCTGGCAGGGCTTGCAAATCTGCCTCTGGTTACCGATCTGGTGATACGGCATCGCAATACGATCCAGCAGGTCGGGCTCAATGCCGGCCAGCGCGCCCGCAATGTCGAGGGCGCGTTCGGCGTCGATCCGGGTGGCCTGCATCGTTTGGCGGGGCGGCGCATCGTCCTCGTCGACGATGTGCTGACCACCGGCGCCACCGTCTCGGCCATTGCCCGCCTGCTGAGGCGTAAAGGCGCGGGGGCGATCGATGTTCTGAGCTTTGCTCGCGTTGTTTTCGACGCGGATATGACAATATAACTGTCTCAAACGGTACAGGAGCCAGCAGATGACCAAGGTCGAGATCTATACGACCCCGACATGCCCTTATTGCCACGCCGCCAAGGCGCTGCTCGGCGACAAGGGCGTTGCCTTCGAGGAGATCATCGTGCTCGATCCGGCCCTGCGCGCGGCGATGACCCAGCGCGCCCATGGCCGGCGCACGGTGCCGCAGATCTTCGTCGGCGAAACCCATGTGGGCGGCTATGACGATCTGGCGGCCCTTGAACGCCAGGGCAAGCTCGATCCCCTGCTCGAGGGAGCGGCCTGACCATGGTGTCCGTCGCTCTGGTGCAGATGACTTCGGGCCTCGAACCCGAGGCCAATCTGGCCGAAATCGAGATGCGGGTGGCCGAGGCGCGGCAGGCCGGGGCGGGCTATGTGCTCACGCCGGAAATGAGCGTCGTCTTCGCTGAGAGCCGGGACGGGCTGCGCCAGCGGGCCGGGGGGTGGGACGGCAATCCCGCCCTTGAGCGGCTGGCCGGCATGGCGCGCGCCAACCGGCTCTATCTCCATATTGGCTCGCTGGCCGTCGCGCTCGATGACGGGCGCTTCGCCAACCGCTCGGTGCTGTTCGATCCGGCCGGCGCTATCGTTGCGACCTATGACAAGATCCATCTTTTCGACGCCGACCTGCCGGGCATCGATGCCTATCGCGAAAGCGCCACCTATGCGGGGGGCGGGCAGGCGGTCGTCGCCGACGCGGGAGCGTTCCGGCTCGGCTTTTCCATCTGCTACGACATGCGTTTCGGCGCGCTCTACCGGGCACTGGCCCAGGCGGGGGCCGATGTGATCGCCGTGCCGGCCGCCTTTACCGTGCCCACGGGCCGGGCCCATTGGCACGTGCTCCTGCGCGCCCGGGCCATCGAGACGGGCTGTTTCATCCTCGCCGCGGCGCAGGGCGGGCAGCACGCCAATGGCCGGGCCACCTATGGCCATTCGCTCGTCGTCGCCCCCTGGGGCGAGGTGATCGCGGAGGCGAAAGGCGATGCGCCGGGGCTGGTGATGGCCGATCTCGACCTTGACGCGGTTCGCACGGCGCGGCAAAGGGTGCCCGCTCTGGTCAATGGCCGCGATTTCGCGGCGCCTGCAACCCAAGGACAAGGATTTTCAGGGTGATCCAGTATACGCTCACCTGCGAAGCCGGACACAGGTTCGACGCCTGGTTCAAGAATGCCGCCGCCTATGACGAGCAGGCCGAACGGGGCGTTCTGACCTGCCCGGTGTGCAATTCGTCCAGCATCGAAAAGGCGCTGATGGCGCCGGCGGTGTCGACGCGCGAGGAAAAGGTCTCGCTGTCCAGCAGCCATCCCGACCATGTGCGCCATCTCGCCGCCTTGCGCCAATTACGCCGCAAGATGACCGAACATGCCGACTATGTCGGCGACAAATTCGCCGAAGAAGCGCGCAAGATCCACTATGAGGAAGCCGAGGCACGCGGCATTTACGGCGAGGCCAGCCGGGATGACGTATCGAGCCTCATCGAGGAAGGCATCGACTTCATGCCCCTGCCCAGCATCCCCGACGAGCATAATTAATCCCGGGGTTTCTCCAGCAGCACCATATAGTTGACCGCCATATCCGGGCTCTTGCCCCATTGGTTTTTCAATGGGTTGAAGCTCACCCCCGTCTTGTCGATGGCGCGCATGCCGTGGCGCGCGGCGATCGAGGTGATCTCCTCGGGCGTCACCAGCTTTTCATACTGGTGCGTGCCCTTGGGCAGCCAGCGCAACACGCGCTCGGCGCCGACGATCGCCAGCGCATAGGCGCGGGCGGTGCGGTTGATGCTGGCGACGAACATCAGCCCGCCCGGCTTGACCAGACTGCAGCAGCTTTCGAGATAGAGCGGAACGTCGGCCACGTGCTCGATCACTTCCATGTTGAGGACCACGTCGAACTGTTCGCCGACCGCGGCGAGGGCCTCGGAGGTGGTGGCGCGGTAGTCGATTTCGAGGCCCGACTGCTCGGCGTGCAGACTGGCGATCCCGATGTTCTTTTCCCCGGCATCGGCGCCCACCACATCGGCTCCCAGCCGCGCCATGGGCTCGCACAGCAGCCCGCCGCCGCAGCCGATATCGAGCAGGCGCAGGCCCTCGAAGGGGCGCAGGGCCGTTTCGCTCAGCCCGAAATGGGCGATCACCTTCTCGCGGATATAGCCCAGCCGGACCGGGTTGAACTTGTGCAGCGGCTTGAACTTGCCATTGGGGTCCCACCACTGGGCGGCCATGTCGTGGAACTTTTCGATCTCGTCGGGGCTGATCGTGGTGCTCATCGCTTCATCCTTTTCCGGCTTTGCCACAGGTGGCGCCCGGCGGGCGGCAAGTCAAGCAAAGCCTCGTCGCCCATTGCAAACGATATTGCCAGCGGGCCCGCTTTGTCGTAACTCAGCGCCGAAAACCGTACTTGTGGTTACGGCAAGTCCCTCTGTGCAGGACCATCGCCATGGCGCGTATTGTAATGAAATTCGGCGGCACCTCGGTCGCCAATGTCGAGCGCATCCGGCAGGCGGCCCGCCACGTCAAACGCGAGGTCGAGGCTGGCCACGAGGTCGCGGTGGTGGTGTCGGCCATGGCCGGCAAGACCAATGAGCTGGTCGGCTGGTGCACCGAGGCCTCGCCCATGCACGACGCCCGCGAATATGACGCGGTGGTCGCATCGGGCGAACAGGTGACGGCGGGGCTGATGGCCATCGTACTGTCGGACATGGGGGTGCAGTCGCGCTCCTATGCCGGCTGGCAGGTGCCGATCCGCACCGATGACAGCCATGGCTCGGCGCGCATTACCGACGTCGATCCCAAAAATCTCGACGAGCGCATGAGCTCGGGCTGGGTGCCGGTGGTGACCGGCTTCCAGGGCATTTCCGACAAGAACCGCATCACGACGCTGGGCCGGGGCGGGTCGGACACGTCCGCTGTGGCCGTGGCCGCCGCCGTCAAGGCCGACCGCTGCGACATCTATACCGATGTGGACGGCGTCTACACCACCGATCCGCGCATCGCTCCCCGGGCCAAGCGGCTCGAACGGGTATCGTTCGAGGAAATGCTCGAAATGGCCTCGCTGGGCGCCAAGGTGCTCCAGACCCGCTCGGTCGAACTCGCCATGGCGCAGGGCGTGCGGCTGGTGGTGCGCTCGTCTTTCGAAGACCCCAATGCTGGCGATGCTCCGGGCTCGGAGTGGGGCCAGACCGGCACGCTTGTGTGCGATGAGGAAGAGATCATGGAAAAGCAGATCGTTTCGGGCGTCACCCTTGCACGGGCGGAAGCCAAGATCACCCTGCGCAAGGTCAAGGACAAGCCCGGCGTCGCCGCCTCGGTGTTCGGGCCGCTGGCCGATGCCCGCATCGTCGTCGACATGATCGTGCAGAACATTTCCGATGACGGGCAGATCACCGACATCACCTTCACCGTGCCCGACAGCGAATTCGACAAGGCCATGAAGGTGCTCAAATCCGCCCCCGATCTCGAATACGAATCGATCTCGGGCTCCAAGGGCGGCGCCAAGATCTCGGTGATCGGGGTCGGCATGCGCAGCCACGCCGGCGTCGCCGCCTCGATGTTCCGGGCCCTTTCCGACAAGGGAATCAACATCCAGCTCATCACCACTTCCGAGATCAAGACCTCGGTGCTGATCGATGAGGAATATGCGGAGCTTGCAGTTCGCGCGCTCCATACCTATTACGGACTGGACAAGGCCGACGCGCAATAGGCTCGGCCTCCAGGCAACAACAGGCGGAGAGCCCGCCGGGCGAGCAGCTATGGTGACAGCGATTGGCGGACCGCGCATTCTGTTGCGCCAGCTGCGCGAAACCATGGCCGAACCCTTGGCCAGCCAGGATCGCCTCGATAAGATCGTCGACCTGATCGCCGCCAATATGCGCGCCGATGTGTGCTCCTTCTACGTCCTGCGCGACGATGGCGCGCTGGAATTGTTCGCCACCCACGGCCTGCGGCGCGACGCGGTCCACGTCACCACGCTCCGCCTGGGCGAGGGGCTTGTGGGCCTGATCGCCAACGAGGCCGAACCGCTCAGCCTCCAGAACGCCCCCGAGCATCCCGCCTTCGCCTACCGGCCCGAGACCGGCGAGGACCCGTTCTTTTCCTTCCTCGGCGTGCCGGTGCTGCGGGCCGGGCAGACGCTGGGGGTGCTCGTCGTCCAGAATTCCGAACGCCGGGTCTATGGCGAGGACGAGACCGAGGCGCTGCTGACCACGGCGACGCTGATGGCCGAGATGATCTCGACCGCAGATTTCGATGCGCTCATCACCCCGGGCTCCGATATCGACGTGCGCCGGCCGCGCATGTTCGATGCGGTGGCGTTTTCCGAGGGCATCGCGCTGGGCCAGGTGGTGCTGCACGACCCGCGCGTGGTCGTTACCAATTTCGTCGCCGACGATACCGATGCGGAAAAGCACAAGCTCGAGGAAGCGCTCAAGACCATGCGCGTCTCCATCGACGAACTGCTCAATTCGGGCGACATGCAGATCGCCTCGGACCACCGCGAGATTCTCGAAAGCTACCGCATGTTCGCCCATGACCGGGGCTGGGTGCGGCGGCTCGAGGAGGCGATCGATTCGGGGCTGACGGCTGAAGCAGCGGTCGAGCGGGTCCAGAACGACACCCGGGCCCGCATGCTGCGCCAGACCGATCCCTATATTCGCGAGCGCCTGCACGATCTCGACGACCTCGCCAACCGGCTCCTGCGCATCCTGATGTCGGATGGCAGTCCTTCGGCGCGGGAATTGCCCGACAATGCCGTCCTGGTCGCGCGCAATATGGGCCCGGCCGAACTGCTCGAATACGACCGGACCAAATTGCGCGCCGTGGTGCTCGAGGATGGGGCGGCCACCGCCCATGTGGCCATCGTCGCGCGCTCGGTCGGCATCGTTGCCGTGGGGCAGGCGGAAAACGTCGTCTCCATGAGCGAGAATGGCGACGACATCATCGTTGACGGGTTCACCGGCGCCGTGCATCTGCGCCCCACCCCCGATATCGAGGCGGCCTATATCGACAAGGTCCGGCTGTCGGCCAAGCGGCGCGCCCATTACGCCGCGCTCAAGGATACGCCCCCCATCACCCGGGACGGGACGCGCATCGCGCTGCTGCACAATTCCGGCCTTCTGGCCGACATGCCGATGCTGGAGGAAACCGGGGCGGACGGCATCGGCCTGTTCCGCACCGAATTGCAGTTCATGATCGCCAGCAAGATGCCGCGGGTCAAGGAGCAGGTCGAGCTCTATTCGGAGGCCATGCGACTGGCGGGCAGCCGCCCCATCGTCTTCCGCCTGCTCGATATCGGCGGCGACAAGGTGGTGCCCTATATGCGCTCCATGGCCGAGGAAAATCCGGCCATGGGCTGGCGCTCCCTGCGGCTGGCCCTCGACCGGCCCGCCCTGTTGCGCACCCAGGTGCGCGCGCTGCTGCAGGCCGCTGCCGGCGGGCCGCTGCGCATTCTCGTGCCCATGGTCACCGAGACGGTGGAATTCCTCAAGGTCAAGCGCTTCATCCTGCGCGAGGTCGAGCGATTGCCGCGCCTGGGGTTCGAACGGCCCGAAACCCTTGAGATCGGCGCGATGATCGAGGTGCCCTCGCTGCTGTTCGAGCTCGACCATCTCCTCCCCCAGACCGATTTCATTTCCATCGGGTCGAACGACCTCATCCAGTTCCTCACCGCCGCCGATCGGGCCAATCCGCGCGTCGCGGGCAATTACGACGCCATTGCCCGGCCGCGCCTGCGGGCCTTGAAACGCATCGTCGATGCGGCGGCGAAGTTCGACAAGCCGGTCACCATGTGCGGGGAACTGGCCGGCCGGGCCGTCGAGGCGCTGGCCCTCCTGTCGATCGGCATGACGCGGCTCTCCATGGGGGCGTCCTCCATCGGCCCCATCAAGGAAATGGTGCTCGGGGTTGACCTCGGGCGCCTGAGGGCCGAAATGAGCGACTATCTCGAAAATGGCGATACGGACGGGTCGGCGCGCGAAGTGCTCACCGAATTCGCCGAGCGCCATTCCATTCCGCTCTAGGGTCTCGACCCCAGGGCTCCTAGCACCGCCCACCAGCCCGGACACGCCCATGGCAGGATTGCCCACAGACAAGCTCGACGCTCTCGAACGCCGATTCGATGCCATCGAACACGCCATGAGCGCCAATCCCGATCCGGACAAATATGTCGGATTGTCCAAGGAATATGCCGAACTTTTGCCCATGGTCGCCAAGGTGCGCGAATATCGCGCCGCGCTGTCCGACCTGGCGGGGGCGGAGGAGCTCTACCGCTCCGGCGACAAGGAAATGGCCGAGCTTGCCTATGAGGAAATGGGCGAACTCAAGGAGCGGATCGAGGCGCTGGCGCAGGAAATGCGCATCATGCTGCTGCCCAAGGACGCGGCGGACGAGAAAAGCGCCATCCTCGAAGTGCGGGCCGGCACCGGCGGCGACGAGGCCGCGCTGTTCGCCGGCGATCTTTTCCGCATGTACCAGCGCTATGCGCAGGACCAGGGCTGGAAGGTGGCGGTCATGGAAGCCTCCGAGGGCGATGCGGGGGGATACAAGGAAATCATCGCCAACGTCTCCGGGGCGGGGGTGTTTGCCAGGCTCAAATACGAATCGGGCGTGCATCGCGTGCAGCGGGTGCCCGAGACCGAGGGCTCGGGCCGCATCCATACGTCGGCCGCGACCGTCGCGGTGCTGCCGGAAGTCGAGGAGATCGACGTCGAGATCCGCCCCGAGGACATTCGGATCGACACGATGCGCGCTTCGGGCGCCGGTGGCCAGCACGTTAACACCACCGATTCGGCGGTGCGCATCACCCATATCCCGACCGGGATCATCGTGACTTCGGCGGAGAAGTCCCAGCACCAGAACCGGGCCAACGCCATGAAGGTTCTGCGGGCCCGGCTTTACGACGAACAGAATCAGAAGGCGTCGTCCGAACGGGCTGAGGCGCGCAAGACGCAGGTGGGATCGGGCGACCGGTCCGAGCGCATCCGCACCTATAATTTCCCGCAAGGTCGGGTCACCGACCACCGCATCAACCTCACCCTCTATAAGCTGCCCCAGATCATAACCGGCGAGGCGCTGGGCGAGGTGATCGATGCCCTCATCACCGAGAACCAGGCCGCGCAACTGGCAGCGATGGAGCAGGGCTAGATGGTGGATGCGGAGCGCGCCGCGTCCTCCCGCACCCTCGGCCAGACCTGGCGCGCCCTGCGGGATCGGTTCGAAGCGGCGGGCATCCCCACGGCGGCGCTCGACGCCCGCCTTCTGGTTCGCCACGTGCTCGGCCTCGACCAGACCGGCCTCATCGCGCGCGAAGCCGAGCCCTGGCCTGCCGAGCGGGGGCCGGCTCTCGACGCTCTCGCCGCGCGTCGGCTCACCGGCGAGCCCGTGGCCCGCATTCTGGGCGTGCAGGAATTCTATGGCCTGTCCTTCGGCGTCAACGCCGCGACGCTGGTTCCGCGCCCTGAAACCGAAATGCTGGTCGATTTCGGGCTCGGTTGCCTGCGCGACCGTCCCGCCCCCCGCATCCTCGATCTGGGCACCGGCACCGGCTGCATCGTCCTCGCGCTGCTCGCCAACCTGCCCCGCGCCAGCGGCATCGGCATCGATCTTTCGGCCGAAGCGCTCGATCAGGCCCGTGCCAATGCCGAAAACCTCGGCGTCGCCGACCGTTTCGAAGCGCTGGCGGGGGATTGGTTCGCGCCCCTTACGGGTGGCGGCTTCGATCTCATCGTCTCCAATCCCCCCTATATCGCCACCGGGGTGATCGAAACCCTTGCCCCCGGCGTGCGCGATTTCGACCCCATGGCGGCGCTCGACGGGGGGCCGGACGGGCTGGCGCCCTACCGGATCATCGCGTCGGAGGCCATGGACTATCTCACGCCGGGCGGCGCGCTGGCCCTTGAAATCGGCCATGACCAGGGCCACATGGTGGAGGCGCTGCTCAAGGCGGCCGGATTTACCGATATCGGTGTGGCAAGCGACCTTGCCGGACACGACCGCATGGTCACCGGCTTCGCGCGGAAATGACACAGTGCCGTGCGAAATTGCCTCACGCCAAGATTTCTCTTGGAATGGGAAGGATATGCGGTTAGGTTGCCTGTGCTGACGCGATGATTGGTCATCGCGGTGGTTCCCACCCTGACATTGGCGGCATAGGATATAGCCGGCAGCGGAATCGATCTTCTCGATCGGACCCGGCATAGGGACGGGTTGGAGGCCACACAGCCTTTGGGGAAACCTGAGAGCGCGATCGGCATGACACAGGCCCCGGCGGGTCTGGGATGGTCATGGCTTGCGCGCAGCCGCCCTTGCGGCCTCGGGCCCATTGAGAAGCGCATACCTACACGAGCAACGTGTTGAAGCGAGCAGATGAGACCAAATCAGCAGAACAACAACAAGCAGCGTTCGCGCGGCCGGAACAACAATAACCAGCGGCGCGGCGGCGGTGGCGGCAATCCCTTGTCGCGCAATTACGAGAGCAATGGCCCGGATGTGAAGATCCGCGGCAATGCCGCCCATATCGCTGAGAAATACACCCAGCTTTCCCGTGACGCGGCTTCGGTCGGCGACAATGTGATGGCCGAGAACTATCTCCAGCACGCCGAGCATTACAACCGCATCATCCTGGCCGCGCAGGCGCAGTTCCAGCCGCGCCAGGATCATGTGGTCGATACCGGTTCGGACGAGGACGAGGATGGCGACCAGCTCGTCGCCGCCACGCCGTCCGAGGATCAGACCCAGCCGGAAGCCGCCGAGGCCGCGAACGAGGAGCAGGGCGAGCCGCGTCAGCGCCGCCAGCGCCGCCCCCGCCGCGAACGCAGCGAGGAAGAAGTCGCCGCTGCCGCCTCCGTTCCCGCCGAGGCATCTGCTGCCGAGCCGGAAGCGGTGAGCGCCGAAGCGGCACCCGAGGAAAAGCGTCCCACCCGCACCCGCCGGGCCAAGCCCGTCGCGGCGGAAGCCGCCGCTGGGGAGACCGTGGAAGCGGATGCGCCCAAGCCGCGCGCCCGCCGCACCCGTCGCCCCAAGGCGGACGAAGGCGAGGGCGAGTCGGTGGGCGAACTGCCTGCCTTCCTCACCGCCGGGCGGGAAGCTGCTGCCGAATAGCGGCGCCTATCCGAGAGAAATGACAAAAAAGGACCGGGCCGGCGCGCCCGGTCCTTTTTCTTTTGCGAACCGCCCCTACATATCTCCTGATCCTGGTCGGCGCCGCATGGCGGGCCGCCGGACGCAAAGAACAAATCCAACGCTTCGGGCGTTCGCGGGTGTGCCGGAAGCCGGGCGCCACGAACCGCGCCAGAAAAGGAGAGTTGAAGCGATGAACATAGAAAAATTCACCGAACGGTCGCGTGGGTTCATCCAGAGCGCGCAGCAGCTCGCGCTCAGCCGCGGGCACCAGCAGTTCCTGCCCGTCCATATCCTCAAGGTCCTGGTCGACGATACCGAAGGCCTCGCCTCCGGGCTCATCGAGCGGGCCGGCGGCAATGTCCATGCGGTGCGCGCCGGCATCGAGGAGGCGCTGGGGAAAATCCCCTCGGTCTCCGGCGACAATGGCCAGGTCTATCTCAGCCGCGAATTGGCGCGGGTCTTTGAAACCGCCGAGAGCGCTGCGCAAAAGGCCGGGGACAGCTTCGTCACCGTGGAACGCCTGCTGCTGGCGCTGGTGATCGAAAAGGACACCGATGCCGGCCGGCTGCTCGCCTCCGCCGGGGTGACCGCCAACGGGCTCAACGCAGCCATCGAGGCCATTCGCAAGGGGCGCACCGCCGATTCGGCCTCGGCCGAGAACACCTATGACGCGCTCAAGAAATATGCCCGCGACCTTACCGAGGATGCGCGCGAGGGCAAGCTCGATCCCGTCATCGGCCGCGACGAGGAAATCCGCCGCACCATTCAGGTGTTGAGCCGGCGCACCAAGAACAATCCGGTGCTGATCGGTGAGCCCGGTGTCGGCAAGACGGCGATCGCCGAGGGCCTCGCCCTCAGGATCGTCAATGGCGACGTGCCCGAATCGCTCAAGAACAAATCGCTTCTGGCGCTGGACATGGGTGCCCTGATCGCCGGCGCGAAATACCGCGGCGAGTTCGAGGAACGGCTCAAATCCGTGCTTTCGGAAGTCGAGGCGGCGGCCGGGCAGATCATCCTCTTCATCGACGAGATGCACACCCTGGTCGGGGCCGGCAAGTCCGACGGCGCCATGGATGCGTCCAACCTCCTCAAACCCGCCCTGGCGCGCGGCGAATTGCACTGCGTGGGCGCCACCACCCTCGACGAATACAAGAAATATGTCGAAAAGGACGCCGCGCTGGCCCGGCGCTTCCAGCCGGTCTTCGTCAACGAGCCCAATGTCGAGGACACCATTTCCATCCTGCGCGGCCTGAAGGAGAAATACGAGCTGCACCACGGCGTGCGCATTTCCGATTCGGCGCTGGTCTCGGCGGCGACGCTGTCGAACCGCTACATCACCGACCGCTTCCTGCCCGACAAGGCCATCGACCTCATGGACGAGGCGGCGGCGCGGCTGCGCATGGCGGTGGATTCCAAGCCCGAGGCCCTCGACGAGCTCGACCGGCGCATCATTCAGCTCAAGATCGAGCGCGAGGCGCTCAAGAAGGAGGAGGACGACGCCTCCAAGGCCCGTCTGGCGCGGCTGGAATCCGAACTGGCCGGGCTCGAGGACGAATCGGACTCGCTCACCCAGCGCTGGCTGGCCGAAAAGGAACGGCTCGCCGGTGGCACCAAGCTCAAGGAACAGCTCGACGCCGCGCGCACCGAGCTCGAACTGGCGCAGCGGCGCGGCGATCTCGCCCGGGCCGGCGAACTGGCCTATGGCGTCATCCCCGATCTGGAGCGGCGGCTGGCCGATGCCGAATCGGCAGAGGGCGAGCGCAATGGCAGCGAAATGGTCGATGAGGTGGTGACCCCCAACCACATCGCCCAGGTGGTGTCGCGCTGGACCGGGGTCCCGGTCGACAGGATGCTGGAAGGCGAGCGCGACAAGCTGCTGCGCATGGAGGACGAACTGGCCAAGCGCGTCATCGGCCAGGGCGAAGCCGTCGCCGCGGTGTCGCGTGCGGTGCGCCGGGCCCGGGCCGGCCTGCAGGACCCCAACCGCCCCATCGGCTCGTTCATGTTCCTCGGCCCCACCGGGGTGGGCAAGACCGAACTGACCAAGGCACTGGCGCAGTTCCTCTTCGATGACGAGACGGCCATGGTCCGGCTCGATATGTCGGAATTCATGGAAAAGCACTCGGTGGCGCGGCTGATCGGCGCGCCTCCGGGCTATGTCGGCTATGACGAGGGCGGGGTCCTGACCGAGGCGGTGCGCCGCCGGCCCTATCAGGTGGTTCTGTTCGACGAGATCGAGAAGGCTCACCCGGACGTCTTCAACGTCCTGTTGCAGGTGCTCGATGACGGGCGGCTGACCGACGGGCAGGGCCATACGGTGGATTTCCGCAACACGCTGATCATCATGACCTCCAATCTGGGTGCCGAATTCCTCGCCGCCCAGC
Source organism: Pelagibacterium lacus (assembly GCF_003345525.1). GTDB lineage: Bacteria > Pseudomonadota > Alphaproteobacteria > Rhizobiales > Devosiaceae > Pelagibacterium > Pelagibacterium lacus. Next base: position 65,793 of record NZ_QQNH01000011.1, read on the forward strand.
CGGATGGGGAATCGGTGGAGCTGGTGCGGGGCAAGGTTCTGGACATGGTCAAATCGGCCTTCCGTCCGGAATTCCTCAACCGTATCGACGAGATCCTGCTCTTCCACCGGCTCGAACGTGGCCAGATGGGCGCCATTGTCGATATCCAGCTCAAGCGCTTGCAGAAGCTGCTCGACACCCGCGAGATCACCCTCGAGGTGACGCCTGCGGCCCGCGACTGGCTGGCCCATGAGGGCTATGATTCGGCCTATGGCGCCCGGCCCTTGAAGCGGGTCATCCAGCGCGCCGTGCAGGACGAACTGGCCGAAAAACTTCTGGCCGGCGACATCCATGACGGCGGGGCCGTGAAGGTCGATGCCGGCGATGGCGGGTTGGTGATCCTGCCCGTTCTCGAAGGCGAAGTGGTGGAAAAGGCGGCCGAGTAGAACCGCACGGCAAACAGCCGCGCTATAAAAAAGGCCCCGGTGACGGGGCCTTTTTGTTTGCTTGCGTGGTGCCGCGGGCCTTACTGGCGATGATAGTCTATGCTCGAGCAGAAGATCGCTGCCTGGCAGCCGGTGATCTTGAGGGTGTCGGGGGCCGTCATCTCGACGGTCGCGTTGGCGTTGCCGCCATTGAGGGCAATCGCGCCCTGCCATTTGTTGGGCCCGACCATGTCGCCCTGCACCACCTGCTGGTTCACGAATTGCAGGTTTTCCTCGGTGCGCGAATCGCCCTGGATATCGTTGAGCACGCCGCAGAGCTGGGTGCCGTCGCCGCACAATTCGAAGGTAAAGCTCGTGCCCCAGCGGTCCACCCAGGTTCCGTTGGGGTCCATGTCCTGCGCCAGGGCAGGGGCCGCGAGAGCGGCCAGGAGAGCGGCGGCGGCTGCAATAGTTCTGATCATGATTTATGCTCCATGAAAGCGCGTCGTGAGCCTGGGCCGGCTCCGCGCTGGCGATTGTTGCTAAAGTCCCCGCGTTTGGAAACGCTCCGGCCCCCGAAAGGTTGCCGCGCGTCCAGCCTTCCACCTGCCATCCTGCCCCATCCCCCGTGGCTGGGGCAAGGTCCGGTCGATGCTGTACGCATCGCCCAACTTATTCCCGCGGGGCGTGTCTCTGCCTATACTGCCCTTCGCCGTTCCCCAGTGGGCAAGGATGCATACGAGCTTCCGGGGAGGACGGGTCCGGGTGGAGGGCGGGTCGCTGCCCTTCACGACGGACCGCGTGACCAGGCTGACGCCGAGGTCATCCGTAAGCCGCTGATGGCAGGTCGACTGGCCATCCCAGCACCGATTGCCCCTGATGCCGACAGGCGGGGCGTGTCTGACGGTGTGGCGCGGGGAAAGGGGATAGAAGGGTCTAGCTCCCCGGGTTACGCGGATACCGAGATCCCAAAATCCCGGATGCATGGGGCGATGATCGCTTCATACTCTAACTACCAAAGGACGAGGCGTTCATCGCCCCATGCCAGCCTGCTCCATCCCTCCGAGGCGCGAAAATCGCCGGCGGGCGTTTTGGCGTGGGCGCGTTCCGCCGACTTGACGTCTTTCCGTTGTCGTGTGAACATACAGGGAACAACGTAGAGATCTCTCATGCCCGTGCTGCCCATCGACTATGTGGAATTCGAAAGCGATCGCCCCTCCGAAAGCCGGGCCTTCTTCGCCGCTGCCTTTGGCTGGCGGTTTACCGAATATGGGCCTGATTATCTCGGGATCGAGGGCGCGGAT
>NZ_QQNH01000011.1:72500-75000 GCF_003345525.1 Pelagibacterium lacus
GCGTGTGGTTTGAAACGGTTCGGCCGTTCGGTCTTTTGATGAGACCGGATGTGCCCGATATTTAACATTGTTGAGAGAAGGGTTGTTTGTCCTGCCTGTACCCCAGGCGGTCCCCCAGTCGGGATTAGGCTTTTGCCTTGGAGAAACGATACCTCGTGAAACTGGTCTTTGATCATATGCTGCACGCATATGATCAGTTTTAGATCTGACCGATCGGTATCCGAGGGGCAGTTTTCTGTCTGCGGATATTGGTCATGAGAACGATCAAGTGCCAAAAGGGCGTTCAGTGGATGCCTTGGCGCACACAGGCGATGAAGGACGTGTTACGCTGCGATAAGCGTCGGGGAGCTGCGAATAAGCTTTGATCCGGCGATTTCCGAATGGGGAAACCCGGTCTTCGGACCACCCGCAAGGGAGCTAACCCGGGGAACTGAAACATCTCAGTACCCGGAGGAAAGGACATCAATTGAGACTCCGGTAGTAGTGGCGAGCGAACCCGGACCAGGCCAGTGGCAGACAAGTAAGAACGGGAAGAAGCTGGAAAGCTTCGCCTTAGTGGGTGATAGCCCCGTACCGGTAGAAAGCTTGTTTGTCCTCGAGTAGGGCGGGACACGTGAAATCCTGTCTGAACATGGGGGGACCACCCTCCAAGCCTAAGTACTCGTGTGCGACCGATAGTGAACAAGTACCGTGAGGGAAAGGTGAAAAGCACCCCGACGAGGGGAGTGAAACAGTTCCTGAAACTGGATGCCTACAAACAGTCAGAGCCCAAGGTTTGTCCTGGGTGATGGCGTACCTTTTGTATAATGGGTCAGCGACTTAGTCTGTCGTGCAAGCTTAAGCCGTTAGGTGTAGGCGTAGGGAAACCGAGTCTGAATAGGGCGATTAAGTACGACGGATTAGACCCGAAACCGAGTGATCTAGCCATGTGCAGGTTGAAGGTGTGGTAACACGCACTGGAGGACCGAACCCACGTCTGTTGAAAAAGACGGGGATGACGTGTGGCTAGGGGTGAAAGGCCAATCAAACTCGGAAATAGCTGGTTCTCCGCGAAATCTATTTAGGTAGAGCGTCAGACGAATACCTTGGGGGGTAGAGCACTGGATGGGCTAGGGGTCCTCACCGGATTACCAAACCTAACCAAACTCCGAATACCCAAGAGTACTATCTGGCAGACACACGGCGGGTGCTAAGGTCCGTCGTGGAAAGGGAAACAGCCCTGACCTACAGCTAAGGTCCCCAAGTCATGGCTAAGTGGGAAAGCATGTGGGAATGCTTAGACAACCAGGAGGTTGGCTTAGAAGCAGCCATCCTTTAAAGATAGCGTAACAGCTCACTGGTCAAGCGTTCCTGCGGCGAAAATGTAACGGGGCTCAAGCCATGCACCGAAGCTTAGGGTGTGCAGTTTACTGCACGCGGTAGCGGAGCGTTCCGTAAGCCTGCGAAGGGAGACCCGTGAGGGCTCCTGGAGGTATCGGAAGTGCGAATGCTGACATGAGTAGCGATAAAGAGTGTGAGAGACACTCTCGCCGAAAGTCCAAGGGTTCCTGCGCAATGTTAATCAGCGCAGGGTTAGCCGGCTCCTAAGGCGAGGCCGAAAGGCGTAGTCGATGGGAATCACGTTAATATTCGTGAGCCTGCTGGGAAGTGACGGATTGCCAGAGTTGTATCCCCTTATTGGATTGGGGATGCAGTGAGGCGGTTCCAGGAAATAGCCCCAGCTTATAGTCCGTACCCTAAACCGACACAGGTGGACTGGTAGAGTATACCAAGGCGCTTGAGAGAACGATGCTGAAGGAACTCGGCAAATTGCACGCGTAACTTCGGGATAAGCGTGACCCGTTGATGGGCAACCATTGGCGGGTGGCACAAAAGAGGGGGTGGCGACTGTTTATTAAAAACACAGGGCTCTGCGAAGCCGTAAGGCGACGTATAGGGTCTGACGCCTGCCCGGTGCCGGAAGGTTAAAAGGAGAGGTGCAAGCCTTGAATTGAAGCCCCGGTAAACGGCGGCCGTAACTATAACGGTCCTAAGGTAGCGAAATTCCTTGTCGGGTAAGTTCCGACCTGCACGAATGGCGTAACGACTTCCCCACTGTCTCCAGCATCGACTCAGCGAAATTGAACTCCCCGTGAAGATGCGGGGTTCCTGCGGTCAGACGGAAAGACCCCGTGCACCTTTACTATAGCTTCACGCTGGCATTCGTGTCGGCATGTGCAGAATAGGTGGTAGGCTTTGAAGCGGGAACGCCAGTTCTCGTGGAGCCGCAATGTGAGATACCACCCTTATCGTCATGGATGTCTAACCGCGGTGTAACAGCACCCGGGACAGCGTGTGGTGGGTAGTTTGACTGGGGCGGTCGCCTCCCAAAGAGTAACGGAGGCGCGCGATGGTGGGCTCAGACCGGTCGGAAATCGGTCGTTGAGTGCAATGGCATAAGCCTGCCTGACTGCGAGACTGACAAGTCGAGCAGAGACGAAAGTCGGTCATAGTGATCCGG
>NZ_QQNH01000011.1:80000-83341 GCF_003345525.1 Pelagibacterium lacus
CTTTGATCCGGCGATTTCCGAATGGGGAAACCCGGTCTTCGGACCACCCGCAAGGGAGCTAACCCGGGGAACTGAAACATCTCAGTACCCGGAGGAAAGGACATCAATTGAGACTCCGGTAGTAGTGGCGAGCGAACCCGGACCAGGCCAGTGGCAGACAAGTAAGAACGGGAAGAAGCTGGAAAGCTTCGCCTTAGTGGGTGATAGCCCCGTACCGGTAGAAAGCTTGTTTGTCCTCGAGTAGGGCGGGACACGTGAAATCCTGTCTGAACATGGGGGGACCACCCTCCAAGCCTAAGTACTCGTGTGCGACCGATAGTGAACAAGTACCGTGAGGGAAAGGTGAAAAGCACCCCGACGAGGGGAGTGAAACAGTTCCTGAAACTGGATGCCTACAAACAGTCAGAGCCCAAGGTTTGTCCTGGGTGATGGCGTACCTTTTGTATAATGGGTCAGCGACTTAGTCTGTCGTGCAAGCTTAAGCCGTTAGGTGTAGGCGTAGGGAAACCGAGTCTGAATAGGGCGATTAAGTACGACGGATTAGACCCGAAACCGAGTGATCTAGCCATGTGCAGGTTGAAGGTGTGGTAACACGCACTGGAGGACCGAACCCACGTCTGTTGAAAAAGACGGGGATGACGTGTGGCTAGGGGTGAAAGGCCAATCAAACTCGGAAATAGCTGGTTCTCCGCGAAATCTATTTAGGTAGAGCGTCAGACGAATACCTTGGGGGGTAGAGCACTGGATGGGCTAGGGGTCCTCACCGGATTACCAAACCTAACCAAACTCCGAATACCCAAGAGTACTATCTGGCAGACACACGGCGGGTGCTAAGGTCCGTCGTGGAAAGGGAAACAGCCCTGACCTACAGCTAAGGTCCCCAAGTCATGGCTAAGTGGGAAAGCATGTGGGAATGCTTAGACAACCAGGAGGTTGGCTTAGAAGCAGCCATCCTTTAAAGATAGCGTAACAGCTCACTGGTCAAGCGTTCCTGCGGCGAAAATGTAACGGGGCTCAAGCCATGCACCGAAGCTTAGGGTGTGCAGTTTACTGCACGCGGTAGCGGAGCGTTCCGTAAGCCTGCGAAGGGAGACCCGTGAGGGCTCCTGGAGGTATCGGAAGTGCGAATGCTGACATGAGTAGCGATAAAGAGTGTGAGAGACACTCTCGCCGAAAGTCCAAGGGTTCCTGCGCAATGTTAATCAGCGCAGGGTTAGCCGGCTCCTAAGGCGAGGCCGAAAGGCGTAGTCGATGGGAATCACGTTAATATTCGTGAGCCTGCTGGGAAGTGACGGATTGCCAGAGTTGTATCCCCTTATTGGATTGGGGATGCAGTGAGGCGGTTCCAGGAAATAGCCCCAGCTTATAGTCCGTACCCTAAACCGACACAGGTGGACTGGTAGAGTATACCAAGGCGCTTGAGAGAACGATGCTGAAGGAACTCGGCAAATTGCACGCGTAACTTCGGGATAAGCGTGACCCGTTGATGGGCAACCATTGGCGGGTGGCACAAAAGAGGGGGTGGCGACTGTTTATTAAAAACACAGGGCTCTGCGAAGCCGTAAGGCGACGTATAGGGTCTGACGCCTGCCCGGTGCCGGAAGGTTAAAAGGAGAGGTGCAAGCCTTGAATTGAAGCCCCGGTAAACGGCGGCCGTAACTATAACGGTCCTAAGGTAGCGAAATTCCTTGTCGGGTAAGTTCCGACCTGCACGAATGGCGTAACGACTTCCCCACTGTCTCCAGCATCGACTCAGCGAAATTGAACTCCCCGTGAAGATGCGGGGTTCCTGCGGTCAGACGGAAAGACCCCGTGCACCTTTACTATAGCTTCACGCTGGCATTCGTGTCGGCATGTGCAGAATAGGTGGTAGGCTTTGAAGCGGGAACGCCAGTTCTCGTGGAGCCGCAATGTGAGATACCACCCTTATCGTCATGGATGTCTAACCGCGGTGTAACAGCACCCGGGACAGCGTGTGGTGGGTAGTTTGACTGGGGCGGTCGCCTCCCAAAGAGTAACGGAGGCGCGCGATGGTGGGCTCAGACCGGTCGGAAATCGGTCGTTGAGTGCAATGGCATAAGCCTGCCTGACTGCGAGACTGACAAGTCGAGCAGAGACGAAAGTCGGTCATAGTGATCCGGTGGTCCCGCGTGGAAGGGCCATCGCTCAACGGATAAAAGGTACGCCGGGGATAACAGGCTGATGATGCCCAAGAGTCCTTATCGACGGCATCGTTTGGCACCTCGATGTCGGCTCATCACATCCTGGGGCTGGAGCAGGTCCCAAGGGTATGGCTGTTCGCCATTTAAAGTGGTACGTGAGCTGGGTTTAGAACGTCGTGAGACAGTTCGGTCCCTATCTGCCGTGGGTGTCGGAATATTGAGAGGAGCTGCCCCTAGTACGAGAGGACCGGGGTGGACGAACCTCTGGTGGACCTGTTGTGGCGCCAGCCGCATTGCAGGGTAGCTAAGTTCGGACGGGATAACTGCTGAAAGCATCTAAGCAGGAAGCCTCCCTCAAAACCAGTATTCCCTATCAGAGCCGTGGAAGACCACCACGTCGATAGGCCGGGTGTGGAAGCGCAGCAATGTGTGAAGCTTACCGGTACTAATAGCTCGATCGAACTTGATCGTTCTCATTGACCAATATCCGCAGATCTAAAAGCAGACGAGCCTCGGCGAGGACCCCGCGCAACTTCTTGCGCGCCCCGCCGGAGGGCCAGCAAAGGGCATAGGCGCGGCTTTCGCGCCGTCATGCCCGAAGCGAAACGGCCCGTGAGGCAAAACAAAAGACCAGTTGCACGAAAACAAAGAGTGTCCTTGATCGACCTGGTGGCTATGGCGAAGCGCCCAGAACCCGATCCCATTCCGAACTCGACCGTTAAACGCTTCAGCGCCAATGGTACTGTGTCTCAAGGCACGGGAGAGTAGGTCGCCGCCAGGTCTATCAAGAACACTCAAAAAACCCCATCTCAACCAAACACACAAAAAGGCCTCCATAACGGAGGCCTTTTTGCGTTGGGGCGCGCAAACACCTCACATGGACGTCTTAGACGAGCGGTTGGCGAGGAGCTGACCATTGAGCGCAGCGCCAGGTCCCGTCGTGGGGTGAAGGTGGTGGCGTATTCGGTTGGGGTGAGCCAGCCCAGCCGCGAGTGTGGGCGATTTCCATTGTAGTCAGCCCGCCATTCTCTCAGGGCGATACGGGCATAGGATAAGCTCGGGAACAGGGTTTCGTTGAGCATCTCGTCCCTGAGCCTTCCATTGCAGGCGCCGATACCCAAAGCGCCGGCGCTCATGGGCAATCGCCTTCATCCGGTCACGCAGATCGAAGTCATCCAC
>NZ_QQNH01000012.1 GCF_003345525.1 Pelagibacterium lacus
CCTCCAGATCATTGAATCTGGAAACCCATGAATCACACTCCCCGACAGAATTGAATCCTGAATGTCGATTGAACCTAGCGGCCGCCTCTTTTCGATCAGGCTCCCGAGAGGATGGAGCGCAGCCAGCCGGGAAGGTGGGTGCGCTGGGTGTTAACCTGTTGCAGCGGCAGGGCCGAGCCCTTGCCCAGCGTGCCGGAGCGGGGGAGAAGCCCCTCGGACCCGGGTTCGCCGCCCGCCGTGTCGCCCGATGAGGGCGCATCGCCGGCCAGCGCGGCGAGGAAGCTGTCGGCCCAGTTGTCGACGCTATAGGCGCGGGCCGTATCCATCAGGCTGTGCCAGCGCTCCTTGCGCTCCTCGAGCGGCATGATGACCGCCCTGCGCATGGCCTCGGCGGTCTCGTCGGCATCGAAGGGATTGACGATCAGCGCCTCGTGGAAGATCTCGGCCGCGCCGGCGAAGCGGGAGAGGACCAGGACGCCGGGGTTTTCCGGATTCTGGGCGGCGATATATTCATGGGCGACGAGGTTCATGCCGTCGCGCAGGGGCGTCACCAGCCCGACCCGGGCGAGGCGGTACAGCCCGGCCAGCGAGGACTGGGAATAGGTGCGCTTGACATAGGTTATGGGCAGCCAGTCGGGCTCGGCGAAGCGGCCGGTGACCCGGCCCACGGCGCTGTCGAGCTCGTCGGAGATCACCTGATATTCCCGGATGGTGTCGCGCGAGGGCGGGGCGATCTGGATCATGTGCACGGCGCGGCGCAGGCTGGCATTGTTCTCCAGCAGTTTCTCATAGGCGGCGATACGCTGGGGCAGGCCCTTGGAATAATCGAGCCGGTCGACGCCGAGGATGACGCCGCGCCCGTTCATGGCGCGCTCGACCTTCCGATACATCTTCTGCGCATTGGGGCTGGTGGCCAGCCGGGCGAAGGCCTCGGGGTCCGAGCCGATGGGGAAGGCCTCGAACACCGTGTCGCCGGTCTCGAGATGGAAGGGCGTGCCGCCGGCGGCGCGATACATCTCCTCATGCACGCCGAATTCGTTGAAGGCGGCGAGGTCGCGCTGGGCCTGGAAGCCCACCAGATCATAGGCCACGAGGTCCTTGAGCAGGTCCTCGTGATTGGGGATGGCGCTGAGCGCGTCGGGGGTGGGGAAGGGGATGTGCAGGTAAAAGCCGATCCGGTTGCCGACCTTGCGGCGGCGCAGCTCGGTGGCCAGCGGGATCAGATGGTAGTCATGCACCCATATGATGTCGTCGGGGCGCAGATGGGGCACCAGGGCATCGGCGAATTGCGCGTTGACCCGGCGATAGCCCTCATACCAGTGCGACTGGATATCGGTGAGATCGAGCCGCAGGTGGAAGGCAGGCCAGAGGATGGAGTTGGAAAAGCCGGCGTAATAGCCCTGGTGGTCGGCGCGGGTGAGATCGACCGAGCCGATGCGCAGGCCGTCGACGGTCTCGAATTTCGCCTGTTTCTGCGGCGTTTCGGCAAAAGCCCCGGACCAGCCGAACCAGAAGCCGTCGCGGGCGGCCAGGGTCTTCTTGAGCGCGACGGCCAGCCCGCCCGCGGCGGGGGTCTTGCCGGGAATGCGATTGGAAACGATGACGAGACGACTCATGTGACAATCCCTCCCTCGAGCGAATGGGCGCGGTGCCCCTTGGTGCGGCGGTCCCCGATCAGGGCGTCGAAATAGGCGTAGACGGCGGCGATATCGGGCAGGGTGAAGCGCGCGGCGGTGGGGCCGGCGCCGATCCTGATGCCGAAGCCGCCATGGCGCTCGGCGGCGCGGAACCCGTCCTCGTCGGTCACATCGTCGCCGATGAACACCGGGGTGCGGCCGCGAAAGGGCGGCAATTGCATGAGGGCGTCGAGGGCGCCGCCCTTGTCGGTGCCGGCGGGGCGGATCTCGACCACCTTCTTGCCGTCGATGGCTTCGAAACCGTCGCCGTCGCTGTCCAATACCGAAGCGACGGCTTCGCGCACCAGGCGTTCCTTTTCCGGCGCGGCGCGGAAATGGAGGGCGACGCCTGTCGGCTTGGGTTCGATCAGGAGGCCGGGCTCCGGGCCGAGGCGGGTTTCCAGCGCGGTGGCGATGGCGCGGGCCCGGGCGCTGGTGGCGGCGTCGAGGGGCCGGACCTGGCCGTCATGGCGCTGCTCGGCCCCATGGCTGCCGCTGACGGAAAAGGGCTGGCCGGGCAGGAAGCCGTCGATATCGGCGATGGCACGGCCGGAGATCACCGCCAGCGCCCCATCCAGCGCCGAAAACAGCGCATCAAGCCGGGTGGCGAGCGCCTCGGGGACGATCACGGCATCGGGGGTGGGGGCAATATCGACCAGCGTACCGTCGAAATCGGTAAAGATCGCCACCGGACCCGAACTGGCGTCGAGGATGGCGGAAAGATTGTCTGGCATGACCCATAAAAATGGCTGTTGCGTCGCACTCCCATCGGGAACGCCGCAAGGCGCGGGGGGTTCCCCCGGCTTGACCTGGGTTGGCCCGGCACGGTTGTTTCGCGCGCCAGGCCAGGGATCAGCGCAATGCCGCCTGCCAGGCGTGTTCCACGCAGGGATGCGTCTCGGTACCCCCCGAGCAGGCGGAGGCCGATGCTTGCGGACCGGTAAAACCGGTCCGGCTATTGGCCTGGGTGACAGTGATGATGACGATGAACAGGCTGGCCGCCAGAGCGGTCAGGCTAACCAGGCGTGGCGTGGTCATAGGTGGCCTCCCAGCACTTACCGGTTCCCCCGTGACGCCCGCCGAGCGTCACTGCGTTACCGGATCGTTAACGCCGCACACGGGGCGCAGAATGGCGCAGGAGAGGACGCTTGGCAAGTTCGCCGTGAAGGTTGGGGAAAATGGGGGCGGGAGGAAGGGGGGAAACACGACCTTGGGGGACGTTTGCATAAAACCCTTCCTCCCTATCGGGCGCAGCCGGGGACGCAGTGGCTCCGCCCGAATCGATTTGGATGGCGGTTTCCCGCATCCGGGGTTGCGGCTATGGCGACAAGCGGCGGGCCGGGGAAGGTTAGCCATTGTAACTGCGGGTAAATCGAACGGATAATTTACATGTTACATCGCCGACCCTATGGTGCCGCCCGGGAGGAACGCCATTGCCGGACGGGGGTGAGTCAGGCAGGGAGGAAGAGGAGGCGGTTCGTGCGGCGCTGGCCGAACTGACCGCGTGGGAACCCTTACGCCGTTCGCCGCAGCTTTCGGCCTTCCTCACCTATGTGGTGGTGGCCGCCCTGCGCGGTGAGGGCGAATCGATCAAGGCCTATTCCATCGCCGTCGACGTGTTCGGGCGCGGGGAGGATTTCGACCCGCAGACCGACCCGATCGTGCGTGTGCAGGCGCAGCGGCTGCGGCGCTTGCTGGAGAGGTTCAACGCGTCCGGGTTGGGGCAGTCATCGATGCAGATCGCGATTCCGCGCGGCCGCTATGTGCCGCAATTTCTCCCAAGGCAGGGTGGGGCGGACGCGGCGCCGCCCATCCCGGCGCCGGCCGGGCCGGAGGGAACGGAGCCGGCCGGCGGGAGCGGCCGGGCCGGCAAGGCGCTATGGGCGGCTGGAACCCTCGCCCTTCTCCTGCTGCTCGTGGCGCTCTGGTACTGGCCCGAACTGGGCCAGCGCACCGGCCATGCCCATGACCAGCCCCGCATGCCGCTGGTGATCGTCGAGGAATTCGAAAACCACACCGCCGACGGCCAGGCGATGCCGCTGGCGGTGGAACTGGTGACGGACCTCAACCTGTTCCCCGACCTTATGGCCCGCTATGGCGGGGCGCAGGCCGCCGTGACGCAGGCCGACATGGATAAGAGCGACGCCATTTTCATCCTGTCGGGGGTGGTGCGGCACGGGCCGGAAGGGCTGCTCTACAGCGCCATCCTGCGGCAGATGCCGCAGGCGGCGGTGCTGGCCAGCTACGAGATCGCGGCCCCGCTGGGCGCCGACAACGCCCAGTTGCAGGCCACATCGGCGCAACTCGCGATGCGGCTGGGCAATTCCAGGGGGCCGCTGCACGAAACCGTACGGGCCTGGCTGGACGGCGCTGGAGCGGAGGACGGGGTTTTCGAGCCCTATCCGTGCATGGCCGCCTACAATCTGCTGCGCTGGCGGCAGGCCCTGATCGACCCGGTGCGGGTCGAGGCCTGCGCGCGGCAGGGCATGGGGGAGGAGGATTCGGAAAGCACGGCCATCGTGGCGCTGCTCACCGCAGACCGGGGCTGGCGGCTGGGGGCCGATCTCGATGAGGGGGCGGCCCTGCTCGAGGAAGGGCAGCGCCTCGCCGACCTCGCCATCGATTTCGAGCCGATCAGCGCCTTCAACTGGGCGGCGCGCGGGTATGTGGCCTTTCTGGCCGGCGAAGTGGGGAGCGCGCGCGATTTCTACAACACGGCCATGCAGCTCAACCCGGCCATGATCGATGTGATGGCCGATTACGCCTATATCAACGCCCTTTTGGGCGACTGGCCGCTGGCGCAGAGCCTCGCCACGAGGATTTTGGAGGCCGAGGCCGATCCGCCCGATTTCTACCATACGGTGCCGACGCTGGAGGCGCTGCGCCGGGGCGATTACGCACGGGCGATCGCCCAGGGCCAGTTCATGGTGCGCAGCCTGCCCGAACTGGGCGCGGCGGTGATGGTGGCGGCGGGCGGCGCCTTGCGCGACGCCAATGTGGTCAACGCCTATATGCCGCGGCTGCTGGCCAGCGAGCGCTATCGGCGGCTGGGCATTCTGCCCGCCCTGCGCCAGCGCATTGCCGACAGCGAATTGATGCGGCGGATTTCCAGCGGCATCCTTTCGGCCGGCATGCCGCTCGACCGGCTGACCGATCCCTTCTGAGGCGAAGCGCCGGCTTTGGGGGAACGGTTATCCGACGATCACGCCCTGCCGGCATCCGGTCTCTCGCCGGCCGGTCGGAAGCGTCGCCAGAGCATGGCTCCAAACGCCACGATGATCCAGCCGAGACCGATGCCAACCAGGTCGGGCGCCAGATCGGCGAGCCGGGGATTGTTGCCGATGGTGGGCATCTGCACCACTTCCCATCCTATACCCACCACGAAGGTCAACAGCGCCGCCAGCCAGAGCCGGCCGATCCCGACCGCTAGCACAGCGAGGAGGAAGATCATGAGCATCGAGGTGATATGCGGCATCTTGGTCAGCGCGTTGGCGATGGCCGGCCCACTGATGTCCCAGTCGAAGATCGGGGCGCGATAGCCTTGTGTAGTGCGCGCCGAAGCCCAAAGGCTCGCAATGCTGATGACGGCGAAAGGCACCCAGCGTGCCACGGCCCAGCTATGTCGCATGCGTGTTTCTCTCGATTTTTCGTGTCACGGTTTCCTACGCCGAATGACGGGTTTCGGAAAGCGGCGCGTTTGCTCCCGATGACGTCGAGCGGGCCGCTTCGAAAATATCTCGAAAATCCTGCGCAAAGCGCTAGTCTGGTCCCGTGCAACGGAGGGTTCGCATGCAGGACGTTATCGACGCGCTGGAAAGACGGCGCGAGCAGGCCCGGCAGGGCGGTGGGGCAAGGCGGATCGATACGCAGCATTCGAAGGGCAAGCTGACGGCGCGGGAGCGGCTGGCGGTGTTGCTCGATCCGGGCAGTTTTGAAGAATACGACATGTTCGTCACCCATCGGGCACGCGATTTCGGCATGGGGGAGCAGGTCATTCCCGGGGATGGGGTGGTGACCGGGTGGGGGACCATCAACGGCCGGCTGGCCTATGTGTTCTCGCAGGATTTCACCGTGTTCGGGGGGTCGCTTTCGGAAACCCATGCGCAAAAGATCTGCAAGATCATGGACCTGGCCGTGCAGAACGGGGCGCCGGTGATCGGGCTCAACGATTCCGGCGGGGCGCGCATCCAGGAGGGGGTGGCCTCGCTGGGCGGCTATGCGGAAGTGTTCTGGCGCAATGTGCAGGCCTCGGGCGCGGTGCCGCAGATCTCGGTGATCATGGGGCCCTGCGCCGGCGGGGCGGTCTATTCCCCGGCCATGACCGACTTCATCTATATGGTGAAGGACACCAGCTACATGTTCGTCACCGGGCCGGATGTGGTCAAGACCGTCACCAACGAGACGGTGACCCATGAGGAACTGGGCGGGGCCTCGACCCATACGCGACTCTCCTCGGTGGCCGATGCGGCGTTCGAGAACGATATCGAGACGCTGCTGGAAGTGCGGCGGCTGTTCGATTTCCTGCCGCTCTCGGCGCGGGAGAAGGCGCCGCGCGTCCAGTCAAACGACCAGATCGACCGGCGCGAGGACAGTCTCGACACGCTGATCCCGGCCAATGCGAATACTCCTTACGACATGGCGGAGGTGATCGAGAAAATCGCCGATGAGGGGGAATTCCTCGAGCTCCAGAAGGAGCATGCGGGCAATATCCTCGTGGGCTTCATCCGGCTCAATGGCGAGACGGTGGGGGTGGTGGCCAACCAGCCCATGGTGCTGGCCGGGTGCCTGGACATCAATGCCAGCAAGAAGGCGGCGCGGTTCATCCGCTTCTGCGACTGTTTCGACATCCCGATCCTGACCTTTGTCGACGTGCCGGGATTTCTGCCCGGGGTGGCGCAGGAATATGGCGGGATCATCAAGCATGGGGCCAAGCTCTTGTTCGCCTATGCGGAGGCGAGCGTGCCCAAGGTGACGGTGATCACGCGAAAGGCTTATGGCGGGGCCTATGACGTGATGGCCTCAAAGCATATCCGTGCGGATGTGAACTATGCCTGGCCGAGCGCGGAAATCGCCGTGATGGGCGCGAAAGGTGCGACGGAAATCCTCTATCGCTCGGAGCTGGGGGACCCCGAAAGGATCGCGGCGCGGACGCGGGAATATGAGGACCGCTTCGCCAACCCGTTCGTGGCGGCGGAGCGGGGGTTCATCGACGATGTGATCATGCCGCATAACACGCGGCGGCGGGTGGCACGGGCGTTCGAGAGCCTCAAGAACAAGCAGGTGCACATGCCGCGGAAAAAGCATGGGAATATTCCGTTGTGAGGGGGGTGGGGGTGGGGCTCCACCCCTCCCCATCCCTCCCCGTCAAGGGGAGGGTGCTTCTTTGGCTTGGCGAGGGTTTCCGACAAATGGCGAATGCCGTGCCAATGCCGCAACGCGACACCTCCCCCCTTGCGGGGGAGGATGGGAGGGGGGATCGGCGAAAGCCGATCGATGAGGTGAACAAGACGCTTGCCCAACGATTGCGAGCCGTGCCCACGGATGCGGAAATCCGCATGTGGCGGCTGTTGTTTCCGTACCGAACGGGCGGATATCATTTCCGCAAGCAGGTGCAGATCGGCGCCTATGTGGCGGATTTTGCGTGTCACCATGCCAAGGTGATCATCGAGGTCGATGGCGGGCAGCATTTCACCGCAATGGGTAGGACGGCCGATGCAAAGCGGGATGGCTATCTCAAGGAGCGCGGTTACGATGTGCTGCGGTTTTCCAATATCGACGTTCTGACCAATTCGGATGGTGTCCTGATGGAGATCGACCGACATTTGCGTACCATCGAACCCCGTTTGCGGAAGGCTCAAGCCTGATGTTTTCGAAAATTCTCATAGCCAATCGCGGGGAAATCGCCTGCAGGGTGATCAAGACGGCGCGGAGGATGGGGATCGGGACGGTCGCGGTCTATTCCGATGCGGACCGCGATGGCCTGCATGTGCGGATGGCCGATGAGGCCGTCCATATCGGGGCGGCGCCGGCCAGCCAGAGCTATCTCGATATCGAAAAGATCGTCGCGGCCTGCAGGGCGAGTGGGGCGCAGGCGGTGCATCCGGGCTATGGTTTCCTCTCGGAGAACCCGGCCTTTGCTGAAAGGCTGCGGCAGGAGGGGATCTATTTCATCGGGCCGCCGGTAAAGGCCATCGAGGCGATGGGGGACAAGATCACCTCGAAAAGCATCGCCGCCGAAGCCGGGGTTTCAACCGTTCCTGGGCATATGGGGCTCGTCGCGAACGCGGCCGAGGCACGGCGCATCGCCGGGGCGATCGGCTATCCGGTGATGATCAAGGCCTCGGGAGGCGGCGGCGGCAAGGGGATGCGGATCGCGCGCTCGGACGGCGAGGTCGCAGAAGCCTTCGAGCGCTCGCAATCGGAGGCGGCGTCGTCCTTCGGCGACGATCGCATCTTCATCGAGAAATATATCGAGGAGCCGCGCCATATCGAAATCCAGGTGCTTGCCGATGCCATGGGCAATTGCATCCATCTGGGCGAGCGCGAATGCTCGATCCAGCGGCGCAACCAGAAGGTGATCGAGGAAGCGCCGTCGCCATTCCTCGACCCCGGGACGCGGGCCGAGATGGGGGCGCAGGCGGTGGCGCTGGCCAAGGCGGTCAATTATGTGAGTGCCGGCACGGTCGAATTCATCGTCGACAAGGACCGCAATTTCTATTTCCTCGAAATGAACACGCGGCTGCAGGTCGAGCACCCGGTGACCGAACTGGTGACGGGGCTGGACCTGGTCGAGGAGATGCTGCGGATTGCCAATGGCGAGAAGCTGCGCTGGCGGCAGGAGGATGTCGCGCTCAATGGCTGGGCGATCGAGGCGCGCATCTATGCCGAGGACCCCTATCGCAATTTCCTGCCCTCGACCGGGCGGCTGAAACGCTATCGCCCGCCGGCCGAGGAGGCCTCGGCGCATCTGGTGGTGCGCAACGACACCGGGGTCTATGAGGGGGCGGAGATCAGTCCCTATTACGACCCGATGATCGCCAAGCTGGTCACCTGGGCGCCGGACCGGGCCGAGGCGATCGACGGGTTGTCGGCGGCGCTGGACCAGTTCGTGCTCGAAGGGGTGGGTAACAATATCCCCTTCGTTGCCAGCGTGCTGGAACAGGAGCGCTTCCGCGCCGGGCGGCTCAGCACCAATTACATCGCCGACGAGTTCCCCGAGGGGTTTGCCGGCGCGGCGCCGGACGACGAGACACTGCTGGCCTTGGCGGCGCTGGCCTGCCGGGCGGCGTTCCAGCTCGAAACACGGGGCTTTGTCGAGCCGGGCGCCGTTACCAATGCGCATGTGATCGCCGAGCGCAGCGTCATCATCGATGGGCGGCGGTGGGATTTCTCCATTCCCAAATCCGGCGATTCCTTCGTGCTGATGACCGACAAGGGCCAGCCGTTGCTGATCGAGGATGGCTGGCAGCCTGGGGCGAGCCTGACGGCTACCGAAATCGACGGCCGCACCCTCTATGTGCGCATGGACCGGATCACCTCGGGATTTCGCATGCGCTATCGCGGGGCGGACCTCGTGGCCAAGGTGGTGCTGCCGCATGTGGCGGATTTGATGGTGCACATGCCGGAGAAGGCACCGCCCGATCTCAGCCGCTTCCTCATTTGCCCCATGCCGGGGCAGGTGGTGCGGATCGATGTCGCCGAGGGCGAGGTAGTCGAGGAGGGCCAGACGCTGGCGGTGGTCGAGGCGATGAAGATGGAGAACGTGCTGCGGGCCGAACGGCGGGCGCGGGTGAGCCAGCTCAACGCGGTGGCCGGCGACGTCTTGGCGGTGGACGCGGTGATCATGGAATTCGAGGCGGTGTGATGGAGAGGCCGCCGCGGGAGATCTGGTCCCATATCGCACAGACGGAATTGCGTGAGGTTCCGCTCGATCATCTGCGCCGCGATTATGGGGGAATCGCGGTCGAGCCGGTCTATTTCGGGGCCGATGGCGCGATCCCGGGGGTAGAGCCGTTCACGCGCGGGGTGCGGGCGACCATGTATGCCAACCGGCCGTGGACGATCCGGCAATATGCCGGCTTCTCGACGGCGGAGGATAGCAACAGATTCTACCGCAAGGCGCTGGAAGGGGGGCAGAAGGGGCTTTCGGTCGCCTTCGACCTCGCCACCCATCGCGGGTACGACAGCGACCATCCGCGCGTCACGGGCGATGTGGGCAAGGCGGGCGTGGCCATAGACTCGGTGGAGGACATGAAGATTCTCTTCGAGGGCATTCCGCTCGACAAGATGAGCGTATCGATGACCATGAACGGGGCGGTGATCCCAGTGCTGGCTATGTTCATCGTCGCGGCGGAGGAGCAGGGGGGGGCGCCGGCCGAGCTTTCGGGGACCATCCAGAACGACATTCTCAAGGAGTTCATGGTCCGCAACACCTATATTTATCCGCCCCAGCCTTCGATGCGGATCGTAGGCGACATCATTGCCTATACGGCGCGGCACATGCCGAAATTCAACTCGATCTCCATCTCCGGCTATCATATGCACGAGGCGGGGGCGACGGCAGTGCAGGAGCTTGCCTATACGCTGGCCGACGGCATGGACTATGTGCGGGCGGCGCAGGCGCGGGGACTCGATATCGACGCCTTTGCCGGGCGGCTGTCGTTCTTTTTCGGCATCGGGATGAATTTCTTCGTCGAGATCGCCAAGCTCAGGGCGGCGCGGACCTTGTGGTCGCAGATCATGACCGATCTGGGCGCGCAGGACCCGCGCTCGAAGATGCTGCGCACCCATTGCCAGACCTCGGGTGTTTCGCTCACCGAGCAGGACCCCTACAACAATGTGGTGCGCACGGCATTCGAGGCCATGGCGGCGGTGCTGGGGGGCACCCAGAGCCTGCACACCAATTCCTTCGACGAGGCCATCGCGCTGCCGACCGAAACCTCGGCGCGGATCGCGCGCAACACGCAATTGATCCTGCAGCATGAAACAAGGGTGACCGATGCGGTCGACCCCTTGGGCGGCTCTTACTATGTCGAGGAACTGACCCGGCAACTGGTGGAGAAGGCGCAGGCCTTGATCGACGAGGTGGAAGCGCGGGGCGGCATGACCGAGGCGGTGCAATCGGGCGAACCCAAGCTGGCCATCGAACGGGCGGCGGCGCTGCGCCAGGCGGCGATCGACCGGGGCGAGGAGGTGATCGTCGGGGTCAACCGCTATCGCCGCGAGGCAGAGGAGCCCATCGAAACCCTCGATATCGACAATGCAAGGGTGCGGGCGGCGCAGATCCGGCGGCTGGAAACCGTCCGGGCCGGGCGGGACGAAGCCGAATGCCGTGCGGCGCTCGACGCCCTGCGCCGTCATGCGGCGAACGCGGAGGGCAATCTACTGGAAGCCGCAATCGGCGCGGCACGGGCACGGGCGACGCTTGGGGAAATCTCCCAGGCCATGGAGGACGTGTTCGGCCGCTATGGCGCGACGACGCGGGTGCTGTCGGGGGTCTATTCCGAGCGCTATGCGGGTGATCCGGAATATGAGGCGGTTCGGGAGCGGATCACGGGCTTTGCGGCGGCCAATGGGCGGGCGCCTTCGGTATTCATCGCCAAGATGGGGCAGGACGGGCACGACCGGGGCGCCAAGGTGATCGCCACCGCCTTCGCCGATCTGGGGTTCGCCGTCCATATGGGCAGCCTGTTCGAGACGCCGCAGGAAGTGGCGGCGCAGGTCGGGGCGCTGGCCGCCGATGCGGTGGGAGTCTCCTCGCTGGCGGCCGGGCACAAGACGTTAGTGCCCGAACTGATCGCGGCGCTGCGCGCGCAGGGGCTCGGCGAGGTCGCGGTGGTGGTGGGCGGGGTGATCCCACCCGCGGACTATGATTTCCTGCGGCAGGCCGGGGTGGTCGATATCTTCGGGCCGGGCACCAATGTGCTGGAGGCCGCGCTCGCGGTCCTCAATGCCATAGAGGGGAGGCTGAGCAACCGATGATCGGCCGGGTCAACCATATCGCCATCGCGGTGCCCGATCTCGAAAGGGCGGCCCGGCGCTATCGCGACGTGTTGGGGGCGCGGGTTTCGGCGGTGCAGGAGCTGCCCGAGCACGGGGTGCGGGTGGTGTTTGTCGAGGCGGGCAACACCAAGGTGGAACTGCTTGAGCCCCTGGGGGACGATTCGCCGATCACGGCCTTTCTGGCGCGCAACCCGGATGGCGGCATGCATCACATCTGCTATGAGGTGACCGATATCGTCATGGCGGTGCGGCGCCTTTCCGAGGAGGGCGCGCGGGTCCTGGGCGACGGGCGGCCGCGCATCGGGGCGCATGGCCTGCCCGTGGTGTTCCTTCATCCCAAGGATTTCGACGGGACGCTGATCGAACTCGAAGAGGTCAAGCCTGAATTCGAAGCCTCATAGGACCTAACCGATCCTTAATCGATGTGGCCTAGGCTCTCGCCCATGACGAGCATCGGCTTCAAGAAGATGAATTGGGTGACCAAGAAATCGGCCTGGCAGGACATCCAGCTTGCCAAGCAGAAGCGAAAGGCGTCGGCCGAACGCATCAACCGGATGAATTCCGCGGCGGCGGGCTTTCAGGTCGCCCAGACCATGCAGAGCCAGGGCATTGGCGAACTGGCGGCGCAGAGTGCCCAGAGCCGCTTGCAAACGAAGGTCAAGGAAATGCAGGCCGAGATGGAACAGCAATATGCGAGCTTTTCCAAGCTGGCCTGACCCAACTCCTTGTTTTGTCTTCAGTGCCCGGCACGCGAGAAGGCGTTGATGACGACGACGCCGGCGATGATCAGCCCCATGCCGATGATGGCGGGCAGGTCGAGGGCCTGCTTGTAGAGAATCCAGCCCGCCACCGAGATGAGGACGATGCCCAGCCCCGACCAGATGGCATAGGCGATGCCAATGGGCAGCGTCCTCAGGGTAAGGGACAGGAAATAGAAGGCGGCGGCATAGCCCACGGCAACGATGATCGAGGGCACCAGATTGGTGAAGCCATCGGCGGCCTTGAGGGCCGAGGTGGCGATCACTTCGGCGATGATGGCGCA
Organism: Pelagibacterium lacus; assembly: GCF_003345525.1. Lineage (GTDB taxonomy): Bacteria > Pseudomonadota > Alphaproteobacteria > Rhizobiales > Devosiaceae > Pelagibacterium > Pelagibacterium lacus. Next base: position 12,721 of record NZ_QQNH01000012.1, read on the forward strand.
GATGAGATAGACATAGGTCATGGGGCTTCGCCCCCGAAGATCTGCCGGGCCAGCGCCTTGAAGCGGTCGCCGCGTTCCTCGAAATTTTTGAACTGGTTGTAGCTCGGGGCGCCGGGCGAGAGGATGACCGTATCGAAGATGCCGCCGGCATTGGCGAGGGCCTGCATGGCCTCGTCCAGCGTCGAGCATTCGGCGACGGGGATGGCGGTGTTCTCGGCCACCAGCCGGGCCAGCCGCATGCCGGTGACCGGCAGGCAGCACAGCATGGTGACGCTGGTCAGGCCCATGAGATTGGCGAGGTCGGCATAGTCCTGCTGCCGCTCGTGCCCGCCGGCGATCAGGGCGATCTGGCGGCCCTTATAGGCGGCGAGGGCGACCTTGGTGGCTTCGGGGGTGGTGGAGATGGAATCGTCGACAAAGAGGATATTGCCGATCTGCAGTTCCTCGAGGCGGTGGGGCAGGGGGATGAAGGCCTCGATGCCCTTGAAGATGCCCTCGCGCGTCGCTCCGGCGGCCAGCGCGATGGCGGCGGCGAGGCGGGCATTGTCATGATTGTGGGCCCCCTTGAGGCGCGACTTCATCGCCGCCATGAGGATGTCGTCGCTGAATTCGATATCGAGCGGGGGGACGTGCCGGGTGCCGGCGGGAATGGCGGCCTTGACGCGCTCGACGGTGGCGGCCTGCGGGCCGATCGCCACCAGACCGGGGCCCTTGGCGATGAGGTTGAGCTTGTCGCGGTAATAGGTGTCGAGCCCTCCATGCCAGTCCACATGCTCGGGATAGAGATTGGAGATCGCCGCGATGTCGGGGGCGAAATCGATGTCGGCGGTCTGGTAGGAGGAGAGTTCGAGGACCACTGTCCGCGCCTTGTCGGCGGCGTCGAGCGGCGGGATGCCGACATTGCCGGCGAGGATGGCGTCGATCCCCGAATGGGTCAGCATCAGATGGACGAGGGTGGCGGTGGTGGACTTGCCCTTGGTGCCGGAAATGGCGACCACGGTGCGACCCTCGCGGAAATGGGCGCCCCAGAGATTGAGGTTGGAGGTGACCGGCACGCCCTTGGTCATCGCGGTGCGGAAAATGGGCTTATAGAGCGACACGCCGGGGCTCTTGACGATGAGGCCGAAGCGGTCGACGTCATGGGCGGCCTCGGGGGGAATCCAGGTGGCGCCCTCCAGCACCGCCTCGCCGTCATCGGTGGTGACGTAGAGGTCGAGTTCGGGATAGCGGCGTTTGAGGAACGCTGCGGTCGAGCGGGCCTCGCGGCCGGCGCCATAGAGGAGGACGGGACCTTCAATGTGCATGGGGAGCCACCGCGTTTTCGACTGAGGCAGGGATGAGGTGTTCGGCGCTGTCGGCCATCAGCTCGGCATGGGCCGCTTCGAGCCGCGCGGCGCCGTAAAAGGCCTCCAGCTCGGGCCGGAGGGTTTTGACGACGATGGCATCGCGCCAGTCGGGGTGGCCGGCGATGCGCCACAGGCAGGCGGCGGCCTCGAGAATCTCGCCCACGCATTCCCAGGGCTTGTGCCCGGAGAGCCCGGTCAGCTCGCGATAGGGCGCGACGGCCGCGGGATCGTCGAGCACGTTGCGGCCGAAAATCTTGATCAGCCGATCGCGGGTCATTTCCGGCGCGAAGATGAGAAAGACGAAATGGCATTTCGGGCACTGGCCGCACCAGAGTGACCCGTCATGGCCGGCGAGGCGGAAATTGCGGTTGCAGCTGGAAAAGACGTCGTCATAGCGGGTGCTGCGCGCGAAGAGGCGGGCGATGCGGGCCTCGGAATAGGGGCGCAGCAGGGAGAAATACGCCAGAGCGCCACCAGTGGCCGATGCGAGCGTGTCGCGGATGGCGCGTTCGAAATCGAGGGATTTGGAATATTGATGATTGGCCTCGCGCCCGTCGAATTCGATATTGCCCTCGCTGGCCGAGCGCTCGTTGGAGAGGACGATGCTGGAATAGCCGTAGAGCAGCGCGGCAAGGGCGGCGATCATCGAATTGATGGCGGTGGAGGGCACGTGGCCGTTGTAATAGCCCGGCCGGCCGTTGAGCGCGATCATTTCCGGATCGAGAACCCGCTCGACGGCGATCAGCGGGTGGCCGGAGCGCTCGGCGGAGGAGAGGATGGGGCCCTTGGGGTTGACGGCGAAAAGGGTCATCTCCGCTCCGGCCGCTTCGAGCAGCTGGACGCTGACGAGGGAATCCTTGCCGCCGCCGATCAGGACGAGGGTGCGGTCGCCGAGCTCGGGGCGATCGGCGTGCGGGGGAACGGCGTCGCCCGCGAGGCGCAGCCGGCCGAAGCGCTTGAGATCGTTGCGGGCGTAGAATTCGCCGAGGCCGTTTTCATAGACGTCGATGAGGAAGCGGTGCTGTTCGGCAGTCAGCGACAGGGCGGTGGCGTCGATATCGAACGGGGCGAGCAGCTTGAAATAGCTCACCCCCAGCACGGCGGCGGTGAGATCGAGCAGGTTGCGAAAGGCCGCGGTCTGGTCGACGGCGGGGCGCAGGGTTTCGCGGGGGAAACGGAGGATTTCGGTGAAACGGTGCCCGGACAGCCCATAGGTGAACCGCGCTTCGCCGGTTTCGGGGTCGAAGCGGGGCCTGTCGATGATGAAGCTGATTTCGGTCACTGAACTGCCTTGCGCCCCCATCGGGCGCGGATTTTGAATCACGGGATTGCCGCTAATATATGCGCATTTGCAGCCGCATGGCGATGTCGTCGCCAATGCGCTGATAGCCGTATTCGCGCATCATGCACGACCAGGCGGTGCCGACCTTTTCGATGCGGAACAGATTGTAGCGCCCCGGCGCGTCATGGCCCTCGGGGGAAGCGGAGGCAGCGGCGACGCCGATGACGGGGATTTCCCCCGCCAGCCCGTCTATGGCGTTGATCGAGGAGACGTGGGTATGACCGTGCAGGATCATCTCGGCGCCCACTTGCTGGAGGACGGCGCGGAACGCGCCGGCGTCCCACAATCCCTTGCGCCGGGAGCTGGCATAGTCGGCATAGGGCGGGTGATGGATCATCACGACGCGGAAATAATTGGCGTCGCCCAGAAGATGCAGCAGCTTGCGCAGCCGCGCCAATTGCTCGGCCCCGACCTTGCCGGCGGCGAAGAAGGGCGGGGTGGCGATGGCGCTCGACACGCCCACAAGGGCGATATCGCCCAGCCGGCGGACATAGGGGAAGGGGTTCTTGTCGAGCGTCTCGCCGCGCATATAGTCACCATAGGCGGCCAGTGCGGTGTCGAGCGCGCCGCGCACATAGGCGTCGTGATTGCCGGGGATGGCGCAGACCGATTGCGGCGACCCGAGGGCGGCCAGCCAATTGGCGGCGCGGGCCGCCTCGTCGTCGAGGGCCAGATTGACCAGATCGCCGGTGATGGCGGTCATGTCGGGCGCCTCGGCCTTGAGATGGGCGATGAGGGCGGAAAGCGTGTCACGCCGCATGCCGCGTCCGCGCTTGAGCTGCCAGTTGAGCCAGCCGGTGAGGCGCTTGGACATCAGGTCCCGCAGGGCGATTCGGGGCAGCGGGGAGAGGTGGATGTCGGAAATATGGGCGAGCGTGATCATGGATCGCACTATTGCCACGGGCGCTGCGGCAAGAAAATGACCGATTGCCGCAATCGCCGCAATTTGTCATGGGGCGGGTGGACGCATGAGGAGCGCGCATGACCGACTGGTTCGACCGGCTGAAATTCTCGCTGATGCTGCGGGCCGTGGGGCTCTACAAGCACATGACGCTGGGCGCGCGGGTGGCGGTGGTCATGGAGGGAAAGGTGCTCATGGTGCGCCACACCTATTCGCCCGGCTGGCAATTGCCCGGCGGCGGGGTCGATCCGGGGGAAACGCTGGAGCAGGCGGGGCGGCGGGAAGTCCTCGAAGAAACGGGATATGCGGTCGCCGGGCCGATGCGGCTGTTCGCCATGTACCATTCGGTGCTCTATACCGACCGCGACCACGTGGCGCTGTTCGTCGTGGAGGGCGCCGAGATGGCGCGGGCGTTTGCGCCCGGCCGCGAGATCGCCGAGATCGGCTGGCTGGCGCTCGATGCGCTCCCCGACGATCTCAGCCCGTCCGCGCGGCGGCGGCTGGCCGAGATCGCCGGAGAGGCGCCCATTCATCCCAATTGGTGACTATGCACCGACATAGGCGAGGACCGGGCCTTCGGGAACGATCCGGGTCGGGTTGATGGTGATGTGGCTCCAGTAATAATGGGTCTTGATGTGGTCGATGCGGACCGTGGGGGCCACGCCGGGCCATTCATAGAGGGTCTTGAGATAGGCCTGCAGGTGCGGATAGTCGGCGATGCGCCGGATATTGCACTTGAAATGGCCGACATAGACGGCGTCGAAGCGCATCAGCGTGGTGACGAGGCGCCAATCGGCTTCGGTGGCGGCGTCGCCGGCGAGGAAGGGCTGGCGGGAGAGGATGTCCTCGACCCGGTCGAGCGCCGAAAAGAGCGCGGTGACGGCCTCGGTATAGGCCTCCTGGGTGGTGGCGAAGCCGGCCTTGTAGACGCCGTTATTGATGTCGGAATAGACCCACTCGTTGATGGCGTCGATCTCGGCGCGCTTGGCCTCGGGGTAGAAGTCGAGGGTGTTGCCGGTCAGGCCATTGAAGGCCGAATTGAACATGCGGATGATCTCCGAGCTCTCGTTGGAGACGATGGAGCCGGTCTTCTTGTCCCACAGCACCGGGACGGTGACGCGCCCGGAATAGTCGGGCATGGCCTTGGCATAGACCTGCCAGAGATAATCGGCGCCGTGGATGGGGTCCTTGTCCGAGCCCATTTCGCCGGTGAAGGCCCAGCCGGTCTCGTCGGGCATCTTGGGCGAAACGGACGACACGGTGATATGGTCCTCGAGCCCCTTGAGGGCGCGGAAGATCAGGGTACGATGCGCCCAGGGACAGGCATAGGACACGTAAAGATGGTAGCGGCCGCTTTCGGCGGCAAATCCGCCCTGGCCGGAGGGACCGGGACTGCCGTCAGCGGTGACCCAGTTGCGGAAGGCGGCCTGCGAGCGCTTGAACTTTCCGCCCGTCGATTTGGTGTCGTACCACTCGGTGGACCATTTGCCGTCGATCAACTGCCCCATGGGGATTCTCCTAAATCATCGTTGCAATGCGTAACGACAATCTAGGCCGATTGTTCGCCGGGATTAACCGCCGGATCGTGAACACCGCGTTTCCTTTCGTCCGGCATGGGGGCGGCGATGATTGTGATGGACCCGGGCGGGCGGGAATGGTACAGGAGCGATCGGCCAGTTGGAGCAGTTCACGACCATGATCCGGATCGAGCGCGATATTCGACGACTTTAGACCGCGCCCCCAGTGGCGCGATGATGCCGTCGTATTGCCCCGTTCGATATGGAATATCCGATCAATGACCGCACTTTCGCCGCTCGCGGCCGAGACCATCCCTACGCCTGACGCCCTGTCCATCCGGCCGGAATTGCCCGAGGACGATGGCTGGATCGAAGCCCTGCACGAGATCTCGTTCGGGCCCGGACGCTTCGCGCGTGCCGCCTACCGGGTGCGCGAGCGGATCGGCGTCGACCCGTCGCTCTCCCATATCGCCGAGGTCAAAGGCGAGCGGGCCGCATCGGTGCGGATGACGCCCATCGCCATCGGCGGGGTGAAGGGCTATATGCTGGGTCCGCTGATGACCGACCCGGCTTACCGCAAGCAAGGCGCCGGGCGGGCGTTGGTGCGCCATGTGTGCGACCTCGCTTTGGCGCGGGACGGTATTGCCTTTGTGCTGCTGGTGGGCGATTTTGCCTATTATGGTCCGCTGGGCTTCGAAAAGACCGTGTTGCGGGCCATCCGGTTTCCCGGCCCGGTCGATCCGGAGCGTGTCCTGGTGCTGGCACCGGATGCGGGGCTGAAGGATGTGCTGGCCGGCAATGTGGGGCCCTGGGTTTAATAGGACACGGCATCTATGAGGTTTGACGGCGATATCGCGGCGATCGCTTCGCGGTTGCTGCTGCACCCCGAGCCCATGCCGGATGCCCATGATCTGGTTCCCGATTTCCAGCTTCAGGAACTCGACGGGCGGCCGCCGGTGCCGGCGGCGGTGCTGATTGCGCTGGTGCGCCGGCCGATGGGCTATACGGTGCTCTATACCGAGCGGGCGACGGGCCTGCGCAAGCATTCGGGGCAGGTGGCGTTTCCCGGCGGGCGGATCGACCCTGAGGATCACGACGCGAGCTATGCGGCGCTGCGCGAGGCCAATGAGGAGATCGCGCTCGATCCGCAGGATGCCGAAGTGCTAGGGTTCATGCCCTATTATTATACCGGCACCAATTATTTCATCACCCCTGTGGTGGCGGTGGTCGAGCCCAGCGGGCCGTTCATCCCCAATCCGGGCGAGGTCGACGCAGTCTTCGAGGTGCCGGTCGAGACGCTGATGGCGCCCAAGAGCTATGGCCACTATCGCCTGCATTTCCAGGGGCAGGTGCGCCAGAGCTGGCAGATCGACCATGGGGGGCACCGCATCTGGGGGATCACCGCCAATCTCACGCGCCGGTTCCGCGATCATGTGCTGACCGGGGAGGCAGGCCATGCGCCGTGACGCGGCGCTGGCGCGGCTGCGCGGGGCGGGCTGGCTGGGCCGGGCCCGCCCGTTTCTCGCCGTGCTGGATGGCGAGTTGGGGCGGACGCGGGCGGTAGGCGGCATCGTCCGCGACACGCTGCTCGGCCGCGAGCCGGGGGGCGCCGATCTCGACCTCGCCACCGAACTGCTGCCCAAGCAGGTGGTGGCGCGGGCCGAGGCCGCCGGGCTTACGGCGCATCCCACCGGCATCGACCATGGCACGGTGACGCTGGTGCTTGAGGGGCAGACGGCGGAGGTGACCACGCTGCGCCAGGACGTCGAGACCTTCGGGCGCAAGGCGCGGGTGGCGTTCGGCACCGATTGGCGGCGGGATGCGGCGCGGCGCGATTTCACCATGAACGCGCTCTATGCCAATGGCGACGGCACGCTGTTCGATCCGCTTGAGGGATTGGAGGATTGCCTGGCCGGCCGGGTGCGGTTCATCGGCGATCCCGATGCGCGCATCGCCGAGGACCGGCTGCGGGTCTATCGCTATTTCCGTTTCGCCGTGACCCATGGGGAACAGGCGTTCGACCCGCCGGCGCTGGCGGCATGCGAACGGGCGGCGGGGACGCTGGACCTCGTCTCGGCCGAGCGGGTCGGGGCCGAGATGCTGCGCCTCCTGGCCGCGCGCCATTGCGCGCTGACGCTGGAGACCATGGTGCGGATCGGGGTGCTCGATCGGGGGCTGTTCGATGCCGAAACCCTTCACGCCCTGTGCCGGCTCGAAGGCCTTGCGGCGCCCGCCGGCGTTGGGTCCCGGCTGGGGCTGATGGCGGCGCGGGGCGGCGGGCTCGACCGCATGCAGGGGTTGTGGCGGCTGTCCAATGCGGTGATCGCGGGGGCGCGGGACCGCGCCGAGGGGGCGGCGCTGGCGGCGAGGGAGCATTGGGCCGAACTGGGCTATCGCCATGGGCCGGAGGCGCTGGACGCGCTGCTGATCGCCGCGGCCCTGGCCGACCGGGAGGACGGCTGGGTGCGAGCGGGAATGGAGCGGGCGGAGCCGTTTGTCGGGCGAAAATTCCCCATAGGGGGCGCCGACCTGATCGGCATCGGGTTCGCGCCGGGGCCTGAGCTCGGCGCGGTGCTGGCCAGGCTGGAAGCGGCCTGGCTCGAGAGCGATTGCGTTCCGGACCAAGCGGCGCTGCTCGCCCTGGCGCGTGGGTGGAAGCGGTAACATGGATTGGGGGCAAGTGTTACCGCTTCCACCCATCGATGCCCGCCGCGCCGCCGAAATCTCCGGCAATTGAACTTTCGGCCTATGGCGGTTCAAGCAGGCCGGTCTTCTGCTGCAGTGCAATCAAGCGGTGCCGGAAAACGGCGGTGGAGGAATCATGAACAGTTTGCGTAAAGGCGCTCTTTGGGGAGCGGCTTCGGTTCTCGTGCTCGGCGCGCTGGGGGGCGGTGCCCTGGCCCAGGATGCGGCCTATCCGCATGAGGACGAGCCCATCGGTACGGTGGAGCAGATCTATGACGGGGCGCTGGAGCCCGATTTGGCCGTCAACACCTTCCGCAACATCCATCGCCTATTCCCCACCCGGGTGATCGCGGCGGGGGATACGCCCTCGGAACTACCGGTGGCGGCCGAGCAGATGGGCAATGTCCGCGCCCAGATCGGCGGGCGGACCTATGACCTCTATGATTTCCTCGCGGCCAACAGCGTCACCGGCATGCTGGTGCTCAAGGATGGCGAAGTGGTCTATGAGACCTATCAGCGGGGCAATACGCCCGCCACGCGCTGGATGTCCATGTCGGTGGCCAAGTCGATCACCTCGACCCTGGTGGGGGCGGCGATCCAGGACGGCTATATCGAAAGCCTCGATTCCCAGGTGGTCGATTTCGTGCCGGCGCTGGCCGGCTCGGCCTATGACGGGGTGACGGTCCGCGACGTGCTCATGATGTCCTCGGGCGTCCAGTGGAACGAGACCTATACCGATCCGCAATCGGACCGCCGCGACCTGTTGCGGGCGCAGATCGCGCAGGAGCCGGGCGGGGCCATGGCGGTGATGGCCGCCCTGCCGCGCGCCGCCGAGCCGGGCAGCGTCAACAATTACAGCACCGGCGAAACCCAGGTGCTGGGGGAAATCGTCTATGGTGCCGTGGGCCGGCCCCTCTCGGACTACCTCTCCGAGCAGATATGGGTGCCCTATGGCATGGAGGCGGACGCCGTGTGGTGGCTCGATTCCCCCGATGGGGTGGAGATCGGCGGCAGCGGGCTCAGCGCCACGCTGCGCGACTTCGCGCGCTTCGGCCAGTTCTTCCTCGAAGGCGGGGTGATCGATGGCGAGCAGGTGCTGCCCGAGGGCTGGACCGAGGAAGCCAGCACGGCCAAGACGCTGAGCAATGGCGACCCGCTCGACTATGGCTATATGTGGTGGACGGGATGGACCGAGCCGGCCATCGCCGATGGCGCCTATATGGCGATCGGCATCCAAGGGCAGGCCGTCTATATCAACCCGGCCAAAAATATCGTGATCGCCGTGACCGGGGCGCAGTCCAAGCCCACCGGCCAGGAGCACATTTCCTATCTCGACTATTTCGACGCGATCGCCGCCGAACTCTGAGGCCACACGCACTATCCCCCCCGGTCCCTGGCCGGGGGGCATGACGTCAGCCCGCCACGAGTTTGTTCCGCCCCTCCGCCTTGGCACGGTATAGCAATCTGTCCGCGGCCTCGATCAGCTTGGGAAAGGTATTGCTGGTCGAGCACGCAAGGCCGATGCTGGCGGTGACAGCGAGGCCGGGCGACAGGACGGCCCAGTCGCATTCCGCGATCTTCAGGCGGGCCTCTTCGGCCTCGACGCTTGCCTCGGCAAGCGATTGATCGACAAAGAGCAGGGCGAATTCCTCGCCCCCGAGCCGGAACGCCGTCAGCGCACCGCATTGTGCCAGAATTTCCGCAGTCTTTCTGAGAACGGCATCGCCAACCACATGGGAGTGGTTGTCGTTGACGGCCTTGAAGCGATCCAGATCAAGGATGGCCAGGCAGAACTGCGTGTCCTCCAGCTTCAGGAGCGCTGCCTCGAAGCTGCGCCGGTTGGGAAGCCCGGTGAGGACGTCGTGCTGCGCCTGAAAGCGGAGCGTCGTGGCCTCGTCCCGAAGTTTCTCATTTTCCAATGTGCTCTCGACATGTTGCGCGCGGCGGCGGGTCGTCTCGCCCATCTGGGCCTCGAAAGCCGCGTGGAAACGCTTGTAGTGCCTGAGCGCTGCCTCATGGTCGCCCAGGGCTTCGAAGACCTCGGCTAATCTGCGGCTCGTATTGGCCTTGTGATCCGCCTGCTTGTGGTTTTCGGCAAGGTCGGCGGCCGTCTGGCAAACGGCGAGTGCTTCGTGAAGGCGATCCGCCTTGGTCAGCAGTTCCCCGCGCGTGTAGAGATAGTGAATCCGCGATCGCAGGCCGATGTCGCCAGGCAGTTGCAGCCATCGGTCGAGATAGTGTTCCCCCAGGCCGATCTCGCCCAGGCAGACATGATATTCGGCGCCGTTGCACAATGCGGTACGCAGATTCCACAAATCCCCACACCCCGACGCCGTGGCGATCGCCAGATTGTTTGTCGCAATGGCCTTGATGCGCCATGCGTGCCCCGCTGCCGTATCGCCCGCCAGTTCCGCCGCTTCCGCAAGAGACACCTGGGAGTAGGCGAGGTTGGTCAGAACCAGGGATCGGAGCGAGGGCGCTTCGCCAGGCCGCAGGGTCTCGAGCGCCTCCTCCAGAAGCGGAAGCGCCAGATGGTCCTGGCGGCAATAGAGATAAGTGACGGCCTTGGCGTTGCGGGCAAACGCCAGGACGTCCCGATGGCCCTGGCGCTCGGCCAGGTCGAGCCCGTGCGCCGCCTCGATAAAGGCTTCGTCGACAAGGCCCATCTCGACGAGCAGCCAGCTGAGGATGGAACTGGCGATGGCCTGACCGCGTATGTCTCGGAGCTTGACCCAGGCCCGCTTGGCCGCGATCGCGGCGTCATGGCCCCGATCGGGCAGGCCCAGTTGCAGGCAGAACCAGGCGATCTGGCTCGACGCTTCCGCCGCCGCCCTGTCGTCTCCCGCGATATCGGCCAGACGAGACAGCAAACCAGCCGCGACCAGCCCCGACTGGCAATTGCCGGTGTTCCCCATTGCCCAGCACCGATCCACCAGTCTGGCCAGGGATCGATCAGCGACCGGAGGTTCTGTCGACAAATCGTGCTTCATGGTCCCCGCACTTTATATGTGCGGGGGTAAATAATTGCCGAGCGTGCCGCCGGCGATCTTAAGTGTTTTGTCTCAATGCCGGGTCTGGATGTCGAATATGCGTTCCTTGATACGCTCGACCATGTCGGGGCGGATCTGGGTTTCGCCGTGTTCGGCCTTGAGCCGGTCGATGGCCTTGCTGACCACTTCGGCCTCGGTTTCCGCCGTTGCATGCCAGGTCGCGCCGGGGATCAATGAGCCGCCGTCAAAACGTTTCATGGGTTCCTCCTTTGGTCGTGGACCAGAGTATAGGCCGAAACGCGGGCGGGGCGGGAGGGGTTCCTCTTCAGGGCCAGCGAACCTCCGGCGGCATGGAGGAGAGGATCGAATTGACGTTGCCGCCGGTCTTCAGCCCGAATGTGGTGCCGCGATCATAAAGCAGGTTAAATTCCACATAGCGGCCGCGGCGCACCAGTTGTTCCTGGCGCTGCTCCTCGGTCCAGGCTGTTTCGAAATTGCGCCGGACCAGTTCGGGATAGATGGCGAGGTTCTGCCGGCCGACATCCTGGGTGAAGGCGAAATCGGCCTCCCAATCGCCGGTATTGTGGCGGTCGTAGAAGATGCCGCCGATGCCGCGCGGCTCATTGCGATGGGCGAGGAAGAAATAATCGTCGCACCACTCCTTGTAGCGCTGATAGTTGACCTGCGGATGGGCTTCGCAGGCGGCCCGCATGGCGGCGTGGAAATCGACGCTGTCGCGGTCGGTCTGGGTGCGCCGGGCGTCCAGCACCGGGGTGAGATCCCCGCCGCCGCCGAACCACCAGTCCGAGGTGACCACCATGCGGGTATTCATATGATAGGCGGGGACGTTGGGGTTCCAGGGATGGGCGATGACCGAAATGCCCGAGGCCCAGAATTGCGGGCTGTTTTCGGTGCCCGGAATCTGCTTGGCGAACTCGGGCGAGAATTCGCCGTGAACCGTGGAGATATGGACGCCCATCTTCTCGAACACCCGGCCACGGATGATCGACATCTCGCCGCCGCCGCCGGCCGGGCGATCCCAGGCCTCGCGCTCGAACCGTCCGGGCGCGCGGTCGGCTCCCCGTCCGTCGAGATCGTCCTCGATGCGCTCGATGGCGGCGCACAGATCGTCGCGCAACTGGCGGAACCAGGCGGCGGCAGTGGCTTTCTTGTCTTCGATGTCGTGAGGGAGGGGCATGGTATCCGGCTTGATGAGGTTCAAACTGGCATGGTCCCTAACATGGCTCGGGCGATGAGGCCATGCGGCCAAAATCACCTCAGCGCGTCGAACGCGCCGGTCTGCTCCATGGCCCGATCGAGCACCATGGCGGCGGAGATGGCGACATTGAGCGAGCGCGCGCCCGCCGCCATGGGAATGCGCAGTCGCAGATCGGCCGCCTCGGCCACGGCGTCGGGCACCCCGGCGCTCTCGCGGCCGACCATGACGATATCGTCCGGCTCGAAGCCGGCCCGGTGGTGCGGTATGGACGCTCTGGTGGTCAAAAGGACCAGCCGCCGGCCTTCGCTGCGGCGCCAGGCCTCGAAAGCGGCGAAGCCTGGGTGCTCGACCATATCCACCCGATCGAGATAATCCATGCCGCTGCGCCGCAGGGCGGAGCGGGAAAAGGGGAAGCCCGTGGGGTGGATGACGTGCACCCTTATCCCCAGGCAGGCGCCCAGCCGCAACAGCGTGCCGGTGTTCTGGGCGATGTCGGGCTGATAGAGAGCGAGATGGAGGGGCACGGACACACTCGTGGCGGAGCATTGGCGAAACTGAGTTGGGTATAGTGTCGCAGATCGGGCGCGTCACGTCCCCCAAGGCTGGACAAGTCCATGAGACAGTGCAAAAAGAGGCCAAAAATCCGCACCGCCATTGGCGGCGGGCCCGAGTCGTGTACCCAAAGACGGCCGGCGCGGCTCAAGCGGACATCAAAACAACTTTGTGCAGGCCTGTTGGGGATCTAGAGCTTTGGCGACAGCGAGCGAAACAAAAGCGACACGACGCGATTTTCTATATATCGCGACCGGTGCGGTCGGTGCGGTCGGGGTGGCCGGCGCCGCCTGGCCGCTGATCAACCAGTTGAACCCGAGCGCCTCGGTCCTGGCGCTGGCATCGATCCGTTTCGATGTTTCCTCGGTGGAGGAAGGGTCCTCCGTCACCATTCTGTGGCGCGGCCTGCCGGTTTTCGTGCGCCATCGCACGCCGGCCGAGATCGAGGAAGCGCGCGCGGTTCCCATGGAAGACCTCAAGGATCCGCAGGCCGACCAGGACCGGGTGCTCGAAGGCCACGAAGAATGGCTGATCATGGTCGCCAACTGTACGCATCTTGGCTGCGTGCCGGTGGGCGAATCGGGTGATTTCGACGGCTGGTTCTGCCCTTGCCACGGTTCTCACTACGATACGTCCGGGCGCATCCGCCGCGGGCCGGCTCCGGCCAATCTGGTGGTGCCGCCATACGCGTTCGTGTCCGACACTGTCGTCGAGATCGGTTAAGGGGAGTCAAGGGCATGGCCAATCACGCTGGCAATTATACGCCGGGTACGGGTGTCGAGCGTTGGCTCGACGAGCGTTTGCCGATCGTCAGGTTCTCCAAAGAGCACCTGATGGATTTCCCCACCCCGAAGAACCTCAACTACTGGTGGACGTTCGGGGCCATCCTCGCCTTCATGCTGGTGGCGCAGATCGCGACGGGCGTCGTGCTCGCCATGCATTATACCCCGCATGTCGACCTCGCCTTCGCCTCGGTTGAGCATATCCGCCGCGACGTCAATTTCGGCCGCATCATCCAGGGCACCCACGCGGTGGGCGCCTCGATGTTCTTCGTGGCCATTTATGTGCACATGTTCCGCGGCCTCTATTACGGCTCCTACAAGGCGCCGCGCGAGGTCATCTGGATGCTCGGCGTCATCCTGTTCGTCCTCGTCATGGCGACGGCGTTCATGGGCTATGTGCTGCCCTGGGGGCAGATGAGCCTGTGGGGCGCAACGGTGATCACCGGCATCTTCTCGGCCATTCCGCTGGTGGGCGAGGCGCTGCAGACCCTGCTGCTCGGTGGCTTCTCGGTGGCCAATCCCACCCTCAACCGCTTCTTCTCGCTGCATTACCTGCTGCCCTTCATCATCGCCGCCGTGGTGGTGCTGCACATCTGGGCCCTGCACGTTCCGGGCAACAACAACCCGACCGGCGTCGAGGTGAAGGAGAGCCGCGATACGCTGCCCTTCCATCCCTATTACACGATGAAGGACCTGTTCGCAGTCGTCGTGTTCCTGATCCCCTTTGCCTGGTTCGTGTTCTTCGCGCCGGACATTCTGGGCCATGCCGACAACTACATTCCCGGCAATCCGCAGGTGACCCCGACCCATATCGTGCCGGAATGGTATTTGCTGCCCTTCTACACCATCCTGCGCGCCATCGACTTCAACGTGCTGTTCATAGACTCCAAGCTGGGCGGCGTCATCGCCATGGCCGGCTCGATGCTGGTGCTGTTCATCCTGCCCTGGCTCGATACCTCGCGGGTGCGCTCGGGCACGTTCCGGCCGCTGTTCAAGCCGTTCTTCTGGCTGTTCGTGGTCAATTTCATCGCGCTGGCCTATCTCGGTGCCCAGCCGGCGGAAGGGATCTACATCCTGCTCGCCAAGATCTGTGTGGCCTATTACTTCGCTTATTTCCTGATCATTCTTCCGCTGCTCGGTCGCTTCGAGAGGCCGGCGCCGCTGCCGGTGTCGATCTCGGAAAGCGTGCTCGGCAAGGCCAATGGCTGATTGGGAGCTGAGGATTACAATGATGCTTAAAAAAACCATCCTTGGCGCAATCGCCTTCGCCTCGCTGGCCCTTCTGGGCGGCGGCGCGGTGCAGGCCGCCGATGAATATGCCCATACCGACCAGCAGAACTGGAGTTTTGCCGGCGTGTTCGGCACCTACGACCAGAACCAGCTCCAGCGCGGCTTCCAGGTGTACCGGGAAGTGTGCTCGAGCTGCCATGGGCTCGATTTCATCTCCTTCCGCAACCTGCAGGAAGCCGGCGGGCCGCACTTCTCCGAAACCCAGGTTCGGGCTCTGGCGGCCGAATACACCATCGCCGACGAGACCGCCGATGGCGGCACCCGCGACGGCGTTCCGGCCGATGGCTGGCCCGCGCCGTTCCCCAGCGAGCAGATCGCCCGCGACTCCAATGGCGGTGCCTTCCCGCCCGACTTGTCGCTGATCACCAAGGCCCGTGGTGTCCACATGGACTTCCCCTGGTGGGTGTTCAACTACTTCACCGGCTATCAGGAGGGCGGGGCGGACTATGTCTACAACCTCCTCACCTCCTACGAGGACGCGCCGGACGGCGTGGAGGTCGCGCCGGGCCAGTACTACAACGCCTATTTCCCCGGCCACATGATCGCCATGGGGGCTCCCCTCAGCGACGGCATTGTGTCCTACGCGGACGAGGCGACGCCCGAGACGCTCGAACAGTATGCGCTGGACGTTTCGGCCTTCCTGCAATGGACCGGCGATCCGCACATGATGGACCGCAAGGCGACTGGCTTCCGGGTGATCATCTTCCTCGTGGTGTTCGCCATCCTCATGTATATGGTCAAGCGCCGCATCTGGCGCGACGCCCACTGATCCAGCAAGGGCCCCTCGGGGCCCTTTCTTTTTTGACCTTGTTCTTGCCCGATCAATTGGTCATTGTTGGCGCAGCACACTCATGGAGATGCGCAATGTCGGCATTTCGGGTCGTCAGGACGGTCGCCGTCCTGGCCATAGCAGCCAGTCAGAACCCGGCCGTGCGTGCGGCCGTCAGGTCGGCGCCAAACCTGTTGACGGCGGAGCGCAAGCAGGCCGCCTATGATGCCACCAAGCGCATGGCCCGCAAGGCGGGAGAACTGACGGCGCGCGTCGTCCCACCCAACAAGTATTTCTGACAACCTCGCGGCCGGATCGCCCCTTGGCGCCGGCGGCCCGTGCCGGGCCCTGCGCGTTTTTTCCCCAGGACTGAAATCGAGACCCCGATGACCATCGACCTCAAGGCGCTGGTGCGCTCCATTCCGGATTATCCGCGGCCCGGAATCATCTTCCGCGACATCACATCGCTCATCGAGGATTCGGCGGGATTCCGGGAAAGCTGCGCCCGGCTGGCCGGCGCCCATGACGACAAGGGCATCACCAAGGTGGCGGGGATCGAGGCGCGGGGCTTCATTTTCGGCGCCGGGGTGGCCATTGCGCTCGGCGTGGGGTTCGTGCCGGTGCGCAAGGCGGGCAAGCTGCCGGGGGAGACCATCGGGCAGAATTACGCGCTGGAATATGGGGTCGACACCATCGAGATCCATGCCAATGCGGTGGGGCCCGACGACAATGTGCTGCTGGTCGACGATCTGATCGCCACCGGCGGCACGGCGATCGCCGCAGTTTCGCTGCTGCGCCGGACCGGCGCCCGGGTCGCCCATGCTGGCTTCGTCATCGACCTGCCCGATATCGGCGGTGCCGATAAGCTCCGTGCCCAGGGCGTGAGTGTAGAGGCGCTGGTGGCCTTTGACGGCCATTAGTGACCTGAGCGGGCGGCCGCTCCGGAAAATCGAAGCGGCCGGCCATTTCATTTGCCCTTGAGCTTGTCGGGCAAGGGCAGGGGCAGGGCATCGCCCTTGGGCAGATGGTCGGCGATGGCATCCTTGCTGCGCCAGGGCAGCGGGGCCGCATAGCGCGGGCCCTTGGGCTGCGGCGCCTTGCCGAACCGGCCCGTGCCGGTGAGCTTGTACATCTTGCCTTTCATCAGCGTTCTCCTTTTCCATCCAGGCCAAAAGGAAAATAGTCCTTGGGCAAAGGATGGACGTTTGCGCCGAACGGCGTTGGCGCAGGTGTATCGGGGCTGCCATGGCGCGAGGGGCCAAGGCGGCGAATGGAATGGGGAAAGATCACGCCAGCGTCACGGCCTCCGTCCGGCGCAAGGCGTCGGGCAGGGAGCGAAGGGCAGCAAGTGCAGGGGCGGGAGAGGGCCGGCGCGGGCACAAAAATGCCCGGAAACGCGGCAGTTCAGGCGAATGCCTTACCGAAACGACGATTCTCGACGAAAGGGGAAAAGCCGGATGGACCTCATCCGATCGTCTCGATATCGCTCACGCGCCTGCATCCCCTCCAAGCCGCCAAAAAGGGGGCGGGTTGGAAGCGCTTCTGCACTGGCGTGTTGCGATATCAAATCATCGGAGTGCGACCTCTGGCTGGTGTGTGAACCCGGCCATTGCAACACAGGACAATCGTCCTGTCAACGGCTTGGCGGGAGAAAGGCCGAAACGGCGAGCAGCAGCCAACCGCCGATCAGCGTCATGCCGCCCAGCGGCGCGGCGAAGCGGAAGGGCGGCGCGCCGAGGAAATGGCGGCTGGCGAGATCGGCGCAAAACAGCAGCGCCCCGGCCAGCAGGGCGATGCGCGCGACGGAAAGCACCTTGCCACGGGGGCCGAACGCAATAAGGGCGAGGATGGCCGGGGCGTGGGTGAGCGCGATGAGGGCGTAGGGCCCGAGCAAATGCGCCCCGGCATGGGAGGATGCGGCCGCCGCGGCGACGCCGCTGGCGCCCAGAAGCCCGGCCAAGGCCATGGCGATGCGATCGGCAATGCTCGTCATCGGCGCCTCCATCGCGGGCCGGTCCGATCAGGTGTTGAAGCGGAACAGCATCACGTCGCCATCCTTGACCACGTAATCCTTGCCCTCGTCGCGCGCCTTGCCGGCTTCCTTGGCGGCCACCTCGCCGCCCAGGGTGACGAAATCGTCATAGGCGATGGTCTGGGCACGGATGAAGCCGCGCTCGAAATCGGAATGGATGACCCCGGCCGCCTGGGGCGCCTTGGTGCCGACCGGAATGGTCCAGGCGCGGGCTTCCTTGGGGCCGACGGTGAAATAGGTCTGCAGGTGCAGCAGCTTGTAGCCTTCGCGGATTAGGCGGTTGAGGCCTGGTTCGGCAAGGCCCAGCGAGGCGAGGTAATCGGCGCGGTCGGCGGGGTCGAGACCGGCCAGTTCGGCCTCGATCTCGGCGCAGATCACCACCATGCGCGCATCCTGCGCCTTGGCGTAGCCCTCGACCTTGCGCGTGTGCTCATTGCCGGTGGCGGCGGCGGATTCGTCGACATTGCAGACATAGAGAACCGGCTTGGAGGTGAGGAGCTGGAGCTCCTTGAAGGCCTTCTCTTCGTCCTCGGCGCGTTCGACCACGCGGGCCGGCCTGCCGTCCTCGAGCACCGCCTTGGCGCGCTGGACCAGCTCGAGGGCGAGCTTGGCGTCCTTATCGTTGCCGCGGATCTTCTTTTCGAGGCCGGGGATGCGCTTTTCGAGGCTTTCGAGGTCGGCGAGCATCAGCTCGGTCTCGACCACTTCGGCATCGGCGATCGGATCGACCTTGCCCGACACATGGATGATGTCGTCGTTTTCAAAGCAGCGCAGCACATAGGCGATGGCGTCGCATTCGCGGATATTGGCCAGGAACTGGTTGCCCAGCCCTTCGCCCTTGGAGGCGCCTTTGACCAGCCCGGCGATGTCGACAAAGGAGAGACGCGCGGGAAGTACCTCACGCGACTTGCCGATGGCGGCCAGCCGATCGAGCCGCTCGTCGGGCACCGACACCTCGCCGATATTGGGCTCGATGGTGCAAAAGGGAAAATTCGCCGCCTGGGCGGCCGCGGTCTGGGTGAGGGCGTTGAAAAGCGTCGATTTGCCGACATTGGGCAGGCCGACGATGCCGCATTTGAAACCCATGGAAAACCTCGGGGATGGCGCGGGAAGCGCTGGGAAACTGTTGCGGCTTAACTCGGGCAGAGCGGAGGAGAAGTCAAGAGTTGGGGATGGATCGGGAGAGGGAGCCCGCCGAAGCTCAGCGGCCCCCTCATCCCCAACCCTTCTCCCACGAGGGGAGAAGGGGGCTCTTGCGGCGGGGCATGGAAGGTTTGCCGAAGCGCTGCCCGGGCCTCCCTCCTCCCCTGGTGGGAGAAGGTGGATCGCGAAGCGAGACGGATGAGGGGGGCGCTGAGGTGGCGATTTCCCCCTTCCTCAATCCTTGCGGAACAGTTTTTTCAGCATGTCGGCCATGGGCCCCGACTCGGGGAGCTTGGCCGGGGAGGAAGGACGGGCCTGTGGGATGTGGCTCTGGCGGCGGGGGGCGAGGGCTTGCGGACGGTCGGGCTGGTCCGCAGCGGGCAGGGCGAGGGCGAGGCGGTTCATCAGGGTCGAGGCATCGCCCCGGGCGATGAGGCCGGCATTGCGGGCCAGCGCGTCGAGCAGGGGCTCGAGCCATTCCGTCTCCGCCTTGTGGAAGTTGGACAGCACATGGGCATGCACGCGGTCCTTGTGGCCGGGATGGCCGATGCCGAGGCGGATGCGCACGAACTCCTTGCCCAGATGGCTCTCGATCGAGCGCAGGCCGTTATGGCCGCCATTGCCGCCACCGGACTTGATGCGGACCTTGCCGGGGGCGAGGTCGAGCTCGTCATGGATGACGGAGATGTCGGCGGGGGAGAGCTTGTAGAACTGGGCGGCCTGGGCCACCGAATCGCCGGAGCGATTCATGAAGGTCATCGGCTTCAAAAGCATGATCTTCTCGCCATCGATCACCCCCTCGGAGACGAGGGCGGAAAATTTCTGGCGAAACGGGGAGAAACCATGCTGGCGGGCGATCTCGTCGACGGCCAGAAAGCCGATATTGTGCCGGTGAGCGGCATATTCGGCGCCGGGATTGCCGAGCCCCACGATCAGGTGCATCGCATCTCTCCGGAAAGGATCGGGGCCGGCCATGGCCAGCCCCGCAGAGACTTATTCTTCGCCTTTTTCCTCGCCTTCGTCCGCGCTGCCTTCAGCGCCTTCGGACGAACGCAGGGCCGACGGAGCGGCAATGGTGGCGATGGTGAAGTCGCGGTCGGTGATGGTGGGAACCACATCCTTGGGCAGGGTGACGGCCGAGATATGGATCGCATCGCCAACTTCGGTGCCGCTCAGGTCGACAACGAGGTTTTCGGGGATTGCATTGGCCGGGGCGCTCACTTCCACAGCGTGGCGAACCACGTTGAGCACGCCGCCCTTCTTGAGGCCGGGGGACTTTTCCTCGTTCACGAAGTGAACCGGCACATCGACGATGAGGGTGGCATTCTTGCCCACGCGCAGGAAGTCCACATGCACGAGGAAATCGCGCACGGGTTCAAGCTGGTAGGCCTTGGGGATCACGCGGTGCTTTTCGCCGTCCACCTCGATCTCGATGACGCGGGACAGGAACCCGCCATCATGGATCTTGCGGAAGGTGTCCTTGTAGGACACGGAGACGGACAGAGGGGCTTTCTTGTCGCCGTAGATAACGGCGGGAACCAGACCTTGACGACGCAGTTCACGAGCGGCCCCCTTGCCCACCCGGTCCCGTACCGAAGCCTTAAGCTCGACGCTCATGGAAATCATCCATTGGTTGGGTGCAGTCTGCAAAACGCAGAATGCGCGCCCGTCCTCCAGGGGTGACGAGCGCTTCATGGCGCGGGTCTATATAGGAGAGGCGCGGGGAGGGCAAGGGCCCGCTTATTCCCCATCCCCTGTTTCGGCGAGCGGGGAGAGACCGCGCAGGGCGATCTCGGTCCCGGCCGCGTCGCGCAGCAGGACGGCGCGCTCGGTCAGGGGACCGTGGGGATCGTGGTGCACGCGAAACAGGCGGCTGGTCGCGAACCGCTTGTGCATATGCAGCAGCATGGCGTCGGGCCATGACGGGATTTCGTCGAGCAGGGCGCGCATTTCCGACTCGGATTTCGAGCGCGGAGCGATGCGGGGCGGCTCCGGGGGTCTGGTCGTCACTGATACTTCCACAAACGCAGCGTCAGCGGCCATCTTCGGTTCACCCCACCGGAATTTCCCTAAATTCGGAAAGTTCCGGAACCGAAAGAGAGTTCCGCCCACTGCCTGAGTTTGTGTCAGAGTCGCCCACATTGGTCAAAGCTCCCCTTTTTCATCCACACCATCATTTGCGATGAGTCGAAGCGGGGCAGCAATTTGGGGACGCGCTTAGGCGAGCGTTAAGGTTTCGTTAATCAATCGAACAGGCTGGAGACCGACTGCTCGGACGCGGTGCGGGCAATGGCCTCGCCGATCAGCGGGGCGATCGAGATGTGGCGGATCTTGTCCACCTTGGACACGGCCTCGGTCATCTCGATGGAATCGGTGGTGACCAGTTCCTTGAGGCGCGAATTGGCGATGCGGTCATGGGCGTCGCCGGAAAGCACCCCATGGGTGATATAGGCGGCCACCTCGCTGGCGCCGGCATTGAGCAGGGCTTCGGCCGCATTGACCAGCGTGCCGCCCGAATCGACGATGTCGTCGATGAGGATGCAGGACTGCCCCTCGACATCGCCGATGATGTTCATCACTTCCGACACGCCGGCGCGGGGGCGGCGCTTGTCGACGATGGCGAGTTGGGCGCCGATGCGGTTGGCGACGTTACGGGCGCGCAGGACGCCGCCCACATCGGGGGAGACGATCATCACCTTGGAGGTGTCGTAATGCTCGGCGATGTCGCGGGTGAGCACCGGCGCGGCGTAGAGGTTGTCGGTCGGGATATCGAAAAAGCCCTGGATTTGCGGGGCGTGCAGATCCAGGGTCAGAATGCGGTTGGCACCGGCATGGGTGATGAGGTTGGCGACCAGCTTGGCCGAGATCGGGGTGCGCGGGGCCGATTTGCGGTCCTGGCGGGCATAGCCGAAATAGGGCAGCACGGCGGTGATGCGCCGGGCCGAGGAGCGGCGCATGGCGTCGATCAGGATCAGCAACTCCATCAGGTGGTCATTGGCCGGATAGGAGGTCGACTGGAGAATGAACACGTCCTCGCCGCGCACGTTCTCGTGGATCTCAACGAAGATTTCCTTGTCCGCGAAGCGCTTGACCGAAGCATCGGTGAGCGGGATTTCGAGATATCTGGATACGGCCTTAGCCACGGTGAGGTTTGCGTTGCCCGTCACCAGCTTCATGGTCAGCCTCTATGTGTCGCCTGACGCCGGAGGCCGCCAATGCCCCAGGCTCGTTGGCGGTCCGTTTAGACCGGCGGCCGCCCGACTTCAATATGACTTTTGCATGAAGGTGAAGAGCGGGTGACATTTGTTGCCCGATCCGCACACCGGATGTCCTCAGGCGCGGGCGATCAGGGCGATCTGCCGGCCGGTGCGGATTTCGGTGTGAGTCGCGTAGCGGTGGGAGAAATAGAGCTCGGGATGGGCATAGGTGCAGCCGCCTGTCGTTTCGACCGCGGCAAGGCCCAGGGCAAGCGCCTGGTGGCGGACGAGGCCGGGCACGTCGAAATGCGGCCTGGGCCAGCCATCGGTGACGATGAAGCCGGCGGCATGGGGGTGGCGGTCGGAAATGGTTTGCGCCATCTCCTCGCCGATTTCGTAGTTTTCCACCGATATGGCCGGGCCGATGGCGGCGGTGATGTCCTCGTGGCGGGCGCCGAGCGCGACCATGGCCTCGACCGTCCGGGCGAGGATTTCGCCGACCGCGCCCTTCCAGCCGGCATGGGCGGCGCCCACGACGCCGGTGCGGGCATCGGCGAGCAGCACGGGCACGCAATCGGCGGTGAGAATGCCCAGGGCGATGCCGGTGCGGACGGTGACCATGGCGTCGGCCTCGGGGCGGTTTGCGAGGTCGAACGTATCGTCGACCACATGCACATGCGTGCCGTGGACCTGCCTGGTCAGCGCGACCTCGATGGGGCCGCCCTTGAGCGCCATGACGGCCCGATGGACGTTTTCCACCACATTGCCGGCATCGTCCCCGACCGCGCGCGAGGCGTTGAGCGAGGCGAAATCGCCATCGGACACGCCCCCCTGCCGGCCGAAAAATCCGTGTCGGATGCCGGAGAGCGCGGTGAGGGCGGGGGATTTTTCAAGGGGCGGATGCATGGTGAGGCAGACTTTCTCTCGTTTCCGGAACCGCAGGCGGTTCCGCGCGGCCCGAAGCGTCTCAGACGGCGAAACCAGCGGGGCGGAGTCCGGGGCTGTGGGCGCACAGAACCTTGAACAAAGTTCCCATCTGGTCGGGGTCCATCAGCCGGTCGCGGGCGGCGGCAAGCGCTTCGGCGCGCTTCGGATTGGCTTTGGCGAGCGCCGCATGGCGCTCCACCAGCCCCAAGGATGCAAGAAAGCGCCCCTGGGTCACAAGGGGGGCGGCGTTCAACCCAGCCATGCGCGCAGCGCGGGCCAGCGCCTCGAAATCGACATGCGCGGTGAGGTCGGCCGCTCCGGGCCGGGCGAGGGGATCGACATAGGCATGGCGGGACAACGCCTGCAGGGTTTCCCCCGGCCCGCTCCGCTCATGGCCGTAATCGATGGCGAGCAGGGCGCCGCCGCGCGGGGCGATGAGGGCACAGACCTGGCCCATGAATTGCTGGGCGGCGAGGCCGATCTCGGCGACTTCGCCCTCCACGGCCGTGGCAAAGGCTTCGCCGATGAGGCCTTCCGCATAAGGGGTGGGCGAGAGGCCGAAGCGGCGTTGGCCATCGGTCAGCCCGACCGAGCGTTCGAACCATTTGCCGCCGCGCTTGACGAATTGGCGGATGGGCAGGGCGTCGAAGAACTCGTTGGCGATGACGATCAGCGGCACGTCATGGATGTGCTCGACATCCTCGATCCACACCGGCCCATAGGCGGCGAGGCGGTCGCGCTGCATGGCGGCGAGAACCGGATTGGTCTCGAACAGGCGCAGATCCAGCGCCTCGCCGAGGCCGGTGGCGCGGGTGGCGACGCGCAGGGCATCGGCCATGAGCGTGCCGCGCCCGGGGCCGAGCTCGAGCAGGGTGAAGCGGTCGGGGGCGCCCATCTGGAGGTAGAGATCGGCGATCCAGGCGCCGATCATTTCCCCAAATGTCTGGCTGATCTCCGGGGCGGTGATGAAATCACCCTCCTGGCCCAGCGGATCAGCCGTGCGGTAATAGCCCCGCGTGGGATGGGTAAGACACAGGCCCATATAGGTGGCCAGCGACATGGGCCCCGACTGGCGGATCTGCATGTCGATGAGATCGCCCAGCGAAAGCGCCCGATCAGGCATCGCGGTGCGTCTGGGCCCAGACGATCAGGCCGATGCCCGCCGCAAGGATGGGCAGGGACAGCACCATGCCCATGGTCAGCCAGCCAAAGGCGAGATAGCCGATATGGGCATCGGGCAGGCGGAAGAACTCGACGAAGATGCGCGAGACCGCATAGCCGATGCCGAAGACCCCGGCGACGAAGCCCGGCCTGCGCAGGGCGAGGCGGTTATGGGTGAAAAAGCGGATGACGAGAAATAGCACGAGGCCTTCCAGCAGGCCCTCATAGAGCTGGCTGGGATGGCGCGGCAGCTCGCCGCCGCCGGGAAACACCACGCCCCAGGGCATGGTGGTGACGCTGCCATAGAGCTCGGCGTTGATGAAATTGGCGATGCGGCCGAGTAGGAGCCCGATAGGCGCGCAGCAGGCGACGAGATCGAGCCCCGACAGCACATTGGCCCCCTTGCGCCAGAGATAGACGATCATGGCGATGGCAAGGCCCGCCGCCCCGCCATGGAAGCTCATGCCGCCATCCCAAAGCGCGATGATCGCGGCCGGATTGGCCGCGAAGGCCAGGGGATCGTAGAACAGCACATAGCCCAGGCGGCCGCCGACGATGATGCCGATGACGATCCAGAAGGTGAAGTCGAACAATTCGTCCGGGGTCATGGGTGGGTTACCCTTCACCCAGAGCGATTTGCGCTTCAGCAGCAGCATGCCGTATCCGACGCCGAGGAAAATCCCGGCCAGATAGGCCAGCGCATACCAGCGGATGACGATCGGGCCGATGGCGAAGGCGACGGGATCGATATCGGGAAAGGGCACGGGCAAGCTCCGATGGCTTCGGGGGTGGCGCGACCATGCCGCCGGGGCCGGCTCTGGTCAAGCGGGACGCAAGTCCCTACATAGGGAAACACAATGGCAATCCGCCAGACAAAGGGAAGCGAACATGACGCAATCGAGCAAGTTCTTCGACGATCTGGGGCGGCTGATGAACGATGCCGCTTCGGTGGCCGACGGCGTAAGGCGCGAGGCCGAAACGGCGTTCCGCGGGCAGATGGAGCGCGTGGTCAACGACCTCAACCTCGTCAAGCGCGAGGACTATGACGCACTGCGCGAACTCGTCGCCACGCAGGGCGAGGAGATCGAGGCGCTGCGCAAGGAGCTCGATGCCCTGAAATCTGGCGGCAAGACCGCCTGATAGCCATGAAGGTCGCGGTTCTCTCCGACATCCACGGCAATGCCCTGGCGCTCGAGGCGGTGCTGGCCGATATCGACCGGCACGGCGTGGAAAAGATCCTCAATCTCGGGGATCATTTCGCAGGGCCGGTCGAACCGCGCCGGACGGCGGACATGCTGGCCGGACTCGACATGGTGGCGATCACCGGCAACACCGATCGCTATCTGATGGAAGGCGATCACGATGACCTCGACGAAAGCGAGCGCTGGATCGTCGATAAACTGAAGGGCGCGCCGATGGCGTGGCTCGGGTCCCTGCCGGCGACGGCGGTTTATGGCGATGCGATCTTTTTGAGTCACGGAACGCCCCGGTCCGACGAGACCTATTGGCTGGACCGCAAGGCGGGCAAGGGGCGCATGCGGGTTGCGACGCTCGGCGAGGTGGAGGCCGAATTGCCGCGCGAGCGGCTGCCGGTCTATTGCTGCGGACATACGCATGTGGCGCGGGTCGTGACGCTGGATGACGGGACCATCGTGTTCAATCCCGGCTCGGTCGGGCGGCCTTCCTTCACCATGAGCGACCCCGAATCGGCGGCGCGCCTGTCGCCGGCCGCCGCCTATGCCATTGTCGAGCAGTCGGGCGGGAAATGGCACGTCAATCTCGCGCAGGTGGCCTATGACAACATGGCCGCCTCGGCTCTGGCGCAGGCCCATGGCAAGGCGAACTGGGCGGTGGATCTGGCGCGCGGGCGCCAGCGCTGAGGCCCCGACGCGGCCCAAGAAAACCCTGTGAACACGGGGCGAAATTAAGACCTCGTTAACCATGACGCGCCGATCATCCACAAGAGAAATCCGGTTTCGGGCTCGCGTTTATGGGCCCTCCGGGCTGGCTGGGTGTACAGTTGAATCAACGTCGATTCGTACATCCTAGTCCCGGCGTATCGTCCCGTTGCGGAACGGTATTTCGGGTCCGGTCTCGCCGGTTCGGTTGTGCCGCGTAGGGCGTCCGGCAGTTCGGTCGGACGGTCATCATCACCTTGCTCAAGTGTGCGGAGCCAGCCATGTCTCTCTTGGAATTGGAACTCGATCGGACCATTCACCCGGTCGACATCATCGAGCACATAGCCGCGATCAGCGACTGGTCGTTCGAGCGGCAGGACGCCGACGAGATTTCCATTTCGGTCAAGGGCGGCTGGAGCGACTACCACGTCTCGTTCAATTGGATGGAAGAGATGGAATCGCTGCACCTGGCCTGCGCGTTCGATCTCAAGGTGCCCGAGGCGCGGCGCGGGGAAATCAAGCAGCTCATCTCGCTCATCAACGAGCAGTTGTGGATCGGCCATTTCGACATCTGGAACAAGGAAGGCGTGGTGCTGTTCCGCAATTCGCACCTGTTGTCGGGAGGCGCGGAAGTCTCGCCGCAGCAATGCGAGGCGCTGCTGCGCTCGGCGACCGAGAGCTGCGATCTCTACTACCAGGCCTTCCAGTTCGTGGTCTGGGCCGGCAAGACGGCGCAGGATGCACTGGCCGAAGTCATGTTCGAAACCGTCGGGCAGGCGTGATGCTGTCAGGATCGGGAGGGGTTCTGCTGGTCGGCGCCGGCAAAATGGGCGTGGCGATGGCGGCCGGCTGGCTGCGCGCCGGGCTGTCCGGGCCGGACCTGACGCTGGTCGACCCGCACCCCCATGAGAGCGTGCGCGATTTCGCGGCGAAGAACCGGGCGCGCCTGCAGACGGACCTGCCCCGGGAAACGCCCCGGGCGGTCATCCTGGCGGTGAAACCGCAGGTGATGGATGCGGTTCTGGCGCAGGTGAGGACGATCGTCGGACCCGAGACGCTGGCGATTTCCATCGCCGCGGGGATTTCGCTGGCGCGGCTGACCGGAGGCCTGGGCACCGAGCGCGTGGTGCGGGCCATGCCCAATACCCCGGCGCAATTGGGCAAGGGGATTTCTGGCGCCGTCGCCGCCCCGGCCGTGACGGGAGCCGACCGCGATCTGGCCGAGGCGCTGCTGGCGGCGGCCGGCCCGGTGGTATGGTTCGACGACGAGGCGGCCATCGACGCTGTGACCGCCGTTTCGGGTTCGGGGCCGGCCTATGTGTTCCATCTGGTCGAGGCCATGGCGGCGGGCGGCGTCGCGCAGGGGCTCGACCCGGAGCGGGCCATGATGCTGGCGCGGCAGACGGTGATCGGCGCGGCGGCGCTGCTCGAGGCCGATGAAAGCGACGCGGCGCAATTGCGCAAGAACGTCACCTCGCCTAATGGCACGACCCAGGCGGCGCTCGACGTGCTGATGGCCGAGGACGGCCTCGTGGCCCTCATGACCCGGGCGATGACGGCGGCGCGCCAGCGCAGCGAGGAACTGGGCCAATGAGCGGGACCATCGGGTTCGACGATTTTCTCGCGGTCGATATCCGCGTCGGAACCATCCTCGAGGCGAGCCCGTTTCCAGAGGCGCGCAAGCCTGCCTTCATCCTGATGATCGATTTCGGCCCCGAAATCGGGATCAAGAAATCGTCAGCGCAGATCACCGTTCACTACACGCCCGAGGCGCTTGTCGGGCGCCAGGTGATGGCCGTGGTGAACTTTCCGCCGCGTCAGATCGGCCCGATTCGCTCGGAAGTCCTGACCCTGGGCTATGAGGATGCGGATGGGGCGATCGTGCTGGCGGCGGTCGACAAGCCGGTGCCCAATGGCCGAAGGCTGATGTAGCGGACGCGTCTGAATGCTTGTGTTGCCGCGATCACGTGGCATAAAGGAAAACCGATACCATCCCGGACACCGCTCGTGACATCACCTGATTATCCGCACCGCGCTCGTGAACCTCGCCTGATGGGGTTCGCGAGTTCGACGCGTGCCGCCCTCGTGCCGGCCATGAGCCTGGCGCGCTGGCTCATCATCCTGATCCTGCTCGCGTGCGTCTATTTCTTCCATGGCTTCCTTGTCCCGGTGCTGGCGGCGCTGATCATCGGCTTCGCGAGCTGGCCGGTCTACCGCCGGGTCCGCTCGGCCATCGGCGGCAGCCGCACGCTGGCGGCGAGCCTCATGATCGCGGTGATCGTGCTCTTCATCCTCGTGCCCATCCTGATGGCGCTCTCCTATGCTTCCCACGAGGTGCGGTCGCTGATCACCTGGGTGCTGGCCACCAACGCCAATGGCGCGCCGGCGCCGCAATGGTTTGCCACCCTCCCCATGGTAGGGGAGTGGGCCATCGAGCAATGGGACCTCTATATTGGCCGCCCGGGGGCGCTGGGGCAGTATGTGACGGTCATCGGCGGGGCCAATGTCTACAACATCTACCAGACCATCCTCGCGGCGGGCGGCAGCTTTCTCGACCTGGCGCTGAACCTGTTGTTCATGCTGATCGCCCTGTTGTTCGTCTATCGCGACGGCGAGACCTTCGCCTCCCAGCTCGACAAGTTCGGGGAGCGCATATTGCCGACGCGCTGGCAGAGACTGTCGCGGGTGGTGCCCGCGACGATCAGCTCGACGGTGACCGGCATGACCATCATCGCCATCGGCGAGGGCATCGTCCTGGGCATCGCCTACTGGCTGGCCGGGGCGCCGTCGCCGGTGCTGCTGGGCGTCATCACCGGCGTCGCCGCGATGATCCCCGGCGGTGCGCCGCTCTCGTTCACGCTGGTCTCGGTCTATCTGGCGGCCAGCGGATCGGTGTTCCAAGGGATCGCGTTGTTCCTGTGGGGCTCGATCGAATTGTTCATCGTCGACAAGACGCTGCGGCCCAAGTTGGTGGGCGGCCCGATCAAGCTGCCCTTCCTGCCGACATTCTTCGGCCTCGTGGGCGGGGTCAAGACCATGGGCTTTGTCGGCCTGTTCGTCGGCCCGGTGCTGATGGCGCTGCTGGTCTCGATGTGGCGCGAATGGGCGCGCGATCTCGACCAGGCCGACGCGGAGGGCGGGCAGGGGATCGCCGTGCCGCCCGAGCCCGAGGTCC
Organism: Pelagibacterium lacus; assembly: GCF_003345525.1. GTDB lineage: Bacteria > Pseudomonadota > Alphaproteobacteria > Rhizobiales > Devosiaceae > Pelagibacterium > Pelagibacterium lacus. Next base: position 41,647 of record NZ_QQNH01000012.1, read on the forward strand.
TCGCGTCAGGCGAAGCCGGAAGCCAGCAGGCCGAGAAGCAGGACGCCTAGGGCGACGCGATAGACCACGAAGGGCGTGTAGGACCGGCTCTTGAGCCAGTTCATCAGCACCGTGATGGCGACCATGGCGAACAGGAAGGCCAGCACGCCGCCGAACAGGGCTTCGCCGGTGAGGTCGGAATTACCGCTGCGCGCCATTTCGATGCCGGCCAGCAGCCCCGCTCCGAGAATGGTGGGGATCGAGAGCAGCATGGCGACCCGGGCCGAGAGCGGGCGATCCAGTCCGGCAAAGCGCCCCGCCGTCATGCAGATACCCGAGCGGGACACGCCGGGGATGATGGCGATCAGTTGCGCGAAGCCGATGATCAGCGCATCGCGGAACGAGAGCGATTCAATGGTGGTCTTGAGCTGGGGGCGGCGGTCGGCGAAGTAGAGCAGCACGCCGAAGACAAGGGTGGTCCAGGCGATGATCGGCAGGGAGCGGCCGTAATCGGTGATCAGATCCTTGGCGAGAAAGGCCCCGACCACGATGGGCAGCGAGGCGACGATCACCACCAGCAGCAGGCGGAAGCGCGCGCCGCCCTTGCCGGTGACGCCATCCACCAGCCCCATGAAGAGCGCTGCGATATCGCGGCGGAAATAGAGCAGAACCGCACCGAGCGTACCGACATGCAGGGCAATGTCGAAGGCCAGTTCCTCGGCGGGCGTCATGGTACTCGAGGCGACGCCGAGGGTTTCGAGCAGCCAGCGACCGAGGATGAGATGGGCCGAGGAACTGATCGGCAGGAACTCGGTCACGCCCTGCACGAGGGCGAGGAAAATGGTCGAAACGATATCCACGAAGAAAGGTCCTATGAGGAGGAGTCGGACAGGCGCAGGGTTTTGAGAAGCTGGTGATCGCTGCGCTCGGTCATTTCGGCAAAGAAGCGCTTGACGTTTTCGCGGGATTGCTCGGGCAGGCTGGCAAAGGCGCTGTCGATGCGCCGGGCCTGGGTGGCGCTCAGCACCTCGAAAAAGTCGCGGCCCTTCTCGGTGGGAAACAGCAGGCGCTGGCGGCGGTCGGTTTCCCCATGGCGCTGGGCGACATAGCCGCTGTCGATCAACTGGCGCAGGACGCGCGCAAGGCTCTGCTTGGTGATGCGCAGGATGTCGAGCAGGTCGGCCACGGTCATGCCGGGACGCAAATTGACGAAATAGATCACCCGGTGATGGGCCCGTCCGAACCCCTGCATTTCGAGAAGCGCATCGGCATCGCGGACGAAATCCCGATAGGCGAAAAAGAACAGACCCATGATATCGATCGGCATCTCGGGGAAATCGTAGATCGCCGAATTTATGTCAGTCTTATTGACATTAATTGAGTGAACTGCCATCGTCCTTCCAACACGCTTCGACCTCAGCCGACTTATCACAGAGCCGCTTTGGTTTGCCAAGTGGCCAGGGAATGCTGCATTATGGCCGAAGCGCGCGCAACGTGCCAATGGAACGAATTTCGGGAGAATAAAATGGCCACCGTGCCAATGGATCAGCGAGACGGATGGATCTGGTACAATGGCGAGATGGTGCCCTGGAAGGACGCCAAGTTGCATGTGCTGACCCATGGTTTGCATTACGCGAGCAGCGTGTTCGAGGGCCAGCGCGCCTATGGCGGGGAAGTCTTCAAGCTGCGCGAGCATACCGAGCGGCTGATCGCTTCGGGCAAGACGCTCGACTTCACCATCCCGTTCAGCGCCGACGAGATCGACGAGGCCTGCCGCGAGGTGCTGTCCAAGAATAATCTGGTTGACGCCTATATGCGCCCCATCGCCTGGCGGGGCTCGGAAACCATCTCGGTGCCGGCGCGCGACAACAAGGTGCATGTGGCCATCGCCGCCTGGGTGTGGCCGAGCTATTTCTCGACCGAGGAGCGCCTTAAGGGCATCCGCCTGTGCTGGGCCGACTGGAAGCGCCCCTCGCCGGAGACCATTCCGTGCAAGGCCAAGGCGGCGGGTCTTTACATGATCTGCACCCTCTCCAAGCACGCGGCGATGGACAAGGGCTATGCCGATGCGCTGATGCTCGACTATCGCGGCTATGTAGCCGAGGCAACCGGGGCCAATGTGTTCTTCGTCAAGGGCAAGGAAATCACCACGCCGACGCCGGATTGCTTCCTCGACGGCATTACCCGCCGCACCGTGATCGGGCTGGCCAAGGCGGCCGGCTATACGGTCACCGAGCGTCATATCAAGCCCGAAGAGCTGACCCAGTTCGACGAGTGTTTCCTCACCGGAACCGCGGCGGAAGTGACCCCGGTGTCGGAAGTGGGCGAATACAGCTTCACCCCGGGCGAGGCCTGCCGCACGCTGGTCGAAGCCTATATGGCCGAAGTGCAGCCCAAGCAGGCGGCTGCGGAGTAAAGTCCGGAACAATCGTAGGGTTTACGAGGCCGGGACGTTTCCCGGCCTTTTTCATTGGCCGCCCGGGTGTGTGGTCAATCCCAGCGGGCCTTGGCGTCGTCGTCGCTGCTCCTGGCGTCTACCCAGCTTTCGCCGCCGGGGCGCTGTTCCTTCTTCCAGAAGGGGGCGGTGGTCTTCAAGGTGTCCATGATGAAATTGGCGCCGTCGAAGGCGGTCTGGCGGTGGGGGGCGAGGGTCATCACCTGCACGATGGGCTCGCCGGGGCGGAGCGTGCCGAAGCGATGGATGATCTCGGCGTCGAGCAGCGCGAAGCGCGCCATGGCGTCGCGGCGCAGGTTCTCGAGCTGGCGCCGGGCCAGCGCCGGGTAGTGTTCGAGCGTCATGGTGGTGATGGGATCGTCCGGGCTCGAGCGGACAAGGCCGGTGAAGGTGACAGCGGCGCCGGCCCCGGCGCCCCGTTCGAGAAAGGCATTGGAGAGGGCGCCGGGATCGAAAGCCTGCGCTTGCAGCGTGACGCCCAATTCAGCCTCCCGTCATCGGAGGGAACAGCGCCACGGTCGTGGCGCCGCCGAGCGGAGTCGCGTGGTCGACCAGTTCGTCGTCGATGGCGGCGTGGATCAGCGCCCGATTGGTGGTGGCCAGCGCAAAGCCTTCGTCCTCGCCGCTCAGCCAGTCGATCAGATCGGCGATAGTGGTGACGCTCGTGGGGGGCGAGACGACGTCGAAATCGCGTCCCAGCCGCTCGCGCAGCCAGGCGAAATAGAGAATCTTCACAACACCTCCTCTTCGGTTCTGAAGTGGCGGGTCACCCCGGTCCAGTATTGCCAGCCCGTATAGGCGGTGAGGGCGGCGGCGAGCCAGAGCAGGATGTCGGTCACTTCGCGCATGCCCGGGATCAGCGGCTCGGCGATGACGAAAGCCAGGGCGACGAGCTGGGTGGCGGTCTTGTATTTGGCCAGCTTGGTCACCGGCACGACGATTTTCTCGGTGCCCATGAATTCGCGCAGGCCCGAGACGAGGATTTCGCGCAGCAGGATGATCGTGGCGGGGATGAGGTCCCAGCCGCCGAAGCTGCTATCGAAGCAGAACACCAGAAGGAGGGCTGCGACGAGGAGCTTGTCGGCGATCGGATCGAGCATGCGGCCGATGGGGGAGACCGACCCGTATCTGCGCGCGTAATAGCCGTCGAGATAGTCGGTGACGGCGGCGGCGACATAGAGGATCAGCGCCAGCCAGCGCAGGAAATTGTTGTCGGCGAGGATGAGGAGCATGATGACCGGCACGGCGACGATGCGCGCATAGGTCAGATAGTTGGGGAGCTTGGCCATGTCGAAGCCGTTGTCGTCGGTCATGCGGGAAAACTCCGGAGGTTGGTGGTCTGGCTTGGCATGGCGGTCATCTTTGGTTGAAATGATCGTAGATCATCTGGGCCATGGCGGTCGAGATGCCGGGGAGGGCGGCGAGGTCGGCGACCGAGGCGCGGGAAACCGCCTTGGCGGAGCCGAAATGCTGCAGCAGCGCCCGCTTGCGCGTCGGGCCGATGCCGCCGATTTCGTCGAGCGGGTTCTTGACCATGTCCTTCTTCCGTCTGGCCCGATGCGTGCCGATGGCGAAGCGGTGGGCTTCGTCGCGCAGGCGCTGCACGTAATACAGCACCGGATCGCGGGCCGGGAGCATGAAGGGCTCGCGACCCTCCATGAAGAAAGTTTCCCGCCCCGCATTGCGTTCCTCGCCTTTTGCAATGCCGATCACCATCACCTCGCGCGGCAGGTTCAGCTCGGCCAGCACCGACTTGACCGCATTGGTCTGGCCGGCGCCGCCATCGATGAGCAGCACGTCGGGCCAATCGGGCATGCCGGTGGCGTCGTCCTCGGCATCGACCTCGCTTTCGGCGGCGAGGCGGGTGAAGCGGCGGGACAGCACCTCGCGCATCATGCCGAAATCGTCGCCGGGGGTCAGCTCTTTCGATTTGATGTTGAAGGTGCGGTAATGCTTCTTGGAGAGGCCTTCGAGCCCCGCCACCACCATGGCGCCCACCGCATTGGTGCCCTGGATGTGGGAGTTGTCGTAGACTTCGATGCGGCGCGGGGTTTCGGCCAGCCCGAAGGTCTCCGCCATGGCGTCGAGCAGCTTGCGCTGGCTGGCGGAATCGGACAGGTGCCGGCCCAGCGCCTCGCGGGCGTTGTTGAGGGCGTCCTCGACGAGGGCGCGCTTTTCGCCGCGCCGGGGCGTTTCGATCCGCACGGCGCGTTCGGCCCGCTCGGTCAGCGCCTCGCGCAGCACCTCGCCCTCGGCCAGCTCTTCGGAGAGCAGGACCAGTCGGGGCGGGACACGGTTTTCATAGAATTGCGCGATGAAGGCTTCGAGCACTTCGGCATTGGTGCTGGTGTCGTCGGCGCGGGGATAGAAGGCGTAATTGCCCCAGTTCTGATAGGCGCGGTAGAAGAAGACCTGCACGCAGAAATTGCCCGCCTCGTTGTGGATGGCAAAGACGTCGGCCTCGGCGACGGTCTGGGAGGCCATGCCCGAACCCTGGATGAGGGCCAGCGCCCCGAGACGGTCGCGCAGCAGCGCGGCGCGTTCAAAATCGAGCGCTTCGGCGGCGGCGTTCATGTCCTTTTGCAGATGGTCCTGAACCGCCTTGGACTTGCCCGAGAGGAAGTCGCGGGCCTCCTCGACGAGAAGGGCGTAGTCTGGGATGGAGATGACGCCGGTGCAGGGCGCCGAGCAGCGCTTGATCTGGTGCTGCAGGCAGGGGCGGGTGCGCGCGGCATAGAAGCTGTCCGAGCAATTGCGCAGCAGGAAGGCCTTTTGCAGCGCGGCGATGGTGCGGTTGACGGCGACCGCCGAGGCGAAGGGGCCGAAATAATGGCCTTTGCGGCGGCGGGTGCCGCGGTGCTTGGTGAGCTCTGGAGCCTCGTGATCAGTGGCGATCAGGATATAGGGGAAGGTCTTGTCGTCGCGCAGCAGCACGTTGAAGCGTGGGCGCAGGCGCTTGATCATATTGGCTTCGAGCAGCAGCGCCTGGGCCTCGGTCTCGGTGCGTACGAATTCCATCGAGCGGGTGGCCGAGATCATGCGGGCGATGCGGACCGAATTGCCCTCATAGCGGGTGTAATTGGTCACCCGCGCCCTGAGATTGCGCGCCTTGCCCACATAGATCACGTCGCCCTTTTCATCGAGCATGCGGTAGACCCCCGCCCCGGTGGGCAGGGTCCTCACGAATTTGCGGATGATGTCGGGGCCGGTAAGCTCGGGCTGGTCGGTCATTGCTGGCGTGGGGTGGGCGCGTTGCGGGCGCTCCATTCGAGGTGTTCGCCGCCATCCAGGGCCAGCATCTGGCCGGTCATGGAGGGCAGCGCGAGGATGGCGAGGACGCCCTGGGCGATCTCGTCGGGATCGGCGGCGGTTTGCAGCGGCAGGCGGCGGCGCGAGGCAGCGAACTCCGCCGCGCTCTGGCGGGTATTGGCGAGGGTGGGGCCGGGGCCGATGGCGTTGACGCGGATATGGGGCGCGAGGGACTGCGCAAGGGTTCGGGTGGCGGTCCAGAGCAGGGATTTCGACAGGGTGTAGGAAAAGAAATCGGGTGAGAGCGAGAGGACGCGCTCATCGATGATGTTGACGATATTACCGGTTTCGCCCCCGGGCAATTGGGCGGCGAAATCGCGGGCGAGGAAAGCGGGGGCCTCGGCATGGACGGCCATATGCAGGTCCCACAGGTCTTCATGCAGGGTCTGGGCGCTGTCGGGCTCGAAGATCGAGGCATTGTTGACCAGCAGATTGAGCGGGCCGAACGGTGCCGCGGCCTGGGCGATCAGGCCCATGCGTTCGGTGCGCCGGGAAAGGTCGGCCCTGACCAATGCGGCCTGCCCGCCATCGGCGCCGATGGCGTCGGCCAGCTCCTCTGCCTTTTCCCCCGAGGAGCGATAATGGATGATGACGGCATAGCCTTCGCTGGCCAGCCGGCTGGCGATGGCGGCACCGATGCGGTCGGCGGCTCCGGTGACCAGCGCTACGCCTTTCATAGTCAGCTCCATGTGTCTCGGACTGCTCTGGAGATAGGCAGAACGGACCGGAAACGCAACCGGCGGTTTTACCCGCCCCGGCGGCGCAGCAGGGCGACCAGCCACATGAGCCCGCCCGTGGCGAGGCAAACAAGGCCCAGGGGGGCGACCGAGAGGCTGAGGAGGACCGGGACGGCGGAGGGACCATGCGGGAAGAACAGGGCCATCACGAGGGCAGGGAGCAGGCCGATGGCGGTCAGCAGGGCGCCCAATTGCAGGAAAGCGGTCCCCCAGCGCTGCAAGCTCATCGTGATCTCCCGCCGACATGTTCGGACCAGCCTAACCCGGCGAAGGTGAGCGGGACCTGAACGGGCTGCCTATTTCAGCCCCAGAATCGCTCCCGCGATATAGACCAGCACCCCGGCGGCGATGAGGGCGAAGGGGATGAGGATGAAGCCCGAGAGCAGCCAGCCCATGCCCTCGGGCAGGTGCATGGCGTTGCGGGCCAGGCCATTGGCGGCCATCCGTTCGAGGGCGATGGCGCCCATGCCGGAAAACATGAGGCCGGAGGCGAGCTTGACATAGGATTTCATCGGCAGGGCCTCCGGGCCGGTCGTTGGGCGTTCGCGAGAGCCTAGCATATCGTATCGGTGCCGGTGCAAAGCAAGCCGGCCGGAGCGCGGGGCTCCGGCCGGCCTGGTGCGGATCGCGGACCGGCATCAATTGCCGATGCAGAAATATCCGTTGGGACCCTGGTAGCAGACCTGGCTGTTATTGGGCGGCACGGGGTGCGGGCGTGGAGGCTGCGGCGTCCAGTGCGGCGGCTGTGGGCGCGGGGGCTGCGGATTCCAATGGGGCGGACGCGGCGGATAGGGGTTCCAGTGCGGAGGCCGCGGCGCCGGGTTCCAGGTGGGCGGCTGCGGGCGCGGGGGCTGCCAGTTGCTGCCGGCCTGGCGCAGATAGTTCTGCGAGGTCCAGCCGGTGGTGCCCCAGCGGTCGCCGGTCTTGATGAAGCACCAGCCCGAGCGGCAATATTCCACGTCGACGAGCTGGTTGCGCTGCAGGACGTCGACCACGCGATAATTGGTGCCGGGGCCGGAGCGGACATTGACCGAAGTCGTGGCGAAAGCTTCCCAGGCGAATGCGCCGGCGGTCATCGCCATGACCATCATGGCGGCGATGCCGCCCTTTATTGCATTTTTACCGAGAGCCATCTGACTTCTCCTTGCATGAGTTCGGCAGTTCGACCTGCCTTACCCGACATAATGCCCAAGCCACCTGAACCGGCGCTGAATGTTAAATTTAGGTAAGGTTTGGGTAGGAGAGGGATGCAAGGGGCGTCGGTGACGGTCGAGAGTCAGCGCCCCCTCATCCGTCTCGGACCTTGCGGTCCGATCCACCTTCTCCCACGAGGGGAGAAGGGAGTCCGTGGGGCATGCGCAGAGCTTTCCTTCTCCCCTGGTGGGAGAAGATGGCCGCGAAGCGGTCGGATGAGGGGGGCTCTGAGGTGCTGGGACCAGCCGAACCCTATCCCCCCGGACCCTCCAGCGCATCCATTTCCATCTCCCGCAGCTTCTTAATCTCATCGCGGAGCCGCGCTGCCTGTTCGAATTCGAGGTTCGTCGCCGCCTCGCGCATCTGGTGTTCGAGGTCCTTGATCACGGCGGCGAGGTTGGCGCCCACGGGGACCGTGTCGCGGCCGTCCTTGCCCGGGCGGATTTTTACCGAGACATGGTCGCGCTCATAAACCGAATCCACGATGTCGTTGATGCGGGCCTTGACTGATTGCGGAGTGATGCCGTGCGTTTCGTTATAGGCCAGCTGCTTTTCGCGGCGGCGATTGGTTTCGGCCAGCGCGCGTTCCATCGAACCGGTGATGGTGTCGGCGTAAAGGATCACCTTGCCGTCGACATTGCGGGCGGCGCGGCCGATGGTCTGGATCAGCGAAGTCTCCGAGCGCAGGAAGCCCTCCTTGTCGGCGTCGAGAATGGCGACGAGGCCGCATTCGGGGATATCGAGCCCCTCGCGCAACAGGTTGATGCCGACCAGGACGTCGAAATTGCCGAGCCGCAGGTCGCGGATGATCTCGATGCGCTCGATGGTGTCGATGTCCGAATGCATGTAGCGCACGCGGATGCCCTGCTCGTGCATGTATTCGGTCAGGTCCTCGGCCATCTTCTTGGTGAGCACCGTGACCAGGGTGCGGTAGCCCTTGCTGGTGGTCTGGCGAATCTCGTCGACCACGTCATCCACCTGATTGGTGGCGGGGCGAATCTCGACCACGGGGTCGGTGAGGCCGGTGGGGCGGATCACCTGCTCGGCGAAGACGCCGCCGGTCTGCTCCATCTCCCAGCCGCCGGGGGTGGCCGAGACATAGACTGTCTGCGGCCGCATGGCGTTCCATTCCTCGAAGCGCAGGGGGCGGTTGTCCATGCAGGAGGGCAGGCGGAAGCCGTATTCGGCGAGCGTCGCTTTGCGCCGCAGGTCGCCGCGATACATGGCGCCCAACTGGCCGATGGTGACGTGGGATTCGTCGACGAAGACCAGGGCGTTGTCAGGCAGATATTCGAACAGCGTCGGGGGCGGCTCGCCGGGCTTGCGGCCGGAGAAATAGCGCGAATAGTTCTCGATGCCGGCGCAGGAGCCGGTGGCTTCCATCATTTCGAGGTCGAACAGCGTGCGCTGCTCGAGGCGCTGGGCCTCAAGGAAGCGGCCCATGCCGTTGAGCTCCTGCAGGCGCGCCTGGAGCTCTTTCTTGATCTCCTTGATGGCCGCGTTCATCGTGGTGCGGGTGGTCACGTGGTGGGAGTTGGCGAAGACGCGCACGGCGGTCAGCTCGGCCGATTTCTTGCCGGTGAGCGGATCGAACTCGACGATGGCTTCGATCTCGTCGCCGAACAGGGTGATGCGCCAGGCGGCGTCCTCATAGTGGGCAGGAAAGATCTCGATGGTGTCGCCGCGCACCCGGAAGGTGCCGCGCACGAAGCCCAGATCGCCGCGCTTGTATTGCAGGGCGACCAGTTCGGCGAGCAGGTCGCGCTGGTTGATACGCTGGCCCTTTTCGAGCCAGATGGTCATGGCGGTATAGTCTTCCACCGAGCCGATGCCATAAATGCAGGAGACCGAGGCGACGATGATCACATCGTCGCGTTCGAGGATCGCGCGGGTGGCCGAGTGGCGCATCCGGTCGATCTGCTCGTTGATGGTGGATTCCTTCTCGATATAGGTATCGGTGCGCGGGACATAAGCCTCGGGCTGGTAGTAGTCGTAATAGGAGACGAAATACTCCACCGCGTTGTCGGGAAAGAAATTCTTGAACTCGCCATAGAGCTGGGCGGCCAGCGTCTTGTTGGGGGCGAGGATCAGGGCCGGGCGATTGGTGCGGGCGATCACCTGGGCGGCGGTGAAGGTCTTGCCCGAACCGGTGACGCCGAGCAGTACCTGGTCGGTTTCGCCATTGGAGATGCCCTCGACCAGCTCGGCGATGGCGGTGGGCTGGTCGCCGGCCGGGGTATATTCGGTCTCGAGACGGAAGGGGATGCCGCCCCGGTCCTTTTTCAGCGCGGCGGGACGGTGGGGCTTCCAGGCCTCGTTGCCCTCGACCTCCTTGCGGCCCTCGGCGATGATCTTTTCCAGCGCGGCGACGGTGGCCGAGACGCCGGAAGGGGTCGACTGCACCGTGGCGGGAGAATGGAACCCGGCCTGGGGCGCCTCGGCAAAGCCATCGAGATTGGTCGGACGCTCGACGGAATTGGCCTTGGACTTGGGAGCCTTGAGACTCATGCCCGTCGCTTCGCTCCGGGCGGTTTTCTTGTCCTCGCGCCGGACGGGCTGGCCCGTCGCCTCCGAGCGTCGGGACTTGCCGCCGGCCGCCGCGCTGATGCGGCGGGCATTGGCCTGGGCGTTGTCCTTGCCCTTGCCGGCGAGGCGCATGGTTTCCTGCGCTTCGGCCTGCTCGGCTGCGGCGCGATCCTCGCGATCCATGCGGCGCTTGTTGCGCAGCCGCTCCTGGGGGAGCGGTTTTGAAGACTGTGCATCCTCGGCCTTTTCGATCTCGCGGATGAAATCGTCGATGGAGAAATCAGCCTTCTGCGGCCGGCCGGCGGAGGGGGATTTTTTCTCGGAGGTCATGGAGCACCATATCGGTCCGGAGGTAGAGCGATTCAATAGCATCTATAGAACACAATGGGAACGGTTTCGGGCGCGCGAAGGCGATCGGTCGCGCAGCCAAAGCGGACTGGCTGCCCCTTCCGCGCTATCGGTTTTTCATTCCCGCGTTCTTTTTCAGATGCGTGCGGTTATAGGCGATGGCCGCGCGGATGAGGGCGATGAGCGCGGCTTCGTCGAGGTCCTCGGGGGCGAAGAGGTCGATGGAGCGGCGGGTGGCGCCGGTGTCCTTGCCGTTGAAAAGGCTGGCCGGGTCGGGGAGGGCGGCGCCATGGGCAAAGGTGATCTTGATCTTCTGCTTGTGTGGATTGGCCACGGCGACGAGGCCGTCGCAGGACCAGGTGGGGCTGCCCATCCACTTCCATTCCTCGATCATCGCATCGTCGGCGGCGAGAAAGCCCTGCCGGACCCTGGCGAGCAGGGGGCCACGCCAATCCTCGAGACCGGCAATCATGGCGTCGATCTTTTCGGCGGCGGTGTCGGTCAAAATTTCTCTCCCGGCAGTTGGGCCGCCTGGCGGACCCAGTCGGCGAACTGGGTGTCGAAATCGTCGCCTTCATAGATATCGAGATATCGGACCTGGGGGTATTTCGAGGTGCCGGCGGGCTGCGGTTCGAGCGCGGCGCCATCGGGGAAGGTGACCTTGATGTATTTGGTCATGCAGTGGAAGCTGGCGAACCAAGTCGCCTCGGTCGTGCCGTAGAAGGGCGAATTCCAGCGCACCTTCTTTTTCACATCGGGCACTTCGCGGGTGATGATGGCATCGAGCCGGCGGCCGATATCGGACTTCCACTCGGGCATGGCGGCGATATAGGCCTGCACCGGGCTGTCGCCATCGCCCTTGGGGATTTGCGGATTGCCGCCCGAGAGCAGGATAACCCCATCGGCATTGGGCTTGAGGGGTGGGCGGGGTTTTGACGGAGCGGCTTTCTTTCCGGGCATGGGTCAGGCCTTTTTCCAGCGCGCCATAAAGAGCAGTGCGAACAGACAATAGCCCCCAAGCCATAGGCGGGAACAGGGGCGGGAGCGTGGCGGGCTCAATCGAGCCCGGCCACCACTTTTTCGAGATTGGCGAGGTGTTCGGTCCAGCCATATTTCGCGCCGCCCAGGGCCTGCTTCTGGTCGGGGCGGAAGCCGGTCTGCTCCATGCGGACCTGGGTGCCGCCGGCGGTGGGCGTCAAGGTGAAGGTCACCGTGCTTTTCAGCGCATAGAGCGGGTCTTCATTGTGATGATCCCAGGTGTAGGAGAGGGTGGTGTGCGGCGCGATGGCCAGCACCTTGCACTCCACCCCGCCCCAATCGCCGGTGAGGGTGAAGCTGTGGCCGATCTCGGGCTTGAAGGTGGACTTCATCAGCCATTCCTCCATCAGATGGGGCTGGGTGAGGGCGCGCCAGATCCTTTCCGGCGGATAGGGAATCTCGCGCTCGACCACGACGGTGCGGATTTCGGGGGTGTCGGTCATTGATCCATCCTTTGGAGCAGGTCTTCGAGGTCGTCGAAACGGGACTGCCAGAATTCGGTCATCTCGCGGGTCCAGTCGGTGAGGGGGGCCAGGGCCCCGATTTGTGCGCTGTAATGGGTCTTGCGACCGGCCTGGCGGTCGGTGACGAGGCCGGCGCGCTTGAGGATGCCCAGATGCCGCGACACCACGGGCTGGGAGACGCCGGCGCGCTCGGTCAGGGCGCCGACGGTCTTTTCGCCCTCGCGGCACAGGCGCTCGAACAGGCCCCGGCGGGTGGAATCGGACAGGGCGCGGAACAGCTCGTCCCGGGTGGCGGACATCGAATTCATACCTCAATGACTATGGATTAACGTATAGCCGAACGGGTATAAATGAGTCAACCGCCCCGGTTCAGGTGCCGGATTTTTCCGCGGCGACGGCGTTGATGAGATCGTCGGGAATGTCGTCGAAGCTGGCGTAGTTCATGGTGTAGAGGCGGGCGTACAGGCCTTTGCGCTCCATGAGCTGGTCGTGATTGCCCTGCTCGATCAACTCGCCATTCTGCAGCACGATGATCCGGTCGGCGCCGCGGATGGTGGCGAGGCGGTGGGCGATGACGAGGCCGGTGCGCCCGTCCAGCAATGTCTCCAGCGCCTTCTGGATCTGGCGTTCGGTGTAGGAGTCGATATTGGCGGTGGCTTCGTCGAGAACGAGGATTTTCGCATCTGCCACCAGAGCGCGGGCGAAGCTGAGCAATTGGCGCTGGCCGAGCGAGAGATTGGAGCCGCGCTGTTCGAGCACGGTGTCATAGCCATCGGGTAGCCGGGTGATGAACTCATGCGCCCCCACCGCCGTCGCGGCGGCGATCACGTCCTCGAGGGTGGCGCCGGCCTTGTTGTAGCGGATGTTCTCGGCCACCGTGCCGGTGAACAGGAATGGTTCCTGCAGCACCATGGCGACCTGTTGCCCGAGCGATTCTTGGGCCACGTCGCGCACGTCATGGCCGCCGACGCGCACGGCGCCGGACTGGACGTCATAGAAGCGATGGACGAGGGCCATGGCGCTGGTCTTGCCCGAACCGGTGGGACCGATCAGGGCGACGGTCTCGCCGGGATTGACGTGGAAGGAGACGTTTTTCAGCACCGGATATTTCGGATTGTAGCCGAACACCACATCGTCGAAATCGACCGAGCCGTCCATGTCGCGGGTGAGGGCGATGGCGCCGGGCCTGTCGGCGATAGTCACCGGGACGTCGAGTACCTCGGTGATGCGCCGGCCCGAGGTCATGGCCCGCTGCATGATGGAATATTGCATGGTCAGCGAGCGGATGGGATCGAAGAAGCGCTGGATATAGAACAGGAAGGCCACGACGACGCCGACCTGCAGGCCGCCATTGAGCACCAGCGAACCGCCGACCACGATGACGGTGGCCATGGAGATCCCCGTCAGGGTGTCGACGATGGGCACCATCACCTGGGCGTAGCGCGAGCCGGTGAGCTGGGTTTTGAGATTGCCCCAGGCCTTGTCGTCATAGAGGTGGAAATTGACCTTCTGGCGGTCGAGATTCTGGATGGTGCGCACCCCGTTGATGCCCTCGGCCATGGCGCCATTGGTGGCCGAATTGGTCTCGTGCGCGGCCCAGAAGGCGCGCTTGGCGGGCGGGAGCCAGAAGATGCGGACCACGAACAGGGCCGGCATGGTGGCGAGGGTGAGCAGGCCCAGGCCCCAATCGAGGCTGAGTAATACCGTGACGATGCCGAACAGCAGGACCAGGTCGCCGATGGAGACCACCGAGGTCTCGAGGAATTCCTGCATGGAGTTGACGTCGCCCTGCAGGCGGCTCATCAGCCGCCCGACCTCGGTCTTGTCCATGAAGCTCAGGGAGACTTCCTGCAAGCGCTTGAACATGGCGCGGCGCATGTCGAACAGCACGTTCTCGGCTACGTTGCCCACCTGCTTTTCCTGCACCCAGGAGGCGATGAAATTGAGGCTGACCATGGCGGCGAAGGCCAGCACGGCCCAGGCCAGGTCGGTGGCGTCGCCGCCCGCCGCCATGCCGGTGTCGATGGCGTAGCCGATGATCAGCGGAATGGCGAGCTGGGTGGCGGTGAAGACGAGGACGGCGAAGACCGAGAGATAGATGCGCAGGCGATAGGGATGCACGAAGGCCCAGATGCGGCGCACGGTGCGCGGGTCATAAGCCTTGCCGAACACCTCCTCCTCGATATGGGCGCTGCCGACCGTGGCACGGGGCGGGTGCTGGTCGTCGGGATCGGCGATCCGGGGGTCTTCGTCGAGACCGGCGGTGCTCATGGGCGGGCCTCCAGGGCGTCAATGTCTTCGACCGGCCGGGTCTGGAGATCGTGCAGCGCCTTGTAGCGGCCGCCAAGCGCCAGAAGGTCCGCATGGGTGCCCTGTTCGATGATGGCGCCGTCCTCGATGAACAGGATGCGGTCGGCATGCAGCAGCGAGGAGAGGCGATGGGAGATGATGATGGTCACCCGGTTGGCGGCGTAGCGGCGGATGGCCGAACGGATGCGGTGCTCGGTGCCCGCATCGATAGCAGCGGTGGAATCGTCGAAGACCATCACGGCGGGCTTGAGCACCAGCGAGCGGGCGATGGACAGGCGCTGGCGCTGGCCGCCCGACAGCGAGACGCCGCGCTCGCCCACCACCGTATCGTATTCGGCGGGCAGGCCCATGATGTAGTTGTGAAGCTGTGCGCTTTCGGCCGCCTTCTCGATGCGGGTCTCCTTGGCCCAGGGATTGCCATAGGCGATGTTGTTCTCGATCGAGGTGGTGAAGAGGAAAGTGTCCTGCTGCACCACGGCGACCTTGCTGCGCAGCGATTGCAGCGTCACGTCGCGCACGTCCTGCCCGTCGATGCGCACGCTGCCGGTGGTGGCATCGTAAAAGCGGGGGATGAGATGGGCGAGGGTCGACTTGCCCGACCCCGGCGCGCCCACGATGCCGATGGTTTCGCCGGCCCGGGCGGTGAAACTAATATCGCGCAAGGTGGGCTGGGACGCGCCGTCATAGGTGAAGCCGACGCCGTCGAATTCCAGCGTGCCCTCGGTGATGACGAGCTCCCGGGCGCCGGGCCGGTCCTCGATCTCGACCGGGGCGTCGATGAAGGCAAAGAAGCGGTTGCCGCAAGTCGAGGCGCGGGCGAAGGAATTGACCATCAGCCCCAGCTGGCGCACCGGCATCTGCAGGATGGTCATGAAGGTGAGAAAGCTCGCCAGCGTGCCCACCGAGATTTCGCCGGCGATGACCTTGTTGCCGCCGAACCACAGCACCAGCCCCATGGCGGCGAAAAAGGAAAAGGTCATCATCGAGGTGTTGCGCACCCGTGTATTGGTGCGCCGATGGGCAAGGCGCAGCGCCTCGGCCGAGGCGGCGTCGAATTTGTCGAGCTCGTGTTTCTGGCCTGAAAAGGCCCGCACCACCCGGATGCCGCCGAGATTTTCCTCCATGATGCGGGTGAGGACCGAGAGCTTTTCCTGCAAGTCCAGCCAGATCTTGCGCAGGCCGAGCCGGGCGACCGAGGAGCGCCAGGCGACGAAGGGCACGAAGCTCAGGGCGAGCAGGCCGAGCAGGACATCGGTGGAAAGCAGCATCCACGCCCCGACCCCGATGAGGACCGTGAGCAGCACCACGCGGATCAGCCCGGTGGAAAAGAACATGCGGATGCCGTCGAGGTCGAGCAGGCCGACAGTGATCAGATCGCCGGAATGGACCTTGTCGTGATAGGAATAGGACAGGCGCTGCACCTTGTCGTAAAAGGCGAGGCGCAGCTCATAGCCCACGTGATGACCCACGGATTCGGCGAAATAGTTCTGGAACAGCGTGAAGACACCGCGCGCCACCGAGACGGCGAGCAGGGTCAGCGCCGTGGCCCACAGGCCGTTATGGGCGGTGTCGGAGGCGACAGAGACGATATTCTCGGCCTGGTCGATGGCCTGGCCGAGCAGGCGCGGGATCAGCAATTGCAGCAGGGCGGCGATCATGGTCGCCGCGACAGCGATCGTCACCTGCACCGGATGGCGCAGGGAAAGGAAGGTGATGCGCAGCAGGGGGCTGCTGCCCTTTCCGGCATGAGCGGCGGCGACATGGGCCCGGGCGTCGCCACGCGAACGCCTGCGGCCAGCCGTGAGGATGGACACTTTGCTTTCCAAACGTCTTCTGGACACCCGAGGGGAAATCGCGTTCCGATTCGGGCGGATCGACTCCTAGACGCGCATTCAAGGACGAATTGGCGCCTCGTGCAATACGCAATTGTGACTTGACCGGCCTGGGCCGCAAAGCAAAGCCCCCGCCGGGAGGAAAGGGCGGGGGCCGTCGCGAGGAACAAGCTTTGTGAGTATGAGTATTCAGGCAAATGCGCCGGTAAACGCCATTACCGTGACCATCATGGTGACCATGACGGCGCCGGCGGCGGTGCCGATCGACATCTGAATAAGGGTTCGGGCCATTTTCAGCCTCCAGTTTGTCGCCTCTATGCCGTCTTAAACGTGGTGGAAACCCGATTGGTTTCACGCAATGACGGATTCGTGTTTGCCGCACCACATAACCAGCCTGGGGCTGAATGGCGGCTGAACGGATGGTTCAGCCGTGCCCGCCGGCCGGAAAGGCACGGGATTGCCTTGGCTGTCCCGCCTGCCTAGGCATTTTCTTAACCCTTATTCGCGTAAGCAGGACGGGCCCTTGCGACCATTCGGGACGGTGGTCGCGCGGGGCGGGCGAGCAGACCTGACCGAGGGTCGAAGCGGCCATTTTCCGTTGGCGGTTTCCCCTCATCCGGTCATCGGCCGAACATGTTGCCAGCCATGCCGCCGGGGGCGGAAGGGCAATTTGCATGGGGTTTGAAACTATGTTTGCTAAACTGAGCGTCGCCGTCCGGGTTTACGGCGCATTCGGCGCCCTGATCGTGCTGCTGTGCCTGGCCGGGCTGGCCGGGGTCTATGGCGTGCAGCACATGTCGGGGCTGTTGGGCGACTACCGTACCGCGGCGCGGCAGTCCCTGGAGATCAACGACTACAATCGCGACCTTGCCACGGCGCGGCTGCTGTCGACCGAATATCAGCGCGATCCGACGGCGGAAAAGGCCGAGGCGTTGCTGGAGATCATCGACGATGTGCGCACCTATGACGCCGATGGCCTCGCCATCTTCGCCCATGACGCCATTGCGCTGGAAGGGCTGGAGGCGGCGCGCGTCGTCGCGGAGGCCTATTATGACGCCGCCAGCCGGCTGATCACCGCCACCGAGACCAACAATGTGATGGACCGGGTGGCGGTGGCGCGCGAGCTCAATACCATCGGCGACGCGTTGCAGGTCGAATATGACGCGATGATGCAGCGGGCGCAGGACGCCCAGAACACGCTCGGGCCCATCGCCATGGCCGATGCGCAGACCAGCACCTGGGTGGTGGTCGGGATCAGTGGCGCCGCGGTCCTGCTCGGCGGGGCGCTGGCGATCATCATGGGGCGCTGGCTGTCGGGCACCATCGCGGGCATGACGCTGCTCATGCGCCGGCTGGCCGATGGCGATTTCGACCTCGACATCAAGGGCACCGATCGCCAGCACGAGCTGGGCCAGATGGCCAAGGCGTTGCAGGTGTTCCGGGCCAATGGCCAGGCCATGGCCGAGGCCGAGCGGGAGCGTGAGCGCAATGCGCGCGTCGCCGCCGAGCGGGCCCAGATGATGGAGCGCTTCCAGACCGCGTTCGATGCGGTGATCGACGCCTGCGTGGCGGGGGATTTTTCCAAGCGGATCACCCAGAGCTTCGGCGATGCCGACATCGACCGGGTGGCAGGCAATTTCAATTCCATGCTCGATACGGTCAATGCCGGGCTCGGCGAGGCGGGGCAGGTGCTCTCGGCGCTGGCGCGGACCGACCTCACCCAGCGCATGGAGGGCAGCTATCACGGAGCGTTCGCCGCGCTGCGCGACGACACCAATTCGGTGGCCGACAAGCTCACCGAGATCATCGTGCGGCTGCGGACCACCTCGCGCGGGCTGAAGACGGCGACCAGCGAGATCCTGGCCGGGGCCAACGACCTTTCCGAGCGCACGACGCGGCAGGCGGCGGCGATCGAGGAAACCTCGGCGGCCATCGAGCAGCTGACCACCACGGTGCGCGGCAATGCCGAAAAGGCCGAGATCGCCTTCGACAAGAGCCAGTCTGCCGCTGCCTTGGCCAATGATGGCGGCGTGGTGATGGAAAAGGCCACATCGGCCATGGAACGGATCACCAGCTCCTCGGGCAAGATCTCCAACATCATCGGCATGATCGACGACATAGCCTTCCAGACCAATCTTCTGGCGCTCAACGCCTCGGTGGAAGCGGCGCGGGCCGGCGAAGCGGGCAAGGGCTTCGCCGTGGTGGCGGTGGAAGTGCGCCGGCTGGCGCAATCGGCCGCCGACGCCTCCTCGGAGGTCAAGGCGCTGATCGAGCAATCGGGCCGCGAGGTCGGCGATGGCTCGCGGCTGGTCGTTGAAGCGGCGGCCAAGCTCGGCGACATCCTCGTTGCGGTCAAAGAAAACGCCTCGCTGATGCAGGGGATTTCCGAGGCCAATCGCGAGCAGACCACGGCGATCGGCGAGGTTCGCACCGCCATCCAGCAGATGGACGAGATGACCCAGCATAATGCCGCGCTGGTCGAGGAGACCAATGCGGCCATCGAGCAGACCGAGGCGCAGGCCACCGAACTCGACGGCGTGGTCGACATCTTCACCATCGAGGAGAGCGCCCGGAGCGCCGAGGCCGAACGGGCCCAGCCCGCTATGGTGGGCAAGCCGGCCGTACGGGCGGCGGCGCGGTCCTATCTCGCCCAGGGCAATGCGGCCCTCAAGGACGACTGGTCGGAGTTCTGATCAGGATTGCATCGGGAGAACCCGCGCGATCTGGATCGCGCGGGTTTTTCTTGATCGCGTTTCCGAACCGGAAAACCGGGGCCACTTTTCCTGGAAACGCTTTTAGGCCGCCAGTCCGCCGGTGAGGAAAAGCACCGCTGCGAACAGGCCGCACAGGACGGCCCCGGTGAGGGCCGCCACCGTCATGGATACGAATTTCTGCGTCGTCATCTTGTACGACATGGGACCTCCAACACGTAAAGTTCGGCGAGAGCCCCGTCTTCTGCTGAGACGGTCGCTGCTCCAAAACCCTTGTTTTGCGGTTCGCCGGTCCCCGACGCGCGGTTGGGGTCCGGGGCGCCGCGGACGTGCCCCCAAACCGGCGCGTGCGATTGTCGCCAAACAGGATCGCACGACGCCGACGGCATTGCTGCCGTTTGCCGTAAGGACGCCTCAGGAATTGCGCCTCAACGACCGGGCCAGTATGCGCGGTTAACCGGGGGTTGGGGCGCAAACTAAAATTTGCGGTAAATTTTCGGTTTAGGCTCCGGCCGGCCTGTGGATGGAGCATGAAAAAGGCCCGCCACGCGGGCGCGCGGCGGGCCTTGGGAGCGTGTGGAAAAGGCGCAAGCCTATCCGAGCACTTCGACCGTCACCCGGGCGGTGCCCGAATTGATCATGCCGATCTGGCTGGCGGCACCCTGGGACAGATCGATGATGCGGCTGCCGACAAACGGCCCCCGATCATTGATGCGCACCACGACGCTGCGGCCATTGTTCTGGTTGGTGACCACGACCTCGGTGCCGAAGGGGAGGTATTTATGGGCGGCGGTCATGGCGTGCATGTTGTAGGTTTCGCCGTTGGCGGTGCGTCTGCCGTGGAACTTGCCGCCATACCATGAAGCGGTGCCGGTCAGCGTCTGTACGATCGAGATGGTGTCCTGAGCGTGCAGTGCTGTTGTGGTGGCGAGGGGGAAAGCTCCAAGAGCAAATGCCGCGACCAGCGCGGTAGGCTTGATAATCTTCATTCGGTCCTGATCCGATATGTTTGGCAACAGGACGGGTTCTACACGCAGATGTGACCAGAATCCGGAGCGAATCGGACAAAATCGTGATCCGTGCCTTCTGCGCGGAACTGTCGCGAATCGGCAACAGGTTCGCGGCTCGATTTTTGTCAATAAAAACCCGCCCCGTAATACGGGGCGGGTCGAGGAATTTACTTGGGATTATTGATTTCAGCGGCGGCCGATATAATAGGAGGAAATATTGTCGGCCAGCATTCCCAGATTGCGGATCGAGCGGTCGATCACGGCGCAGCGGCCGGAATAATTGCCGCCGGTGCAGACCGTGGCCGAGACATTGCCCTCGATACGGGCCGAACGGATGCGATCGTTCCAGAAATTGGACAGGTAACGGTCCTGGTCGCCATCCTGGGCGCAGAAGCTGCGGCCGCGATAGTCATAGCCTTCATAAAAGCAGATCTCGCCGCGTCCGGGCTGGCCGGGGCGATTGCCCGAACCGATCTGGAAGCTGAAATTGGGGGTGTTGATCGAAAAGCCCACATCGGGCTGGCCGGGGGCAGGACGGGTCGGCTGGGTGGGCTGGAGGGCGCGCAGATAGGAGGCGGACGCCCAGCCGCGGATATTGGCGGCCTCGACGCGGCACCAGCTGCCCGAGGCGTTGCATTCGGATACGTTGACCACCTGATTGGCCGAGAGGGCCCCGACCACCGGATAGCTGGTGCCCGGGCCGGTGCGGACATTGAGCGCGGTGGTCGCGGCCGCTTCATAGGCGAATGCGCCGGACACCATGGCAAAGGCGCCTGCGACCGCCAGAACCAGGGCTGCAACCATTTTACCGAATTTCATGACGGCTCTCCCTTCGAGAGATGTGGGCGTTTACGGCACAAAGGTGCGGATGCCCATTTGGTTCCATGCCGCGCGTCAGCGGCGCGGCCATGCTCACCGTCTAGGGGAAACGAGTTGAACCGGGCATGAACGCGGGGCCGAGACTGCGGCCGTCAGCCCTGGGTCAATAGCTGGGTGGGGTGCCGATGGGCCGCTTCTTGCCGTCATCGGTGAGGGCCACATAGATGAAATGGGCTTCCGTGACCTTGGTGCGGGCCGGGACGCGATGGGATTTGGTCCAGGCTTCCATGCCGACCTTGATCGACGTGGTGCCGATGCGGTCGATCCAGGTATAGACGCAGAGGACGTCGCCCACCCGGACCGGGGCGATGAAGCTCATGGCCTCCACGGCGACGGTGGCGACGCGGCCCCCGATATGCTCGACGGCGGCGATGGCGCCGGCAATATCCATCTGGCTCATCACCCAGCCGCCGAAAATGTCCCCGGCGGCGTTGGTGTCGGCCGGCATGGCCAGGGTGCGGATGGTGAGATTGCCCCGAGGTTCGCTCGCTTGTGTCATCGCTTTCTTCTCGCCTAGGTTCGATGCCCCACGGTGTCCTCCCAATGGCGGCGGCACAGCGAGATATATTTGTCGTTGCCGCCGATGTCGACCTGTTCTCCTTCGAGGAGCGGCCGTCCATCGGCCCCGAGGCGGACCACCATGGTGGCCTTGGCGCCGCAATGGCAGATGGTGCGCACCTCGCGCAGGGTGTCGGCGATGGCGAGCAGCTCGGCCGAGCCGGGAAACAGCTTGCCCTGGAAATCGGTGCGCAGCCCGTAGCACATCACCGGCACGTTGAGCCGGTCGGCGACCCGCGCCAATTGCCAGACCTGCCCCGGCGTCAGGAACTGGGCTTCGTCGACGAAGACGCAGCTATAGGGGGTTTCAGCATGAGCCCGGCCGATGATGGCGAACAGGTCGTCATCGGCGGTGAACAGCTCGGCCTCGCAGGCGACCCCGATGCGCGAGGCGATCACGCCCTTGCCGGCACGGTCGTCGAGGGCGGCGGTGAACAGCAGGGTGTCCATGCCGCGCTCGCGGTAATTGTAGGAGGCCTGCAGCAGCAGGGTCGACTTGCCCGCATTCATGGAGGCGTAGGAGAAATAGAGCTTGGCCACTGGCGATCCCGAAAGCGTGAGATTTCCTTTTAGTCCGCCCGGGACAAAGTGCTGTATCCTCGTGCGCCTCGTCCACAGGAAAAGAAGCGCCTCCCGCCCAGATGGTTCAGGCAGCGTTCAGCCGGCGCGGTGCATTGAGGAAGGACAAACTGGTGCCCACTTTTCCTGATTTCGTCCAATGGCCCGGAGATCGATAATGAACCGCTCTTTCACCCTCGCCGCCCTGGCGCTGGCCACCGTCCTCGCCGCTCTTCCCGCCGCCGCTCAGGCGCTCAGCCCGATCGGGATCTGGGAGCCCGACAACAAGGAGTCGCGCTATGAATTCACCTATTGCGGGGAAGCCGGCAACCGGCTGTGCGCCGAGCTGATCTGGATCCGGGAGGACAAGAAGGACGCCCGCAACACCAAATATCTCAACACCTACATGTTCTCCAATGCGCGCCTCGTCGCCGAGGGGCGGTGGAGCGGCACGGTGAAGATCGAGGGATTCAATATCGGGGGCGATCTCACCCAGACCAGCCCCGACACCATGCGGCTCAAGGCCTGTGCGCTGTTCATCTTCTGCGAGGATATCCGGCTCAACCGGGTCCAGTGACGGTCCGGCGCGCCAGCGCGGGCAGCAGTTCCACCGCGAGGATGGCGGCAAAGATCAGCACGATGCCGAAATAACCCATGACCTGCAGGCGCTCGCCGAGGATCACTGCGCCGCCCAGCGCCGCGAACAGGCTTTCCGCCGAAAGGATGATGGCGGCATTGGCCGGCGGTACGTGCTGCTGGCCGATGGCCTGCAGGGTAAAGCCCACCGCGGTGGAGAGCACTCCGGCGTAGAGGATCTCGATCCAGCCGGCGCCGAGCTGGTCGAGGCTCGGGGTCTCGAACCCCAGGGCGCCGATCGAGCCGACCATCCCGGCGAACAGGAAGCTCATCGAGGAGACCATGATGGGCCGCCCGGTCTCGCGGGCCAGATAGCCGATCAGCAGGACGTGCATCGCCCAGAAGACGGCGCTGGCGATGACCAGCATGTCCCCGGTGTTGAGCCCGTCGAGACGGGCGCCATTGAGCAGGAACAGCCCGATCAGCGCCATGGGCACGCCGAACCACACCACCCGGTGCGGCGGCTGGCGGAACACCAGCAGCAGGATTACCGGCACGAACATCACGTAGAGCCCGGTGAGAAAGCCCGAATTGGTCACGGTGGTGAACAGCACTCCATATTGCTGCAGCACGGCGCCGAGGAAGAAGTTGAGGCTGAGAAACAGGATGAGGCCCCATTGGCGCCCCGTGACCGGGTTTGGTCGCCGGGCGTGCTCGCGCAGGGCCAGGGGCAGGATGAGCAGTCCGCCGAGCAGGAAGCGCGCGCCGGTGAAGGTCAGCGGCCCCATGGCGTCCATGGCCGATTTCTGCGCGATGAAGGCAAAGCCCCAGATCGCTGTGGCAACGAACAGGCAGGCCAGTGCGGCGGTGCGGGACATCGGCATGAAGAGAAAGGCCCTGGGAGTGGATGCGCGATCCTCTCCCTAGCCCATCCGCCGTGGCAAGGAAATGACCCGGGAGCGCCGGGCGGGGCGGTTCGCCGCGATCAGCTTGCGATATAATCGCGCAGGGCGTCGGCCTCCTGCTCGGCGTCCTCGAGCTTGCGCTTGACCACGTCGCCGATGGAGACGATGCCGACCAGTTCCCCCTCCTCGATGACCGGGAGGTGGCGGAAGCGGCCGCGGGTCATGATGCCCATGGCGTGCTCGACCGTATCGGTGCGCCGGCACGATTTGGGCGAGCGGGTCATGATAGTAGAGACCGGCTGGGCGCGGAAGCCTTCGGCGCTGCCGGCCAGATGCCGCACGATGTCGCGTTCGGACACGATGCCGGTCACCTTGCCGTCGTCGCATACCAGGATGGCACCGATATTGTGCCGGGCCAGCGCGGCGATCAGTTCGCCGATCGTGGCATCCGAGGACACGGAAACCACGGTGCTGCCTTTTTCGGTGAGAATCGAGTCCACAAACATCGTCGCTATCTCCTCTTCGCCGTTAGCCGATTGTGCCCTGCACAGGGGAAAGGTTCAAGAGTAGCCGCGGGCGCCGAAAGCGGCGATGAGCAATTGGTCTGAGGGGGTGCGATTGGAGATGGTTCGCAGCGCCATAAGCCACTATACCAGCCCGAAAGAACAACAGCAGGGCTGAGGACAATGGGCCTGATCTCGGATGCATTGAACCGGGTGCAACCTTCGGCAACGGTGAGCATAACCCAATCGGCGCGCGAACTGGCTCGCCAGGGCAAGGACATCATCGCGCTTTCGGCGGGCGAGCCCGATTTCGACACCCCCGAGAACGTGTGCAAGGCGGCCATCGCGGCGATCGAGCGCGGCGAGACGCGCTATACCAATATCGAGGGCATCGCCGAGCTCAAGGAAGCGGTGGCGGCCAAGTTCCGGCGCGACAACGGGCTCGACGTGAGGGCCGAGGACTGCTTCGTCTCCTCGGGCGGCAAGCAGGTGATCTTCAACGCCCTGATGGCGACGCTCAATCCGGGCGACCAGGTGGTGGTGCCGGTGCCCTATTGGGTGAGCTATCCCGAAATCGTGCGGCTGGCCGGGGCTGAGCCGGTGTTCGCGCAGGCGAGCCAGCAGACCGGCTTCAAGCTCACCCCCGCGGCGCTGGAGGCGGCGATCACCCCCAGCACCAAATGGCTGATCCTCAACACTCCATCCAACCCCTCGGGCGCCGCCTATACCGCCGAGGAGCTTCGGGGCCTGGCCGATGTGCTGCTGCGGCACGAGCACGTCCATATCCTCACCGACGACATTTATGAGGTGCTGGTCTATGACGGGCGCCGCTTCGCCACCATTGCCGAGGTGGAGCCCCGGCTGATCGGGCGGACGGTGACCATGAACGGGGTGTCGAAATCGCATGCCATGACCGGCTGGCGCATCGGCTATTGCACCGGCCCGAAGGAAATTCTGCGGGCCATGCAGAAATTGCAGGGGCAATCGACCACCAATCCCTCCTCGATCTCGCAATGGGCGGCGGTCGAGGCGCTGAACGGGCCGCAGGACTTCCTCCGCGCGTGGCGGGCCGTGTTCCAGACGCGGCGCGACCGGGTGGTGGAGCGGCTCAACCAGTGCGCCGGGCTCGAATGCCTGCTGCCCGAAGGGGCGTTCTATGCCTTCCCGTCCTGCGCCGGGCTGATCGGCCGGACCAGTGCCGGGGGCAGGGCGCTGGAGACCGACGAGGACGTGGTCATGGCCCTGCTCGAGGAAAATGGCGTGGCGCTGGTGCATGGCACCGCCTTCGGCCTTCCGGGGCAGTTCAGGCTTTCCTATGCGGCGTCCGATGCCATGCTCGCCGCGGCGCTCGACCGGATCGAGGCGTTCTGCGCCGGCGTGCGATAGCGCGAAAAAAAGGCTCCGTCCGAAGACGGAGCCGTGATCGAGGGCAAAAACCCTAATCTCTCAGTTTACGACCCCGCCGAGGGAGGAGGAAACGGCGGTGCCGGGTGAACGGGACGATGTGGGAGGAGACATCGCCCGTCCGGGGTAGATGAGCGAGGGGCCTTGGGAGGAGGAAAAGGCGCGTCGCTGCATCGACAATGCCAATATGCGCCGATCCGTTCCCTGCAACAATGGGCAAAACCGCATACCTGCCATGCAAGAGGCAGTTTACACTTGTGCCTAATTTGCGGGCAGAATCCGGCGCAAAAAAAGAGGCTCTACCGGGAGGGCGGTAGAGCCTCTGAGCTGTCGGCCGCTTTCGAGGGAGGAGGAGTTCGAAACGCGGCCTTAGGAGCGGTCAAGGAGGGAGGAGGAGGAACCTTTCCCGCTCTGTGTGTCACCTCGCAGGGGGCCTTGGGAGGAGGAGAAGGCGCGCTGCGTCAGTGACCCGCTCTATATGCCGTTCTAATCACGACTTGAAAAGTAGTGTTTCGGAATGGCAGCCATGCATTTTCTGCAAGGGTTAACCCATCCGGAATCGCGGGCAAAAAAAAGCCCCGCTCGAGGGGAGAGCGGGGCCCAAGTGCGAAAGGCAGAACCTTTCGCAAGGAGGGAACATCAAACGCGCCCAAAGGGAGGAGGAAAAGCGCGCAATGTCTGGCGGACAGGTAGAGATTAGAGCGGGGGGCCGCAAGCCTGCTCAGGGCATGCCAGCTATGCGTTCTGCGCATGCCATTGCCGCGACAATGGGCAAAGTGCCTGTTTTTACGGCGCTTTTGCGCCGCAAGATTGGGCAGGTCCTGCTCAAAAAATTTGCAAAAAAAAGCTGCGGCCGGTGGGTTGGCGGGCGTCAATAGCGCCAGTCGCGCGCCTTATCGACGAGGAAATCGCGGAACACGCCGACTCGCTTGGAGTTCTTGAGCGCCGGGGGATAGACGAAATAGGTTTCGTATTCCGGCAGCGACAGGTCGATGAGTACCTGCTTGAGCGTGGGTTCTTCCTCGCAGACGTAATCGGGCAGCATGGCGATGCCGAGCCCGGCCCGGCAGGCCTGCATCATGCCGTAGATGGCATTGACCCGCAGCGTGGTGCGGCGCGGGGAATTGTCCGGCCGCCCGATGCGTTCGAGGAAGTTGACGTCGCCGAGATAGGAGGGCGAGGGCTCGCCGAAGCTGACGATCTTGTGCTCGTCCAGTTCCTCGATGGAGGCGGGTTCGCCGAATTCGGCGAGATAGCTCTCGGCGGCATAGATATGGTTGTGCACGGTGAACAGCTTGCGCTGGATCATCTCGGACTGGTTGGGCCGGTGCAGCCGGATCGCCACATCGGCCTCGCGCATAGCGAGGTCGAGCTCGGCGTCGTTGAGTTTGATCTCGAGCTGGATGGTGGGGTAGAGCTCGACGAATTCGTGGATGCGCTTGGTGAGCCAGGTCGAGCCGAACCCCACCGTGGTAGTGACGATCAGCGGCCCGGTGGGCACGTCCTGGCTCTCGGTCATCTGGGCCTGCACCGATTGCAGTTCCCAGGCCATGCGGTGGGCGGTGCGGAAGAGCTGCTCGCCCACTTCGGTCAGCACCAGGCCGCGGGCGTGGCGGATGAAGAGCTTGAACCCCAGATCCTCCTCCAGCGCGGAGATCTGGCGCGACACCGCCGATTGCGACATGCCCAGCTTTTCGGCCGAATGGGTGAAACTTCCCGATTCCGCGGCGACGTGGAATATGCGCAGCTTGTCCCAATCCAGCATCGGCGCGAAGTCCCCTCTTTCGCCGGCGCCCGCCAGTTATTCGGCGGCTTCCGCCATTTCGTGTGCTGCCAGATAGCGTTCGGCTTCAAGCGCGGCCATGCAGCCCATGCCTGCCGCGGTGACCGCCTGGCGGTAGATGTCGTCGGTCACGTCGCCCGCCGCGAACACGCCCGGCACCGAGGTCGCGGTGCTGTCCGGCGCGGTGACGATATAGCCGCCCTGTTTCATTTCGAGCTTACCGTCGAAGATTTCCGTGGCAGGAGCGTGACCGATGGCGACGAAAACGCCGTCGACCGCCACTTCGCTCGTCTCATGGGTTACCACGTCGCGCAGCACCGCGCTCCGCACCGAGGGGGGCATGGCGTCGCCCCTGACCTCGTCGAGCACGGTGTTCCAGCGCACCTCGATCTTGGGGTGCCTGAACAGGCGCTGCTGCATGACCTTTTCCGCCGTGAACTGGTCGCGGCGATGGGCGAGGATCACCTTGGAGGCGAAATTGGTGAGGAACAGGGCTTCCTCGACCGCCGTGTTGCCGCCGCCGATGACCAGCACCGTCTTCTCGCGGTAGAAAAAGCCGTCGCAGGTGGCGCAGGCCGACACGCCGAAGCCCTTGAACTTCTCCTCGGTCGGCAGGCCCAGCCATTTGGCCTGGGCGCCGGTGGCGATGATGACGCTGTCGGCGGTATAGGTCTTGCCGCTGTCGCCGGTGAGCCGGAACGGGCGGATGTTGAAATCGACGTCGACGATCAGGTCGTTCTCGATTCTGGTGCCCATGTTCTCGGCCTGGGCGCGCATCTGGTCCATGAGCCACGGCCCCTGGATGGGGTCGGCGAATCCGGGATAGTTTTCCACATCGGTGGTGATGGTGAGCTGGCCGCCCGGCTGCATGCCGGTGATCATGAGCGGCTCGAGCATGGCACGGGCGGCATAGATGGCGGCGGTGTAGCCGGCCGGGCCCGAGCCGATGATGATGGTTTTGGCGTGCATTTGTCTTTGCCGATCGATTTCACGTTCGCAGACAAATATGGCACGGCAAGCCGGGGTTACAAGCGCTCCGGGCGTTTGGCGGGGGAAAACCCCTCCGGTGCGGCGAAAACCCACGCCGGGGCGGACCGAATTACGCGCGGCCCGCCCCCAGGGGTGTTTCTAGACGAACTGCACCTTGAGGATTTCGTAGCCGCGGGCGCCGCCCGGGGCCGAGACCTCGACCGAATCGCCGGCCGTCTTGCCGATCAGGGCGCGGGCGATGGGCGAGGAAATCGAGATGCGGCCGGCCGAGGCGTCGGCTTCTGCGTCGCCCACCAGCTGATAGGTCTTTTCCTCGTCGGTGTCCTCGTCGACAAGGGTGACGGTGGCGCCGAACTTGACCGTGTCGCCCGAGAGCTTGGTCACGTCGATCACCTCGGCCTTGGCGAGGATGGTCTCGAGTTCCATGATGCGGCCTTCATTGAGGCTCTGCTGCTCCTTGGCGGCATGGTACTCGGCATTTTCCGACAGGTCGCCATGGGCGCGCGCCTCGGAAATCGCATCGATGATGGCACGGCGATCCGTACCGGTGCGGCGCTGCAATTCGGCTTCGAGCGCCTGTTGACCTGCAATGGTCATGGGGATCTTGTCCATTGTCCAATCCCTCCTTCAAAAAACACGTGTCGAACGCAAACTGTTGTCATCCTCGCCAACTCGCGGCCGGCGGACTCGCTTTTGCGTCTTTTGGGAAACTTCTGTTCAGGTTGCCTCTGGTCGATCACCGGGTCAAGCGTATTTCGTCCAAAGGATCGGCCTCGTCCTGCTCCTTGGTGCATATGGTGCGGCGGCGGTCCGGTGCAAGCCCGCCCCGGGAAAATAGAAAAGGGCACGAACCGTTTCGATCCGTGCCCTTGTTCCTCGACCCGGCCAAAGAGCCGGGCAATGCTCTTTGCGGGGCCGCTACTGCGCGGCGAGGTTGCCGGCGGCCGATTTGCCGGTGCGCTTGTCCTTGACGATCTCGTAGGAAATCTTCTGGCCTTCATCCAGGCCGGTCATGCCGGAATTCTGGACGGCGGAGATATGGACGAACACGTCCGCCCCGCCTTCATCGGGCTGAATGAAACCATAACCCTTCTGGGTGTTGAACCATTTGACGGTGCCAGTTGCCATGGCATTGTCCTTTCACGTCGTGCTGTACGGGCCGTCCGCGCGGGCAGGCCCAAGTCCTTGGTCTAGCGCGCATCCGGACCGTCGGGGCCAGCCCTGGCCAGAAGCGCCACGGGTTCGGAGAATGTCGCCATCCCCCTGGCATATCGAAGTCTTGGATCCGGACGTCAGCAGCGCGAAAAAGACGCATGGCTCGATCAGTCAGCCGCAATTTCGATGCCTGTTTTTAGAAGAAAACCGGGATATATTCAAGCACTAGCGAATATCCGGCGCGGCAAAATTTTTTTTACCGCGTCTAGACAGTCCTCTTGACCCTTCTCCCGATGGGGGGAGAGCGCCCGCCAGTAGTATTTCGCGTTAGATTGAAGAACGTGCCGGGTTGATCAGTATTTCGTGAGCGGGGGCGTCGGCGCCCAAGTCGAACGGGCCGATTGGCGCGGCGGCGCCGGGGCGGTATGAGAAAGGGTTTGCAGGGGAGAGCGTTCGCATGGCGTCCAGATATGATTTCCGTTCCGATACCGTCACCGCCCCCGATGCGGGGATGCGCGCCGCCATGGCCGAGGCGCCGGTGGGCGACGACGTCTATGGCGAAGACCCCAGCGTTGCGGCGCTGGAGGCGCGGGTCGCGGACCTGACCGGCAAGGAGCTGGGCCTGTTCATACCCTCGGGGACGCAGTCGAACCTCGTCGCCCTGATGACCCATTGCGCGCGGGGCGACGAATTCATCGCCGGGCAGGAGGCCCATAGCTACAAATACGAAGCCGGCGGCGCGGCGGTTCTGGGCTCGATTCAGCCCCAACCCATCGAGAATGCCCCCGATGGCTCGCTGCCGCTCGACAAGATCGCGGCGGCGATCAAGCTCGACGACATGCATTTCGCTCGCACCCGCCTGCTGGCCCTGGAAAACACCATAGGCGGCCGCGTCCTGCCGCAGGCCTATGTGGACGAGGCGGTGGCCCTGGCGCGCGCCAACGGGCTCGCGACCCATCTCGACGGGGCGCGGATCTTCAACGCGGCGGTGGCCTCCAACCGGGCCGCGCATGAATTGACGGCGCCGTTCGATA
This sequence comes from Pelagibacterium lacus, assembly GCF_003345525.1. Taxonomy (GTDB): domain Bacteria; phylum Pseudomonadota; class Alphaproteobacteria; order Rhizobiales; family Devosiaceae; genus Pelagibacterium; species Pelagibacterium lacus. The sequence goes on from NZ_QQNH01000012.1 coordinate 71,905, forward strand.
CGGTCTCGGTCTGCCTCTCCAAGGGCCTGGGCGCGCCGGTCGGCTCGGTCTTGGTGGGCAGCGAGGCGTTCATCGCCCGGGCGCGGCGCCTGCGCAAGATGGTCGGGGGCGGCATGCGGCAGGCGGGCATCCTCGCCGCCGCGGGGCTCTATGCGCTCGAGCACAATGTGGCGCGGCTGGCCGAGGACCATGGGCGGGCGCGGCAGCTGGCTGAGGGGCTAGCCCGGCACGCCGCGCTCAAGGTCGAGATGCCGCAGACCAATATCGTGTTCCTGCGCGCCGATCCGGCCATCGCCGAGGGATTCGCGGCGCATGTGAAGGCCGCCGGCATCCTCGTTTCGGGCCGCTATGGGCAGCAGCGCTGGGTGACGCACAAGGATCTCAGCGACGCGGCCGTCGATGCGGCGCTTGCCGCCGCCGAGGATTTTTTCGCCCGCGCCTGAGCGCGGGGCCGGGAACCCCTTTAGAACGAGAGATTGCACGCCTTGCGGATGGCGGTCTGCACCGGAGATGGGGGCAGAGCCGGGTCGAAGCCATGGGCGGGCAGGAGGGGCGGCTGGGCCATGAACTTGACGCTCACGCCCCGGTTGGGCTGCGCCGCGTGGACGAGGAAGGGGTGGCAGAGATAGACCGTCCCGGCCGGACCCGTCGCCAGGACCTCCGCGCAGCGTTCCGTGCTGGCAAACGCCCCGGCCACCATCTGGCGCATGGTGGCTCCATCCTCTCCATGGGGCAGGAGGAAGCGCGCCATGGCCATATGCGACCCGACCCGGATGCGGGTGGGAGCGTCGTCCTCCCCGACATCGGAGAAGAGAAAGAGCATCAGCAGCGCCCGGCCCCTCGATTTCACATTGGCCCGGAGGGAGAAGAAATCATTGGGATCGTCGGTGGGCAGGGTGAAGCTGGCGTCGATATGCCAGCCATCGTCTCCCGGCGCCTCGGGGGAGGGGAAGCGGATGGGGAAGGTGCCCAGTCCCTGGGGCGTAAGCCAGCGGTCCGCGCCGACAAGCTGGTCATAGGCCGCATGCAGGCGCGGCGTGTTGGCCGCCTCGCGGAAGGGTTTGTCGGCGTAGCCGCCCAGCCGGATCACCGGCCTGGTCCAGGTGGAGGGATCATCGGGATCGCAGCCCGTATCGCGCCACAATATGGCGCGGCCCTCATCGGCGAGGGCTTTGGGGAAGGCGTCGTCGATGCGCAGATAGCCATCGGCGATAAAGGATTCGATCTGCGCCGGGGTCAGTGCATGTGCAGCATCGTACATGGGAAAGGGTCCATAAGTCCATGGAGCCGCGCGGGGCGGCGGGGTTCGGGCGCGGCGCGCCCGGATCGACAGGCTTCCCTATGGGAAGCGCCGGATCAGGCGCCGAGGAAGACGGCGAAAATGTTGGACATCATGAACATGGGCGGCACTATAGCGATCGAACGCGCAGGGTCAAGGAGGCGGCATGGCCGCCTCCGTTCTCCCCGCTCAGGAGAGGTTGGCAAGGGCGCGGCAGGAACTTTCCTCCATGCCGACCGATGCGGCGTCGAAGCCACTGGGCCGGGCGTCGATGAAGGCAGCGCGCAGGCCGTCCTCGTCCCTGGCCGCGATGGCCTCGGCGCGGGCGGTATAGAGTTTCGCATTAGAGGCCATGGAGGCGAGCAGCGCTTCCCAGGCTTGCGGAACAGGGGTCGTTTCGGGCGAGATGGCTGCGAAATCGCCGGCGGTCCGGGTCCATTCGGCGGCGAGTGACCCGATCGGTTCCGCCGCATCCGGAGCCGGGACATCCCCCGACATCACCGTGACGAGTGCATCGAGGGCTGCCCTTTGCCAGTCGGTGAAGGGCTGGGTCAGGCGGCGTTCGTAGACGGTGGCGCAGATGGCGGCCGCCTCGGCCCAATAGGGGCCGTAACCGGCGGGCAGGCCGGGGGAATAGAAGAGGTATTGGCAATCGCGCTGGGCAAAGCCGAGGGCCTGCCATGCCGCTTCGATCTCCGCACCGGAAGGGCCCTCGGGGATGTCCAATCCCGTCTCCAGTGGCCATTGCCAGTCCGGCGCATCCGCACGGGCCAGCAAATCCAGCCGCGCCTCGCGGATATCGATCTTGTGACGGGCATCGGCGAGGAGGGTGTCGACATGGCGCGCCGTGTGGGCATCTTCAGGGGCGATGGCGCGCAGGGCGTCGAGGCTCGCCGCCAATTCGTCGCGGGAGGCTTCGAGCAGGGCGGCGAGTTCCGCGGCCCGCTCGGGGGTCGGAGGCTCCTTTCCCTGCATGGCCTCAATGACCAGATCGAGCATGCCCCGCTGCGCCCCGTCCATCACCGTGTGGTCGCGCGCGGCGATGATGTCGCGGCACAGGGCATTGGCGCGCTGGGCAAAGTCCCCGCCCGCTTCGCCCCGCGCCGGAGCGGTGAAGAGGGGGAGGGTGGCGGCGATGACGAGAAGGGAGGAGAGGAGGGGACGCGGCATGGGGACTTCCATCACATTGGCTTGCATGATGGTGAGACGATCCGTGCCGCGTCAACCTTGGTGGGACGAATCCCGAGGGTTCACATGAACCCTGCCGGGGTTTCGTCGCGCAGGAAGGGGCCGATCAGGGCCATCAGCAGGTCGGGCTGGTTGATGACCGAGGTGTGCGACGAGGCCGGGAGGATGGCGAGGCGCACATCGGGAAGCGGGGTGCCCATGTCGCCCATGATGCCGCCGCCGAGCAGGCGGAAGAATTCCACGCTGTGCTCGGCCGTGACCACGTCGGAATCGCCGGCGACGATGAGGACGGGCAGGTCGAGGGCTTCGACCTCGTCGCGCCATTCGAGCGGCTCGTGCTCGAGGGCGATGAGCTTTTCCACCAGTGCCGGAAACCCCTCCGGATCGGCGGCCAGTTCGCGATAGGCCTCCTCCATGGGGCTGCCGACGAACATTTCCGGGCTCATCATGGGGATCATCTCGAGGAATTCGGGCTGGAAGCCCGAGGCCGAGAAGGAGGCTCCGGAGATGACGGCCAGCCGGCCGACCTTTTCGGGATGGCGGATGGCCAGTTGCACGCCCGCCGAACCGCCCATGGAATAGCCCAGCACATCGGCGCGTCCGAGATCGACGGCGTCCATGAAGGCGGCCACGTCATCGGCCAGATTGGGATAGGTGATGGGGCGGTCGATATCGGTGGTGCGGCCGTGGCCTTGGAATTCGAGGGCATAGACGGTGTGGGTCTCGGCCAGCCTCGGGATGATCTCTCCCATGCTGGGGATGTTCATATAGGCGCCATGTGAGAACGGCGGTGCAAAATTAGTCCACGGTAGCGGCTGGATTGTCCTGCTGCGGGCGGCTTAAAAGTCGTCCACCTAT
>NZ_QQNH01000013.1 GCF_003345525.1 Pelagibacterium lacus
CCTCCAGATCATTGAATCTGGAAACCCATGAATCACACTCCCCGACAGAATTGAATCCTGAATGTCGATTGAACCTAAAAGATTTGGTCGGCGCGTTCGGCCATATAGGCGATCTCCTCGGGGGTGGACTGCCGGCCCAGCGCCGCGTTGCGGAAGGGGAAGCGGCCGAAGCGCCTTATGGTCTCGCGATGGTCGATGGCGTATTGCAGCGCGTCCGCATTGCCCAACGCCTCGAAGAGGCGCACGGATTCGTCCTGCAGGATTTCCGATTCCGCGTGCTCGAAGGGCAGATAGGCGAACATGCGCTGGCTGGCATCGAGGCGGGTATCGAGCCCCTGGGCCACCAGTTCCTGGGCCAGGGTCACCGCCATGGTGTCGGAGGCGAAGGCGCGGCGGTCGCCGCGATGCAATTGGCGCGAAAGCTGGTCGAGCAGGAGGATTTCGGCCAGCCTGCCCTCGGCGCCGCTGCGCCAGTGCCAGAGCTCGGCCTTGACGGCGCGGGCGTGGATGTCGCCCAGTTCGGCGCGGCATTTGGCGTCGAACGGCTCCCCGCCCCGGAACCAATCCTCATATCCGTGCCGCTCGAACCAGAATTCGAGCACCTGCTGGGGCTGCATGGCTCCGACCTTTCGTGTTTTGTTCGCTTTTTGAGGTTTCACCCGAGCGCCATCATGGCGATACTGCCGGCCTTGACTGATTCCCCCGATTTGAGCGGAGTGTGACCCGGAAATGGTGGTCTGGTCCAGCCAGCAAGACCAAGCGCTGAAAGCCGTGGCCGCCTGGCTCAGGGACGCCAACGGGCCGCAGGTATTCCGCCTGTTCGGCTGGGCGGGGACGGGCAAATCCACCCTGGCCCGGCATCTGGCGCAGGATGTGGAGACGGTGAAATACGCCGCCTTCACCGGCAAGGCGGCGCTGGTGATGCGCAAGCGCGGCTGCAAGGGCGCCTCGACCATCCATTCGCTGATCTATACGCGGATCAGCGAGAAGGAGGGCGAGCCGCGCTTCGTGCTCGATCCGGAATCGGCGGCGGCGGAGGCCGACCTGATCGTCGTCGACGAGGTCTCCATGGTCGACGAGGCGCTGGGGAGCGACCTTCTGAGCTTCGGCACCAAGGTGCTGGTGCTGGGCGACCCGTTCCAATTGCCGCCGGTACAGGGCGAGGGTTTTTTCACCGCGCAGGAGCCCGATGTCATGCTGACGGAAATCCACCGCCAGGCGCAGGACAACCCTATCGTGCAGCTCTCGCTCGATATCCGCGAGGGGCGCGGCATCGATTACGGCCATTATGGAGAGAGCAAGGTGGTGTCGCGCCGCGAGGTGGATCAGGCCGAGGTGCTGGGGGCCGACCAGGTGCTGGTGGGGCGCAACAAGACGCGGATCGACTACAACAACCGCATCCGGGAGCTGAAGGGCCTGCCGGCCGACATCCCGGTCAAGGGCGACCGGCTGGTCTGCCTGCGCAACAATCCCCAGAAGCGCCTGCTCAACGGGCAGATCTGGACGCTCAATGCCATCAAGAAGCGCGCCGCGGGCACGCTGGAGATGGTCATCGACCCCGAGGAGGCCGACCGGTCGGCGATCCAGACCAAGGTGCGCGCCCATGAGAGCTTCTTTACCGGCGCGGACGCCGAGATGAGCTGGCAGCTGCGGCGGCAATATGACGAGTTCACCTATGGCTATGCGCTCACGGTGCACAAGGCGCAGGGCAGCCAGTGGGACAGCGTGTATCTCTTCGACGAGAGCTTCGTGTTCCGCGAGGAGGCGCGGCGCTGGCTCTATACGGGGATCACGCGGGCGGCGGAAAGGATCACCGTGGTGCGGTAGGACGCGCTGCGCCCCCCTCATCCGTCTCGGACCTGGCGGTCCGATCCACCTTCTCCCACCAGGGGAGAAGGGAAGGATGAGGTGGTTGACAAGTGCCGTGACGGTGTGTTACACATGTAATACACTATATGGAAGCACGCATGACCCAGTGGCGCGACGACCAGCCGATATTCCTGCAAATCCGGCAAAGGATGATCGAGATGATCCTCAACGGCACCATCAACGAGGGCGATGCCCTGCCCTCGGTGCGCCAGGTGGCCGCCGAGCTGTCGGTCAACCCGCTCACCGTCACCAAATCCTACCAATCGCTGGTCGACATGGGCATGGTGGAAAAGCGCCGCGGCATGGGCATGTATGTGACCGAAGGGGCGCGCACGGCGCTGCTCGTCCATGAACGCGACAAATTCCTCACCGAAGACTGGCCCGCCATCGCCGCGCGCATCGCGGCGCTGGGGCTGAGCGCCAAAGACCTGCTCACCGATGGAGACGACACATGACCACTCCTCCCCCCATCGTCAGCGCCCGCGGCCTGCGCAAGCGGTTCGGCAAGACCGAGATCCTGCACGGGCTCGATTTCGACATCCCGGCCGGCCGCATCTACGGGCTGGTCGGCCACAATGGCGCCGGCAAGACCACGACGCTCAACGCGCTGCTGGGCCTCACCCAGTGCGAGGGCCGGATCGAGGTGCTGGGGCTCGACCCCTTCGCCAACCGCGCCAAGCTGATGGAGGACGTGGCCTTCATCTCCGACGTCGCCTCCCTGCCCCGCTTCCTGCGGGTGCGCGAACTGTTCGCCCTCGTCTCCAACATCCACCCCAAGTTCTCGCAGGACAAGGCGCGCGACTTCCTCGCCGGCACCGACATCAAGCCCGAGGCGCGGATCAAGAACCTCTCCAAGGGGATGATCGCGCAATTGCACCTGGCGGTGGTGATGGCCATCGACGCCAAGCTGCTGGTGCTGGACGAACCGACGCTGGGGCTCGACATCACCTATCGCAAGCGCTTCTACCGCCGGCTGCTGGAAGACTACATGACCGAGGAGCGCACGCTGCTCATCACCACCCATCAGGTGGACGAGATCGAATTCATGCTCTCGGACATCATGTTCATCCGCGACGGCGAACTGATCGTCCATATGCAGATGGAGACGGTGAACACCAAATACAGCCAGCTCGTCGCCTCCGACCCGGCCAGCGCCGAAAAGGCACGGGCGCTGGGGCCGGTGTTTTCCGAAACCCGGTTCGGGCAGACGGTGATGATCTTCGAGGGCGCCGACCGCGCGGCGCTGGCCCCGCTGGGCCAGGTCTCGACCCCCAGCCTTTCCGACCTGTTCGTCGCGCTGATGCAGCGCGAGACCTATAATGCAGGAGCCGCCTAAATGCAGGCTTTGACCGCACTCATCAAACGCGAATATCTCGAGCATCGCGGCGCCTTCGTCTATGGCCCGGCCATCCTGCTGGCGCTGTTCCTCGCCGGGGGGCTCTATTCGCTGATCGGGGTGGATATCGGGGGCACGCTGGCCCATGAACTGCCCAATGCGCTGCGCTTTTACGAGACCTCCATCGCGCTGGCGGCGGCGGGCTGGCTGATCTACCTGCTGATCATGCTGTTCTTTTACTATGGCGACGCCTTTTCCGCCGACAGCCGCAACAATTCCATGCTGTTCTGGAAATCCATGCCGCAATCGGACCTCAAGATCCTCGCCTCCAAGGTCGCGGCCTCGCTCACCGTATTCCCGGCCGCCATCCTCGTGGCGCTGGCGCTGACCGGCATCCTCGCCTATCTGCCGGCCCTCTCGATCGGCAGCGTGATGCCCGCCTTCGCTCCGCCCGATATCGGCACGACGCTGTCGGCCTGGGGCAATGTGATGCTGGCGGCGCTGGTGCTGTTCGCCATCGGGCTCTTGTGGTACCTGCCCTTTCTCGCCTGGGTCGGGTTCCTCTCGGTGATGTTCAAGCGCTGGGCCATCCCGCTGGCCTTCCTCATCCCGGCCATCATCGGGGTCTTCGAGCGGGTGATCGCGGAGAACCTCCTCGTCGCCGGCCAGTTCTGGACCTTCATCACCAAGCGGTTCGAACTGCATTTCGAGGGGCTGGAAATGGAAGCCTACTGGCTGACGGGCGAGCCGTGGAACGGCATGGACCTCATCGCCCTGATGCTGGCGGGTACCGACTGGGTGTCGCTGGCCGGGGGCGTCGCGGTCGCGGTGGTCCTCGTCTATGCGGCGAGCGAATACCGGCGGCGGTTCGTCCTCACCTGATTCGACGCCGGCGCGGAGTATCGCCCAACGACAAGCCTTTGAGAATCCCCGATCTTTGAATGCCCACTCAAACTATCGTCAGGCGCATGGGGGAAATACCGGCTTGCACCCGGCGCCGATCCGGGCCACCATGGCCGTGGTTTCAACCAAGCGAAAGGAGGTGATCCAATGTCTAGTGAGATCCGCACGTGCGGGAGTGACTTTGGGTGTGAGGTGATTTTGTCGGGGCAGCCCTCGGCGAGATGATCCTCCCTCCGAACCGCTTGGATTAGCGGTTCAGTCACTTCGCGTGACGGTATCATGGAAGGACTGTTCGAGATTTCGGGCAGTCCTTTTTCTTTTGCCGCTTGCCTCGCGCAAAAGCCGTGCCTATCTTTCCCGTCGGCCCCTCACGATGAAGGGCCGCGAACAGATTGAATTCGTTCTCAGGGCGGGGTGAAAGTCCCCACCGGCGGTAATGAGGCCCCGCGCCTCCTAGCCCGCGAGCGCTTTCCGGCTTTTTCGGAAGGGTCAGCAGATTTCGGTGCGATTCCGAAGCCGACGGTCACAGTCCGGATGAAGAGAGAACGGGTATCGCGCCGGACGCGTCCGGACCCGCCGCCCCCGCGCGGCCGGTCGGGCCCCGATGGTCGATCCCCCGCATCCCCTGAGGTCACTGGTGGATATGCGAAAGGATCGACACGATGAGCCAGACGACCTCTCTTCCCGCTTCCCGCTCCGCGCTGACCGGCGCCGGGCTGATGGTTCTGGCCGGCATCGGATTTGCCGGCATCAACGTCACGCTGCAATGGGCCGGCATGGTGAGCGGGCTCTCCTCCACCGCCGTCGCGTTCTGGCAGTATTTCCTCGCCTTCATTTTCGCGCTGCCGCTGGTGTGGCGCCAGGGCCTCAAGGCGCTGCGCACCCGCCATCCGGCGCTGCATATCGCCCGGGTGGTGCTGTCGGCGGCCGGGGTGCAGGTGTGGGTGATCGCGCTGGCGCATGTGCCGCTGTGGCAGGCCATTGCGCTGTCGATGACCTCGCCGTTCTTCGTATTGGCCGGCGCGGCGCTGCTGCTGGGCGAAAAGGTGACGCTGGAGCGCATCGGGGCGACGGCGTTCGGGTTCACCGGGGCGCTGATCATCATCGCGCCGTGGTCGGAAGCCTTCACCCCCTATGCCCTGCTGCCGGTGGCGGCGGCCGCGCTGTGGGCCGGCGCCTCGCTGATCACCAAGAAGCTGACGGCGAGCGAGAGCCCGGAATCGATCGCGCTCTATCTGCTGTTGCTGCTGACCCCGATCAATTTCGCGCTCTATCTGGGCTCGGGCTTCGCCCTGCCGCCGGCCGAGGGCTGGGCGGTGCTGCTGACGGCCGGGGTGCTGACGGCGGCGGCGCAATATCTCCTGACCCGCGCCTATGCGGTGGCCGATGCCGCCTATCTGCAGCCGTTCGAGGACCTCAAGCTGCCCTTCAACATCGTCCTGGGCTGGGTGATCTTCGGCTTCGCCCCCGACGCCGCCTTCTGGCCCGGCGCGGCGATGATCGTGCTGGCGTCGGTGTATATCATGAACAGGGAAACGCAAGCGCGGCGGGCGATGGGGAAGTAGGGGAGACGGTTGGCGGGGGTGGCATGCCGCGAGGCTGAGCCCCCCTCATCCGCCCTTCGGGCACCTTCTCCCACCAGGGGAGAAGGGAATCCCTGAGGCAGCGCCGGATCTCTCCGCCCCACCCCACCCTTAATCCCTCCCCCTCAAGGGGAGGGAGAGAGCGCTGGGGCGGAAGGCTGGCGAGGGGGTATGCGGAAGCGCTGCGGCCCCCCTCATCCGCCCTTCGGCACCTTCTCCCACCAGGGGAGAAGGGAATCGCTGAGGCAGCGCCATTCTTTCCTTCTCCCCTGGTGGGAGAAGGTGGGCTTTCGCGATAGCGAAAGGTCGGATGAGGGGGGCGCTGAGGCGGCCAAGGGAACCATCATCGCGCACGGCCATCTTGCGCTGGGGGCGTTTTCCGGTGACATAGCGGCATGCGCCCTGCCGATCCCCTGCCTATCGATGCCGTCCTTGCCGAGCTGCGCGCCGCGCTCGAGGAGGGGACGCGGGCGGTGCTCGTCGCGCCGCCGGGGGCGGGCAAGACCACGCGGGTGCCGCTCGCCCTGCTGGATGCTCCATGGCGGCGCGACGGGAGGATCGTCATGCTCGAACCGCGCCGGCTGGCGGCGCGGGCCGCGGCGCGGCGCATGGCGGAGACGCTGGGCGAGGCGGTGGGGGAAACCGTCGGCTATCGCGTGCGCATGGACACCAAGGTCTCGGCCCGCACCCGCATCGAGGTGGTGACCGAGGGGGTGTTCACCCGCATGGTGCTCAACGATCCGGAGCTAACCGGCGTCGCCGCCGTGCTGTTCGACGAATTCCACGAGCGCAGCCTCGATGCCGATCTGGGGCTGGCGCTCACCCTCGACGCCACCGCGCTGCGCGAGGATCTGCGCATCCTCGTCATGTCGGCCACCCTCGACGGGACGGCGGTGGCGGCGCTCCTGGGTGCGGTGCCGGTGATCGAAAGCGAGGGGCGCGCCTTTCCGGTCGAAACCCGCCATATCATCCCCGACCCCAAGGCGCGGATCGAGGCGGTCGTGGTGGCCGCCATCCGCCGCGCGCTGGCCGAGGAAACCGGCTCGCTGCTGGTCTTTCTGCCCGGGCAGGCCGAAATCGGCCGCGTGGCCGAGGCGCTGGACGGGAGCGTCGGCGGGCTGACCGATATCGCCCCGCTCTACGGGCAATTGACCGCGGCGGAGCAGGACCGCGCCATATTGCCGGCGCCGCCCGGACGCCGCAAGATCGTCCTCGCCACGGCCATCGCCCAGACCTCGCTCACCATTGAGGGCATCAGCGTGGTGCTCGATTCCGGGCTGGCGCGCCTGCCGGTCTACGAGCCCGATACGGGGCTGACGCGGCTCGAAACCCGGAGGGTGAGCCGGGCCGCCGCCGACCAGCGCCGCGGCCGGGCCGGGCGCACCGGGCCGGGGGTGTGCTATCGCCTGTGGCATGAGGGGCAGACGGCGAGTCTCAAACCCTTCGATCCGCCGGAAATCCTTGCCGCCGACCTCACCGGCTTCGCGCTCGACGTGGCCGGCTGGGGGGTCACCGACCCCGATGCGCTGGCCCTGCTCGACCCGCCCCCCGCCCCGGCCTGGAACGAGGCGATGGCGCTGCTGCGGGCCATTGGCGGGCTCGACGGCAAGGGCCATATCACCGCGCATGGGCGCCTCCTGGCCCGGCTGCCGCTGCATCCCCGCCTCGGCCACATGATCGCGCTGGCCGCCGCCGAAGGCGCGGCCAGCGATGCGGCGCTGCTCGCCGTATTGGTCAGCGAGCACGGGCTGGCCGGCACGGGGACCGATCTGGGGGCGCGCTTCGAGCGGCTGCGGCGCGACGGCTCGCAACGCGGGCGGCAGGCGCGCGGACTGGCCGGGCGCTGGGCAGGGCTGGTCGAAGGGCGCAAGGGGGAGGCGAGCGGGGCCGAACTCGGCCGCCATCTGGCGCGGGCCTTTCCCGACCGGGTGGCGCAGGCCATGGGGGGCGGCCGCTTTCGCCTCGCCAATGGGCGGCAGGCGGCGCTCGATGAGACCGAGGCGCTGGCGCGGGCGCCATTCCTCGTCGTCGCCGACATGACCGGGGCGGCGGGGCGCGGGCATATCCGCTCGGCCATTGGGCTGGATCGCGAGACCATCGCGGCGGAGTTCGCCGACCGGATCGCGACGGAAACCGAACTGGCGTTCGACGCGGCGGCGCGCGCGGTGCGGGCCCGGCGCCGCACGCGGCTCGGCGCGCTGGTGCTCGACGACGCGCCCAGCGCCATCGCCGACGGGGCGGAAGCGGCGCGGCTGCTGGCCGAGGGCGTGGCGCGGATCGGCATCGACAAGCTGTCCTGGACGCGCGAGCAGCGCGCCTTGCGGGCCCGGGCCTCGTTCCTGCATGAAGCGCTGGGGGCGGAATGGCCGGACCTCTCGGACGCGGCGCTGGCCGAGGACGGGGCCCTGTGGCTGGTGCCCCATATCGCCGGGCTGTCGCGGCTCGACGCCATCACGCCCGATCACCTGGCCGCGGCGCTGTTCGATCTCCTGCCCTGGGAGCGGCGGGGGCGGATCGACGCCCTGCTCCCCTCCCATTTCGCCGCGCCCTCGGGCAGCCATGTGCCGATCGACTATGGGGCGGAGAACGGCCCGGTGCTGGCCATAAGGGTGCAGGAATTGTTCGGGCTCGACAGCCATCCGGCCATTGCCGATGGCCGGATCAGGCTGCTGCTGTCGCTGCTCTCGCCGGCCCACCGCCCCATCCAGACGACGCGCGACCTGCCCGGCTTCTGGCGCGGCAGCTGGAAGGAGGTGGCGCGCGACCTCAAGGGGCGCTATCCGCGGCATTACTGGCCCGACGACCCCCTCGCCGCCCAGGCCACCAACCGCGCCAAGCCGCGGGGTTAGGATTCCCACCTGTCGCGCTTCCGAACCGCAAAAGTGGTATCCACTTTTGCTGGAAGCACTTTAACCGGCTTCACGCCAGCGCTGGGAGCGCACGAAGGCGGCGAAATCTTCCCCGCTCATCGGGCGGGCGATGGCGTAGCCCTGCAATACGGTGCAGCCCATATCGGCCAGGATCGCCGCGTGCTCCCAGCTCTCCACCCCCTCGGCGACGGCCTCGATGCCCAGCGAGGTGCCGATCTCGATGATCGAGGCGACGAGCTGGCGCTGGCGGTCGCCGCCGGTGATGGGCTGCACGAGCTGGCGGTCGATCTTGAGGCGGCGGGGCTGGAGCTGCAGCAGGCTGACGATCGAAGCGTAGCCGGTACCGAAATCGTCGATCTCGATATCGATGCCCAGTTCCTGGATCTGGTCGATATTCCACGACACCATGGTGTCGCGCTCGTCGAGATAGATGGATTCGACCAGTTCGAACGCCACGGTGCCCGGGGCGATGTCGAGCGCCCGCAGGGTTTCGATCAGCGTATCGTCATGCAGCCGGCGGGCCGAGACGTTGACCGAAACGCGCGGCACGAACACCCCCTCGAGCGCCCAGGCCTCGCGCTGGGCCAGCGCCTGTTCGAGGATCATCCGGTCGATGGTCGCCACCACGTTGAGTTCCTCGGCCGCCGCCATGAAGGCGTCGGGGGTGAGGAGGCCGCGCAGGGGATGCTGCCAGCGCGCCAGGGCCTCGACCCCGACGATGTCGCGGGTCGTGGCATCGATCTGCGGCTGGTAATGGGCGATGAACTCATTGTTGTCGAGGGCGGCGAGCAGGTCGTCGGACACCCGCTTGGCGGTGACGATCTCGGCCTGCAATTCGGCCGAGAAGAATTCGGCCCGGTTGCGCCCGCGCCGCTTGGCGCGATAGAGCGCGATATCGGCATTGACCAGCAATTGCCGCGGCGCGGTTTCGCGCACATTGCCCTCGGCGATGCCGATGGAGACCCCGAAGCGGCATTCATGGCCCTGATAGGAGACCGGCCGGCGCATGGTGGCGATGATCCGGTCGGCCAGCGCCCGCAGGTCGGGGCCGGGCTTGCCGCCGATGCACAGGATGACGAATTCGTCGCCGCCGATGCGGGCCACGAAATCGGTCTGCCGCACCGCGCGCTTGAGGATCTGGGAGGCGTGCACCAGCATGGCGTCGCCAGCCGCGTGGCCCAGCGTATCGTTGATCTGCTTGAAGCGGTCGAGATCGATATGGAGGATGGCCGCCAGCCCGTCGGACCGCCCCTCGGGCGAGGTGTGGCGCTCCAGAACCTCGTCGAGATAGCGCCGGTTGGGCAGGCCGGTCAGCGGATCGTGCATGGCGTTGTGCTCGATGCGCGCCTTGGCGCTTTCCAGCTCGAAATTCTTGGCTTCCGCCTGGGTCTTGGCACGCAGCAGCGCCTCGGAGAGCTCGGCATCGGGGGTGGCGTCCCAGTTGACGCCGACCATGCGCGGCGAAGCGCCGGCATCCTGATAGACCGAGCCGATGGCGCGGATATGGCGCACCGCCCCGTCGCGGGCCACAACGCGGAATGTGGACTGGTAGCGCTCGCCCGAGCGGATCGAGGTGTTGAAATCGCGCTCGGCGCGCTCGCGGTCGTCCGGGTGCAGGCGCCCGCTCCAATGGGTGTAGTCGCGCCGCCCGCCATCGCGGGGCTGGTCGTAGAGCTCGTTCATGCGGTCGTCCCAGGCAAGGTTGCCGGTGACGATGTTGAGCTCCCACACCCCCACCTGGCTGGTGGCCAGCGCCAATTCGAGCCGGCGCGACAGCCGGGTCAGCTCGGTGGCGCGGCGGCGCTGCTCGATCATGCGACGGCGGCGCTCCTCGTTGAGCCGGCCGAGCAGGATGATGGGGACGATGACCAGCAGCGCCCCCAGCCCCAGGCCCAGCCGGATGAGCGGCGCATTGGGCGGGGTGGTGTCCCAGCCCCCCTGGGGCGTGGCGGACAGCGTCCACTGGCCCGAGGGCAGCAGGATGGTGGTCTGCACCGGGTCCTGGGCGAGAATGGCGGGATCGCCGTAAAAGGCCATGCGGTCGCCGATCCGGCCATCGCGGCCGGAAATGGCGATGGCGATTTCCTCGTCGGCGGCGCGGACACCGCTTTCGGCATAGAGGCGATCGGCGTCGATCACCGCCGAGACGATGCCCCAGAAGCGCTCCTCGCCGGATTGGTCGGTATAGAACACCGGGAAGCGTCCCAGGAAACCGCGCCCGCCCTGCACCAGATGCACCGGGCCGGCAAGGACGATGGAGCGGCTGTCGCGGGCCAGCAGGGCCGCGTCGCGCTGCTCGGCATTTTCGCGATAATCGAGCCCGATGGCGGGGCGGTTGGTCTCCAGCGGGTGGATCATGGAGACGACGAGATCGGGCGCCGCGGCGACGTTGATCAGCTGGTTGTCCTGGGCGAAGAGATAGGCGGCCAGATCGGCGAAGCGCGCCTGATCCATATGGGGCTCGGTGGCGATGGTGCTGATGAGGCCATGCACGAGCTGGAGGTTGGAATTGACCTTGCCTTCGAGCTGGGCGCGGACCAGCGCCACCTTGGCGAGCACGTCGGCCCGCTGGGCCTGGGCATGGAGCTCGCGGTTCTGGTAGTCGGCGAACACGATGGCCATCGCCACCACGACCAGCGCGATGGCGGTTGGGATATTGCCGGCCCGAAACAGCGTCCGCAACCAGCGCCTCGTCCTCAGTTTCCCCACCCGCGCCAAACCTTGCCTGCCCACCCCTCTGCCGGGCTGGGCTGCACTGTCGGCCATGAGGGCTTAACAGCGCCTTTAAAGCCGGCTTTTCGCCGTCCTGATTCGCCGTGGGCGGCGGCAGTGTGGCGGTTTCGGGACAGGGGGACAAAAAAACCCGCCGATTTGTCGCCATGATCTTGAACTGGCCGGGGGAAGCTGCGTATCCTGAAAGTCTTCGCGAGAGCGCGAAGGGCAAGAGCAACCTCCGGCGGCAATACGGGCCATCCTGTATTCCGCCGTCTTTTTTTTGGCGCGGCGGGCGTGGTCGCGCCGGGCTGGCTCAGCACCCCCCCTCATCCGACCTTTCGCTATCGCGAAAGCCCACCTTCTCCCACCAGGGGAGAAGGAAAGAGGGGCAGCTCCTACTCGGCTGCGGCGCGGGTGGGGAGGGTGGCGGGGGCGGTGGGGTCGCCGGGAAGGGTTTCGGTGCCGAGATCGGGGAAGGCGACGATGCGGCGGTTGGAGAAATCCTCGCGCAGGACGACCAGCCCGCGATCCTCGAAAAAGGTCAGCAGCCGGCGGGCCCGGGACGCCGAGTGGGAGCCATAGGCGCGGGCCAGGGTCGCGTCGGACGGACAGGGGCGCCGTTCCAGCGCGGCGCGAGCCACGATGAGGAAAACCCCCTGCACATCCTCGGGCAGCGATGCGGCGAGATCGAGCGCCGCCTGCCAGCCATCGGACGCGACGGCTTCGGTATCCACCCCGGCCCGGGCCACCGCGAACAGGCGCTTGAAGGCGTTGAGATCGGGCGGGGTGCCGGGCACGCGGCGAATGCGGCAGCGCACGAGGAAATCCTGATAGAGCACCGCGACCGAGCGGAAGCTGGCATCCGGGTCCTCGAGGATTTCGGCGAGGACGGCGTCGATGGCGGCGCTGCGCTCGGCCTCGTCGATCTCGGGGAACAGGCTGGCCGGCTCGGGCTCGGCGCGGGGCACGGGCTGGCTCAACTGGGTGAGGATATCGGCGGTGGGACGCGGCGCGGGCGGCGGGGCGCGGCGCGGCAGGGGCCGCAGCTCCTCCTCGGCGCCGGGGGTGAAGATCAGCTCGGCGGCATCGGCCCCGGTCTCGGGCAAGGGCATCAGCCGGGGGCTGGTGGAGCGGGCGCTGGTTTCCACCGCGCCGATGCGCACGGGCAGCGGGCGGCGCGACAGCGCCGGACCGAGGGCGACGAAATTGCCCTTTTCGAGATCGCGGAACATTTCGGTGCCGCGCCGGTCCATGCCCAGAAGATCGCCGGCCCGGGCCATGTCGATATCGAGAAAGGTGCGGCCCATCAAGAAGTTGGAGGCCTCGGCGGCGACGTTCTTGGCCAGCTTGGCGAGGCGCTGGGTGGCAATGACCCCGGCCAGCCCGCGCTTGCGGCCGCGGCACATGAGATTGGTCATGGCGCCGAGGGAGAGTTTTCGCGCCTCGTCGGAGACCTCGCCGGCAGCGGCGGGGGCGAAAAGCTGGGCCTCGTCGACGACGACCAGCATGGGATACCAGAAATCGCGCTCGGCATCGAAGAGGCCCCCCATGAAGGCGGCGGCGGCGCGCATCTGCGCCTCGGCCTCCATCCCTTCGAGCGAGAGCACCACCGAGACCCGGTGCTGGCGGATGCGGCCGGCGATGCGGGTCAGCTCGAGCTCGGAGCGGTCGGCCTCGACCACCACATGGCCGAACTTATCGGCAAGGGTGACGAAATCGCCCTCGGGATCGATGACGCATTGCTGCACCCATTGGGCGCTCTGTTCGAGGAGGCGACGCAGGAGATGGGACTTGCCCGAGCCCGAATTGCCCTGCACCAGCAGGCGGGTGGCCAGCAATTCCTCGAGATCGAGCCGGGCCGGCGTGCCGGTTCTGGTCGTGCCCATATCGATTTCGACGGTCATCGTCCGGGAATGCTCCGAGGAAGGTGGGTGATTCGCAATCGCGCCGGGCGGCGGCGATAGGGGCCAATCTAGTGGGAGTCGGCGCGAACGCAAACACCATGCGGATTTTCTTGAAACGGTATAGTTCCTATACTATTTTAATCCAAGACTTTTGAGTATGATCCGGAAAAGAGCCGCATCAACCACGCCAAGCACGGCATCGATTTCGCCATGGCGCAGGCGCTCTGGACCGACGAGCATCTGCTCGAAATCCCGGCCCGCACCGTGGACGAACCGCGGTTTCTGGTGATCGGGCGCATCGCGGGCAAGCATTGGTCGGCGGTGATCACCTATCGCGGCGCGGTGATCCGGATCATTTCAGTGCGCCGCGCAAGGCCAGAGGAGATCGCTTATTATGAAGGCACGTGAGTTCGAACGGGCGTTCGAGGCCGGGGACAGGCTGGACGATGCGCTCGACCTTGAGGCGGCGCGCCGGCCCAACCTCGAAATGCGCCGGGTCAATGTCGACTTCCCCTCCTGGGTGGTGGAGGGGCTCGACAGGGAAGCCAAAAAGCTCGGTGTGACGCGGCAATCGCTGATCAAGGTGTGGATCGCGCAAAAGCTGGAGGCCGAGGGTCCGTCGCGGCTTTGACCGCATGCGGCAAATTGGCCTATCGTTGTTGTCCCTCGCGATTCTGGAGCCTTGCATGCCCCTGCGCCTTTTCACTTCGCTGTTCGGCAAGCCGCCGGTCGAGCCGGCCGGGCCGCAAGTCGGCGCCCTGCCCTACAGGGTGGTCGACGGGCAAGTGACGGTGCTGCTGATCACCTCGCGCGGGCGGGGGAAATGGATCTTTCCCAAGGGCGGGCTGATGGAGGGCCAGACCGCGTGGGAAAGCGCCGCCCATGAGGCCTATGAGGAAGCCGGGGTCGAGGGGGAGATCGAAGAAAGCCCGATCGGCTCCTATTACCTGCCGGTGACCGATGAACGGCCCAAGCCGGTCGAGGTGAAGATGTTTCCGCTGCTGGTCACCCATCAGCGCGAGGACTGGAAGGAAATGGGCCAGCGCTATCGCCACTGGGCGGTGCTGCCCGAGGCCAGGCGCCTGATCACCCATGACGGGCTGGCCGAGTTGGCCCTGGCGCTGGGCCGGCGCGAGAGCGGCAAGCCCCCTCAGGGAACGAAAAACAGCGCCATAGCCCAATAGACCAGCGCCGCCAAGAGGGCGGCGGCGGGCACGGTGACCACCCAGGCGGCGCCCATGGACAGCGCGTGCTGGCGGCGGACCAGATAGCGCTTCTGGCGCTTGTGGAAATTGGCGACGGCTTCCTCGGGCGTCTTGTTGAGATGGTCGGTGCGCAGGAACACCCCTTCGGGGCTGACCGCCTTGTTGCGCAGGCCCCGGTTGGAAAAGCCCTCGCGCAGGAACCCCACCCCGAACACCGCGCCCACCGCGATATGGGTCGAGGACACCGGCAGGCCGAAGGCGGAGGCGATCAGCACCGTGGTGGCGGCCGAGAGCGCCACGCAATAGCCGCGGATCTCGTTGAGCTTGGTGATCTTTTCGCCCACCGTGCGGATGAGGCGCGGGCCGAATAGTGCAAGACCCAGCGCGATGCCCAAAGCGCCGATGGCCAGCACCCAGAGGGGCAGCTCGACGCTGTCGCCCGCCCCGCCATTCTGCGCGATGGAGACGATGGCGGCCAGGGGCCCCACCGCATTGGCCACGTCATTGGCCCCATGGGCGAAGGAGAGGAGCGCGGTGGCAAAGATCAGCGGCAGGCGGAACAGGGTGCCCACCTGCTTGTTGGAATTCTCCATGCCGACGATGCGGGCATCGACCCAGGGCCGGGCGGCGAGCCAGCCCGCCCCCGCCCCCAAGAGCCCGATGAGCAGCACGATGTGCCCTTCGGGGGACCAGAGGCGGGAAAAGCCCTTCATGGCCATGTACATGGCGAAGACGCCGATCATCACCGCAACGAAGACCGGCACCCACACCCCGGCCGCCTCGGGCTTGCGGCTCTGGCGCAGGATGGTGAAGTTGACGATGGCGAGGAGGGCCGCCGCCATGCCGCCGCCCATCAGGGGCGAAATCACCCAGCTCGCCGCGATGGTGCCCACGGTGGGCCAGATGATGGCCGAAAAGCCCGCCGCCGCGACGCCGGCCCCCACCACGCCGCCGACCACCGCATGGGTGGTGGAGACCGGGGCGCCGATGATGGTGGCGAGATTGACCCACAGGGCCGAGGCCAGCAGCGCGGCCATCATGATCATGATGACGGTGGTGCCCCCGAGCGTCGTGTCCGGGACGATGAGGTCGCGCGAGATGGTGGTGACCACGTCGCCGCCGGCCAGGAGCGCCCCGGCCGCCTCGCAGATGGCGGCGATGAGCAGCGCGCCGCCCATGGTCAGCGCCTTGGCGCCCACGGCGGGGCCCATATTGTTGGCCACGTCATTGGCGCCGATATTGAGCGCCATATAGGCGGCAATCACCGTGGCGATGACGACGAGATAGCTCTGGGGGCCGGCGGCGACCGAAAAGCTCGCCCAGACCAGGGCGGCGAGGAGGAAGACCAGCGCCAGCCCCGGCGCCGCGGCGGCGCGGGCGCTGTCATGGGCAGCGCTCTTGAGCTGCCCGACGCGCTTCAGATCCTTGTCGATCGCCGATTTGGCCATGGAAACCGATACTCCCGGTGGGTCCGTCGCCGCCCCGCATAGCGGACATCGGGCGGGCTGGCCACCGGATTTGTGACGTTTTCGTCATAATAGGAATAAAGGACGGCTCAGCGCCCCGCCGCCATGTCGCGGATGGCGGCGATGACGGCGGCGGTTTCGAGCCCGGGGGCGGCGCCGGCAAGGGTGGTGATGCCGATGGCCCCGTGGCTGGCGGCCATATCGATGGGGAGCGCCACCAGATCGCCGCGCGCCAGATCGGCGGCGACCACCGAGCGGGAGATGAACCACACCGCATCATTGGCGAGGGTATAGGCGCGGCCGAAGGAATTGGAGACGGTCTCGATCTCGCGCGGCAGCCGCGTCACCCCGGCGGCGAGCAGCAGGGCTTCCACATCGGGGCGGATGATGGCGCCGCGCGGCGGCACGAGGGCAGAAAACGCCTCGACGGCGCGCAGGGAGGGCGCCGCCTCGCGCAGCAGCGGATGGACCGGGCGCACGGCGAGGACCAGCGGCTCGGAATAAAGGTTCTCGAAGCTCAGCCCCGCCATCACCGCGGGGGCCGGCATGCGGCCCACGACGAGATCGATCGCCCCGCCGCGCAGCAAAGCGAGCAGATGCGGGCTGGGGCCGCTTTCCACATGCACGCGGCAGGCCAGCGGCCCGGCGAGAAAGCGGGCAACGGCCTGGGGCACCACCTCGACCTCGACGGTGGGCAGGGCCCCGATGCGCACCACGGCATCGGCGCCGCGCGACTGGGCGAGGATTTCGACCCCCTGCTGCAGCGCGGCCAGCGCGGCGCCGGCATGGCGCAGGAAGAGGGCGCCGAACTCGGTGAGGCCGAGCTTGCGGCGGGAGCGGTCGAACAGGGGCACATCGAGAATGGCCTCGAGCTCGGCCAGGGATTTGGAGACGGCCGGCTGGGAGAGGCCAAGCGCCGCCGCCGCCGCCGCGACCCCGCCCCGGCGGTCGGTTTCGAGGAAGGCGGTGAGGTGGCGGAGTTTTATGCGCGGGTCGAGGGGGGCGGGCATTTTTTTGGGGCTCCGGGGGGGGGGGGGAAAGGGGACGGAAGCAATCGGTGGCGTTTGTGGGCCGTCGCCACCTCAGCAGCCCCCTCATCCGACCGCTTCGCGGCCACCTTCTCCCACGAGGGGAGAAGGGAGGGGTGGGGCGGCAGTGCATTCCTATTGGTTATACAACATCCCGAAATCCTCATTTTACCGCTGGCTATGGGGGATGATAGCATGGGAACAGTTATATACCCAGGGGAAAGCGAAAGATGAGCAAGGTGATACCGCTCGAGAGGGCGGTGCGGGAGAATCTCAAGGATGGCGATACGGTCGCGTTCGAGGGGTTTACCCATCTTATCCCGCATGCGGCGGGACATGAGGTGATCCGGCAGGGCATCAAGGACCTGACGCTGATCCGCATGACCCCCGACATCATCTACGACCAGATGATCGGCATGGGGCTGGCCAAGAAGGTGATCTTCTCGTATGCGGGCAATCCCGGCGTGGGGCTGCTACGCCGCATGCGCGATGCCATCGAGAACGGCTATCCGCGCGCCATCGAAACCGTCGAGCACTCGCACGCGGCCATGGCCAATGCCTATGCGGCGGGGGCGGCGGGGCTGCCCTGCGCGGTGTTCCGCGGCTATAAGGGCGCCGACCTGCCCAAGGTCAATCCCGATATCAAGTCGATCACCTGCCCCTATACGGGCGAGGAACTGGCCACGGTGCCGGCCCATCGGCCCGATGTCGCCTTCATCCACGCCCAGAAGGCCAGCGAGAAGGGCGACGTGCTGATCGAGGGCATTGTCGGCGTGCAGAAGGAAGTGGCCCTGGCGGCGAAAAAGGTGGTGGTGACGGTCGAGGAGATCGTCCCCGACTTCAAGGGGCTGCACCCCAACCTCACCATCCTGCCCCATTGGACGGTGACGGCGGTGTCGGTGGTCAAGGGCGGCGCGCATCCCTCCTATACCCATGGCTATTACGCCCGCGACAACGCCGCCTATCTCGAATGGAACGAGATTTCGGCCGATCGCGACCTGTTCGCCAAATGGATGGACGACAATGTGCTCAAGGCGACCCCCGAGGTGTTCGCCGAGCGGATCAAGGGGCTGTGACGATGAGCGATTTTACCCCCAATGAAATGATGACCATCGCCGCCTCGCGGGCGCTGAGCTCGAAGGATGTGTGCTTCGTGGGCATCGGCGCGCCTTCGGCGGCGTGCAATGTGGCGCGGCTGACCCACGCCCCCGACATCACGCTGATCTATGAGAGCGGCACCATCGGCACGGCGCCGGACGTGCTGCCGCTCTCGATCGGGGACGGGGAATTGTGCGAGACGGCGGTCTCGACCGTCGCGGTGCCGGAAATGTTCCGCTACTGGCTGCAGGGCGGGCGGATTTCCATCGGGTTCCTGGGCGCCGCGCAGATCGACAGGTTCGGCAATATCAACACCACGGTGATCGGGGATTACCACAAGCCCAAGGTGCGCCTGCCGGGCGGCGGCGGGGCGCCGGAAATCGCCACCTCCTGCGGGGAGATCTATATCACCCTCAAGCAGGCGACCCGCTCCATGGTGGAAAAGATCGACTTCTTCACCTCGTTCGGCCATGGAGAGGGTGGCGACCATCGCCAGCGGCTGGGGATCACCACCAAGGGGCCGACCCTGTTGATCACCGACCTCGCCATCTGGAAGCCCGATCCGGTGACCAAGGAATTCACCGTGGTATCGCTGCACCAGGGCGTGACGCGGGAAATGGTGCAGGAGACCTGCGGCTGGACGGTGAAATTCGCCGATACGCTGGAGGAAACCCCGGCCCCGACCGAACTGGAACTGAAAACCCTGCGCGATCTCAACGAGCGCACCAAGCGGGCGCATGAAGGCGGAAAGGCGGCATGATGACCGAGGCTTATATCTGCGACTATATCCGCACGCCCATCGGGCGGTTCGGGGGCGCGCTCGCCAAGGTGCGGCCCGACGACCTCGGCGCGCTGGTGCTCAAGGCGCTGGTGGAGCGCAATCCCAGGGTGGATTTCGAGGCGGTCGGCGACGTGGTGTTCGGCAATGCCAACCAGGCGGGCGAGGACAACCGCAATGTGGCGCGCATGAGCCTGTTGCTGGCCGGGCTGCCGGTTTCGGTGACCGGCACGACGATCAACCGGCTGTGCGGCTCGGGGCTCGATGCGCTGCTGGTCGCGGCGCGGGCCATCAAGGCGGGCGAGGCGGACCTGATGATCGCCGGGGGCACGGAATCGATGAGCCGAGCGCCCTTCGTCATGCCCAAGGCGGAAACGGCGTTTTCGCGCCAGGCGGAAATTTATGACACCACCATCGGCTGGCGCTTCGTCAACCCGGCGCTGAAGGCGCAATACGGGGTGGATTCCATGCCCGAGACCGGGGAGAACGTCGCCGCCGATTATGACATTTCCCGCGCCGACCAGGACGCCTTCGCGCTGCGCAGCCAGCAAAAGGCGGCGGCGGCGCAGGCCAATGGACGGCTGGCCAGGGAAATCGTCGCGGTGAGCATTCCTCAACGCAAGGGCGATCCGGTGGTGGTCGATACCGACGAGCATCCGCGCCAGACCAGCCTCGAGCAATTGGCCAAATTGCCGACGCCGTTCAAGAAGGATGGCGGCACGGTGACGGCCGGCAATGCCTCGGGGGTCAATGACGGCGCGGCGGCGCTGATCGTCGCCTCGGAGGCGGCGGTAAGGCAATATGGGCTGACGCCGCTGGCCCGGGTGGTGGGCGGCGCCACGGCGGGGGTCGCCCCCCGGGTGATGGGCATGGGCCCCCTGCCCGCCAGCCAGAAGCTGATGGCCCGGCTGGGGCTGACGGCGGGGGATTTCGACCTCGTCGAGCTCAACGAGGCCTTTGCCAGCCAGGGGATCGCCGTGCTGCGGGGCCTCGGGATCGCCGAGGACGCCGATTTCGTCAACCCCAATGGCGGGGCGATCGCCCTGGGGCATCCGCTGGGCATGAGCGGGGCGCGCATCGCCGGCACGGCGGCGCTGGAAATGGCGCTGTCGGGCAAAAGCCGCGCGCTGGTCACCATGTGCATCGGCGTCGGCCAGGGTATCGCGGCGGTGCTGGAGCGAGCCTGACTCTCTGCCTTCCAATGCAAAAAGGCCGCCCTCGGGCGGCCTTTTCAAATTCAATAGCGAGGCATCCAGTTGGACTGGGAGCGCTCCGAAGCCCTTTCTGGTCGCGTTTCCGAACCGGATAAGCGGTACCCGCTTATCCTGGAAACGCTCCGAGGCTTACTCAGCAACCTGAAGGTTGACGGCGGAAGCGCGGCCGTCACGGCCCTTTTCCAGCTCGTAGGACACCGCCTGGCCTTCGGTCAGGGTCGACAGGCCCGAACGCTCGACGGCGGAGATGTGCACGAAGGCATCCTGGCCGCCCTGGTCGGGCTGAATGAAGCCGAAGCCCTTGGTGGTGTTGAAGAATTTGACTTTGCCGGTGATCATCACAAAGATCCTTTGGTATGGCGAAATGCCCGCGAACGATATGCGCACGAGCCGGCCCGCACAGCACGCGGACCTCAACGTCTTGCAGTTCAGGATATCCAAGTGACCGGCAGAGCCGGAAGATCAGGTAGCCAAAGCATCAGAACGTGTCCGTCTTTCTTACAGGGCCAATGCGTTCAAAACAAGGCCCTGCAAGCAGGGTGCGTGCGATTCCGGCTCAGCCCAGGACGGCCTTCACCGCAGCCACGGTCTTGTCCACCACGATATCGGCCTCCTCGCGGGTGAGGCAGAGCGGGGGCGCGAAGCCGATGATGTCGCCCTGGGGCATGGCGCGGGCGATGACGCCGGATTTGAGCATTTCGGCCACGACGCGCGGGGCGGTCTTTTCACTGGCGTCGAAGAAGGTGGTGGTGTCGCGGTCCCTGACCAGCTCCACCGCGCACAGCATGCCCTCGCCGCGCACCTCGCCTACATGGGGGTGCCCGCCCAGGGCGTCCTGCATGCGGGCGTTGAGATAGGCGCCGACCGTGCCGGCGTTCTCGACAAGGCCGAGACTATCGATGAGCTTGAGATTGGCGACCCCGGCCGCCGCGCCGATGGGGTGGGCGGAATAGGTCCAGCCATGGCCGATGGGGCCGTTCTCGTCGGTGCCGCGTTCGAGCACCGCCCACATCTTTTCCCCAACGATGGAGCCCGAGAGCGGCGCATAGGCCGAGGTCAACCCCTTGGCGATGGTGATGAGGTCGGGGCGCATGCCGTAATGGTCCGAGCCCATCATGGTGCCCAGCCGCCCGAAACCGGTGACCACCTCGTCAGCGACGAGGAGGATGTCGTGGCGGTCGAGCACGGCCTGGATGGCCGGCCAATAGCCCTCGGGGGGCGGCACGATGCCGCCGGTGCCCAGAACCGGCTCGCCGATGAAGGCGGCGATGGTGTCGGCCCCCTCGCGGGCGATCAGCGCTTCGAGCTCGGCGACGCAATGGCGGGTGAATTCGGCCTCGCTCATGGCCTTGTCCGGGCGGCGGTAATAATAGGGCGCCTCGGTGTGAATGACCTGGGAGAGGGGCAGGTCGAACTTGTTGTGGAAGGCGGCGAGCCCGGTGAGCGAGCCGGTCATCAGCCCCGAGCCGTGATAGCCGCGCCAGCGCGAGATGATCTTCTTTTTCTCCGGGCGGCCGAGAATGTTGTTGTAGTACCAGATGAGCTTGATGTTGGTCTCGTTGGCGTCGGACCCGCCAAGGCCGAAATAGACCTTGCTCATGGTCTTCGGGGCGCGGTCGAGCACCATCTTGGCCAGGGTGATCGAGGCCTCGGTGCCGTGGCCGACATAGGCGTGGTAATAGGCCAGTTCCCGCGCCTGATCGGCGATGGCCTCGGCGATCTCGGGGCGGCCATAGCCGACATTGACGCAATAGAGCCCGGCAAAGGCATCGAGCAGGCGGTTGCCGTCACGATCCTCGATATAGACGCCCGACGCGGTCCTGACGATGCGGTTGGGGCTTTCGCCGCGGGCGTGCTGGGCCAGATGGGTGGAGGGGTGGAAGAAGTTCTCCCGGTCCCAGCGGTCGAGCTGATCGTTGGTGAGCATGGTGGCGGTCCTTGTTTTCATTCGCTGATTTCGATGCGTGGGCTAGAGCTTTATTTTATCGCGTTTCCGAACCGGAAAACCGGTTCCACTTTTCCTGGAAACGCTCTAGGCCCAGTCGCGGCAGACATATTTGACTTCGGTGAACTCCTCCATGCCGAGCCTTGCGCCCTCGCGGCCGAGGCCGGACTGCTTGGTGCCGCCAAACGGAATGGGGGCGCCGGTGACCTTGGTGCGGTTGACCGCCACCATGCCGAACTGGAGCTGGCGCGAGGCGCGGTAGATGCGGCGCGGGTCCATGGTGTGCAGATAGGCGATCAACCCGTATTCGGTGGCGTTGGCGCGGGCGATGGCCTCCTCCTCGGACTCGAAGGGGCAAAGCGCGGCGACCGGGCCGAAGGTCTCCTCGTTCATGATCAGCGCGTCGGCGGGGACATCGACGAGGACGGTGGGCTGGAAGAACAACGGCCCCTGCCCGTCCACCGCGCCGCCGGTGAGGCAGCGCGCGCCCCGGGCCAGCGCGTCCTCCACATGGGAGACCTGCTTGGCGACGGCCTTTTCGTTCATCAGCGGGCCAATATCGGGATCGGTGTCGCCGGGCCCCAGGGTCAGGGCGGCGGTGGCGGCGGCGAAGCGCTGGCAGAAGGGCTCATAGACCCGCCGCTCGATGAAGAAGCGGTTGGCGCCGAGGCAGTCCTGCCCGGAGGTGGCGAACTTGGCCTTGATGGCCTCGGCCACCGCCTGATCGAGATCGGCATCGGCGAAGACGAGGAAGGGCGCGTGGCCGCCCAGTTCCATGACCAGCCGCTTGATGGTGTCGGCGGACTGGCGATAGAGCAGCCGGCCGATCTCGGTGGAGCCGGTGAAGGAGAGGACGCGCACGCGCGGATCGGCGGTCCAGTTTCCAACGATGGCGGCGGCCTGGCCGGTCACCACGTTGAAGGCGCCGGCCGGCACCCCGGCCCGCGCCGCGAGGACGGCCAGCGCCAGGGCGGAAAAGGGGGTTTCCGAGGAGGGATGCACGATGCAGGTGCAGCCGGCGGCCAGCGCAGCGGCGGCCTTGCGGGTGATCATGGCGGCGGGGAAGTTCCACGGGGTGACGAGGGCGGCCACCCCGGCCGGCTCGCGCCACACCTCGACCTCGGCATCGGGCAGGTGCGAGGTGACGGATTCGATATTGGGGCGCTTGGCCTCCTCGGCGAAGAATTCGACGAAGGAGGCAGCGTAATCGATCTCGCCGCGCGCTTCGGAAATCGGCTTGCCCTGTTCGGCGGTCATGATGCGGGCCAGATCCTCGCGGGCCGCGACGATCAACTCATACCAGCGGCGCAGCACGGCGGAGCGCTGCTGGGGCAAAAGCCCGGCCCAATGGGGGAAGGCCGCCTCGGCCTTGTCGACCGCCCCTCCGGCCTCCTCGACGCCGAAGACGGGGACGCTGCCGATCTCCGCGCCGGTGGCCGGATCGGTGACCGCGAGGGTTTCGCCCGAGCGCGCCGCGACCGGCTGGCCATCGATATGGCCGAACTGGCAGAACAGGTCCGGATCGTCAAGGCGGGAGCCGAGACCGGACGGGGCGTAGCGGGCGGACAGGCTGGACATGGGCAACTCCGGTGGAGATGCAGCGACCATATCGGGGATCGGGGAGAGGCTGGCGCTAAAGTGAGTGGGTAAGAGGGATGGTTCTGCTGGCGGAAGGCGTGGGGGGAGAGGGTTATTCTGGCAGGGCGGTTAGGGCTCCTACCGATCCTTGCTCAATGCCGACAAATAGTCCTGACCTCCCGTGTATATGCCCATGATGACCACGGTGTTTTCGTCGATCAGATAGGCGATAGTCACACTACGCCCATAGGTAATCGTGCGGAGACCCGGCAGAACCTCGGACCGTGGCAAGCCGCGAGAGGGAAACCGGGAAAGCGAATGGCAAAAATCGGTCAGCCGGGTCAGATAGCGTTTCGCAACGACCGGGGATGCCTCCAACGTCAGATACCGGGAGAGCGCCCGCAATTGATGTCCCGCCTGCGCCGAAAAGACGATTTCGTGCGGCATCATTGCCCGCGCTTCACCGCATTTTCGTATTCCTCGGCAATCATCGCCCTGACCTGATCGACGGTCAAAACGCTGTCGGGATTGGCCTTGTATTCCTCATAGGCCGGGACGACCTCGTTGCGGAGCCAGGCTTCCACGGCCTTGTCGCGGGCGGCCAGGGTTCGCAGGCCGTCGCGGATGACTTCGCTTTCGCTGGCATATTCACCGGACGCCACCTTGTCCTTGACGAGTTGCGCCATCTCGTTGGGAAGGGTCACGCTCATCTGCCGGGTGGTTCGCATCTGCTGCTCCTGTCGATAGGATTAAATCCTATCATGGGACGGCAGCGGCGGCAAATGCCCCTCCCTACCCCGCGTCGGCGATGACCGCCACCGGCCAGGGGGTGTCCTTGACCGGCGCGGTGACCACGTAGGAATAGTAGCGCCGCACCCCGACGCGAGCGGCGAGCAGGCCGTCAATGAGGCGCTGATAGTCCTCGAGGTCGCGGGTGATCACCTTGAGCAGATAGTCGATGCCGCCCCCCACCGCCCAGCATTCGACGATGCGGTCGATCTCGCCGATGGCGGCCTCGAAGCGGGCGAAATCCTCGGCCTGATGGCTTTCGAGCTCGATCTGTACGAACACCACGGTGAGCGGCCCGAAGGCGCGCAGGGAAATGCGGGCCCCATAGCTTTCGATGATGCCGGCGTCTTCGAGGCGTTTCAGGCGCTCCCAGCAGGGCGTGGGGGTGAGATTGACGCGTTCGGCGAGCGTGGCCTTGGGTATCCGCCCCTCGCGCTGGAGGATCGACAGAATCTTGAGGTCCCGGTCATCGAGCTTGATCTGGCCCTGGCGAATGGCGCCACCCCCTTTTGCCCTGTGCCTGTGCATGAGGCGCAAGGTACAACCGCAAGGGGCTAAGCGTCCAGATTCAAACGCAAAAAAGTTTCAGCACCAAAGCCCCCACGGGAGAAGGCTCCGGCGGGGAAGGCAATTCCGTCCTGTTGCCCGCTCAGTTCCCTTCCAGCACCGCCTTGAGGAATTCGCGGGTACGCTCCTCCTTCGGGTTGGTGAAGAGGTCTTCGGGCTTGCCCTGTTCGAGCACCTTGCCGCGATCGAAAAAGCAGACGCGGTCGGAAATCTGGCGGGCGAAATTCATCTCATGGGTGACCAAGAGCATGGTGAGGTCGTGCTCCTCGGCCAGGCGCCGGATCACGTTGAGCACCTCGCCGACCAGTTCGGGATCGAGGGCCGAGGTGGGCTCGTCGAACAGCATGATCTTGGGGCGCATGGCCAGCGCGCGGGCAATGCCGACGCGCTGCTGCTGGCCGCCGGAGAGCTGGTGGGGATATTTGTCGGCGTGCTGGGTGAGCCCGACCATTTCAAGCAGTTCGTCGGCGCGCTGGCGCGCCTCGGCCTTGGGCATGCCCAGCACCTGGATAGGCGCTTCGGTGAGGTTGCGGCGCACGCTCATATGCGGGAACAGATTGAACTGCTGGAACACCATGCCCATCTTCTCGCGCATCTTGCGCAGATGGCGTTCGCTGGCCGGCCGCAATTGCCCGTCGGAGCCCTTTTCGTGCCACAGCGTGTCGCCATCGACATAGACCACGCCGCCGGAAATCGGCTCCAGCGTCATGAGGATGCGCAGGACGGTGGACTTGCCCGAGCCCGAGGGGCCGATAATGGTCACCTTCTCGCCGCGCTTCACCTCGAAATCGAGCTCGTCGATCACCGTAAAGCTGTCGAAGCGTTTGACCACCTTGTCGAATTTGATGATCGTATCGGCGTCGGTATCGGTCATTTCAGCGGAATTCCTCTCTTGGGCAGGGTCCGATCGAGCCAGCGCACGCCAGCCGCCGCGATAAGGGTGGTGATGAGGTAGATGCCGCCCACCATCGAGAGCGGAATGAGATAGTTGAAGGTGCGGTCGCCGATGATCTGGGCCACGCCCAGCAATTCGAGCACCGTCACCACCGAGAGCAGCGGCACGTCCTTCATGATGGAGACGAGGTAATTGCCCATGGCCGGGATGATGCGCGGAATGGCCTGGGGCACGATGATATGGGTGAAGGTGCGCGCCCCGGTGAGATTGAGGGCGCGGGCCGCCTCGTGCTGGCCGCGCGCCACCGCCTCGATGCCGGCGCGGTAGACCTCGGAGGTATAGGCGGAATATTGCAGGCCCAGGGCCAGCGCCCCGGTCATGAAGGCGGGCAGCACCAGCCCGTATTCGGGCAGCACGTAATAGAGGAAGAAGAGCTGGATCAAGAGCGGGGTGTCGCGCAGGAATTCGACGACGACCGCGGTGGGCCAGGCGATGATCTTGAGCGGGGCGGCCTTCAGCGCCGCCCAGACCAGGCCGAGGACGAGGGCGATGAAAAAGCCGACCACGGTGGCCTGCAGCGTCACCACCAGCCCGCGCAACAGGATGGGCAGGATGGAGATGGCGAAGGCGAGGTTGGACGAGGTGTCCCATGAAATCCCGAACAGCATGGTCTACCTCGCACCGGCGCGCCAGCGGCCCACGAACCGCTCGAGCACCTTCATCATGGCCGTCAGCACCAGCGCCAAGCCGAAATACATCAGCAGCGCCATGGTGTAGATGGTGGTGGAATCCTGGGTGAAATTGCGCAATTGCTCGGCCCGGAAGGCGAGGTCCGACAGGCTGATCAGGGAGACCAGCGCGGTGTCCTTCAAATTCTGGATGGCGAGGTTGCCGAAGGGCGGCATCATCTCGGGGATGGCCTGGGGCAGCGCGATGCGCCACAGCGTCTTGCGCGGGGTGAAATTGAGGGCGCGGGCCGCCTCGTACTGGTCGCGCGACACCGCCTCGATGGCGCCGCGCACCACTTCGGCGCCATAGGCCCCGATATTGAGCGAGAGGGCGAGCACGCCGGCCATCACCGGGTGGAGGCGCAGGTCGACCCCGATGGCCTGGCCGAGCACGGGCAGCGCGAAATAGAGCCAGAACAGTTGCACCAGCAGCGAAGTGCCGCGAAACACCTCGATATAGGTGACAGCGACGGCCTTGATCAGCGGGTTGTGCGCCGTCTTGCCGATGCCGGCCGCGAACGCGAGCAGCGCGCCGAGCACGGTGGAATATAGCGTGAGCTCTATTGTGACCCAGGCCCCCTGCATGAGGGGATTGAGATAGGCCGTCCAATCCATGAGGTCGGTCTCGATCGGGCTTGGAAAAGGGCGAAGCGGGAGCCGAAGCCGGCGGGCCGCAACAGCCCGCCGGCCAGTCTCTAGGCGGTTGTGGCGGTCACTCGGGCGCCGCGCACAGATCCGCGGTGGTCATGTCGAAGGACCGCGAGGTGTCGGCATCGGTAAAGCCGTAGCCGGACACCGAGGCGAGCCATTCGTCGGTCTGCTTGTATTCGGCCAGCACCTCGTTGACCGCGTCGCGCAGCTCCTCATTGTTCTGGGCGAAGACGAAGCCGCCCCAGGAGCGCTGCTCGACCCCGTCGATCACCGGATCGGAGAAGCCCTCGGCCACCTCCACCTGATTGCTCTGGCCGGCCAGCTCGCTGGCGGTGAGACCGGTGGCGGCATAGGCGTCGGCGCGGCCGGTCGAAACGGTCGAGATGGCGTCGGCGTTCGAGGAGATGGTGACCAATTGGCCTTCATCGACCCCCAGGGCCTGGAACATGTCGAGCTGGTTGGCGCCGGCCATGATGGCGACGGTCAGGCTCGAATCCTCGGCGAACTGCTCGTAGGAGAACACCCCCTTGGGATTGCCGGAGGGGACCAGAAGCCCCTCGCCATAGGAGGTGTTGGGCTCGGAATAGATCACCGTGGCGCAGCGGGTAGGGATGATGGCCATTTCGGCGGCCACCATGTCGAAACGGTCGGCCTGGAGGCCCGGGATCAGCGAGGAGAAATCGGTGGTGACCCACTCGATATTGTCGATGCCGAGCTGCTCGACGATGTGCTTGGCGACGTCCGGGCCGGCGCCCAGGGTCTCCCCGCTCACCGGGTCGACATAGCCATAGGGGATTTCGTTGGCGACGGCGATGCGGATGGTGCCGCTCTGCTGGATTTCCGAAAGGCTCGCAGCCTGGGCAGCGCCGGCAAGGCCGAGCGCGGCGGCACCGGCGAGAAGCACGGCCCGGAGCGGTCGGGAAGTTGAGTTGCGCATAACGTCTCCTGTCCTTTGAATGGATCTCTGTCTAAATTCTCAAGCCGACAGATGAGCCGGGGTCGTTGCCCAGATCACCCGAAGACGGGCGGCTTCCAATTCACGCCTCCTGCGAGAACAAAGGCCCTCCCATCACTGCCGAACGCACGCGTTGGCAGAAGCCAATGTTTAAACACCGGTCAAGGTTGCCAACTTCTTGCCACAAGTCGAGGGACGATCCGTCTTTATGGGGAGAGGAGAGCAGCAAGACCATCTGCAAACCCGCCTGCAATTGGAAGGACCGCCCCTCATGCGCGGAGGCATAGTCGAGCCAGCACAATGCCGGAGAAGCCCGAAAGCGGCGCATAGAGCCGGCAGCGACATGAAGGGTGGATTTGCCGTCGTGAGGGGGAGCCGGAGATGGCCAGCGCCGTGACCATGAGAGACGTTCTGGCCGCCCGCCAGCGCCTCGCTGCCCATATCCGGCGCACGCCCCTCGCCGAGAGCCCGAGCCTCACGCAGCGCTCCGGGCATCCGATCCTGCTCAAATGCGAACATCACCAGACAACCGGCAGCTTCAAGCTGCGCGGGGCGACCAATGCGGTGCTGGCCCTTGGCCCGGACGCGCGGGCGCGGGGCGTCGTCGCGGCCTCGACCGGCAATCACGGCCGCGCGCTGGCCCAGGCGGCCCGCGCCGCGGGAACGCGGGCGGTCGTCTGCATGTCGGCGCTGGTGCCGGCCAACAAGGTCGAGGCCATCGCGGCGCTGGGGGCCGAAACGCGCATCGTGGGGCGCAGCCAGGACGATGCGCAGCTCGAGGTCGACCGGCTGGCGGCGGAGGATGGGCTCGTCGACATCCCGCCCTTCGACCGGCGCGAGGTGATCGCCGGACAGGGCACGCTGGGGCTGGAGATCATCGAGGAAGCGCCCGAGCTCGAGGCGGTGCTTGTGCCGCTTTCGGGCGGCGGGCTGATCGCCGGGGTAGCGCTGGCCGTCAAGACGTTGTCGCCCCAGACCCGGATCGTCGGGGTCTCCATGGAGCGCGGCGCGGCGATGATCGCCTGCCTCGCCGCCGGACGGCCGGTGGAGGTGACCGAGCTCGAAACGCTGGCGGATTCGCTGGGCGGCGGGATCGGGCTTGCCAACCGCCACACCTTCTCCATGGTGCGCGACCTGGTCGACGAGACCATCACCCTCAGCGAGCGCGAGATCGCGGCGGGGATCGTCCATGCCTATGGCGCGGAACGCGAGGTGATCGAGGGCGCGGCGGCGGTGGGGATCGGGGCTATACTGGCGGGAAAATTCATTCCCAAGGGCCTAACGGCGCTGGTGCTTTCGGGCCGCAATATCGACATGGCGGTGCATGCGGCGATCATCGCCGGCACCCATGTCCCGGCCGGGGAGACGGCATGATGACCGAGGTGCAGATTCTGACCGAAAGCCAGTTGCGCACCCTCGTGCCGCTGGACCTTGCGGCCATCGACTGCGTCGAGGACGCG
The DNA here is from genome assembly GCF_003345525.1 of Pelagibacterium lacus. Lineage (GTDB taxonomy): Bacteria > Pseudomonadota > Alphaproteobacteria > Rhizobiales > Devosiaceae > Pelagibacterium > Pelagibacterium lacus. The sequence continues at coordinate 29,538 of NZ_QQNH01000013.1, forward strand.
TTTCGGGCGCTGGCGGGAGGCAAGGTGGTGATGCCGCCGATCCTGCGGCTCGACATCGCCGAGGCCAATGGCGAGGTGGACGTCAAGACCGCCTATGTCCCCGGGCTCGCGAGCTTCGCCATCAAGGTCAGCCCCGGGTTTTTCGACAATCCCAAGATCGGCCTACCCTCGACCAACGGGCTGATGGTGGTGCTGAGCGCGCGGACCGGGCTGCTCGAAGCGCTGCTGCTCGACAATGGCTATCTCACCGATGTGCGCACCGCCGCCGCCGGCGCCGTCGCCGCCCGGCACCTGGCCCGCAAGGATGCAACGACCGCCGCCATCATCGGGGCGGGCATGCAGGCGCGGCTGCAACTGGAAGCGCTGTTGGCCGTGCGAAAAATCACCTCGGTGCGCATCTGGGCGCGCGACCGGGCCAAGGCCGAGGATTTCGCCCGCCACGCCACCCAGAAACTCAAGCTGGCGGCGCTGGTTTCGGGCAGCGCGGAGGGGGCGGTGCGGGGGGCCGACATCATCGTCACCACCACCCCTTCCACCGCGCCGCTGGTGCTCAGCGAATGGCTGACGCCGGGCCAGCACCTCACCGCCATGGGATCGGATGCTGAGCACAAGAACGAGATCGACCCGGCGCTGGTCGCACGCGCCGAGCTCTATGTGGCCGACAGCCTCGCCCAGACGCGGCGGTTGGGGGAATTGCACCATGCGATCGCCGCCGGGCTGGTGGCGCCGGAACAGAGCTTCGTCGAGCTGGGCGCCATCGTCGCCGGCACGGTGCCCGGCCGGCAGACCGAAACCGACATCACCTTCGCCGACCTCACCGGGACCGGCGTGCAGGATACCGCCATCGCCACCCTCGCCCGCCAGCGGGCCGAGGCGGCCGGGGCCGGAACGAGGATTTCGACCTGATCCCAGGTCCTTTTGGAGCGCGAGCAAGCACCATGGTCAATACCCGCCTGCCCTTCACCCTGCCCGAATATCACCAGCGGCTGGAAGCGGTCCGCCGGTCGATGCAGACGCAGGGCATCGACATCCTGATCGTCACCAACCCCTCCAACATGCACTGGATCACCGGCTATGACGGCTGGAGCTTCTATGTGCACCAGGCGGTGATCGTCTCGCTCACCGACGAGCCGGTGTGGTGGGGCCGCCCCATGGACGCGGTGGGGGCGGAGAAGACCACCTGGCTGGCCGGGGATTCAATCTATTCCTATCCCGACGATTTCGTGCAGAACCCGGAAAAGCACGCCTATGTGCATCTGTGCGGGGTGCTCAAGGACAAGGGCTGGGACCAGCGACGCATCGGCGTCGAGATGGACAATTACTATTTCACCGCCGCGTGCCTCGAAACGCTCAGGGCGGAAATCGCCGGCGTCGCGGTGGTGGACGCCACCTCGGTGGTCACCTGGCAGCGCTCGGTCAAATCCGAGGCCGAGATCGAATATATGCGGCGGGCGGCGCGCATCGTCGAGGCCACCCATGCGCGCATCCGCGAGGTGACGCGCCCCGGGCTGCGCAAGAACGAGCTGGTGGCCGAGATCTACCACGCGGCGCTGATGGGGGCCGACGGCTATGGCGGGGACTATTCGGCCATCGTGCCCTTGACCCCATCGGGGCGCGACGCGGCGGCGGCCCATCTCACCTGGGACGACCGCGAGCTGGTCAAGGGCGAGGGCACGTTCTTCGAGATCGCCGGATGCTACAAGCGCTATCACTGCCCCTCCTCGCGCACGGTGTTTCTCGGCACGCCGCCCAAGGAGATGCTCAACGCCCAGGACGCGGTGCTCGAAGGGCTGGAGGCCGGGATGGCGGTGGCGCGGCCGGGCAATACCTGCGGGGAGATCGCCGAAGCGTTTTTCGGCGTGCTGCGCAAATATGGGGTCGAGAAGACCTCGCGGGCCGGTTATTCGGTGGGGCTCTCCTATCCCCCCGACTGGGGCGAGCACACCATGAGCATCCGCCCCGGCGACCGCTCGGTGCTGCGCGCCAACATGGTGTTCCACTTCATGCCGGCCATCTGGACGCCGGAATGGGGGCTGGAGATCACCGAGACCATGCGGATCACCGACGAGGGTGGGCCCGAATGCCTCGCCAACGTGCCGCGGGAATTGTGTGTGAAGGAATAAGGGGTGCTGGGGGGCGGGGCCGGTGCTGTGGCCAACTCCGGCGCGGCGCCCCCCTCATCCGTCTCGGACCTCGCGGTCCGATCCACCTTCTCCCACCAGGGCAGAAGGGAAGCCCAGGGAGATGACAATTGGCGCACAGACTGCTTGGCGAGACGCTGGAAATCCTCGCGGACCTGATCGGCTTTGCCTCGGTCTCGTCCGAGAGCAATCTCGAGATGATCGCCTATATCAACCATCGGCTGGACAGAATCCGCGCCCGCACCACCCTCACCCTCAACGAGACGGGCAACAAGGCCAATCTGTTCGCCACCCTCGGCCCTCCGGACGCCGATGGAGGGATCATCCTGTCGGGGCATACCGATGTGGTGCCGGTGGAGGGGCAGGACTGGAGCTCGGACCCGTTCACCGCCACGCTGCGCAACCGGCGCATCTATGGGCGCGGGGCATGCGACATGAAGGGCTTCATCGCCGCGACGCTGGCCTTCGCCCCCTATTTCCAGGAACTGGGGCTCAGGCGGCCCATCCATCTGGCCTTTTCCTATGACGAGGAGGTGGGGTGCCTGGGCGCGCAGGTGATGCTCAAGGACCTCAAGGCGGCCGGACGCAAGCCGGCCCTGTGCATCGTGGGCGAGCCGACGCTGATGAAGATCATCGAGGGCAATAAGGGCTGCTGCGAATACACCACCCATTTCCACGGGCTGGAGGGGCATGGCTCGATGCCCGACCGGGGGGTGAACGCGGTGGAATACGCGGTGCACTACGTGACGCGGCTGCTCGAACTGGGCGAGCAATTGCGCGGCCGGGCGCCGGAGGGCAGCCGGTTCGACCCGCCCTGGTCGACCATCCAGATCGGCAGGATGGCAGGGGGAATCGCCCGCAACATCATCGCCGGCTCCTGCGCGGTGGAATGGGAATTGCGCCCGGTGAACGCCGCCGATTTCACTTTCACCCAGGAGCAGATCGCCGATTATGTGGAGACAGTGCTGCTGCCAAGGATGCAGAATGTCTATCCCGACGCCACGATCATCACCGAGACCATCGGCGAGGTGGCCGGGCTGGAGCCCATGTCGCGTTCCGAGGCGGTGGAGCTGGTGCGGGCGCTGACCGGCAATGACGAGCCGGCCGAATGCGTGGCATTTTCCACCGAGGCCGGGCTGTTCCAGGAGATGGGCATCGACACCGTGGTGTGCGGGCCCGGCTCGATCGAACAGGCGCACAAGCCCGATGAATTCGTGGAGCTCGACCAGCTCAGCGCGTGCCTGGAGATGATCGAGGGGCTGGAGCGGGAGCGGTAGGGGGATGGAGGCGGCGGGTGTGTCTGCCGCAGCTCAGCGCCCCCCTCATCCGTCTCGCCCTGCGGGCGATCCACCTTCTCCCACCAGGGGAGAAGGAAGAAGGGGTCAGCGGAAGGCGGGGATGACGTCGCGGCCGTAGCGGGCGATGATCTCCTCTTCGTCGCCGCTGTCGAGATAGATGTTGAACTGGGTGACGCCCGCCGCCGCAAGCTCATGAATCTTGCGGATATGGTCCTCGGGCTCGCCCAAAACGCAGAAGCTCTCGACAATGTCGTCGGTGATGAAATCGAGATAGGGATTGTCGGACTGGCCGTGCTTGGAATAGTCGTAGCCGCGCCGGGCCTCGATATAGGAGGTGAGGCTGGCGGGGACCTTGTCGGAGTCGGCGCCGTATCTCTCGACGATGTCGGCCACGTGATTGCCCACCATGGCCGGGAACCAGCGGGTGGCGGCGATGGCCCGCTGGCGGTCGCCGAAATAGGCCGGGGCGGCGGCCATGGAGCGGTAGCCCCCCATGTCGCGGCCGGCGGCGCGGCCCGCCGCGATGCACTGGTCGGTGAACCATTTGCACAGGCCCGGATCGGCGATCTGCAGCACCACCCCATCGGCGTGCTCGCCCGCCGTCTTGAGCGCCAGGGGGCCGTAGGCGGCCATCCAGGCGGGCATCTCATGGCCCGAGGCCCAGGGGAACTGCACCGGATTGGGCACGTCGCCATAGACCACCTCCTCGCCGCGCACCATGGCGCGGGTCTTGGCGATGAATTCGGCGACGCGCTTCAAGGGGGCCGGCTTGTGGCCCATGACCCGGCGTGAGGAATCGCCCCGGCCCACGGCGAGATCGAAGCGCCCGCCGCTCTGCTCGGCGAGCGAGCCGAACAGCGAGGCGGCCACCGACCAGTCGCGCACGTCCGGATTGGTGACCAGGGGGCCGAAGCGCATGGCGCGGGTGACCTCCATGCCCATGGCCATCACCGGATAGGGATCGCGCCACAGGATGTGGGAATCATAGAACCAGCAATAGGTAAAACCGGCATATTCGGCGGCCTGGATGAGATACCGCGCCCGGTCATGCGCGACAAAGCCCTTGAAGGTGATCCCGAATTCCATATGCTTCCCCTACCCTTTTCTCCGCCCCGGCGCGCGGATTTTGACCAGATGATCAAATTATTGCCGGTCCTGCAAGAAACTTTTGCGGGCCATAGGCGATGACCGGGCGACCGGTCGCCGGATCGGCGAGAATGCTGGCGGCGACCCCATAGACCTCGGCGAGAAAGCCCGGTTCGATCACCGCCTCCGGCGCGCCCTCGGCCACCACCCGGCCGCGATGCAGCGCGATGACGTGATCGAACCAGGCGGCGGTGAGGTTGAGATCGTGCATGGTGACCAGAAGGGTCAGCCCGGCATCGGCGAGGCCGCGCAGGATCTCCATTACCGCCATTTGGGCGGCGAGATCGAGATGGTTGGTGGGCTCGTCGAGGAGGATGAGCCGGGGCTGCTGGGCCAGCGCGCGGGCGATATGCACCCGCTGCTGCTCGCCGCCCGACAGCGTCGCCAGCCGCCGGGTGGCGAAAGCGGCGAGCCCGGTGCGGGCCAGCGCGGCGGCGACCACCGCCTCGTCCTCGGCCTGCGTATCGGCGGACCACAGGCCCTGATGCGGCAGGCGGCCCAGCATCACCGCGTCATGGACGTCGATGGGCTGCTCGGTGGCGCTCGATTGCTCGACCAGGGCGGCGATGCGGGCCCGCTCGCGCCGCGGCAGGGCGTGGAAATCGGAGCCTTCGAACTCCACATGCGCGTGGGCGGCGGGCTCGAGCCCCAGGATGACCCGCAACAGGGTGGATTTGCCCGCCCCGTTGGGGCCGATCAGCGCGTTGAGCCGGCCGGGGCGCAGGGCGATCGACACATCATCGAGAATGGGCCGGCGGTCGAGGACGAGGCGGGCCTGCTGCACACAAAGGCTCATGTGGACCGCCGATTGGCAAGGAGGATGAGGAAGAAGGCCGGGGCGCCGAACAGCGCCGTGACGATGCCGACCGGCAATTCGCGCGGGTCGAACAGGGTGCGGGCCGCCGTATCGGCCCAGACCATGAAGACGGCCCCGGCCAGGGCAGCGAGCGGCAGGAGGTGCCGGTGGCGTCCCCCCACCATCAGCCGCACCGCGTGGGGGAGGATGAGCCCGACAAAGCCGATGGCACCGGAGACGGCGACGAGGAGGCCGGTGAGCAGCGCCGTCGCCCCCAGCATCAGCCAGCGGGTGCGGCCCACATCGATGCCCAGCGCCCCGGCGGCGGCATCGCCGAAGACGAAGCCGTCGAGAACGCGGCCGGCCATGATGAGCGGCCCGCCAATGACGGCGAGGGCGGCCAGCACCAGCCCGGCATCGCCCCAGCGCGCCCCGGCCAGCGAGCCCATGAGCCAGGCGAGGATTTCGCGATAGGAATCCCCGGTCGCGGTGGAAAAGATGAGGAAGGAGGTGAGCGCGGAGGCCAGCGCCGAGACGGCGAGGCCGGCGAGGATGGCGCGCGCGGCGGTGATGGCCCCGAGCGCCCGCGCCAGCCCCAGGGTGAGCGCCATGGCGGCGAGCGCCCCGAGAAAGGCACCGAGCGGCAGCAGGAGGGTGGCGCCGGCCAGCAGCATGGCCACCGCGCCCACCGAGGCTCCAGAGGAGAGGCCGAGCAGATAGGGATCGGCCAGGGGATTGCGGGTCAGGGCCTGCATGGTGGCGCCGCAAATGGCCAGCCCCGCCCCGACGGCGGCGGCGGCGAGGACGCGCGGCAGGCGCAATTCCCACACGATCCCCTCGCGCAGGCGCGAGACCGGGCTGTCGGCGATAAGCCCGAGCTTGTGGGCGATCACCGCCCACACCTCCCCCGGCCCGATGGCGGCGGGGCCGATGGTCACCGCCACGACGAGCGAGGCGGCCAGCGCCAGCATGAGCCCCAGCATCCAGATGCGGAATTTGAGGCGGCGCAGGGCCGTGAGGGTGAGCGCCGACGCTTTTCCCGCCGCGGCGACCATGGCTCAGTTCCCCAAGGCCGCGAGCTGATCGGCGAGATCGCGCGTGGCCGGCACCGAGCGGATGCCCGGCTCGGCGGCGGGAAACGGGATGGTGAGATAGCGCTCGGCCCGGACGGCGGAGAGATTGGCGGTGGCCGGGTTGTCGTTCAAAAGCGCGATCTTCTGCTGGCGGGAGTTCCACAGGGCATCGACGAGGATGATGACGCCGGGATCGGCATCGACCACCGCCTCCCAGCTGGCCGAGGCCCAGGTGTCGGGGAGGTCGGCGAAGATATTGGCGATGCCCAGCGCCTCCATGGTCATTTGCGGGCCGCCGAGGCCGGCCCCGACATAGGGGGTGGCGGTGGCCGAGGAATACCACAGGCCAGTCACCCCCGAGACGGGCTTGATGGCTTCGAGGATGGTGCGCTGCTCGGCGACCAGCGCGGTGGCGCGGTCCTCGACATCAAAGATCAGGCCCATTTCGAGGATCTGGTCGAACACGTCCTCGAAGTCCAGCTTGCCGGGGGTCTGCGAGCGGCAGGCGGTGGGGGCGACATAGGTGGCGACGCCGAGGGCGGCGAGGCTGTCGCGGGTGCCCGCCGCATCGGCGGCAAAGCTCGATTCCCAGCCGCCATAGACGAAATCGGGCTCGGCCTCGAGCACCACTTCCTGGCTGGGAACGCGGTCGGCGAGCACCGGGAGGGGGGCGGCGGGGGCCCATTGCTCGGGGACCGGGCCATCCTGGAAGCCGACCCCGACGATGCGGTCCCCCAGCCCGAGGGCGAGCAGCATTTCGGTGGCGGTGGACTTGATGGTGACCACCCGTTGGGGGGGCGCGGCAAAGGTGACGCTGGTGCCGCAGTTTTCGATGGTGAGGGGGTAGTCGGTGGCCGCGGCGGGAGTGGCGAGGGGGAGGGCGAAAGCGGCGAGGACGAAAGCGGCGGCGGTGCGCCTGGCCAGCGCTGCGCCCCCCTCATCCGTCTCGGACCTTCCGGTCCGATCCACCTTCTCCCACCAGGGGAGAAGGGGTTCGTGTGGCGGCGGCGGGATTTCCTTCTCCCCTGGTGGGAGAACGGAAGGTGCCTGGCGGGCGTGCGGGACCCGGTCACTGGCGCTTGTGGTTCGAGCCAGCGCTGCGCCCCCCTCATCCGTCTCGGACCTGCCGGTCCGATCCACCTTCTCCCACCAGGGGAGAAGGAGTTCCTGTGGCAGCGGCGGGCTTTCCTTCTCCCCTGGTGGGAGAAGGTGCCCCGAAGGGGCGGATGAGGGGGGCGCTGAGCTGGTGTGGGACAACGGGGCTGGCGAAAGTGTCCCCGGCCCCACCCCACCCTTGATCCCTCCCCCTCGAGGGGAGGGAAAAGCTGGGCAGGCGGGGGTGAAATTGGCAAAGGCGGTGGGGTGGTGGCGATCGGTCATTTCACTTTTTCCTTCCGCTCGGCCAGTTCTCGCAGGGCGGCGGCGTAGCCCTGGCGCCAGGACTCGGTGGAGCCGAAGCGGAACATGTCGTCGTCGCCGAGACGGGCAAGGGTGCGGGCGCCGGGGGCGTCGAGATCGGCGACGAGGCGCGAAAGGCCCCGGGCAATGGCCACCGGCACACGGGACGCCTTGCCCTTGACCAGATCGGCGGCGGCGGCCAGTTCGTCGGCCACCACGGTGACCGTAACGTTGAGCGGGCGGCCATTGGCATCGACACCGCCGCGCAGATCGTCGACCAGTTGCAGCCCGGCGGCGCCGATCGCCGCGTCGGTCTGGCCCACCCGCCAGGGGCGCCCCAGCGTATCGGTGATGATCACCCCGACGCGCCGGCCCCAGCGCCGGCGCAGGGCGGCGCACAGGGCGCGGGCCGAGGCATCGGGATCGCGCGGCAGGCGCAGGGCCTGCCCGTCGGGCACGTTGGAGGTGTCGAGGCCGGCGGCGGCCATCACGAGGCCCTGCCGCGTCTCGACGATGCGGGTGACCCCGCCCGCATGGGCGCGCTCGGCGACGATGCGCACCGTATCCTCCTCGATGGCCAGATCGCGCGCTGCGAGGGGCACCTGCATGCCCTCGGCCTTGGAGACGATCTTGGAGGTGACGATGACGATATCGCCGTCGGCCAGCGCGGTGTCCGGGTCTTCCGCCGCCATGGCGGCGATGGCGTGCGAGAGGATGGCCTCCAGATCGTCGCCGGCAACGATTTCGGGGATGCCCCCGATGCCCCACAGAACCAGCCGTTCAGCCATAGATCGCCAATCCCCATCTCCCCCGGGGCCAGGCCCCCTCTGCGGTAGTCTTACGACTTTTTGACCCTTTGGTAAAATCTTTCATGGCTGCACAGGGCGTGCGAATAGCGCTAGAAACACGCGAAACATTCCCAGTTCAAGGACCATACTCTGATGCCGGACATTTTTCCCGCCTGGATCGCGCTCGATTGGGGCACGTCCAACCTGCGGGCCTGGGCCATGGACGACGACAATGGCGTGCTGGCCGAAACCGAAAGCCCCGACGGCATGGGCACGCTGGCCCCCGAGGCATTCGAGCCGGCGCTGCTCAAGGCCATATCGGGCTGGCTGGGCGCAGGACGGCGCGTGCCGGTCATCGCCTGCGGCATGGTGGGCGCGCGCCAGGGCTGGATCGAAGCCCCCTATATCAGCGTGCCGGTGACGCCGGGCGGGGACAGCTTCACCCTTGCCCCCACCACCGACCCCAGGATCGCGGTGATGATCATCGCCGGGCTGAGCCAGGCCGAGCCGGCCGACGTGATGCGCGGGGAGGAAACCCAGGTGGCCGGGTTCGCCGCCGAGAACGGCGGCGACGGGGTGCTGTGCCTGCCGGGCACGCATTCGAAATGGGTGCGGCTGGACAAGGGCGTCATCACCCGCTTCAACACCATGATGACCGGGGAGGTGTTCGCGATGCTCACCACCCATTCGGTGCTGCGCCACAGCGTGGCGGGCGAAGGCTGGGACGAAGCGGCATTTGCGCGCGGCGTCTCGGAAAGCCTTGCCAATCCCACGCTGCTGGCCCAGCTGTTTTCGATCCGGGCCGAGCAATTGCTCACCGGCCAGACGGCGGTGGCGGCCAAGTCGCGGCTGTCGGGACTGCTGATCGGCGCGGAAGTCGCCGGGACGCGGGACTATTGGCAGGGCCGGACCACGGTGCTGATCGGGGCCTCGCGCCTCGTCAGGCTGTATGAAACCGCGCTGGATATGGCCGGGGGGCAATCGCAGATCGCCGATGGCGGATCGCTGACGCTCTCGGGGCTGGTCTCGGCCTATGAACGCTGGAAGGTAACCGCATGACCCGCAAGCTGATCGCCATCCTGCGCGGCATCACCCCGCAAGAGGCCCTGCCGGTGGGCGAAGCGCTGATCGCGGCGGGGATCACCACGATCGAGGTGCCGCTCAATTCGCCCGAGCCCTATGACAGCATCGGCCAGATGATCGCGGCCTTAGGCGAGAGGGCGCTGATCGGGGCGGGCACGGTGCTCGATACCGAGGCGGTGGCGCGGCTGGCGGACATGGGGGCGCGGCTGGTGGTGTCGCCCAATTGCGACGTGGCGGTGATCGCCGAGACCAAGCGGCGCGGCATGCAGTCCTTTCCCGGCGTGTTCACGGCCAGCGAGTGCTTTGCGGCGATCAAGGCGGGGGCGGACGGGCTCAAGATCTTCCCGGCATCGGTGATGGGGACCGGCGGGGTGGCGGCGCTGCGCGCCGTGCTGCCCAAGGAGGTGCCGGTCTATGCGGTGGGCGGCGCTGGGCCGGACAATTTCGCCAGCTGGCGCAAGGCGGGGGCCGAGGGCTTCGGCATCGGCACGGCGCTCTATACGCCGGGGATGAGCGTCGCGGCGCTGGCCGAGCGGGCCCGAACGCTGGTCGCGGCCTATGACGAGGCCATGGGGTGACCGCCACGGTCTATGACGACCGGGCCTGCTGTCTCGGCGAAGGGCCGCTCTGGCACCCCGAGCGCGGGCAATTGTTCTGGTTCGACATCGTCAATCGCCAGCTCCTGACGCGTGCGGGGGAGCGGCAGGCGGCGTGGACCTTCGACGAGATGGTGTCGGCGGCGGGCTGGATCGACCGCGACCGGTTGCTGGTCTGCGGCGAGACGGCGCTGTGGCTGCTGGACATCGAGACCGGCGCGCGGCAGCGGCACCTCGCCATCGATCTCGGGGCCGGGCGGCGCAGCAATGACGGGCGCGCCGACCCGTGGGGCGGGTTCTGGTTCTCGTCCATGGGCAAGGAAGCGGAGCCCGAAGCGGGGGCGATCTACCGCTATTTCGGGGGGCGGGTCGAGATGCTGTTCGAGGGGATATCGATCCCCAATGCGATCTGCTTTTCGCCCGACCGGCAATGGGCGTATTTTTCCGACACGGCCAGGAATCTGGTGCGGCGCGTGGCGCTGGACGCGGAGACCGGGGCGCCGGCCGGAGCGCCGGAGACGTTTCTCGACCTCGCCGCCGAAGGCCTCAATCCCGATGGTGCGGTGGTCGACCGGGACGGTAATTTCCATTCGGCCCAATGGGGCGCCGCGCGGGTCGCGGTCTACGATCCGCGCGGGACGTTCGTGAGGGCGATCGGGTTCGGCGCGCCCCACACCTCCTGCCCGGCCTTTGGCGGGCCGGATTTTACGACGCTCTATTGCACCACGGCGCAGCAGGGGCTCGACGCGGCGGGGTTGGAAGCGGCGCCGCAATCGGGCATGGTCTTCGCGGCAACAGAGGCCGGACGCGGGCTGCCGGAGCCGCGCGTCCTGATTTAGAGTCCTACTGACTAACGGCAGCCATGTGCGCGAGGGCGGAGGCGTAGAGGGCCTCGCCGTCGATGCCGATGGCGGCCATGTCGGCTTTCCAGTCCTCGACGGTGACCAGGGCGGCTTCCTTCCAGCGCGCCGTTTCCGCCTCGTCGAGGGTGACGATGGCATTGCCCGCCTCCTGGGCGATGCGCAGGCCGACCTCATCGCCGGCATCCATGGCCTGGCCGAACAGGCGCGACACCTCGACGCCGGAATTGGCATCGATCACCGCCCGCAGGTCCTCGGGCAGGCCCTGATAAGTGCCGCGATTCATGACGAAGGCGAAGGTCTGGCTGTAAAGGCCCTGCTCGCCGGAAAAGCCGATATGGTGCGAGACCAGCTCGGCGATGCGCAGCGAGGGGGTCACCTCCCAGGGCGAGGTCGAGGCATCGATGACGCCGCGCGACAGGGCCTCGGCGGTCTCGGGCACCGGCATGCCGACCGGCTCGGCGCCGAGCTGGGCCAGCATGTCGGAGATGATGCGCGACCCGCCGCGCACCTTCATGCCCTGCAGGTCCTCGAGGCTGGTGATGGGGCGCTTGGAGTGGAAGAGGCCGGGACCGTGGGTGTGCAGCGCGATGACATGCACGGAGGCGAATTCGTCGGCGGCGTTTTCCATCACATAATCGTAGAAGGCCACCGAGGAGTCCTCGCCATTGGTGACGAGGAAGGGCAGTTCGAACACTTCGGATTTGGGGAAGCGCCCCGGGGTATAGCCGAGCACGGTCCAGATCACGTCGACGACCCCGTCCTGGGCCTGGGAAAACAGGCTGTCGGGGGCGCCGCCGAGCTGCATGGCCGGATAGAGCTCGACCGCGATGCGGCCACCGGACTGTTCCTCGATGGTCTCGGCCCATGGGGCGATGGCCTGAGCGGGAATGGGTGCCTGGGCGGGCAGGAACTGGTGGACGCGCAGGGTCACGTCCTGGCCCACCGCCGCGCCCATGACGAGGACGGAGGCGACGGCACCCAAGAGGATCGATTGCAGTTTCATAGTCTCTCTCCCTTTGTTGCACGCGGCATGCGTGCGGTTCTTGATCAGTAGAACAGCCAGACCAGCGCCAGGGTGATGGATGGAAAGGCCACGAGGATGGCGGTGCGTACGATATCGCTGGCAACGAAGGGCCAGACGCCGCGATAGGTTTCCGACAGGCGCACATAGGGCGCCATGGCGTTGATGATGAACAGATTCATCCCCACCGGCGGCGTGATCAGCCCCACTTCGACGACGATCAGGATGATGATGCCGAACCACACCGAGAAATCGTCGGGCGCGAGGCCGAAATCGAGCGCCAGCATCATCGGATAGACGATGGGCACGGTCAAAAGGATCATGGAGAGCGAATCCATGACGCAGCCGAGCACGAGATAGAACAGCAGCACGAGGACGAGGACCAGCCACGGATTGAGCCCCTGCTCGCCGACCCAGAGCGCCGTCGCCTGCGGCAGTTGCGACAGGGCGAGGAAGGCGTTGAGGGCCGCGGCGCCGAGGACGATGAAAAAGATCATCGCCGTGGCCGAGGCGGTGGAGAGGAAGGCTTCCGCCAGCCCTTTTCGCGACAGCGAGCGGGTGGCGATGGCGATGATGCCGGTGCCCGCCGCGCCGATGGCGGCGGCCTCGCTGGGGGTGAAGATGCCGGTATAGATGCCCCCGATCACCGCGACGAACACGGCGAGCACCGGCCAGATGCCGACCAGTTGGCGGAAGCGCGCGCCATAGGGCACCCGCTCGCGCTGGCCGCCCGAGCCGGGCACCGCCCGCACGTAAAGCGCGATGACCACGAGATAGCCGAGCACGGCGAGAAAGCCGGGCAGGAAGGCGGCCATGAACAGCCGCGCGATGTTCTGCTCGGTCTGCACGGCGAAGATGACGAGGATGATCGAGGGCGGGATGAGGATGCCCAGCGTGCCGCCGGCGGCGACAGTGCCGGTGGAAAGCGCGCCGGAGTAGCCGTATTTGCGCAGTTCGGGCAGCGCCACCTTGCCCATGGTGGCGGCGGTGGCCAGCGAAGAGCCGCAAATGGCGCCGAAGCCGGCGCTGGCGCCGATGGCGGCCATGGCCACCCCGCCCTTCTTGTGCCCGAGCCAGGAGGCGGCGGCGTCGAACAGCTTGGTGGACATGCCCGAAAGGGTGGCGAAGGCCCCCATCAGCAGGAACAGCGGCACGATGGAAAGCGAATGGGAGGCGAAGGTGGAATAGGTGAGGTTCTTGAACTGGGCGAGGATCGGGTTGAAGCTGCCGGTGATGAGGAACGAGCCGAACACGCCCGTGGCCAGCATGGCGATGCCGATGGGTACGCGCAGGAAGATCAGCGCCAGCATGACCGGGAAGGAAAGGAGCCCCAAAAGCACATTGCTCATAGCTCGGCTCCCAGGTGCTTGGGCTCGGAGCGGCCGGTCAGCGCATTGGTGATCGAGCGGCCGAGAACGTAGAGCGCGGCGATGACGAAGACCAAGGTGCAGACAAAGCCCGCCGTATACCCCCAGCCGAGGGGAATGCGCAGCAATTGCGTGGTCTCGCGATAGGCGAATTTGTCGAGCATGCCGAAATAGAGCCGCCAGGCGATGAAGGCGGCGGTGACCAGCATCATGGTGTCGGTGACGACCAGCAGCCAGGCGTTGATGCGCGGGCCGAACTGGTCGGTGAACAGGGTCACGATGGCGTGGCCGCGTTCGAGATGGGCCCAGGGCAGGAAGGTGAAGACGGCGAAGGCGATGCCCATGGAGGCCATTTCATAATCGCCCAGTATGGGACGGAGCCCGGCCCATATGAGGGCGCGGCCGACGATGGATATGGTCACCATGGCGACGACGACCACCATGGCGACGCCGCCCAGCAGCGCCAGCCCCCTGGCCAGCGCATAAACGCTTCGCCCCAGTGGCGAATGATCCTGAAACACGAATGTCCTCCCCTTGCGGCCGCCTGCCCCGACCGGAACCAGGCCGCCTGCCGTTCGTCAAGCGTGGCGTACACCCACACAGTTCAACAATAGACTATGCTGACAATAAATTGGACTTTTCGAACATGGGAAGGGGGGTCTCGCGGGCGGGGGTGGGCGAGGAAGCGCCGCGCCCCCCTCATCCGACCGCTTCGCGGCCACCTTCTCCCACCAGGGGAGAAGGAAAGATCGGCGCGGCCTCTGGGTTCGCCTTCTCCCCTGGTGGGAGAAGGTGGATCGGACCGCGAGGTTCGAGACGGATGAGGGGGGCGCTGAGACTGCGGGTCAGGCGGCGCGGGGGGTTTTGCGGGGGGTGGCGGTGGCGAAGACGTCGACGATGGTGTCGAGCTCGACGGCCTGGGCCTCGGTCTGGGCGATGGCGGCGTTGGTCTCCTCGACCAGGGCGGCGTTGTGCTGGGTCATCTGGTCCATCAGACGCACCCCGGCATTGACCTCCTCGATGGACTCCGCCTGGGTGCGGCTGCCCGAGGCGATGGTCTCCAGAAGCGTCGCATTCTCGCGCACCGCGTCGAGAAGCCCGGCCAGCCGGGCCGAGGCATCGGACACCAGAAGCGCGCCGGCCGCCACCTCCCGGCCGGACTGGTCGATGAGGCCCTTCACTTCGCTCGACGCCTGGGCGGCGGACTGGGCGAGGCGGCGGACTTCCACCGCCACCACCGCGAACCCCTTGCCGGCCTCGCCGGCCCGGGCCGCCTCCACCGAGGCGTTGAGCGCCAGGAGATTGGTCTGGAAGGCCACGGAATCGATCAATCCGATAATGTCGGACACCTTGGACGAGGAGGCGGTGATGCGCTCCATGGCGGCGGTGGTCTGATCCATGATGCGCCCGCTGTCCTCGGCGGCGCGGGCGGCGGCCTGAGCCTTGGCGCTGGCCTGCTCGGCGTCGCGGGCATTGCCGGCCACGGTCCGGGCCAGATTTTCCATGGCGGCCGAGGTCTGCTCGATGGTCGCCGCCTGGCGCGTGGTGCGGTCGGCGAGGTCGCTGGCGCCGGTGAGGATTTCCGAGGTCGCGGTGCGCAGGGCGCTCGAAGTCTGGCGCAACTGCCCGACAATGGCGCCGAAGCGCTCGCCGACCGCGTTGATATCATCCTTGATCTGGCTGAATTCGGGCTCGAACTCGGCGGTGATGCGCGCGTCGAGATCGCCATCGGCATAGGAGCGCAGGGCCTCGCCGGTGAGATCGACGGTGCGCTGGATGCGGGCGGCATTGCGCTGCTCGGTCTCGCGCGCCTCCTCGGTGAGCCGGTCGTAATAGATGGAGACCGCGATATCGATATCGAGCATGATGGCGCGGATCATCTCGGCCACGGCGGCGGCCATGATGTCGACCTTTTCCATCACCGCGTCGGGGCGCAGCTTGCGCATGGATTTGAGCTCTTCGGCCATGTAGTCGTGGACGACGCCCCGGACGAGGGTCTCGATGACGATGCCATAGCCGCCGATATACCAGCGCGGCTCCAGCCCGATCAGGGCGTGGCGATTGCCGATCCGGGTGCTGGAGGCGAGATAGTCATTGTCGAAGCGTCCGCGGGCGATCTCGCGCCAATGGCCGACCTGGCTGGAATGGGCGCGCGCCATCTGGTCGCGGCCGGAAAAGAAGCGCGACACCTCGGGCACTTGGGCGATCTTGTCGTAAAGCCTGTCGAGCGCCCGGGGGAGATGGGTGTCGACCGCCGTCTCGATCAGCTTGAGGCGGGCGCGCGAGCTCTCGTCGAGCCCGATGAAATCGAGCCGGGACTGGAGATCGGGATGGATTGGCGTGGTCATGGCGTGTCCCCTCTGGCCAGCGGGGGCCGATGCCCGAAATCCCCCGCCCGTGTTGCCGCCAGCTAACCGCAGGATGGTTAAGGGAGGTCTAATCGGCGCATGGGTTGCGACCCTCTGCCACGGATGGCGGGGCCTTGCGCCTCCCCTCGCCCGCGCGGGTTGAACCGGGGCATGGGGCCGGGGCAATATGGGGCGATTCGGGGCCACGGCCCGCCAAGGACCCCTGCATGCCCATCAGCGCCCCCACCCTTTTCTCCGCCCCCCGCCCCAATGACGGGCTTTCGGTGCTGCGCTCGGTGTTCGGACTCGACAGCTTTCGCGGGCAGCAGGAAGAGGTGGTCGAGCATGTGATCGGCGGCGGGGATGCGGTGGTGCTGTTTCCCACCGGGGCGGGGAAATCGCTGTGCTACCAGATCCCCGCCATCTGCCGCGACGGGGTGGGGGTGGTGATCTCCCCCCTCATCGCCCTGATGCGCGACCAGGTGGAAGCGCTGCGCCAGGCGGGGGTGCGGGCGGCGGCGCTCAATTCGGCCCTCTCGGCCGAGGAGAACCGCGCCGTGCGGCAGGCGCTGCGCGATGGCGAGCTGGATTTGCTCTATGTGGCGCCCGAGCGGCTGTCGGCGCCGGGATTCATGGAGCTGCTGGCCAGCATCGACATCGCGCTGTTCGCCATTGACGAGGCCCATTGCGTCAGCCAGTGGGGGCATGATTTCCGGCCCGAATATCGCGACCTGATCCGGCTGCGCGAGGTGTTTCCGCATGTGCCGCGCATCGCGCTGACGGCGACGGCCGATCCCACGACCCGGGCCGACATCATCGAGCGGCTGGGGCTGGACGCGGCGCGCACCTTCCTGTCGAGCTTCGACCGGCCCAACATCTCCTACACCATCGTCGAGCGGGCCAATGCGCGGGCGCAATTGCTCGATTTCCTCAAGGGCCATGAGGGGGTGAGCGGCATCGTCTATTGCCTGTCGCGCGCCAAGGTGGAGGCGGTGGCGGAATTCCTCAACGACAAGGGCATCCCCGCCCTCCCCTATCACGCCGGGCTCGACGCGCGGGTGCGAGCGGCCAATCAGGACGCCTTCCTCAAGGCCGATGCGGTGTGCCTCGTCGCCACGGTGGCGTTCGGCATGGGCATCGACAAGCCCGATGTG
Organism: Pelagibacterium lacus; assembly: GCF_003345525.1. Lineage (GTDB taxonomy): Bacteria > Pseudomonadota > Alphaproteobacteria > Rhizobiales > Devosiaceae > Pelagibacterium > Pelagibacterium lacus. Next base: position 46,610 of record NZ_QQNH01000013.1, read on the forward strand.
CGCTATGTGGCGCATATGGACCTGCCCTCCTCGATTGAGGCCTATTATCAGGAAACCGGGCGGGCCGGGCGCGACGGGCAGCCCTCGGACGCCTGGATGTGCTACGGGCTGGCCGATGTGAGCCAGCGCTGGCGGATGATCGCCGAGGGCAATGCGCCCGAGGAGATCAAGCGGCTGGAAAACGCCAAGCTCAACGCGCTGCTGGGGGTGTGCGAGACGGCGGGCTGCCGGCGGCAGGCGGTGCTGGCCCATTTCGGCGAGGCCCATGCGGGCGGCTGCGGCAATTGCGACACCTGCCTCAACCCGGTCGACACCTGGGACGGGACGGAGGCGGCCAACAAGATCATGTCGGCCATCTACCGCACGGGGCAGCGCTTCGGGGCGGCGCATGTGATCGACGTGGTCATGGGCAAGGCCACCGAGAAGGTGGAGAAATTCCGCCACGACCAATTGCCGGTGTTCGGGGTGGGGCGCGATATCGAAGCCAAGACCTGGCGCAGCGTGGTGCGGCAATTGACGGCCACCGGGCTGGTGCATGTGAACCATGAGGCCCATGGCGCGCTCTATCTCGACCCGGGCGCGCGGGCCGTGTTCCGCGGCGAGCGCCCGGTGACCCTGCGGCGCGACCGGACGCGCCGGGCCCGCGACACCAATCGCGCCCTGGCCGGCCCGGAGCTGACGCCGCAGGCGCAGGCGCTGTTCGACAAGCTCAGAGCCCGGCGGCGGGCCATCGCCGCCGAACAGGGGGTGCCGCCCTATGTGGTGTTCCAGGACACCACCCTGCGGGCCATGGCGACGGCGCGCCCGCAAACCCTCGCCGCGCTGCGGGAATTGCCGGGCGTGGGGGATACCAAGCTGGAGCGCTATGGCGCGGTGTTCCTGATGGCGATCGCGGAGGGGGCGTAGGGAGTCGGGATCAAAGCCCGTCGCGCAGGCGGGCGATTTCGGTGCGGAGGGCGTCGATGCCGTGGCCTTTTTCCGACGAGGTCAGGATGATCTCGGGATGGGCGGCAGGGCGCTTGGCGATGAATTTCGCCGTCGCCGCGACGACGCCGGCCAGGTCCTTCTCGATCAGCTTGTCGGCCTTGGTCAGCACAACCTGATAGGAGACGGCGGCGCGGTCGAGCTCGTTCATCACCGTCGCGTCATTGGGCTTGGGGCCGTGGCGGGCATCGACCAGCACATAGACGCGGCGCAGATTGGGGCGGCCGCGCAGGAATTGGTGGATGAGCCGGTTCCACTTCTCCACCGCCGGCTTGGGCGCCTTGGCAAAGCCGTAGCCGGGCATGTCGACGATGCGGATGCCGCCGGCCTCGGGCGCGAACAGGTTGAGCTCCTGGGTGCGGCCGGGGGTGTTGGAGGTGCGGGCCAGCCCCGACTGCCCGACAAGGGCATTGATCAGCGAGGACTTGCCCACATTGGAGCGCCCGGCAAAGGCGATCTCCACCACATCGTCGAGGGGCAGATCGGACACGCGCACGCAGCCCTTGAGGAACACCCAGGGACGGGCGAACAGCAGGCGGACGGTTTCGGCGAAATCGGGCAGATCGGTCATGAGGGCGGGTCCGGACGGGCGAAGGGCCGGTTTCCCGGCCCCTCGCTTCTCAAACAGTCTTACTCAGCGGCCTTGGGCTTGCGCTTGAACGAATTCTTGATGTTGCCGAACAGGTTCACCTCGACGCCGTGGCGCTTCATGATCACCCATTGCTGCACCACCGAGAGGAAGTTGTTCCAGGCCCAGTAGATGACAAGACCCGCGGGGAAACCGGCCAGCATGAAGGTGAAGATGACCGGCATCCAGTTGAAGATCATCGCCTGGGTGGGGTCGGCCGGCGGCGGGTTGAGGCGCATCTGCACCCACATGGTGATGCCCATGATCACCGGCCAGATGCCGATGGCGAGGAAGGAGCCGATGACCGGCACGGCGCTCGGATCATAGGGCAGAAGGCCGAACAGGTTGAAGATGTGCAAGGGATCGGGGGCGGCAAGGTCCTGAATCCAGCCAAAGAACGGCGCGTGGCGCATTTCGATGGTGACGAACAGCACCTTGTAGAGCGCGAAGAACACCGGAATCTGGATCAGGATGGGCCAACAGCCCGAGATCGGATTGATCTTCTCGGTCTTGTAGAGCTCCATCATCGCCTGCTGCTGGGCGGCGCGGTCATCCTTATGCTTTTCCTGGATCTCCTTCATCTTGGGCTGCACGCGCCGCATATTGGCCATGGAGGCATAGCTCTTGTTGGCCAGCGGGAAGAACAGCGCCTTGACGATGACGGTGACCGCCAGGATGGCGAGCCCGAAATTGCCCAGGAACTCGTAGAGCAGCCGGATGAGGTAGAACATGGGCTTGGTGATGAAGTGGAACCAGCCCCAGTCGATCATCAGCTCGAACCGGTCGATGGAATAGGCCTGCTCGTAGGAATCGATGATCGCTTCCACCTTGGCCCCGGCAAAGGCGAGGCTTTCATGGGTGGCCGAGCCGCCGCCCGGCACGACGACCGGGGTCTGCGCCACGAAATTGGCGCGGTAGTCCTGGCCGCTGGGCGAGCCGGTGCCGAAGAAATAGCGGGCATTGACCACTTCGTCCTGCGGCGGGATGATGGCCGTGGCCCAGTATTTGTCGGTGAAGCCCAGCCAGCCACCGGTGGAGACGAAATCGAGCTGGCCCTCTTCCTGCAAATCGCCATAGGAGTGCTCGACGAGGTTGTTCTCGCCCAGGACGCCGACCGGGCCCTCGTGCAGGATGAAGAAATTCTGCGTCTGCGGGGTGTAGAGCCGGCTGACCCGAGAATAGGGATAGAGCGCCACATCGCCCGCGCCGGCATTGTCCACCGACTGCTCGACGGCGAACATGTAATTGTTGTCGACGCTGATGGTGCGGCGGAAGGTGAGGCCGGCGCCATTGTCCCACACAAGGGTCACGGGCGTGGCGGCGGTGAGGGTTTCCCCGCTTTCGATCTCCCACACGGTCTGCGGATTGGGCAGGGCCAGATCGGACCCGGCGGCGGCCACCCAGCCATGCTCGATATAATAGGGCTGCAAGGTTCCGGCCGGGGACAGCAGGGTGATGGTGGGGCTGCTGGGGTCGGGGGTCTCGGTGTAACGGGTGAGGTGCAGGTCATCGATGCGCGCCCCGGTGAGGCTGATGGAGCCCGAGAGCGAATCGGTGGCGATGGCGACGCGGCCCGAGGCGCCCAGCGCCTGGTCGCGGGTTTCGAAAACCACCGCATCGCCCGGCACGGCCGGAGCTGCCGCATCGCCGGCCGGCGCGACGAGGTCGGCGCTCTCCTGGGCGACCTGCTCCTGGGTGGCGGTCAGTTCGGCCTGGCGCTGGGCCTGTTCGAGCTGCGGCCCGGCGATGAAAAACTGCCACCCGAAGAGCACGATCATGCTCAGGACGACGGCCAGGATCATATTTCGGTTGTTTTCGTTCATGAGTTCCGGTGTCCGCTGGGGAAAGCTCTGGTCCTAAACATCGTCGCCGCTGCGACGCAGCGCCGCCTGCCTTTGCCTTGCGGGTTGCTTCCCCTGCCCGCCTGGCTGGCCGTGGATGCGTCCGAGGGCCTTGGCCAGATCCCCGGTCAGCGCCTCGAAGGGTTGCTCGAGACTCTCGCGCCGTCCGATCAACACATAATCATGGTTGCCGGAAAATCCACCCGCACAGGCCCGCACCGCTTCGCGCAGGCGCCGCTTGATGCGGTTGCGCTGGGGCGCGTTGCCCACCTTCTTGGTGACGGTGTATCCTACCCCCGGGGCCGGATCGGCGACCGCCACCGCCTGCAACACAAAGCCGCGCCTGGCCACTCTCGTGCCCCGCGCGGCCCTCAAAAACTGTGCCCGCTTCTTGAGACGGCGCATCGGCAATGCCGGCGCTTCCGGCATGGCAACGATTGGCTCGTGCGTTATGCCGACAGCTGCTTGCGGCCCTTGGTGCGGCGGCGATTGATGATCTTGCGGCCGCTCACGGTCGCCATGCGGGCACGGAAGCCGTGACGGCGGGCGCGCACGAGATTGCTCGGCTGAAATGTACGCTTCATGGGTTCTTACCGCGCGCTGGTCCGCGCGATCCTCTGGTTGTGCACTATGGCTCGTAAATTGGACTTGCAATCTTGGCATAGGACGCAGATCCGCTGCCATGGCAAAGGTTGGGCGGCTTATAGGGAAAAGGCGCGGGCAAGTCAATTCGCCGGGACGAGGATTCCGCGTCGATGTGCGGGCGTCCCGGACCCCGCCCCCTGCCCCGCACATCGCCCGATCCGCCCCCCTTGGGCCGCGACGGCGGGGCAAATTGTCCCGATGCTCTTTCTGGCCGGCGTGAAAGCCGGTAAAGCGGACGACAAACTTGCGCGGGGTGGCGGCAATGGCCGAACAGCACAGGATCGATCTCGTGGTCATCGGCGCCGGGCCGGCCGGGCTGGCCGCCGCCGAACGCGGCGTGGAACTCGGCGCGCGGGTGGCGCTGATCGAAGCGGGGGAACTGGGCGGGGTCGCCCATAATTGGGGCACGCTGCCGGCCCAGGCGCTGGCCGCCACCGCCGAACGGGCGCACCAGATGCGCGAGGCCGGCGCCCTGGGGCTGGCCGCCGCCGACCCCAAGGTCAATTTCGCCCGGGTCAATGCGCGCATCCGCCAGGTGGTCGAGGCGGCCTCCCCCGACATCGCCCGCGAGCGGCTGGAAGCGGCGGGGATCGAGGTGATCGCCGGCACGGCCCGCTTCACCGGCCCCATGACCCTTGCGGTGGGCGAGCGCACGCTGCGGGCGCAGAACATTCTCATCGCCACGGGATCGCGTCCGCTGGTGCCCGATATTCCCGGCCTCGACGCCATCGACTATTTCACCCCCGAGACGCTGATCGAGATCACCCGTCGCCCCGGCCATCTGCTGGTGGTGGGCGGCGGAGCGACCGGGCTGGCGCTGGCCCAGGCCCATTTGCGGCTCGGGGCGGCGGTGACGGTGGTCGACATGCTCGAGCCCCTGGGCGACCACGACCCCGAACTGGCCGAGGCGGTGCTGCGCCGGCTGCGGGCCGAGGGCATGGATATCCGCGCCAATACCGGGATCGTCTCCCTCGAGCAGCACGACGAGGGTCTCGAAGTGGCGCTCAAATCCGGTCCCGAGGAGGAGCGGATCGCGGTGAGCCATATCGTCTTCGCCACCGGGCGCCGCCCTGCCCTCGACGGGCTGGGGCTGGACCGCCTCCGGCTGCGCCTGGAGGACGGGCGGCCGGTGCTGCGCCCCGACGGGCGCACCAGCCATCCGCGCATCGCCATGGCCGGCGAGGCGGCGGGGGTGCGGGGCGAGGCCGCGGCGCGCCACGGAGCCGAGCGCGCCGTCGCCGCATTGCTGCGCCGCGACGGGCCGGACGCGCCGGTGCCCAGAATGGTGCAGACGCGCCCGGCGCTGATCGAGATCGGGCTTTCCGAACAGGAGGCCCTAAAAGCCTTCAAGGGCGACGCCATCGTGACGCGGACCGGCTTTGCCGCCACCGACGCAGCCCGGGCCCGGGCCGAACCGCATGGGCACATCAAGCTGATCACACGCGGCGACGGGCGGATTGTCGGGGCGGGCATGGTGGGCCCCGAAGTGGGAGAGCTGGCGCCGCTGTTCGGGCTGGCCATTGCGCTCAAACTCACCCCCGAGACGCTGGGATCGGCCATCGCGCCGCATCCCTCCTTTTCCCAGGCGATCGCGCAATTGGCGCGCGAATATCGGCGCCGCCATGGCAGGGAACGCGGGCCCGGCTGGCGTGCCGCGGTTAAGCGCTTGTTGCCATAGGCAAAATCGGGCTGTAGATTCGGGCTTATGAAGCAGGACGTTGCCAAAGTGCCCGGACCGTGGGCCGGGCTCTCGGTCAAGCTGATCACCGCCATCGCGCTGGTCATCCTGCTCATTGAGATCGCCGTCTTCCTCCCCTCGCTGGCCAATTACCGCGCCGGGTGGCTGGAGGATCGGCTGCGGGTGGGCGGGGTGGCGGTGCGGGTGTTCGACGCGGTGCCCGACGTCATGGACCTGCCGGCCGAGATCACCGATCCGCTGCTCGAGGCGGCCGGGGCCATCGCCATCGTCTATCGCCGCGAGGGGCAGACCGATCTCATCGCGCTGCAGGCGGTCAGCATGCCCGAGACCTCCCATCTCGCCGACCTGCGCGACCCCAACCCCCTGGCGCTGATCGGCGCCGCGCTCGACACGCTGGTGTTCGGCGGGCAGCGCACGCTGCGCATCGTCGGCTCGCCCCCGGGAGCGGGGGATTCGGTGGTCGAGGTGCTGATGCCGGAAAGCCCCTTGCGGGCCGATCTCATTACCTATGCGCGCAATATCGTCATGGTGTCGATCGTCATCGCGGCGGTCACCGCCATGGTGATCTACGTCCTGGCCGAGAGCCTGCTCATCGGGCCGATCAAGCGGCTGACCGCCTCGATGCTGGCCTTCCGGCAGAGCCCGGAAAACGGCACGCTGATCCTTGTGCCCGAGCCGGGGCGGCGCGACGAGCTCGGCGTGCTCGAGCGCACGGTGGCCGAAACCCAGGCCGAGCTGTTCGCCATGCTGCGCCAGCGCCGGCACCTGGCCGATCTGGGCCTCGCAGTCTCCAAGATCAACCACGATCTGCGCAACATGCTGACCTCGGCGCAATTGCTGTCGGACCAGGTGGCCAATCTCGACGACCCCCAGGTGCAGAAGCTGGCGCCGCGCCTGGTGACGACGCTGGACAAGGCCATCGCCTTCGCCCAGACGGTGCTCGACTATGGCCGGCAGCAGACCAGCCCGCCCCGCCCCCAGCCGGTCGATTTGCGCGCGCTGGGCATGGAGGCGGCTGTGGGGGCCGGGCTGGTCGGGCACACGACCATCGCCTTTGCCAACCAGGTGCCGGACGACCTTGTGGTCAGCGTCGACCCGGACCATCTGGCGCGGGTGCTGGTCAATCTGTTCAACAATGCCCGCGAGGCGCTGGAAGCGGCCGGCCCGGCCATCGCCGGCCCGGAGGTGCGCTATCGGGCGGATGCGGGCGAGGGCATGGTGACGCTGCTGGTCGGCGACAACGGCCCCGGCCTGCCCCCGCGCGCCCGCGAAAACCTCTTTATCGCCTTCGAGGGCTCGGCCAAGGCCGGGGGCACGGGGCTGGGCCTGCCCATCGCCCGCGAACTGGTGGAAGCCAATGGCGGCGCCATCGCGCTGCGCGAGGGCGAGACGGGCACGGTGTTCGCGATCACCCTGCCCCTGCCCGGAGCGGGCTAGGCGGAGTGACTTGCAGCCAGGGCCAAGGCAGAGCGGGGCGTTTGGAAAAATGGTCGAAAACTTTGCCGTTCTTGCCCTTGCATTGGCGTGCAAGCCGGTATAAGCGTTGCGCCTGCCGCTGGGGATCACCCCTTTTTCGCCACCGAAACGGCACTGCGCGCCCGTAGCTCAGCTGGATAGAGCACCAGACTACGAATCTGGGGGTCAGAGGTTCGAATCCTTTCGGGCGCGCCAATTTTCTTTCAATATAATCAATGATTTATTGGAGCGGCACATTTAGCGTAGAGGCCGTTATTTATGCTGGGTCGCCACCAGGTCGCCACGGGTTCATGCAATCATACCAAAACCTGTGGAATCTGACTCACGAGGGGTTTCTGGCTTGAGTTTGTCGTGATTCACCATCGCAAACGGTTGGAGGTTTGCGATGGCGGCGGCGGTGAAGCTTCGGGATGATTTCAGTTCTGTGCAGGTCCGTGCTTTTGCGCGAATGAGCAAGGATGCAGCGCAAGTCCGCCGCCTTCTGGCGATAGCGATGATCCTGGACGGTGGCAGCCGCAGCGCAGCAGCCCTGACCGGCGGGGTGACGCTGCAGATCGTGAGGGACTGGGTACTGCGCTTCAATGCAGACGGTCCCGATGGTCTGGCTACGCGAAAGGCCCCGGGCCCCGACACGATCCTCAACGACACCCACCGGCGCGCGCTGGCGGACGCCATCGAAGCTGGCCCCATTCCCGCAGTTCATGGCGTGGTGCGCTGGCGGATCATAGATCTCGTCCAATGGCTGTGGGACGAGTTCAAGGTGTCGATCAGCAAGCAGGCTCTGGGGCATGAACTGCGCACCATGGGCTATCGCAAGCTCTCGGCCCGACCGCGTCATCGAGGGCAGCGCCCTGAAGACATCGCCATTTTTAAAATAACTTCCCCGCGCGTCTGGCGCAAATCCGAAGAAGCCTGCCGAAAGGCACCCGGATAGAGCTGTGGTGGCAAGACGAAGCCCGGATCGGCCAGAAGACGCAGATCACCCGTCGCTGGGCCAAGCGAGGCACAAGACCTGTCGCGCCACGGGATCTGCGCCGGGCGTCGGCCTGGATCTTTGGCGCGATCTGTCCCGCAGAAGGAAAGGGTGCCGCGCTGGTCATGCCCCGCTGCAATAGCGAGGCCATGGATATGCACCTGGCCGAAATCAGCAGTCAGGTCGCGCCCGGCGCTCATGCCGTGCTTATGCTTGACCAGGCCGGATGGCACCTGTCGGGAAAGCTCACCATCCCCGACAACATCACATTGCTGCCGCTGCCGCCCAAGTGCCCTGAGCTTAACCCTGTCGAAAACGTGTGGCAGTTCTTGCGCGAGAATTGGCTCTCGAACCGCATCTTCTCGTCCTACGACAACGTCGTCGACCACTGCTGCCATGCCTGGAACCGCCTCATCGATCAGCCATGGCGCATCATGTCCATCGGATTGCGCCACTGGGCGCATGGGTTCTAATCAGAGAGTCTTGGTATTACCGAGCACCGCCGGCCACCTGCTTTCTCAGGACAAGGAGTGCTGCCACCTCCGCTTATAACACCACGGTAACCTCAAGAGGTTGTCAAATGTCACCCAGTGCGGTCTATTCCCGATGGCTTTTGGGGGTATTTCATCGGTGAACCAGCAAGCACTTTCATCGTTCATCTGGTCGGTCGCCGACCTGTTGCGCCCGTAATGGCGGCGAGATGAACAACAATCCCTCCCCTGGCAACAAGGCGGGCGGGCTGACGACCATCCTCGAAAAATCTTTCGCCGCTGCGGCCAAGGCCGAACCTGTGCGCGAACGTGGCTTTGTGTTCATGGATACGCCGGGCTTCGATCCCGTCTCGGCCACCGGACAGGTCGCGGGCGGAGCGAACATGCTATGCTTCACCACCGGCCGCGGCTCGGCCTTCGGCTGCAAGCCCGTTCCCTCGATCAAGCTTACGACAAACTCCGCATGACCGAGGACATGGATATCAATGGTGGCGACATCCTCGAAGGGGTGAGCCTTGAGGATAAGGGCGCTGAGATTTTTCGGGAAATTCTCGCCGTCGCCTCGGGCAAGCGCACGAAATCGGAAGATCTCGGCTATGGCGACAGCGAATTTACGCCCTGGCAGATCGGAGCCGTGATGTAGTCAGGAGCAGACGTTTCCGTAAGCGAGCTGTGCGGCAAGACCTGCAATGCCATCGCCACCCGACATGAAAAGCACGATGAAAACGAGCCGTGCTCGTCAAATAGCGGCAATGGACGGGGATCTTATAGCATTTCAAGTTCGACGGTTCCCAATACGCCGAAATTTGCGATGAGATGATTTCCAGACGCTAGTTTTTGCGGAACTGTACTCGATCCTGTACTCAAATATTGCCCCTCGCCCAAATCATAGCCCCGAGCACAGATCTCGTTTATCATTCCAATGGCGACGTCTAGGGGATGTCTCCATCTGTCACCGGTATTCTGGGACGTTGGCTTTCCACCATCAATTGATGAATTGATTTTAACCTGCGCGAGATCTATGGTGCGCCAGTCGTGTATTTCAGGACCAGCGACAAAGCCTGCTGCTCCGCCATTGTCGGCAATCTCATCATATGTGCCGCGTACCCGATCGCCCCACGTGTGAGTTCGGAACTGAGCGATTTCGATTGCAGGAAGAAGCACCAATGACGAGGCGATCTCGTCTTGGCCATACGTCCTATTGGCCGTAAATTGTCTTGTCACACGAAATGCAAATTCGCACTCGGCCTGCGATCCCGGCAACGCCTCGTAGTGAATTTTCGCCGGAGACCGGTAAAAATGAGCGGCGGGCATGCGACCCGGAATTGGACCGTCATGACCGTGTTCGATTTGAATGGTACGCGCTGCTGCGCCAACCTTCCATCCGATACTTTTCTCACCTGAAAGCTCAAAAAAACGATCCTGAACCGCATATGCGATTTGTCTGGACGGCAAGGGCTCGCTCAGCGCGATGGTTGTTTGCGTTTTCCAGGCATTTGCCAAACTGGCAGCGAAATTTTCAATCGGGAATGTCATTAAATCGCCTCTGCGCTTGAACGCTGATGCAGAACCGCGCCCGGCAAGCGGGGCAATAAGGCACCCCCCTCCCCAGGCATAGGATTCCCTCCATGGCGGTCCGATCCGGCCTTCAATCCTCAGGAGATGGTGGTGCCGCTATCTGCCAAAAGAATAGACCCAGTGGTCATGCGCGACGCGTCTGAAGCCAAGTACAGAGCGGCCTCTGCAATATCGATGGGCTCACCAATGCCCAATAGCTGGCGCGCAGTAACCTCGCCAACCACGCCATCGGCTGCCATCATTTTCATTGCGCGCTCAGTTCTGGTTGTCGCAGGAGCCACGGCGTTCACCCTGACTCCCTGTTTGGCATAAGCCACGGCCAGAGAGCGTGTTATGGCAGCCACGCCGCCTTTTGCCGCTGTGTAGCCGTCGCGACCCGGAAAGCCCATCAGCGCCACATTGGACGTCGTATTGACCACCGCCCCTCCGCCGGACGCGATGATTGCCGGAATGCCGAAACGGCAACCGAGAAAGCAGCCGAACAGATCGAGCTTTATCGCCCGCCAGAATTCGTCGAGCGGAACGTCTACAGCGGTGTCGTCACGGATCGTTGAACCACCGGCATTGTTGTAAACGATGTTAAGCTTGCCAAACTTTTCCATAGTCTGGTTGACGGCAAACTCAACGCGGTCGGGATCTGTAATGTCAGCGGCGATGGTGATTGCGGAACCGCCATTGGCGTTGATCTCATCCACAACCGCCCTGCCCGCATCTTCCAAAAGATCGACAACGGCCACTTTAGCGCCTTCGGCGGCAAAAAGCTGCGCTGCAGCGCGACCGATACCTGATGCGGCGCCGGTAATGAAGGCTACCTTTCCTTCAAGTCGGCCAGATGCCGAAGACTGCTTGCTGCGCTGAAGCATTTCGGAAGCCTGAGATGTCACTAAAGTTTCCTCCTTAAAATGGAATTGTCGGCGCAGAGGCTGGCGCCGCACAGTGATATGACGATCTTCATCACATTACATATCAATGGCCAACTGATGTCAACCAATGTCAATTATCATGATGTTTTATTGCAATCTCAGCGCAGCAAAAACTGCAAATCCTGCATCATATTGTATAATAATAACTATTTTGGATCTAACATTCCAGACCGTCGGAAAATTCCAGTCTCCAAAAGTGCTGTTTGGCATCATCCATAGGAAAAAAAACGCAAGATTCGCCAAATAATGAGGTCTTTATATCACGAAATAAGGCGGGGTCGGCGCGTCACACACTTTATTTGCCCACCTCATGGCCGCTATCGGCGGCCGACGACACCATGCGCGTGGCATCACTTAAGTAGGGGCAAAAGATTCACACGCTTACCATGCAGTGATCTTGCCCAGCGATCGATTGGCGCTAACGAACTAGGATTGCGCGAAAATCATTGACGTTGGTGCCGGTTGCTCCCGGTTCGAACAGATCGCCAATAAGGCTGAAGGCCGACCAGGAATCATGGTTGGCGAGAAATGCCTCCCCGTTCCCCCCGGCTTTGCGAATGCGAGCCATCGTTTCACCATCCGCAAATGCACCGGCATTGGTCTCGGATCCATCGATCCCGTCGGTATCCGCGGCAAGGGCCGCTATGTTTTGGCAGTTTTCGATTCCACAGGCGAACGACAGCAGAAACTCGGAATTCCGCCCCCCTTTACCGCACTTGCTATCGCCTATCGTGACCGTGGTTTCTCCGCCTGACAAAAGTACAACCGGTCTTTCGAAAGGCCGATTCCAACGGGATATTTCACCAGCCAAAGCTGCGAAAACCTTTCCGACCTCTCTGGCTTCTCCCTCAATCGAGTCCGAGAGGATGACGGGTTTGATCCCTTGCGCTTGCGCAACATTTGCGGCTGCCTCGAGAGAAACACGAGCGGATGCAATGACGAGGGCCGCATGATTGGAAAACACCGGATCAGTCGGACCCCGTTCGGCATTTTCCTTGGTCAAATGCTCGATCACGCTGGCAGGCAATTTCAAATCGTAGTCATCAACGATAGCGAGTGCGTCGCGCGCAGACCCATGGCTTGGAACAGTGGGGCCAGACCCGATGATCGCGGGATCGTCCTCAACAACGTCGGACACAATGAGGCTAACGACTGGTGCTGGCGAGGCCGCCAAAGCCAGCTTTCCGCCCTTGATGTCGGAAATATGCTTTCTGACGACATTCATCGCCGTTATCGGCGCGCCCGATGCAAGCAGGGCCCGGTTGACCGCAATTTCGTCTGCAAGAGACAGGTTCCCGGCCGGGCAAGGTAAGAGCGATGACGCGCCCCCTGAAATCAAGGCGACAACCAAATCGTCTTCGGTGAGCCCCTCCAGGGCTTCAAATAGGGCGGCGCTCGCGGCTATGCCTGCCTCGTCCGGCACGGGATGAGACGCCTGGATGACTTTGACTTTCCGCGTTTCCGCGGACATTCCGTGGCGGTCGACAACGACCCCCTCCAATGGCTTGTCCCACAGCTTTTCGAAGGCCAGGGCCATTTTGCTCGCAGCTTTTCCGGCACCGACGACGACGGTCCGTCCTTTTGGCGCTTCGGGCAGGTAAGCCGCTATGGCCGCCTCTGGATCGGCCGCCTTGACCGCAGCATCAAACAGCGAAATCAAAAACCTTCGATCAGCCCCAAACACGGTTATGGCTCCCGTCGCTTTTGCAGAGTTCAATAGACCTAAAATTTACGATTATGGTGCCACCGGCTTGGGGCTGACTCTTAATTGCGGTGATTCACGCTGCTTTGTCTTTGGCGAAACCCGACAGCACCTTCCTGATGAATTTGCTCTGGAAGCTAAGGGAAATAACGATCAGAGCAATCAGGATCAGCGCGATTGGCCGCGTATAAAATGGCTCCAGGCTGCCGTTTGCAGCCAACAGACCTCTGCGCAGGCTTACATCCGCCATACTGCCCAGAATAAGTCCGATTACCACGGGCGTTACCGGATATCCCAGCTCTTCCATCAGGTACACGCCCACGCCGAAAAGAAACATCATGTAGATGTTGAACATGTTGAGCCCAAGCGAATAGGACCCGACAACCGCTAGGAATGCGACAATAGGCATAAGCACGGAAGAGGGAAGCCTCAGGACCTGCACCGAAAGTCTGGCCATTGCCAGTCCAAGCACCAGAATCGAAAGCGACGACCAAAAGAGCATCGCTGCGACCTGGGGAATGAAATTGGGAAACTCATGTGGCAGCATGGGTCCTGGCCGGATGCCATGGATGTTCAGTGCTCCAAGCAGAACCGCCGCTGCCGGAGAGCCTGGCACGCCCAATGTCAGCACGGGAATGATACTGCCACCAATCGCCGCATTGTTGGCGGTCTCTGGGTTTATGACACCGTTGATATTTCCCGTTCCGAAGCTGTCCGGATCGCGGTCAAATTTTCGTGCAACGTCGTAAGATGCCCAGGCGGCGATATCTTCGCCAACGCCGGGAATCGCTCCGATACCGACGCCCAAAAATCCAGACCGCAATACGCCGAACTTGGCTTGCCAAAGCGCCCGCCAATTGGGCATCAGATTGCCGATTCTGGTGACCACGCTTTCTTTCAGATGCTCGTTGCGCAAGACGCGAAAGATTTGAGGCAGCGCAAATCCGCCAAGAATGACCGGCACGATTTCGATACCTCCGGCCAGGGCAGGATTTCCGAATGTGAAGCGCTGGTAGCCAAGGATCGGCTCGATGCCGATCGCGGCGATCAACAAACCGATCACCCCTGCGATCCAACCCTTGATGGGAAGATCGGGTGAGGTGAGCGATCCGCAGATCAGCACACCAAATAATGCAATCAGAAAAAACTCGACAGAGGTGACATTTAGCGCCAGCGAGACCAGCAGGGGCGAAACGGCGACGAGTGCCAGAAGGCCGAAGATCGTGCCGATGACGCTCGCAATGGTGCTGGTGGCAATCGCTTGCCCGCCCAACCCTTTCTTGGCCAGCGGATACCCATCGATCGCGGTTGCCGCGCCGGCGGCCGAGCCGGGTATACCCAGCAAAATCGAAGAATGCGATGGGGCGTAGATCGCGCCCACATAGACAGCGATGATCGCCATCAGCGCCAACTCGACGTTCAGGCCGAAGGTCAATGTGCTCAAAAGCGCTACGGCAAGTGTCGCGGTCAAGCCGGGAAGAACACCAAAAACGATCCCTATGAAGGTCGAGCCCACCAAAACGCCAAGGTTCAGGGGCGTTGCAAGCTCAATTATTTGGCTCAGAAAGGATTGAAACATTTGTTCGCTCTGACTCTGCGTCTACGGCATAGGGACGTAGAAATAGGTTTCGAATACAAAGGCCACGGCCAGCGGAATAAGCACGGAAATGGCGAGTGATATCGGCACCCTGTGCGCCAATTTCATCCCAGGTTCGGGGAACCAGAACAGTGCTATGAAAACGAAAAGGAAAACTGCGCTGACAATCCAAAACTCAGCGAGGCCAATACCGACGAATATGTAAAGTCCCACGAGAAGCATAGCAATGACGACGCGATGCACCGGATGGTTCGTCGGCAAATTACGCATCCAGCCACGGAACATTGTTCCTATATCGCCGATCCCGACTTCCCTGACTGCGTTCCAAAGCACAAAGCTGCTGAATACAACGAGAAAAAAGCCAAGCGTTGCGGGATACAATCCCGGCGACAGGTACCATTGGACGGCTCCGCTCGCGCTTCGTGGCGCCCAAGGCATTTGGCTGGCGGCGATCAATACAACGATACCAAAACAAATCATCGCAAAGGAAACGACGATATCCATCTTTCGTCTGGCGCGATGCGGCAGCATTCTCTTCTCCCTAAACTCAGCGGAGGGGACAGGTGGCAAGGCAAAGCCCCGCCACCTGACTCTACCTTATTCCACGCTCGGAATCCCGAGTTCTTCAGGGGACTTGTCGATCATGGAGAGCTCATAGAGCTTCGCGGCCAACGCGCTTTCCATAATCTGGAGTCTTGCCTCGGCTTCTTCGCCATACATACCGGAAACGATCATACGACGCTCGTCGGCAAATGCCTTGATGGCTTCGCTTTGTACAGCAACCTCGAATGCCTCGTCGATGATCGCGACAATTGCCGGATCGGTGTCCTTCGGGATAGCCATACCCAGCCACATGCTGGCAGGAATATCATCGATACCGGGATATTCTTTGCCCGCTGCCGGAATGGGATCCAGGTCGTCAAGCACGTAATCGTCGTGCTCGATCATTGCCAGCGGACGCAAAGTTCCGGCGCGAAGATATTCAGCCTGCTCACCAACACCCGAAACGACCGCGTCGACTTCACGGCTCAATGCAGCAACATGGGCAGGAGCGGTCCCATCATAGGGCACATAGGTGAAATCGGCGTCAGTGGCCAATCCCAGCGCAAGGGCACGCATATGCCAGACACAGCCCAGCGGACAGTGCCCGACGGTCACGCTGCCCGGCTCGTCTCGTGCTGCCTGAAGCAGATCTTCAAGCGTTTGGTAGGGAGAATCCTGCGGCACGGAAATTACGCCGGGCGTGCCCCCGATAATCATATACCAACGCCAGTCGCTGGTCCCCTTGTCGAAATATTCCATTGCCTTGACGAGCTGCATGCCTTCCGAGGCACCAAGCCAGCTATATCCGTCATGAGGCTGATTCCAGACATGGGACATGGCAACCCCGCCGCCACCGCCGGTGCGGTTGACGACATTGATACGCATTCCGAGCTCTTCTTGCATAGCCTGGGCTAGCAACCGGTTCGTTCCGTCGGTTCCACCACCTGCGGACGCCCAGACGGAAATTTCGATGGGCTTGCTTGGAAAATCCTGCGCACCAGCGCCTCCGCTTGCGACCAGAGCCGTCGCAAAAGCAAAACTCGCAAATAAGTTCTTCATTCTCTGCTCCTCCTAACTTGTTAAGCAGCTTCGCAATTTTTTGACGTCCAGACACGATTCAGCTCGTGATCCGGAATGCCATACAAAGCAGTGAGCACCAATGCGGTGCTCTTCTAGAAGCCACCCATGATACCCTTCATCATCATTATATCAACGAATTGACTTATGCAAGAATACAGGCAAATAATGATGTTTTATTGCATTTTCAAAACTATTCTGCCTTATCTAACTGTAATATATATCTATTTTTTGTCGACTCCGTGCGGCTTCGGCGTCAGGATATGAAAATGCCCCGTAGAAGCTCCGGAATTTGTGATAAATTTCCGGCTCGCATGTTGATATCATGATGCAATTCAATCTTAGAGGATGCATTGTAAGGCAATGAGAGAATTGCGCGCGGTTGCACCACGGCGTACATAAAGCGTAAGCACTTTTGACATTCACATCATGGAGTTGACCATCCCGTGCCTCGTCGCCCCACAATTGCAGATATTGCCGAAAAGGCGGGGGTCAGCACCGCCACCGTAGATCGCGTTCTCAATGAACGCCGTCCGGTTTCTCAGAAAGCGGTACGGCAGGTGAACGAGGCTGCGGAAAAACTCAATTACTTCGCCAAGCCCCTCCTCAAGCGTCGGCTGGCCGAATTTTCGCCGGAACGAGCGTTCGCTTTCGTGATGCTGGGTCAAACACCCTATTTGAATAGTCTCGCTCAGGCGCTGATTGACGCCGTGGAGGCACGGCCCGATATCAATGGGACCGCGCAAGCGCTTTTTGTGGAAGAATTTCAAGCCAAGGCCATTGTCGATCAATTGCGCGAGGCTGAGGAAAATGCCGACGCCATCGGTTTGGTGGCTACGATCGATCATCCTGTGGTCGCGGACGAAATACGCAGAATGCGAGACGCCTCGGTCCCGGTAATTTCAATACAATCAACTCTGACCCAGGCGCCGACCGCTGGCCATGTCGGCGCTGCCGATCGTCAGGCAGGCCGAACCGCGGGATGGGCGATGAAGCGGTGCGTCTCGAAAACCGGCTCAGTTGAGATACTTATCGACGGTCTGCACGTCGATGGCTATCACAATCTCGAAATGGAAGATTGTGAAAGCGGCTTTACGAGCTATCTACGACAGCACGCTCCTAATTTGAGAATCGCCGGCACACACTCCTATCAAAGCGACGAAGAAGCTTTTGAGATCACCTCTCAGATCATTCAGGAGCGCTCGGGAACGGTCGGATACTACATTGTCGGGCGCGGGCACGATGGGGCCATCCGCGCCCTTCGTGACAACCTCTCGCCTGGCGACTTGTCGGTTGTATGCCATGATTTAACGGCAACGACCCGGAGTGCTTTAATGGATGGCTATGTGGATATTGTGATCGACACGCCGATACAAAGGCTCGCCGACAATGCCGTTAATGCCTTGTGCAGGATCATGAAGGCGCCAGACGAGGCGCCGATAAACATCAACATTCCGTTCGATATCTATACGCCCGAAAATATCTAGCGCCCCCGAAAGTGCCGCGCGCATCTTGGGTCGAAAAATGCTCGACCCGTCGCCCTATCCCAACCCGCCGAGGGAAACGTATTTGGTGACCAGATATTCCTCGATGCCCTGACGACCACCTTCACTGCCCACGCCACTTTCCTTGACACCGCCAAATGGCGCGACTTCCGTGGTTATAAAGCCCTCATTCACGCCGACCATGCCAAAGTTCAGGGCATCGGCAACCCTGAAGGCACGGCCGAGATCGCGCGTGAAGAAATACGCCGCCAATCCGTAAGGGGTGTCATTGGCCATACGCACGACTTTGTCTTCACCCGAAAAGCGGTGAACGGCCGAAACCGGTCCAAAAATCTCTTCCCTGGAGATTTTCATCTCTGTCGTGACGCCGGAAAGAACCGTAGGCTCAAAAAAGGTGCCACCGGATGCGTGCCGCCCGCCTCCGGCCACAAGACTCGCGCCTCGGTCGAGCGCGTCGGCAATCAGCGATTCGATTTTTTCCACTGCATCGAGGTCGATCAACGGCCCCAACTCAACACCGGCCTCGATACCCGGTCCCACCTTCAATGCACGCGTTCTCTGGGCCAGCTTGTCAACCAACTGGTCGTAGATACCGTCCTCCACAAAGAACCGGTTTGTGCATACGCATGTCTGGCCAGAATTGCGGTACTTGGCGACAACCGCAGCCTCTACCGCTTTGTCGATATCGGCGTCGGCAAACACGATAAAGGGCGCATTGCCGCCCAGCTCCATTGAAACCTTTTTGACCGTCATTGCCGACTGGGCCATCAACGTCTTGCCCACCTCGGTCGAGCCGGTGAACGTGATTTTGCGCACTTTGGGATTGGCCGTCAGCTCACGTCCAATTTCTCTGGCCGAGCCGGTGACAACATTTACGACACCCTCGGGAATCCCAGCCTTCTCCGCAAGTACGCCCCAGGCCAAACCCGAAAACGGTGTCTGCGACGCGGGTTTGATTACGACGGCGCATCCTGCGGCGATCGCCGGCCCGACCTTGCGCGACAGCATGGACGAAGGGAAATTCCAGGGCGTTATCGCTGCACACACGCCTATCGGCTCTTTATTCACCAGCAGCTTGCGATGTTTGAAAGGGGAAGGAACGATATCGCCATAAACCCGGCGCGCTTCCTCGGCAAACCAGCGGATATAGGCAGCGGACAGACCAATTTCGCCTCGGGCCTCTGAAATCGGTTTGCCCTGCTCGCTCGTAAGAATGTGAGCAAGTTCATCCACATTGGCGCGAATTGCATCGTACAATGCCATAAGCATGTCGGCCCGCTCTTGGGCCGAGGTATGGCGAAACGTTTCAAACGCCTTTGCGGCCGCCTCTATTGCCTGGCGGGTTTCGTCCGTTCCGCTTTTCGGTACCCGGCCGACGATGCTGCCATCAGCCGGATTGATCACATCGATCGTTTCGCCGGACGCGGCCGGCGCCCAATTTCCATCAATCAGGTTGACATTTTGGCGCAACAATTTGGTCATGGAAGATGGCTCTTTTCGTTGTAACACCGGTACGCTTGGGTGCCGCTGGCGGGTTAACTAAACGGCACGTTGCAATTGGTGATTGGCGGGTGAGGTCTTCGCACCAAATATATCGTCGCCTTTTGAAAAATGCGGTCGTCTGACCTGTATGGACCCGGGTCAGAATTGTTCGTTGCTGACACTTGATCCCTTGGGCGTGAACTGAATCTCGTGCGTCCAGCAGGAAGGATCCTGATGGTACAGATAGTGGAATCCATCCGCCACGGCGGCAGGGCTGACGAGATTTGCCCCCTTGTCTTCACCGGAGCTTAAAGCCCGTGTACCAGGTGAGTCGATTTGGCCGTCGACAATGACGTTTGCGACGTGGATGCCATGCTCGGTGTATTCGTCCGTCAGAACCTGAGCCAAAGCCCGAAGCTGGGTTCTCGGATAATAAAGCGATTCACCGAAACGTCGCTTGCGCCCCCGCAAGCAACTGGCGTTGTTTGTAAAAAATATCGCCCCGCTGCCCCGCTTTCGCATGCCTGGCAGGACTTGATTGACGACAAGAAACGGGCCCCGGCAGCTCACGGTTTGTGCAACGTCAAAATCGCTTATCGAAACATATTCGAGAAGTTCCTGTCCGGCCGGCAAGTGGCGGGCCGCGACGTGGCCGGCATTGTAAATCAACGCATCCGGCTCGCCCTCTTGTTCTCGAATGGAATTGAAGGCCGCGGCCACCGAGTCCTCGGATCCTAGGTCCATTTCAACGACCCGGCATGAGCCGCCCATATCTGTTACCGCTGCACAAAGCTCTGCTGCGTTTTGGGCGCGGCGCGTCGTCACAACGATCTGAAATCCGCTTTTGGCAAACCGCTGGGCAATGGCTCCGCCCACGCCCCAACGGACTTCCAATGGCAACGTGTCGCTGCCATCGGCATGCTGCCATTTGGACGTCGCACCAACAATAACGGCAATTGGCTGAAGTGGCATAGCAAGTTGTCCGTTCCAGTTTTCCGTCGCGCGATGACGCTAGCCCAGCTTATGGGCAGCCATGCGTTCGATTGCTGTCACCAGGGTCGAGTGATCCTTTTCACCGTCGCCATTGGCGGCGCACGAGTTAAACAACTCCTGCACCATCGCGGTAGCCGGAAGGGACAGCTTTAGTGCCTTGGCGTTTTCAAGAGCCAGGTCCAGATCTTTCTGATGAAGAGATATGCGGAAACCTGGATCGAAAGTTCTTTTGAGCATCCTTTCGCCATGCACCTCAAGTATGCGCGATGACGCAAATCCACCCATCAGGGCGTCGCGGACCCGGGCCGGATCGACCCCCGCCTTGGACGCAAAGACCAAAGCTTCGGCCACGGCCTCGATATTGAGCGCTACAACGATCTGATTTGCAACTTTGGCCACCTGTCCGGCACCGCAATCGCCTATCAAAGTGATGTTTTTTCCAAGTGCGGAGAAAATTGGCTTTGCCCGTTCAAAGTCCTCCGAGGCACCACCAACCATTATCGTCAACGAGCGATTGATCGCGCCGATCTGACCGCCAGACACCGGGGCGTCGAGGTATGCTGCACCGCTCTCCCTGATCCGCTTGGCAAAATCTTTGGTTTCAATGAAAGAAATAGAACTCATATCAATTACAAGGGCGCCGGCCTTGAGGTTTTCGGCGACACCTTTCGGTCCGAAAAGCACGCGTTCGACATGCGCGGTCTCGGGCAACATCAGGATAATAACGTCGGATTTTGCGGCAACTTCGGCCGGACTACCGAGGATATCCAGGCCAGCGTCGAGCAGCTCCTTGGCTGGCGCCGTTCGATGGATGACGCTCGAAACGCTGTAGCCATCCGCGAGGAGATTAAGACACATTGGGGCACCCATGACCCCAAGTCCGATCAAGCCGATCTTTTCCATTTTTTGATCTCCTACGTGTTTTGCATCCAGCCCAAACCATCTTCGGTGCCACCGAGCGGGGCGTATTCGCACCCGATCCACCCGTCATAGCCGGCCGCATCGAGCGTTCGGAAGATGAATGGGAAGTTGATCTCACCTGTCCCGGGTTCGTGACGTCCAGGATTGTCGGCAAGCTGAACGTGCCCGATATGCTTTGCGTGGGTCTGAAACGTACCGATCAGTTCTCCACGCGTGCGCTGCTGATGATAGAGGTCGAACTGAACGGCAATGTTGTCGCTTCCCGTCTCATTTATGATATCGACAGCCTGATCGACGGTGTTGAGGTAAAACCCTGGTACATCGAAGCGGTTGAGCGGTTCGATGAGCAACCTGATGCCGTGCTCTCCCAGTCGCTGTGCGGCAAAGCGCAGATTTTCAACGAATGTCGAGCGAACAAGGTCCGGATCGGCATCGGCTGGCATTATCCCTGCGAGACAATTGACCTTGTCGCACTCCAAAGTAGTCGCGTACCGGATCGCCTTATCTACGCCCTGCCTAAATTCTTCGGTCCTGTCGGGGAAAATCGCATTTCCACGTTCCCCCGCCTGCCAATTACCCGCGGGCAAATTGTGCAGGACCTGGGTCAGCCCATGGGTTCGCAGTTCATCCTTCAGGGCATCAGCTTCGAATTCATAGGGAAAAAGAAACTCTACGCCTTCAAATCCGGAAGCGGCCGCGCGGGCAAACCGCTCGGGAAACGGCACTTCATTAAAAAGCATTGTCAGGTTTGCACAGAATTTTGGCATACGAACTCCTCTGCCAGGCTGTCGGGTCATTGGCCTGATTTAGATCAGGCCAACACACCCCCATCGACGACCAGCGACTCGCCGGTGATATAGGCAGCCTCGTCGCTGGCAAGGAACACGACGGCTTTTGCGATATCGTCAGCTGTTGCGGCGCGGCCCAACGGGATCCTGCTGAGGCGACGGGCCTGAGCAGCCTCGAACCCTTCAGGGCTTGAGGGATTGCCCATATGTTCGATCGTTTGTTCGGTATCGACGGATCCCGGACAGACCGCATTAACGCGAATATTGTCGCCTCCGGCGATCCGAGCAAACGTACGGGTGGCCAGAAGCAGACCACCTTTGGACGCGGCATAAGCCGGGCTGCGACCGCTCGATTTGATACCGCCGATGCTTCCGGTGTTGATAATGACGCCGCCACCCTGCTTCTTCATTACCGGTATGGCGTACATACACGCAAAAAACGGCCCGTTTAGATTGATATCGATAACGCGGCGCAGACTTTCCGGCGTGGTATTTTCCAACGACTCACCGGCGACACCGGCATTGTTGAACAGGATGTCGCAGCTGCCGTAAAGCGAAACGGCCTTATCGATCATCGCCGAAATTTCGTCTTCCTTGGCCATATCCACCTTTAGAAACGTGGCTTGATGTCCGGCATCCCTAATCTCCTCGGCAACGGACATTCCAGCGCGTTCGGAGATGTCGGCGACGAGGATTTTGGCGCCTTCGGCGGAAAGGCGAATGGCACTGGCGCGCCCGATTCCGCTGGCACCGCCGGTGACAACTGCAGTCTTGTTTTTTAAGCGCATAACTTGGTGCTCCATGGCATCGCCCCTGTCTCAGAATTTGTTCTTGAGTTCTGAAAGCAGGTCATGAATGTCGGTTTTCTGCTCAAGATCGGCAACGTAATCGATGGTCCATTCGACCTTGCTTTCCACGAGCACATTGCGTGCAAATTTGCGGAACAGGTCGTGCACTTGACCTGATGTGAGTGGTTCTTCAGGTGCCCCGACAGGCCATTGGCGCTTGCCTTGGAAGGTTCGCCCGTCTTTTAACTTCACGACGATTTCGGCTGGATCGACATTAACGATGTGCGAGCGATCATTGTGTTGAACGATCTTCACCTTTTTGCGTGCAAGCTGGTATTTTTCGCTCCGCAAAACTTCCGGCTCGAGATGGATGAAATTCACATCCCTATCCACCAGTGCCACGCCGAGCGCATGCTGGAAGCTGAACTGCATTCCACCGACATCGGTCGGTTCAGGCCGATTGCAAAAATCCTCGGCAGGGCTGGTGTGCAGCTCAAGTACATCGACGTCGTTCACGTGGAAGTCGTGCTCTTTTTGCAGCCCCAGCAACAGATCTATGTATCGGTGGTTTGCAAAGCATACTGGGTATTTCTTGACCCAGATGTTTTTCATCTCCCAGACCTTGCCCAGGTCGCGCAGGATAAGATTGTCATCGATCTTGCCCTCGCCAACGATGTCGGTCAGATAGGCCGTCAACTGACCGGCCCCAGTCATACCCTCGCGTGCCATCTCACCCGCGATCAGACCCTGCATCGACTGCACGGCCGACTCATAAAAGTGAGCGTCGGTTCCGAAATTGCCTTCCCAGTTAGCGGGTGCGGACATCGCCAATCCCATGGCGTTGGCAATTTGGTCCGCATTAAGCTTGAGCAAATGCGCGACAGCAACAGCCGGTCCGACAGCACCGGGCAGGCAATGAAGGGCGAGATGCTGCGCACTGTAAATATTGGTTCGGGCGTGAACTTCGAGCCCAACCGCAATCGACTCCAGCAGTTGACGACCCGACACCCTATGCACTTCAGCCAAGGAAACGAGCGCGGGTATCACGGTTATGTCCCAGCTGACACCGCCACCATTGCGATCGAATTTATCGTCCTCCAGTTCGGAGGCGTGCGCCGAAAACGCATTGAGCAAGACCGCTTCCCAAAGAGAGGTCTTGAAATTTGCCCCCAGCACGGTTGCGTCGGTCGGCAATTTGCGGTTGCGAACAATTGCGGCAAATTTGCGGGACGCTTCGTGATCAGATCCCACCAGCATTCCTGCCAGCGTTTTCAAAAGCAGACTCTTGGCAAATTCAAGGACATCATCGGGAATATCGATGAAGCGTGTTCCAGCGGCGAACCTTGCAAGCTCCATCGTCGTACGATCGATCTTCAACTCTTATCTCCGTTCAAAAAAATGCTATGACAAAAGCGCGGCTGAAGCCGGATTGGGCGTTTGCGCCGTTCGTGCCAACCAAAGGCCAAATTGGCACATCATGTTCGGGATCATTTCCCAACGTTGAGGGGGGAATTCGGGCCAGATTTCGGGATAGTGGAACGTTCCGTCGTCGTTCTGGTTGGTCACCAGATGGCTTGCGTAGCGCCACGAATGCTGAGCAAATCTCGGCTCGCCAGTGACGGCAAATAGCGTCGTGCTGGCCCAGCACATCTTGTGGGCCGCGGTGTTATCCCAGAGCTGGGACGCGCGGGACACAGACTGATCGTAAGTTGCAATCGCAGCGTCCAGGAACCGCCTTTCGCCAGTGGCTCCGTAGGCATGGGCAAGCGCAGTTACGATCAATCCGACCTTAAAATATTTTTGGGAGGTTTGACCATGATCCACTACAGAGACCGGATTGCGTACCGATTCCACAGGTACAAGGCCTTTACCCTCCTGCCACTCGGTGAGGATCACCCTTTCTGGATCGGGTTGGGCGGCAAGGAGCTTTAACAGAAATTCTGCGCCCCGGCCCGCCGAGTCCGCGCGGCCGCTGCGCCCCAGACCGATGACGCTCATTGTTGTTGCATCGAAATCAATCTGTCCCGCGCGGGCGTCTCTCTCGTCACGCGACCCGAAAAAGCCCCCGCCGGGTGCCTGAAAGCTTTCGACAAATCCCGCCAATCTGGCAGCCAGATCATAGCATTCCGCATCATATGCGCCAAACAGGACCCACGACGGGACATAGGACACCATTCCATCCCGGTAAGCCGCCTGCCGCAACACTTCCTCGGGATCGGCCAAGTTCTTCTCAACATGGGCAAGCATACGCCGGGCATCCTGACGCCGCCCAACTTGAAGGCAAAAGAGAATTGGTGCGAAGTAAGCGCTGAGATCACCGCCCTCCTTCCAGCTCCCGCCTGCGTCAAGATGGCGATCGATCCAGCCATTTATCTTACTGAGCACAAGCCCGAGAGCTTCCGGCCCAAGAGCGGGCTGAGCGCCACCGACCTCAAAGTCGCGCGCCTCGTTTCTGTTTGTCATCACTTCCTACTCCCAGCTTCGCGATTTACGCCACCGCCCGCCATGGCGGCCAGCCGACCCCGTCGAGGCCGGCGAGCAGCATTGAGGCGGCCAGCTCAAATGACGCTCAAAATGCTGATGCAGCACATCATCAATAGGACACTTTCTTCTATCGATCAATAGTTCGGTTCAAATTGATGTTTTATTGCATAACTGAACGATCGTGCACCGGCGCCAGCTTTATATCATTGATTTTAAATATTAAAATTGTTCTAAGAACAGAGTTTTGGAATATTTTTGCCCCGCCTTCTTTAGGGTATGAACAGCTAAAAATGGCTGACCTTGGCTTTCGAGCCTCGTATATGATGTGATTACATCGTCATAGAGAGCGCGGTAGCGTCACCTCCGCGTCTGTGACTCGGACGGTACGGATGGGTGGCATTTGGAATGCGTTTGGGATTAGCGAGCCAAGCGCGCGTGAGTCCTGCCGGCCAGAACCGGTCTGCATAAACTCGAAATGAGCCTGTCGTCTGCTGACCAATATCTTGAATTTTTGTCAGCCGCGCGACAGCCCTGAACAACCAGGATGGCGCGAATCGCCCACTCCGCTCGGGAGTGCGCGATATATTGCGTAATCGCACCGAACGAAGAGCGTGCTTAAATCAGCGCTGTGCTGGAATTGGAGTTAGCGAAGCGGCGGAGCGCTGGATAACCGTTATCGCGTAACCACTCAGAGCCGGATTCAAAAGTTCATGAGATGGCACAGTCGTTTGCAAGCCTGCGTGTCGTAACCCTGATGCTGGCGATAGTGACCCATGCGGTTGCGCTTTCGATGGATTTCTCCCAGTCCTTTGCCAGCCTTTGGCATCGTCCGAACCATCCGAACGTGCGTTCCACGACCCATCGGCGTGGGAGTACGTGGAAGCCCTTGGCTGCATCGGAGCGCCGGATGATTTGAACGCTCCATTCACGCACCCTGCCAAAGCGGAACGGAGCTTGTCGCCTGCGTAGCCGCCATCGGCAAAGACATGGCGCAGCCAGGGGAAGCGGTGCCGGATGGCCTTGAGGAGATCGGGCGCACCGTCCCGGTCCTGGATGTCAGCGCTATGAACCAGTGCGAACAGCATCAGGCCAAGCGTGTCGGTGATGATATGGCGCTTGCGTCCTTTGATCTTCTTGCCCGCGTCATAGCCGGAAATCCCCCCGCTTTCCGTGGTTTTAACCGACTAGCTATCGATAACACCGGCTGTTGGAGAGGCCTCACGTCCTTCCAGTTCTCGCGTGGCTGCGACAAGGATGTGGTTGATGGTCTGGAAAAGACCGGTATCGCACCAGCAATAGAAATAGCCGCGCACGGTGGACGCCGGGGGAAAGTCCTTGGGCAGTGCCCGCCACTGACAGCCGCTGCCCGCGATATAAAGGATCGCGTTCATCACTTCTCTCATGTTGGCCGTACAAGGCCGCCCGCCGGACTTGGCCGGTGGGATCAGCGGCGCCAAAACCGCCCACTCCCGATCCGACAAATCTGTTGGATAACGCAAATGGTCCCGGTTATGCTGCCGGCGAGTGGTATCATCCCAGGGCATTGGATCCTCCATCTTCTCGACAAAGACGGTTGAATCACAACCCTTTGATATCACTCAACTACTTTTCGATCCGGCTCTAAATGGGCGGTTTTTCACGGGAATTCAAAATAATCAGGGGTCAGGCCCCGATCCTCTATATTTTCCTTGGTAATAATTTCGATCGGAATATAATTTTGAGATGACGTCGCATTTGCTGACGTCACAACCTCAAGCGTCTTTTCGGCAACCTTTTCCATATCCGGATGCAGAACGAAGTCGACTTCATCGCTCAGAAGCAGTCTACGTGTGTCCGGGGTAAGGTTATGAACTATGAGCTTGACTTTTTTGCTGAGCCCCCGCTCGGCGAGAGCATTAACGATGCCGACATGTCCACCTCCGACGCTATAAATTCCAATCAGATCGGAAAACTCATCGAGAAACTTGAGAACCTGTTTGTAGTTTCTCTTTTCATCATCATAGCCGATGATATTTGACAGAAAAAAGCGTCCCCCTGCGGAACGCATCACGCTCCTAAACGCGCTCTCACGCAGTTCGTGAGCTCGGAACAAGTACCCGCTCCACATTACCGCTGCAGTGCCTTGCTCTCGCACGATGCTGCTCATCAGCGCTCCGGCGGTCCGGCCGGCGGATCGATTGTTCAACCCGACATAGTGAGAGCCTTCCAGCCCATCCAGCGGCGACAGCAAAGCGACAACGCGCACATCTTTGCTCAACGCTTTCAGCACGACGTCGCGAACGGCTGGATGATCCAACGCCTGGAATGCGATGGCATCGACCCCCTCGTCCAGAGCCGCATTCAACGCGTCAGCGAGCCCGATAGGCTTAAGCTGCTTGGCCTGTGTAAAGCCAACTTGAACTCCAATGTTCTTCCCGCGAAGTGTTAGAGCGCGAACAAGTGCTTTGAGCTCCGGGCCTGCTGAACTTAGAACGACCGCCAACTTCATATAATTGAACCCCGCAAATAGACTGTCCCGACAATGGCATCGCCACCGGAATGAGCCCCAGTTGCCAAAATTTTCAAGGCGATGACGTCTATTATCTCACAGCAGTCATCAAGCGCAATGAACGGCCCATTTCTGATGTTATACCAAAACCTGTGGAATCTGACTCACGAGGGGTTTCTGGCTTGAGTTTGTCGTGATTCACCATCGCAAACGGTTGGAGGTTTGCGATGGCGGCGGCGGTGAAGCTTCGGGATGATTGAGAACGGCGGTGCAAAATTAGTCCACGGTAGCGGCTGGATTGTCCTGCTGCGGGCGGCTTAAAAGTCGTCCACCTAT
>NZ_QQNH01000014.1 GCF_003345525.1 Pelagibacterium lacus
CCTCCAGATCATTGAATCTGGAAACCCATGAATCACACTCCCCGACAGAATTGAATCCTGAATGTCGATTGAACCTAGAGCGTTTCCAGCAAAAGTGGACACCACTTTGCGGTTCGGAAACGCGACAAATCAAAGACTTAGAGCTCCTGTTCTGATTCAATCAGAACAGGAAATGCTCTAGACATGGAAAAACGGCACCGTCGGCGGGATGCCAGCGGGGCCGGAGCGGTAGCGAATGGGCGGAAGCCGGGCGGACCCGGCTTCCGCTTTGCTAGATCTTACTCGCCGACATAGGTGAGCGTGAACACATCGGTGACGCTGGCCTGCGAGAAGTTCGAGACCCAGGCGTCGCCGGTCGCCGGATCGATGCCGACGTTGAGCGCATTGCCCGTAGTGGGCAGGCGGTGCAGTTCCTCGAAGCTCTCGGCGTCATAGACCACGACCTCGCGGTCGCCCAGATTGGCCGAGTAGAGCAGGCCGCGCTCGCCATCGACGGCAACGGAATTGGTCGGACCGGTGGCGATGGTGTCGATCACTTCGCCATAGGAGGCGCTGTCCGTGTCGGCGTCGACGACGGTGATGGTGCCCTCGGGACTGGCATAGGAGGAGATATAGAGACGCTGCAGCTCGGGGCTGTAGGTCGGGCGCGCATTCTCCGGAACCGAGGCCGGGAGCAGGGTCACCGCATCGGCGTTGAGTTCGAGGTCGGCCGGAGCGCTGGTGTCGAGTGCGCCGGCGTCGATCACGTACAAATTCTCGCCCACGAGCGAGCCGACATAGACGAGGTTGCGCTCCTCATCGACGGCAAGGCCGATGGCGCCGCCTTCGGGGATGGCGACGCGGGCTTCGACGGTCCTGGTGGGCAGGTCGATGACTACGACGAAGCCGGGACGGGTCTTGTCGCCGCGCGCGTCGGCGAAATTGGTCACGAACGCCTTGTGGGTCTCGGTGTTGACCGCGACGCGACGCACGCCGTCAAAGACCGGCGAGCCGTCTTCGAGCTGCCAAATGCGGTCGGCATCGGTCGGATCGCCCTGGGCGGGGTTGAACACCACCACATGGCCGCCATAGCCGAGTTCGGCATCGCGGCCGCGCGCCGTCGTGGTGATGACCAGCGGGTCGCCGCCATTATAGTCGACGGCGATGCCATACGGCGAGAAATGGCTGCGCATGGACGAAAGCGATTCGGCGTCGACGCCGGTCCAGTCGAACGCATCGCCTTCCGTGCCATTGCCGTCGCTGCGCGACAGGCCGAGATAGGAATAGATGTCGCTGATCGCACGGGTCTCGGCGTCGAACTGTACCACCTTGCCGGTCGCGCGCTGGGTCACCGCCACATTGCCGTCGGCATCGCGCGCTTCGCTGCGCCAGCGCGTATCGGCGAAATAGACCTGACGGCCTTCCGAGTCGAAGGCGAGCTGGTAGCCATTGTTGACGCCGGTGGCGATCCTCTCGACGGTATAGGCCCAGCCCGATTCCGCCACTTCCTGGGCGAAAGCCGCCGGCGCGAGCAATCCCGCGCCCGCGATGACCAGGGCGGCCGTGCGCAGACGGCGTGCCGTGGATGAAGCAATCAAAGTCATCTGAAGTCTCTCTCGTGTTGCGGGCGCTCCTCGCGAGCCCCCCATTGCCTGCTGGTTGCGAAGCGCCGCGCGAAGACGCTCGCGACGCATGAAGCATCCGGGTCCGCGAACGGACGGAGAATGGCGCGGAACAGCGGATGCGGGCGAATTTATGACTCTTGAAGTCATGTTATGCAAGTCTATTATGACAAGAAAAGTCATAATATGGCTTTCCCTGGATTGGCGATGATGGCAAAGTCCCCGCCATCGCCCCAGAACGCCCGTCCATACCTGCCTGACGTGAAGCCAGATTGCCCATGAGTGCCGAGCCGCAGACGATCGCCAGAGCCGGGAAACCATCGCCGGAGACCTATGACCCGGTGGCCAAGGCGCTGCACTGGCTGATGGCGCTGGCCATCCTGTCGCTGATCGGGTTCGGGCTCTACATGACCAGCCAGCCCCCGTCGCTGCGCACCTATCGGCTGTTCGATTTCCACAAGGCGGCGGGCCTTTCGCTCATGGTCTTGGCCATTCTCAGGCTTGGCTGGCGCATCTATCGGCCGGCGCCGCCCGTGCTGACCCAGGGCACCAGGCCTTGGGAGATATGGATGGCGCATGGAACCCATATCGCACTCTACACCCTGATGATCGCCATCCCGATCGTGGGATGGATCGGCGCCTCGGCATCCGGCCTGCCCATGAGCTTTTTCGGGGTCTCGCCCATCCCGGCCCTGATCGGCCCCAGCGAGCAGGTGCAGGACGCGGCGCTGGCGCTGCATGGCTGGCTCAACAAGCTGTTCATGGCCGCTATCGCCCTGCATGTCGCCGGTGCGCTCAAGCGCCATTTCGTTCTGCGTGACGCCACCCTGCGTCGCATGCTGCCCTTCGGATCAACCAAACCCTGATGGATTACCCGCCATGACTGTTCGCATTTCCGCCCTTGGCTTCGTTTGCCGCCGCACTAGCCGGCGCGATGACCGAGATACAGGCCGCAAGCTGGACCATGATCCCCGAGGCCAGCACGCTGAGCTTTGCCGGCACCCAGACAGGAAGCGAATTCCGGGGCCAGTTCAGGCGCTTCGAGACCGGCATCGTCCTCGACCCGGCGGATCTCTCCTCGGCCACGATCGAGGTCCTTGTCGATATCGCCTCCTTCGCATCGGGCTCGCCCGACCGCGACAGCGATTCCCAGAACCGCAGCTGGTTCTATACGGCGAACTTCCCGCAGGCGGTGTTCACCTCCAGCGCAGTGGTGGAGGCGAGCGACGGGAGCTATGTGGCTTTGGGCACGCTGGAGATCAAAGGCGTCACCCGCGAGGTCGAACTTCCCTTCACTCTGGCCATCGACGGCGACAGCGCTGTCGCCGACGGCACGCTCTCGCTCAACCGCCTCGACTACGAGATCGGCAACATGGACGAGGACGTGGAAGAAGAACTGGTCGGCCATGGGGTCACAGTAAGCTTCCACGTCGAGGCGGTCCGGGCGGAGTGAGGGATCGCCTTGCTGTAACCCACCTCCTCAGAACAGAGCCGGGATGAGGAAAATCGCGATGAGGGAGCAGATGAGGACCAGGGGCCAGCCCAGCCGGGCGTAGTCGCCGAAGCGGTAGCCGGCGATGCCCATGACGAGCGTATTGTTATGGTGGCCGAAGGGGGTGAGAAAGTCGAGCGAGGCGCCGACGATCACCGCGACGAGGGCCGGGGTTGCGGGCAGGCCGTATTGGCCGGATAGCGCCACGGCGATGGGCGCGAGCACGAGGACGGTGGTGGGGTTGTTGACGAAGGGCGTCAGCAGCACCGAAAAAGCCAGCATGATTGCCGTGAGGCCGACGGTGTTCATCTCGGGTATGAAGCCGGTCATGGTCGTGGCCAGGGCCTCGGCTGCTCTTGTGCCGGCAACCGCCTGGCCGAGCGGGATCATCGCGCCGAGCATGATCAGGATGGACCAGTTGAGGCCCTCGAAACCTTGCCGCAGCGACAGATGACCGGTAAGGGCCAGGACCACCACGACCAGTCCGAACGCGACGGCCGGATCGATGCCGGCAAAGGCCGAGGCGGCAATGCCCATGCCGAACGCGATCAACGGGAAATAGGTGGGTTGCGCGGGATCGCGGCGCGCCGGGGCCAGTTGCAGCAGGCCGCTTTCGGCGCATTCCTGCGCAATCCTCGCCTTGTCGCCGCGCATGACGATGATGTCGCCGACCGAGAGCTTGACGTTGGCCAGGCGCCCCTCCACCCGGCGCGGGGTGATTCCGAGCTCAATGATCGAGACGCCGGCTTGCGCAAAAGCCACGAGGTCGTCAACGGCGGAGCCGATATAGATGCTTTCGGGCATCACCACCGCTTCCACCAGATCCAAAGGCTGCTCGTCGTGTCCAGAGAGTGCGGTGATCGCGGCGCGCTCCCCTTCGACGATCACGATGTCGCCGGCTTCGAGCGGCTTGTCGCGGCCGAACAGGAAGGCATCGCGCCGCACCACGTTGTGGATGGTGACGCCGAAGCGTACGGCGGCCGCTTCCCGCGTGCCGCCGACCAGAGGCGAGAAGGCGGTAAGCTCGATTTCAGTGAGGAAATTGCGCGAATCTGGCGTTGCGTCCGGCTCGGCGGGCGATCCCAGCGCCTGGCGTGGTAGCACAACCCAGAGATAGGCGAGGCCGGCCAGGGTCAGGGGCAGGCCCACCAGCGCGATCTCGAAAAAGCCGAAGCTGTCGCCAAGCGCGGATTCGATGGCCGCCGCGCCGAGCAGATTGGCCGGGGTGCCGATGACCGAGCACAATCCTCCCAGAAGCGTCGCGAAGGAGAGGGGCATCAGCATCCGTTCGGGGGCGATGCCGTAGCGCTCGGCGAGGCTGATCGCCAGGGGCAGCACCAGCGCGAGCGCGCCGATATTGTTCATCACCGATGACATGATTGCGGCGACGGCGCAGAGGCCGAGGATCACGCCGCGCTCGCTCGACAGCGCTCCGCCCAACCGTTCGGCGAGGGCGTCGAGGACGACCGAGCGCTTCAGCACGTCGACGATGAGCAGGATTTCGATGACCGTGATGACGCTGGGACTGGCAAATCCAGCAAACAGGTCGGCGGCTGGCACAAGGCCCAGGAGCCCTCCCAGGGCGAGGCCTGCCAGGGCCACGATCTCGAAGCGGCGCACCGTGGCGAAGCCGACCATCATGGCGGCGAGAAGGCCCAGAATGCCGATCTGATCGAAGCTCATGGGCACCTCGCCGCCTCAAGAGGCATGATGGAAAACCGATTTCTCCCCCGGCGGCAAGCCCGGATTACGCGACGGGCGGCGTCGACTTGGGTTCGGCTATGGCATCGGCAATGGTCCGGGTGTCGAGCAGAAGGCGGGTCTGGGCCGCGACATCGGCAAAGACCCGCCGCGTCTCGCAACTGGCCTCATCGATGCAATCGGCGCATTTGCGATAGGCGGTGACGCTAAGGCAGGGCAGGGGAGCCAGCGGCCCGTCGATGGCGCGCAGGACTTCGCCATAAGAAATCTGGTCTGCGGGTTTGAGCAATACATAGCCGCCGCCCTTGCCGCGCCGGCTGTCCAATATGCCCTGATGCTTGAGGCCGAGCAGAATCTGCTCGAGGAATTTCTTGGGGATACGCTGGCTGTGGGCGATCTCCGAGATGACCAGCGGCTTTCCCTGCGGCGCCCTTGCAAGGGCGACGAGGGCTCGAAGAGCATATTTGGCTTTTTGCGACAACATCGATCGTATCGGAGAGCCCGCTCGGGCTGGGGCAGGGGTCAATGGCAACGAATTTCGCCCGGCGGCGCCCGATACCCCATTTTCCCGGGCTGCGCAGGCCGAAATCCACAGCGGAAGATTTATACTAGACTAATCAGATAGGGTATAACAGGATTGAGTGATCGGCAAGTGAGGAGAACAGTCATGACCCTTGATGACAATGGCTTTGTGTCGGTGATCGTCATCGGCGGCGGCGCCAGCGGTGTGCTGCTGGCGGCCCATCTGCTGCGCGACCCGGCGGCGAATGTGCGGGTGACCATCGTCGAAAAATCCAATCGCCTCGGCCATGGCATGGCCTATTCCACTGACAATCCCGATCACATCCTCAACATCACCGCCGCTGGCATGAGCGCCTTCCCCGACGACCCGGAGCATTTTTTCCGCTGGCTCAGCGCGCTCGATCCCTCGGTCACGCGCGACAGCTTTCCGCCCCGGGCGCGCTATGGGCATTATCTCGGTCAGTTGCTCAAGGATCTCGACCAGCGCGCCGACCGTCAGCGGCTGCACCTCGTCAACGCGCATTGCGAAGCCGTCGAGGAAACCGCGCGGGGTGTGGAGGTGAGGCTCGACGATGGCAGTTCGATCATCGGCCATGCGGCGGTGCTCGCGCTCGGCCATGAGGAGCGGCAGGCGCGCGGCAACGGCCTTTCGGTTCGCGCCGGCAGCCTTGCCGATACCCCGCTCGATCCCTATGCCCGCGTCATGGTGCTGGGGTCGGGGCTGAGCATGGTCGATGCCTGGTTGACGCTGGCCGGCCGCCGTCATCAGGGGCCGATCATCGTCGTCTCGCGCCACGGCCTCCTGCCGCGCGCGCACAAGCCGGTCGTGCCCCTCGATATCGCCGCGGCCGATATTCCGTTCGGAACGGACATGACCGCCTTCGTGGACTGGTTCCGCCGCCTCGTGGAGGAGACGGTGGAAAAGGGCGGCGACTGGCGGTCGGTGGTCGACGGGCTACGCCCGTTCAGCCAGAAGATCTGGCAAAGCTGGCCGCGCTCGACGCGCGAGCGTTTCCTGCGCTATGTGCGCCCGATCTGGAACATCCATCGCCATCGCCTGCCACCCGCCCTGCATGAGCGGCTGACGGCGGCGGTCGCGTCGAGCCAGATCACGCTCATCGCCGGCGAGGTGATCGGGCTCGATGCCGCCAGTGAGGGAGAGGGGGTGGTCGCCCATGTTCGCCGCCGTGGCCTCGGCATTTCCGAGGAGCTGGAGGTGGCGCGGGTCTATGATTGTGGCGGGGTCGCCGTCAACATAGCGAAAAGCTCCAATCCGGTGATCCAGAACCTCGTCGCATCGGGCAAGGCGCGGCCCGATCCGCTGCGCATCGGCCTCGAGGTGACGCCGGGCTGCGCCGTGGTCGCGGCGGATGGGCGGCCCAGCCGGCGTCTGTTCGCGGTTGGGCCCCTGACGCGCGGACAATTCTTCGAAATCGAATCCGTGCCGGAAATCCGGGTGCAGGCCGCAATGCTAGCCGGTGCGCTGCGCCGGGACATCCCGCCTCTGGCCTGAGGGGCCGCGCGTTGTGCGCAAGCCGATTTCGCGGTAAGGAGCGGGCATCCACTGGAGCTTGCCGCAGATGATTTCGCAAAAGGCGCGTTACGCCTTCCGAGCCCTTATTGCCCTGTCGCGCCGGGGCGAGGACGAGCCCGTGGCGATCGGCGAATTGGCGCGCACCGAGGATATCCCGCAAAAATTTCTCGAGCAGATCCTGCTCGATCTCAAGCGCTCTGGCCTCGTTGCGAGCCGAAGGGGCAAGGTCGGCGGCTATATGCTGATCAAGGACCCGCGTGAAATATTCTTCGGAGAAGTGCTGCGCGTCATCGACGGGCCTATCGCGCCGCTCCCCTGCTTGAGCAAAATCGCCTATCGTCGGTGCGTTGATTGCAAAAACGAAGACAAATGCGAGGTGCGCAGGGTCTTCGCGCAGGTGGCCGTAGCCACCAGAATGGTGCTTGACAGCACCTCGCTCGCCGATGCGCGGGATGGAAATATCCAAGATATTACTGAGACTTACAAGATTTCTGCCTGAGTGACCCGCCAAGTCCCCAGCATGCGGAATCGCCCATTCCGTCTCTTCTTGACAATCTCGACCTTGCAGATAGGGTTTAGGGGTCGATCCAATCAGGAGGGATGACGACAATGACCTTCAAACGCACACTCGCGCTGACCGCCCTGGCCGGTTCGCTGCTGTTTATCGGCAGCGTGACCGCCCATGGGCAGCAGACGTTGATCAACGTGTCCTACGATCCCACCCGCGAGCTCTATCGCGAGTATAATGCGGCGTTCACGTCCCATTGGCAGGAGCAGGGGAATGGCGCCGTCACCATCCAGGTGACCCATGGCGGCTCGGGCTCGCAGGCCCGCACCGTCATCGATGGGCTCGATGCCGATGTGGTGACGCTGGCGCTGGAAGCCGACATCAACGCTATCGCGGAGCAATCGGGCAAGATCCGCGCGGACTGGCGCGGCACCCTTGAGAACAACAACGCCCCCTATACCTCCACCATCGTTTTCCTCGTCCGCAAGGGCAATCCCAAGAACCTCACTGATTGGGGGGACCTGGTGCAGGAGGGCGTCGAGGTGATCACGCCCAATCCCAAGACCTCGGGCGGCGCGCGCTGGAACCTCATCGCCGCCTGGGCGTGGGCCGATCGTGAGTTCGATGGCGACGAGGCGCAGATCCGCCAGTTCGTCGGCGATCTCTACCGCCATGTGCCGGTGCTCGACAGCGGCGCGCGCGGGTCGACCACCACCTTCGCGCAGCGCGGCATTGGCGACGTCCTGCTGGCCTGGGAAAATGAAGCCTTCCTCGCCATCGAGGAACTTGGCCCCGACGCCTTCGATATCGTGGTGCCCTCGATCTCGGTCCTCGCCGAGCCGCCGGTCGCCATCGTCGACGAGAATGTCGATGCCAAGGGTACGCGCGACCTTGCCACGGCCTATCTCGAATATCTTTATTCCGATGTCGGCCAGACCATCGCCGCCCGGCATTTCTACCGGCCTTCGAACCCCGAACTGGTGACCGACCAGAGCCTGCTGGAGCGCTTCCCGGCGGTCGATCTGGTCAGCATCGATGACTATGGCGGATGGGTCGAAGTGCAGCCGAGCTTTTTCGGCGACGGCGGCATATTCGACCAGATCTACCAGCCGGTACAGTAATCGATGAGCCTCGCTCCCTCGTCCCGGCGTGGGTGGCGATGGAAACAGCCGAGCGTCATTCCCGGTTTCGGGCTGACGCTCGGTTTCGCCATCGTCTATCTATGCCTCATCGTCCTCATCCCGCTGGCCGGCGTGGGCTGGCGTTCGGCGGCCCTCGGCTGGGAGGAATTCTGGCGCATCGGAACCGATGCCCGCGTCCTTGCCGCCCTGCGCACCAGTTTCTGGACCGCCGCCCTTGCCGCACTGGTCAATGCGGTGTTCGGGGTCATCGTCGCCTGGGTCCTGGTGCGCTACGAGTTTCCGGGGCGGAGGATCGTCGATGCGGTGGTCGATCTGCCCTTCGCGCTTCCCACCGCGGTGGCCGGCATCGCGCTGACCGCTCTCTACGCACCAACGGGCTGGATCGGGCAATTCTTCGCCCCCCTGGGCATCCGCATCGCCTATACGCCCATCGGCATCGTCATCGCCCTGATCTTCATCGGCCTGCCCTTCGTGGTGCGCACGGTGCAGCCGGTTCTCGAGGATTTCGACAGGGAGGTGGAGGAGGCCGCCGCTACCCTGGGGGCAAACCGGTTGCAGACCATCGTCTCGATCATCCTGCCGGCCTTGTTTCCGGCCATCCTGACCGGCTTCGCGCTCGCCTTCGGCCGGGCGGTGGGGGAATACGGCTCGGTGATCTTCATTGCTGGCAACATCCCCTATGTCTCGGAGATCGCACCGCTGCTGATCGTCATGCGGCTCGAGGAGTTCAACTATCCCGCCGCGACCGCCATCGGCGCGATCATGCTGATCCTCGCCTTCATCGTCCTGTTCGCCGTCAATCTCATCCAGACCTGGAGCAGAGGGAGGTACGGTCATGGCGCGTAATATCCGATTGCCCGATCCGACCACCGAGTCCGGAACCGTCAAATGGGTGACCATCGCCGTGGCGGGCCTGTTCATGGCCGTGGTGCTGTTCATCCCGCTGCTGGCCGTGTTCCTCGAAGCGTTCAGGCTCGGGGCGGGGGCCTTCCTCGCCGCGATCACCGAACCCGACGCGCTGGCCGCCATCCGGCTGACCCTTCTGGTGGCGGCGATCTCAGTGCCGCTCAATATGGTGTTCGGGGTCGCGGCAGCCTGGGCCATCGCCAAATATGAGTTCAAGGGCAAGGCCTTCCTCACCACATTGATCGACCTGCCGTTTTCGGTTTCCCCGGTCATTGCGGGGTTGGTCTATGTGCTTTTGTTCGGCTCCGGCAGCGTTCTGGGCCCGATCTTCAACTCGGCCGGGTTGCAGGTGCTTTTCGCGGTGCCCGGCGTGGTGCTGGCGACGCTGTTCGTCACCTTTCCTTTCGTGGCGCGCGAGCTCATTCCGCTGATGGAAGATCAGGGGACGGGGGACGAGGAGGCGGCCATCTCGCTCGGCGCCGGCGGCTGGCAGACCTTCTGGCGGGTGACCTTGCCCAATATCAAATGGGGCCTCCTTTACGGCGTGCTGCTGTGCAATGCCCGCGTCATGGGGGAATTCGGCGCCGTCTCGGTGGTGTCCGGCCGCCTACGCGGCGAAACCGTCACTATGCCGCTGCAGATCGAAATTTTATACAACGAGTACAATTTTTCCGCCGCCTTCGCCGTTGCCGCGCTGCTGGCGCTGCTCGCGCTGGTCACCTTGATCCTCAAGGCCCTGCTCGAGCGTGTCTATGGCCGCGACCATGCGGGCGGGGTTCGTCACTGAGGACCGAACATGGACGTTACAGTCAAGAATGTGCGCAAGGAGTTCGGGGATTTCCCCGCCCTGCACGATGTCTCGCTCGATATCCGTTCGGGCGAGCTGATCGCCCTGCTCGGGCCTTCGGGCTCGGGCAAGACCACGCTGTTGCGCCTGATCGCCGGGCTCGATTTCCCCACCGAGGGGGCGATCTATTTCGGCGAGGACGACGCCTCGCTCAAAAGCGTGCAGGAGCGCAATATCGGCTTCGTTTTCCAGCACTATGCCCTGTTCCGGCACATGACGGTGCTCGATAATGTGGGCTTCGGCCTCAAGGTGCGGAAGGGCCGCAACCGTCCGGCCAAACCGGATATCGAGAAACGCGCCCGCGATCTTCTCGAATTCGTCCAGCTTCGCGGGTTGGAAAAACGCTATCCCAACCAGCTTTCGGGCGGGCAGCGGCAGCGGGTTGCGCTGGCGCGGGCGCTGGCCATCGAACCTAAGGTCCTGCTGCTCGACGAGCCCTTTGGTGCACTCGACGCGCAGGTGCGCAAGGAACTGCGCCGATGGCTGCGCGAGGTGCATGAATCCACCGGCCATACCACGGTTTTCGTCACCCATGATCAGGAGGAGGCGCTCGAACTCGCCGACCGGGTCGTGGTGATGAGCCAGGGCCGGATCGAGCAGGTCGGCAAGCCGGACGAAGTCTATGACCGGCCCAATTCGCCGACGGTGTTTTCCTTCATCGGGGAGTCGTCGAAACTCCCGGTTTCGATCAACCGGGGGCAAGTCTATTTCGCCGACCGCCCGCTGGGGCTCGACGCGCAGGGCAGCGCCGATGGCGAGGCTGAATTGTTCTTCCGCCCGCACGATATCGAGATCGTCGAGGATGCTGGGGTGGCGATTGTCGGCATCGTCGCCGCCAGCCGCCGCACCGCCGGCACGCGGCAGGTCGAACTGGAAGTGGGCGGGGCCAAGGAACGGGTGGAAATCGAAATCCCCGTCGATCATCCCGCCACGGCCCAGACGCGCATCGCGTTCAGGCCCAAACGCTGGAGCGTCTTCCCATCGCGCTAAAAGGCTTTCGGCAAAAGTGGACGCCGCTCTTGCGGTTCGCAAGCGCGACACGACAAGCGGGACCGGCGGCGATGTGCCGCCGGAACCCATTTTTCCTCAGTGCGGATAGCGCAGGATGGCGGCGAGTTCGTTGCCGCCGGGGATATCCTCGCGGCGCACGCCCAGGACGGTCGCACCGCTGGCAAAGGCCCGCGCGGTGATCTGGTCGACCACGCCATAGGCCTTGGCATCGTCGGTATCCACGAAGGTCACGGCCCCGGTCTCGTCATCAATGAAGCCGGCGGTCACGGAATCGATATCGACCAGCAGCGTCTGGACGGCGCCGAACGTTGCCGCGCGCGCCGCGTCGGAAATATCGGTCGTGGTGCGGCGCTCGCCGGTGCGTCGCTCGAACAGGGCCCTTATCTCCGCAATCTGTTCGGCATAGGCCGCGTCGAGCACCGGCCGCGCCCGTGCGACCAATTCGGCCGCCGTCAGGCGATCGGGGCTTTCGGAAATGGTTTCACCCAGGACGTTGTTATAGGAGCTGAACTGCTTGAACAGTTCCGCCAGCCGTCCGGTCGCGGCGAGGACCAGCGGTGTCTCGCGCCCCGCGAGGATCGGGCGCAGCGCCGCATCGACTTTGCGCACATACTGCTCGAGCCGCACGTTCTGGCCTTCCGAGCCGTGAATGCGGCCGCTGAATGTCCGGTCGTTGAGGGTGGATTTGCCGGCGGCCGAGGCGGCATCCTTGGGCATTGCCGGCACCTTGATCTCTTCGGCCGGAAGGTCGGCATTCATTTCCACGAGGCGCACGGCGTTTTCCGACAGGGCCAGGATGAAGGCCGAATGCGGGAAGGTGATGGCCCGGAACAGCGGTTTTAGATGGAAGCGGTCGGACACCTGCACCATGGAGGAGAGGTCGTTGGCGAGGCGATAGGTGCGGATGCTGTCAGGGGTGGCGAAGATGGCCAGGCTGTTGGCCTGGAAGCGCCAGAACTCGTCATCGTCCAGGAGGTCGTTGAGCCCATCCAGAAGCGCATCGAGCCGCCGCTTGTCGAAATCGATTTCCTCGAGCTGGGTCTGTGCCTCCCGGATGAGGTTCTTGAGCTCGATGCGGGAGGCGGGAACGTTCTCCGTTACCGGAGTCGTCTTCAAATAGATCGAGACAGCGCCATCGGAACGTTTGTCCGCCAGCCGGGAAAATTCGTTTCTGGTGGGAATGTCGAGATGAAGCATGAATGGTCCTTTCGTATTTTGGGGGCATCCTAGCCCGGAAGGACAGAAAAATCAGGACCGAAGCCCGATGAAATGCTTTGCTGCGGCTCGATACCGCATGCCGTCTTGTCAGGGCATGGTGAGAATTACGTTGGCGATACTGAAATAGATCAGTACGCCGGTCGCGTCGGCGATGGATGTTACCAGTGGGGTGCTGGCCGTCGCCGGATCCATGTTGAGCTTGCTGAGAAGGAAGGGCAGCAGCATGCCGATCAGGCTGCCCACGATGACGATGAGCACCATGGAGAGCGAGATGACCAGGGCGATCTCCGGTCCGCCGCGCACCACCCCGATGATGGCGATGGCGGCGGCCATGCTCAGCCCGAGCAGGATCGCCACCACCAGTTCGCGGCCGAGTACCCGGCCCCAGTCGGAAACGCCGATCTCGCCGGTCGCCAGCGCCCGCACCATCAGGGTGGCCGATTGCGAGCCGGCATTGCCGCCCGAGGCGATCAGGATCGGCAGGAAGAACATCAGCGCCAGATGCGCGGCGATGGTGTCCTCGAAATAGGCGATGCCGGCGCCCGAGAAGATATTGCCGAAGACGAGCACCATGAGCCAGGCGATCCGTGCCCGGTAGAGCATGGGGATCGACGCCGTCCCGACGCCCGCCTCGAGCCTGGTGACCGTGCCGACGCGGTGAAAGTCCTCCGTGGCTTCGGCTTCCATCACGTCGAGGGCGTCGTCATGGGTGATGATGCCCACGAGGCGGCCATCCGTGTCCACCACCGGCAGGGCGATCACGTCGTAATGGGCGATTTTGCGCGCCGCGGCTTCCACATCGTCATCGACGCGGATCGCATGGGTGTTGATCTCCATAATGTCGGCGACCCGCGCCTGCGCCGGCGCGGTGATGAGGTCCTGCAGCCGGACCGAGCCCAGCAGCCGGCGTTCCGCGTCGATGACATAGGTGCGGTAGATGGTTTCCTTGTCGGGGGCTTCGCGCCGCAGCATGGTCAGCGCCTTGGTGGCGCTCAGATCGGGTGGGAGAGCGGCATAGTCCGATGTCATGATCGCGCCCGCCGTGCCTTCGTCATAGGAGGCGAGACGGCGGATATCCTCGCGTTCGGCCTGGGCGAGGGCGGGCATCAGGGCCTTGCGCTGCTGGTCCGACAATTCCTTGTAGAGGTCGGCCCGGTCGTCGGCATTCATCTCCATGACGATGGCGGCGAGGTCGGTCCGCGGCATCACCGTGGCGAGCAGCATCTGGAACTCATGGTCGAGATAGCCGAAGATATCGGCCTGCCGCGCCACTGGAGCGTGCGCGAGCGTCGTCCAGGCGGCGGGCGGGTCGAGGGTCTGCAGGGCGTCGGCCAGGTCGGCGGGGTGTTCCGCCGCCAGGGTCGCCGTTACGGCGTCGGTCGCGCCGGCGAGGAAGATGTCGCGAATATCGTTGGTTTTTGTTTGCATATGCGCCTCCTGCGTGCAGGGCACGGGAGGCGCGGCCGGCTGTTACCGCACGCCTCTTGGTGCCCCTGCACGGGGTTTCTGTCGTGAGGCGACCCCGCGGCAAGCCGGCGAGGTCGGGCAACCAGGGCCTTCGTCCATCATGGTTCTCATCGAGGTTTCGTGCGGGCGACGCGAGGGTTCGCCCGAGGCGAGCCTAGTGCAGCGGCCGCGTCAAGGCAATCGCCGTCGCGGGGCGCCGTCAGGGCGTGGCGAAAGCCTGGGCCACGTCGGGCTGCCAGCGGATATGGAGATTGTCGCCCCGGCCGATGCCGCCCACCAGGGGATGGCCGAAGCTCAGCCGCGCGCTCAATTCCTGCTGCCAGCCGGTCCGCAATACCACCGTGGTGTTGTTGCCGAGGAAGGTGATGTCCTGCACCGTGACGGGGAGGGTGGTGCCCTCCGGGCCCGGCTCGCGGGTCAGCTCGATGCGTTCGGGCCGCAGCATCAATTCAGCCTCCTGGTCCACGGTGCCACCGCCATGCACGGGAACATCGGTCGCCACCGTGCCATCGGGGAAGCGCAGGCTGGCGCGATTGCCGGACACCGTCGCCAGCCGCCCTGCGAGGAAGGCGCTGTCGCCGATGAAATCGGCAACGAAGCGGGTGGCCGGGCCGGCATAGAGCTCGGCCCCGGTGCCCACCTGCTCGATCCGCCCGCGGTTGAACACGGCGATGCGGTCGGAGAGGCGCAACGCCTCGTCCTGGTCGTGGGTGACGTAGAGGATGGTGACGCCGGTTTCCTGATGGATGCGGCGGATTTCGAGCTGGATTTCCTCGCGCAGTTTCTTGTCGAGCGCCGAAAGCGGCTCGTCCATGAGCAGCACCGGCGGATCGTAGACCAGCGCGCGGGCCAGCGCCACGCGCTGCTGCTGGCCGCCCGACATGGCCGAGGGCATGCGGTCCTCGAAGCCGGAAAGGCGCACCAGGGCCAGCGCATTCCTGACCTTCTCCTCGATTTCAGCCCGCCCCATGCGGCGCACGCGCAGGGGAAACGCCACGTTCTCGCCCACGCTCAGATGCGGAAACAGCGTATAGCGCTGGAAGACCATGCCGATCTGGCGCTTGTGCGAGGGAATGCGCAGGATCGACTGCCCGCGCAGGCGGATGTCGCCGGCGGTCGGGTCCTGGAATCCGGCCAGAATATAGAGCGTCGTCGATTTGCCCGAGCCGGAGGGACCGAGAAAGGTGAGGAATTCGCTTTCCCCGATGGTCAGCTCCACGTGATCGGTGGCGACGACCTCGCCATAGACCTTCCGGATGCCGTCGATATGGAGGTAGGGGGTGGTCATTTGGACGTGCCTTTGCGGATCAGCGCGGTTGCGACCATGAGGACGATGGTAAGGACCACGAACAGGGTAGAGACGGCGGCGATCACCGGGGTGAGGTCCTGGCGCAGCGTTGTCCAAACCCGCACGGGCAGGGTCTGCAAGGTGGGCGAGGCCATGAAGATGGCCAGCACCACCTCGTCCCATGAGATGAGGAAAGAGAAGATGGCGGCCGAGAACAGGCCGTGGCTGATGGCGGGCAGGGTAACGCGGTAGCGCGCCTCCCAGGGCGAAGCGCCGCACAGCACCGCCGCGTCCTCGATGGCGGGATCGAAGGTCTCCAGCGCGGCGGAAATGTTGATGATCGAAAAGGGCAGGGCGACGATCAGATGGGCGATGACGAAGCCGGTGAGCGTGCCGTTGATCCCCAGCCGCAGGAAGCCTGCGTAAAGCGCCACGGCGAGGATCACCACCGGCAGCACCATGGGGGTGAGGAAGAAGGCCCGCAGCACGGCCCGCCCGCGAAAGCGGCCGCGCACGAGGGCGAACGAGGCCAGAAGCCCGAGCGCCACTGAAAGGATCGTCACGATGATGGCGATCTTGGCCGAGGTCAGCGCCGACTGGATCCAGCGCGGATCGGCGAACAATTCCTCATACCAGCGCAATGTCCAGCCCGGGGGCGGGAAGGCCAGCCAGCGCGAGGAGCCGAAGGACAGCGCGATGATGAAGACGATGGGCAGCAGCAGAAACAGCGCGGTCAATGTACAGATCGCGATGAGAATCCACTTCCAGCTCCCCAACTTGCCGAAATCGAGCAGCATCAGCGGGTCTCCCTTGGCTCGAACAGGCGCAGTTGCAGGGCGTAGAGGGCGAGGGTCACGACCAGCAGCACGAAGGCCGCGGCGCCGCCCATGCCCCAGTTGAGCAGGCTCTGCACCTGCTGGACGATGAATTCGGCCAGCATCATGTTGGCGGTGCCACCGAGGAGCGAGGGG
Source organism: Pelagibacterium lacus (assembly GCF_003345525.1). Taxonomy (GTDB): domain Bacteria; phylum Pseudomonadota; class Alphaproteobacteria; order Rhizobiales; family Devosiaceae; genus Pelagibacterium; species Pelagibacterium lacus. The sequence goes on from NZ_QQNH01000014.1 coordinate 16,209, forward strand.
GTGACGTAATAGCCGAGAGACATCACGAACACCATCAGCCCGCCCGAGGCGATTCCGGGCGCGGCCAGGGGCAGCAGCACCCGCACCAGCGCCTGCATGCGCGAGGCGCCGCACAGCGCCGCCGCCTGCAGGATGGCCGGGTCGATCTTGCGGATCACCCCGTAGAGGGGAAGGATCATGAAGGGCAGCATGATGTAGACCATGCCGATGGTGACGCCGATCAGATTGTTGGTGAGCTGGATCGGCGTGTCGATCAGCCCGATGGATTGCAGCATGCGGTTGATGATGCCGGTCTGTTGCAGCATCACCATCCAGGCATAGGTGCGGGTCAGAAGGTTGGTCCACATGGACAGGAGGATCACCGCGAACAGGATGCCGGCCGGCAGGCGCGGCATGATGGCCAGCGCCCAGGCGATGGGGAAGGCGATCAGCGCCGTGATGAGGGTGACCAGGCCCGAGACGAAGAAGGTGTTGAAGAAGATCCGGCCATAGGTCGGGCTGCCGAGAAGCGCGGCATAATTGTGCAGGCCCGGTTCGGGATCGGTCACCGAGCGCGTGAGCAGCATGACGACGGGAACCACGAAGAAGGCCAGCAGCAGCAGGATGGCGGGCATGGCCATGCCCAGTCCCGATCTGCGGCGCCGCTGTGTCGTTGCGATGGTCACCATCTGCCTTCTCCGGGATGGGCATCGGGCGGGAAGCGGGTCCTGTCCGATGCCGTGGTGCGCGGGTTTTCCTACTGGGCCTGCCAAGCGTACCAGCGATTGCCGATCGCTTCGCGGTTTTCCGCCCAATAGGCGAGGTCGGCGTTGACCTGCACGGCGGTCTGGACGTCGGGCAGCGTGGCGCGGATGGCTGGGTCCATCAGGTCGGGCGAAGCCAGGTTGATCGGCGCATAGGCCGAGGCGGCCGCGAAATCGGCCTGTCCGCGCGCGCTGGTCGCTTCGGCGATGAATTGCATCGCGGCTTCCCGGTTATTGGTGCCCTTGGGGACCACGAGGGCGTCGGCGGCGGTGATGTTGTGGTCCCAGCTGATCCCGACCTCCAGCCCCTCGGCTTCGAGGGCATAGAGGCGACCGTTCCAGAACAATCCGAGCGGGGCCTCGCCCGAGGCGAGCAGCAATTGCGACTGGGCTCCGCCTTCCCACCAGATGATCTCATCCTTGATCGTGTCGAGCTTGGCGAAGGCGCGATCGAGATCGAGGGGATAGAGATCGTCCGGGGCGACGCCGTCGGCCAGGAGGGCAGCCTCGATCACGCCCGGATGCGACCAGGCATAGAAGGTGCGCTTGCCGGGGAAGGCTTCGAGGTCGAACAGGTCAGCGAAGGTCGAGGGCTGCGCGCCCGAAAAGTTCGCCGGGTTCCAGCCCAGTGTGAAGGAATAATAGAACGAGCCGACCGCATAGTCGGAAACGAAGCGCGGATCGAGCTGGTCCTTGTCGATGATGTCGAAATCGAGCGGTTCGAGGAGGCCCATCTGGCCGGCCTGCAAGGCGAAGTCGAATTCGACGTCGACCACGTCCCAGCTCACCGCGCCGGCTTCCACCATGGCCTGGAACTTGCCGTAGTCGGTCGGGCCGTCCTGCACCACGCCGATGCCGGTGTCGGCGGTGAACGGCGCCGCCCAGTGCTCGGTCTGCGCATCCTGGGTGGTGCCGCCCCAGGACGAGAAGGTGATGGTCTGCGCCTGTGCGCCGGTCGAGGCGAGGGCCCCGGCCACGGCAAGGGCTGTCAGCATATGCTTCATGGTCTCACTCCCTGTTTTCCAATGTCGTTCAACGCATTACGAAGGGATCCGGGATCGGATCGTCCGAAGTGCGCAGCCACACGGTTTTCACCGTCGTGTAGTCGAGTGCCGCCGCCAGCCCTCCTTCGCGTCCGTGACCCGACAGGCCATGGCCGCCAAAGGGCGCGATGGGCGAAACGGCGCGATAGGTGTTCACCCAGACGATGCCGGCCCGGATGCCGCGCATCATGCGGTGCGCGCGGGTCAGGTCGCGGGTGAAGACGCCCGAGGCGAGGCCGTATGGGGTTGCGTTGGCGTGTTCCAGCGCTTCCGCCTCGGTGGCAAAGGACTGTACCGAGAGCACCGGGCCGAAGAGTTCTTCGGTGACGCAAGGGGCATCGGGGGTGTCCGAGCAATCGAGGATGGTCGGGGGAAAATAATACCCGTCGCCTTGCGGCGCTGCGCCACCGGTGATGAGCTTTGCGCCCTCCGCCACCGAGCGCGCCACGGCATCGGCGATGCGCTCGCGCTGGCGCGCCGTGCAGAGCGGCCCGACTTCGGTTTCCATGTGTTCCGGCGCGCCGATGCGCACGGCTTCCGCCTTGGCCTTGAGGCGAGCTAGCATCTCGTCCTTGACGTCCTCCTGCACCAGGAGCCGCGAGCCGGCGACGCAGCTTTGCCCGGTCGCCGCGAAGATGCCCGCCACCTGGGCGTTGGTCGCGCTGTCGAGATCGGCATCGGCAAAGACGATGAAGGGCGACTTTCCGCCCAGCTCGAGCGAGGTGCGCGCGAGATTTTCGGCCGATCCGCGCACGATGTGCCGCGCCGTCTCCGGCCCGCCGGTAAAGGCGATATGGGCAATCCCGGCGTGGGTGGTGAGCGCGGCGCCAGCTTCAGCCACGCCGGTGATGATATTGACCACGCCGGGCGGGAAGCCCGCTTCATCGACCAGCCGGGCGAATTCGAGCAGGGGTGCTGGGCCGTCCTCAGAGGCCTTCAGCACCACCGTGCAGCCCGCGGCCAGCGCCGGGCCGAGCTTGACGGCGGAGAGAAACAACTGGCTGTTCCACGGAACGATCGCCGCGACCACGCCGATCGGCTCGCGCCGCAGCCAGACTTCCATGTCCGGCTTGTCGATGGGCAGGTGCGCGCCTTCGATCTTGTCGGCCAGCCCGGCATAATAGCGATAATATTCGGCGACATAGGCAATCTGGGCGCTGGTTTCGCGGATGATCTTGCCGGTGTCGCGGGTCTCGAGCTCGGCCAGCCGGGGTGCGGCGGCGGCCACGAGGTCGGCGAGCCGGAACAGGAGCCTGCCGCGCGCCGAAGCGGTCAGCCCGGCCCAGGCCGGGGAGCGGAAGGCCCGGTTCGCCGCCGCGACGGCGCGGGACACATCGGCTGGGGTGGCCGCCGGCATGCGGGCCCAGGGCTTTCCGGTGGCGGGGTCGAGGCTGTCGAACTGCGCCGATCCGGTTTCGAAGACTCCGTCGATATAATGCGCGAATTGCTGCATTTTTCCTCTCAGGCCAAAGCGGGCATCACGTCGGCGATGAAGCGTTCCAATGACGCTTTCTTGCGTTCGAAGCTCATGCCGCTGTCGATCCAGAATGCGAACTCGTCATAGCCCATGTCCTTGTAGCCCCTGACGCGCGCGATCACCTCGGCCGGTTCGCCGATGATCTGGTTCTTGCGCATCGCCTCGGCCGAATAGAAGGGGTGGGCGGCGATCTCAGCGTCCGAGAGCGTTTCGATCAGCCCCATGGAGATCGGGCGCTCGTTTTTGAACCAGGCGCCGAAATAGTTGTAGAAGCGGTTCATCTCCTCGGCCGCCTTCTGCGCGTCGGCCTCGCTGTCGGCGACATAGGCGTGCCGCAGCACCATGATCCTGGGGCGTGGGGTCTGGGGGAATTTTTCGCAGGCGGCGTTGAAACGGTCCATGAGGCTCTGGACCTCGTCATCGCCCAGATGCAGCGGGGTCACCTGCACGTTGCAGCCCTGCGACACCGCGAATTCGTGGCTGTTGGGGTCGCGCGCCGCCACCCAGATCGGCGGATGCGGCTTTTGCACGGGCAGGGGGGAAGAAGTGGTCTTGGGGAACTGCCAGTGCTCGCCCTCATGGGCATAATCGCCCTCCCAGAGCTTTTTGACCGCGGGGATCAGCTCGCGCAGTTTGGCGCCGGCCGTCCAGGCGTCGAGCCCGGGCGACATGCGCTCATATTCGAAGCTGTAGGCGCCGCGCGCGATCCCTAGGTCAAGCCGCCCCTCGGTGATGATGTCGACCATGGCCGCCTCGCCCGCCAGGCGGATCGGATGCCAGAACGGTGCCACCACGGTGCCCGTGCCCAGACGGACATTCTTGGTGCGCCGGGCGAGATCGACCAGGTTGAGGAAGGGATTGGGCGCTATGGTGAAATTCATACCGTGGTGCTCGCCGGTCCAGATGGCGTGCATGCCGCCCTCGTCGGCGATACGGCAAAGTTCGAGCATTTCGCGGTAAAGCTGCTGCTGGTCGTCTTCGGCCGAGACCCGCTCCATATGGACGAACAAGGAGAATTTCATGTCTGGTTCCTCTCTCCGGCACGGGCCACGCGGCCTTGCTGGTAATTGCCGAAATAGACCCCGTAATTGCCGATCCGGTTTTCCGCCGCGAGGCGTTCGAGCATGACCCTTTCCGCCGGGTCCGAGACCCGTTCGAGCCCGTCGGACGAAAGCGCCACGAAGCTGCCGCGCCGGGCCTCGCTGCGGGCGGCGGGACACAGGAAGGCGATGCGCTGGTGCCCGCGCTCGGTGTCGTCATAGACCGAATAGATGAAGCCAGGCGCGGCATCGAGGCCGGTGCGGGCGATGAGGGCGTCCAATGCCGGCTGCAATCCTTCCCGTCCCGCCCGGCCATGGGGCAGGACCAGCCCGCCCTTGCCGTCGTCCTCGAGCAGCACATGGCCCTCGGCCTCGATGATGGCCGAGACCATGACGTCCGGCCCGGCCGGCATCTGCGCTCCGGTATGGGCGGGGGTGAAATAGCTGCCGCGATAATAGCCCAGGCCCGGCTCCTGGCCCGCTTCGAACGCCTCGATGCGGCCGATCAGGATGGCATGGTCCCCCGCCTCGACCACCTGGTGCAGGGCGCAATCGAACCAGGCCGAGACATTTTCGAGCACCGGCGATCCGGCCGGGCCGCGCCGCCAGCCGACGCTGGAAAACCGGTCCTCGACCGGGCGAGCGAAGGTGTTGGAAACCTCCTTCTGCCCTTCGGAGAGGATGTTGATGGCAAAGCCCCGCGCCTTGACGAAGGTGTCCCAATTGCGCGAGCTGCGGGCGATGGAGATGAGCAGCAGCGGAGGGTCGAGCGAAACCGAGGAGAAGGAATTGGCGGTGAAGCCGACCGGCCGATCCTCCGCGTCCATGGTGGTGACCACGGTCACCCCGGTCATAAAGGTCCCGAACGCATCGCGCAGCGCGCGCAGGTCCATCGCGCTCATGGGCAGGCCTCCTCGCGCGCCAGCAGGTCCTCAAGCGCCGCCGTCACCATTTCGGGCGCGGTGAGATTGACCATATGGCGGTGCCCGTCGACGATCCTTGCCTCCCCGCGCGGCATCAGCGCCGCCATGGCGCGGGACATGGCCGGGGTGGAGTTCGGATCGTTCTCGCCGGTCAGCAGCAGGGCCGGCACTGCGATTTCCCCCAGCCGGTCGGCATAGACCGTATCGCCCCGGGCAAAGGCCCGATACGCCGCAAGATAGCCCTGCTGGTCGATGGTCCGAAACCAGTCGGCCACGTGGTCGCGAACCGCTTCGTCACCCGGGCCGAACCAGCGCTCCAGCGCCGATTCTATTCCCGTGCGGCCCTGGGCGATATCCTCGGCCCGCGCCAGCACCGCCGCCCTTGCCACCGGCGTGCGGCGATGGACGGCATTGAGCAGTGCCAGCCGGCGCACGAGTTCGGGCCGCTCGATGGCCACCCCCGACGCGATCAGCGCGCCCATGGAATGGCCGACGAGGTTGACCGGCCCGCATGCGAGCGTCTCGATCAGCCGCGCCGCCCAGGCGACGAAATCGGCGAGACCGGCGCCTTCGGGCAGGGGATCGCTTTCCCCATGCCCCGGCATGTCGGCAGCAAGCACCCGCCAGCGCGTCGAGAGGGCCGCGATCTGCGGCTCCCAGGCCTCCAGGCGCATCCCCACGCCATGGATCAGCAGGATCGGCTCGCCGTCCCCCAGGTCGCGGAGCCGAACCGCGGCGCCGTCAGACAGCTGCAGGATTTGCGGCGTCATGGCCGAGATCCTTGAGGTCCTGATAGCGGTCGCCGATGCGGTGATGCGGACGCCCGCCGATCGAGGCGCCCAGCGCCACCACGATCTCGTCGGCGGCCGGCGCATCGGGAATGGCGAACTGGATCGTCAGATAATGCGAGCGGCGGCCCTCGTCGTTCTTGTCCATCAGCGGGATCATGATCGGGCAGTTGGCTGGCCCGCGCGTATTGGTGAAGGAGAGGTAGGATTTCGCGCCCACCGCCTGCCGGTAAGGATTGCCGAAATGCAGGGTATGGATCAGCGCCGAAGCGTGTTCGACCTCGCCATCCAGCCCCACCACAGCGGCCTTGCCATAGGCTTCCACATCGGCGCCCGATCCCGCTTCATCGAGGATCAGTCCGGTCAGCAATTCTCCCAAGTCAGGCGCCACCGCATGGATATCGGGCTTGAGATCTTCGACGAAGCCGCGCCCGGCCCAGGGGTTTTTCACCACCGCCGCCGCCGCGATGAGCTTCAGCGGCCGGGCGGCCGCGCGCCCGCCCTCGATCAGGGTAGTTTCGACGTTGACGAGGGTCTTGCGGATGATGGCGGACATTTTTGCGTTCCATTCGGCTCAAGGTGTGCTAATCTTGGTATGCCATAAGATGGTCTGTCAACATCTATTGTCAGAAAATCTGTTCGCTATTAGGTTCACGCCATGCACAACACCGCCCTAGACGATCTCAAGATCGACCACCTTCCCCGAACGCTGAGAGAAATCGCCGTCGAGCGCTTGCGCGGCGCGATCATCGCCGGCCGTTTCCCGTCCGGCGCCCGGCTGGTGGAGCGCACGCTGTGCGACCAGCTCGGCGTGTCGCGCTCGGTGGTGCGCGAGGCGATCCGCTATCTCGAAGCCGAGGGATTGGTGGAAAATGCGCCGCGCAGCGGACCGGTCGTCGCCACCCTCGACTGGGGGCAGGCCGAGCAGATCTACAATATCCGCCTGTTGCTCGAGACCCAGGCCGCCGCCGATTGCGCGCGCAAGGCCGATGCGGCGGCCAAGGCGGCGCTCCGCGACGCGCTGCAGGCGCTGGACGAAGCATTTCGCGCCTCCGAGCCGCAAAGGCTCTATGACGCGACGACCCATTTCTACGAAGTGATCTTCACGGTGGCCGGACACGATGTGGCCTGGGAGATCGTGCAGCGGCTCAACGGCCGCATCTCACGGCTTCGGGCCCTGACGCTGGCCTCCACCGACCGCCATGTTTCGGGGCAGGCCCGCATGACGCGGATCTGCGAAGCGATCCTCGACAGCGACCCGGAGCGTGCCGCGAGCGCCGTCCATGATCACCTCACCGAGGCGGCCGAGATCGCGAGACGCCTGCTCGGCAATGACGCAAGGCCGGAGGACAAGAGCCGATGACCGCCTATTGGATCGCCCATGTGACTGTGACCGACCCCGAAGCCTATGCGGGCTATCAGGCCCTGGCCCCCGAGGCCTTCAAGGCCCATGGCGGGAGTTTCCTCGCCCGGGGCGGAGCCCATGAGGTCCTGGAAGGACCCGAGCTCTCGCGGCACGTGATCATCGAGTTTCCCAGCCTGGAGGCGGCGCGGACCTGCTATCATTCCCCGCAATACCAGGCAGCGCGCGCCCGGCGGGACGGTGCCTGCACGGCCCATATCGTCATCGTCGAAGCGTTATCCTGAGCGCTCAGGCGGCGCGGATGGTCCGCGCGCCCGCCAAGGCTTCCCGGCTCATCCAGTCGGCAAAGCCCGAGACCATGCGATCGCCCGCCAATCGGATCGGGATCGAGAGCTGATAGCCCTTGTCGCGGAATTCGCATCCCTCGAACACCGCGGCCAGTTCATGCGCCGCCAGTTCGGCCTCGACAAGGGCGCGGGGGGCCAGCGCGATGCCGTTGCCGGCCACGGCCGCGCCGATGGCCAGTTCCAGCCCTTCCACGCGCGGCGAATGGGTGTTGTCGAAGAGTTCGATCCCCGATTGCCCCAGCCAGGCCTGCCACAGGCCCGGCAGGTCGGATTGCTCGATACGCACGAGGCGGCCGATATCGGAGAGGGAGCGGACGGCGTGCCGGTCGCGATAGGCGGGGCTGGCGACGGCGATCCAATCGATATCGAACAAGGGGAGATGCAGCGCATCGCTACCCTGCCGGCGCCCCTGATGCACGAGGCAGTCGATGCCCGAATCGGGTTCGAGCGTCGCGTTCTCGGCGGCGGTGACGACGTCGATCCGCAGGCCGGGATGAGCATCGCGATAGCGGCGCAGTCGCGGCATCAGCCAGCGCAGGGAGAAGGAGAGGGGGGCAGCGAGGACGATCGCCTCGCGCCCCTTGGCTTCGCTGCGCACCGCATGGGTGGTGGCTTCCAGCTCGGCCAGCAGATGGCGGACGCGGCTGAGATAGGCTTCGCCGGTCTCGGTCAGGTGCACCTGGTGGCGTGTGCGGGCCAGAAGCGGCACCCCCACTACCTGTTCGAGCTTGCGGACGCGCTTGCTGACCGCGCCCTGGGAGAGGCAGAGGTCTTCCGCCGCCCGGGAGAAGCTGAGGTAACGCGCCGTCGCCTCGAAAGCGAGGAGACCGGCCATGGATGGTATGGCGCGACGGGGCAGGTCCATATGTCACCCTCCTGTCCGGACGGCGGTGAAGCCTAACTGTTGCAGGTTGTCGAGAATGAACGGCCGGCATGGCGGTCCATGAGATATTTGGCGACGTAATAGTCGATATGGCTGCCGCCGCCATTCTTCATCATGGTGATGTCGGTATCGCTGGTGCGTCCCTCGGCCCGCTTCTGGCAAAGCTCGAACAGGTCGGCTCGAACATCATCGCGGGTGATGACGCCGCGCTCGAACGGCCCCAGGAACTCGCCCGAACGGGTGGTCGTCTGGCGATGGTCGACGAAAATCTTGGCCCGCGTCAGCACGTCGTCATCGGATTCGCGCATTTCGGGCGTGAACGAGCCCACGAGGTCGAGATGGGCACCTTCCTTGAGCAGCTTGCCCTTGATGTGGGGCTCGGTCGCCATGGTGGCGCTCGAAATGATGTCGGCTTCCCTCAGCGCCGCATCGAGGTCGGTCACCGCCTCGGCCTTGATACCCTTGGCGGCCAGCTTTTCAGCCAGCGCCTCGGCATTGGCCAAGGTGCGGTTCCACAAAAGGACGTTCTCGATTCCCGGACGAGCGGTGAGATGCGCCTCGACCAGATAGGGGGCCAGACCGCCGGCGCCGACCATCAGGAAGGTCTTGGAATCGGGCCGCGACAGCAGCTTGGACCCGAGGGCGGAGTCCGAGGAGGTCTTGTGGAAGATCACCGCCTCGCCGTCGATGATCGCCTCAACGACGCCGGTCTCGCCATTGATGAAGGTGTAGATCGAGTTGACGGTGGAGAGGCCATGCCGCGCCTTGTTGTTGGGAAAGGAGGTGACCAGCTTGGCCAATATGCCCTCGCCCGGCTGCCAGGCCGGCAGGATGATGAAGATGTCCGGCTGCCCCTCGGCGTTGGGCTCCTGGTATATCTGCCGGTCGGACTGCTTGGGCATGCCGCCCATATGCGCCGTTTCCAGCGCCGCGATCAGGCCGGGAAAGTCGAGCAGTTCGTGGACCCGCTGGGAATCGATCATGAGCATGGCTGGTATCCTTTTCGGTTCGTGGGTGACGGCATCGCTCGGGATGCCGTCATGCTTTTTCGGAATGGGAGAGGATGGCGACGGCATCGGGACGGAAATGGAAATCGATGGCGCCATCGGCATCGGGCATGCCGCCCGGCCGGGTTTCGATCATGATCTTGGTGCCGCCAGCCGTCTCGCAGCCCATGTGTATCCGGCCGCCGAGAAAGGTCTGGTCCGCGACCTTGCCTGTCAGGGTGAGCGCGCCTTCCGGTGCCTGGCCTAGCGCCACGTCCTCGGGGCGTATCATCAGGGTGATGGCGTCGCCCGCTGACGGCATGTGGGAGGTGGTGATGCGGCTCGCCGGGACCTGCCAGTCCCGCCCTTCGACGGTAATGAGGGCATTGTCTGCGTCCAGTTGTGCGAGGCGAGCGGGAATGAGGTTCGCAGCGCCGACGAAACCCGCGACGAAGGCCGTCGCCGGGCGGGCATAAATGGCCTGTGGCGTGTCGAGTTGCTCGATGCGCCCGTCCTTCATCACCGCGACCAGGTCGGACATGGACATCGCCTCGTCCTGATCGTGAGTGACAAAGACGAAGGTCTTGCCGGTGCTGCGCTGAATGGACTTGAGCTCGTGCTGGAGCTCGATCCGCAATTTGAGATCCAGCGCGCCGAGCGGTTCGTCGAGCAGCAGGGAGACCGGATCGGGGGCGAGCGCCCGCGCCAGTGCGACCCGCTGGCGCTGGCCGCCCGACAATTCGCCCGGTTCCCTGTGGCCGACCGCGGGCAGGCGGATGAGGTCGAGCATGGCGTCGACGCGCTTCTCGATCTCGGGCTTGGGCATGGCCTTCATCTCGCAGCCGAAGCCGATATTCCGGCGCACGCTCATATGGGGGAACAGGGCGTAGTCCTGGAACACCATGTTGACCGGCCGCAGATGCGGGGGCTGGTGCGTCACATCGCGTCCGCCGACCATGATCGTGCCCGACGTCACCGGCGAAAAGCCGGCGATCGAGCGCAATAGGGTGGACTTGCCGCAGCCCGACGGCCCCAGCAGCGTGAGGAAAATGCCGCTCTCGACGGTGAGGGACACGTCATCGATGGCACGGACCGAACCGAAGGACTTGATGACGTTGCGGGTTTCGATCGCGGGTGTGGTCTCAGCCATTCCCATTGTCTCCTATGGCCGTTACCTGGCCTTGATTTCCCAGTTTGCGGCGGCGCGAGAAGCGCTCGGCATAGAGTCCCAGGGCGATGGTCACGATCAGGACCAGGGTCGAGATCGCGGCGAGGCCCGGATCGAAGCCGAAGCGCAGCTTGGCAAAGAGCAGGACGGGGAAGGTGGGGTCGAAGCTGCCCAGGAAGAAGGAGCGTGTGAAATCCTCGAACGAGAGCAGCATGCAGAACATGAAGGCGCCGAACAGGGCCGGGGCCAGATAGGGCAGCACGATGCGGAAGAAGACGATGAAATCGTCGGCCCCCAGATCGCGGGCGGCATCGGTGAGATTGGTGCTCATGGAGTTGAGCCGGGTGAGCAGCATGACCACCACGAAGGGCACCGAAGAGACCGCATGGCCGAAAGCGACCGCCATGATGCCGGTGGAAAAGCCGAAATTGCCGATGAACATGCGCAGCGAAATCGATGCGACCACGATCGGAATGAAGGCGGGCAGCACGATCACCGCGATGAGCAGAGCGCGGATCGCGCCGGTGAAGCGGGCGACCATGAAGGCCATCGGGGTGCCGATGACCAGCCCCATCGCCGTCGAGATCAGGGCCACCTGCAGCGATACCCAGAGCGAGGCGCTCATCTCCCTGTCGGTCAGCACCGACCGATACCAGTCGGTGGTCCAGGACTGGATGGGAAAGGCGACGAAATTGGAATCCCTGAACCCCATGGCGGCCATGACGGCAAGCGGCAGGAACAGCCAGGCGACGAAGATCCAGAAATAGGTGGGCAGCGCGATGCGGCCGATGAGCTTGATCATCCCTGCCTCCGGGGCCGTTTCTGGACGATGGTCATGAAGATGCCGACATAGGCCAGCGCGGCGACGATCAGGATGATGCTGAACGCGCTTCCCAGCGGCCAGGAATCGCCGGCCCGTCCGAAGACCTGCCCGATAATGGTGGCAAACAGCGTGTTCGACGGCCCGCCCAGCAGCAGCGGCATGGCGTAGAGCCCGACGATGAGCAGGAAGGTCAGGGTGCAGCCGGTGACGATGCCGTCGCGGGCGAGGGGCAGGATGATGCGCATGAATCGCCGCGGCGCCGTGGCCCCCAGGTCGGCGGCCGCCTCCAGCAGATTGTCGTCGATCTTTTCGAGTGCCGAATAGAGCGGCAGCAGCATGTAGAGCGAGGTGAGGTAAAGCACGCCGATGGTGAGCGAGACATTGTTGTAAAGGAGGTCGAGCGGCGGGCCTGAATAGCCGATGAAGGACAGGAAGGAATTGACCGCCCCGCGATTGGACAGCATCAGCATCCAGGCGAAGCTGCGGATGATCTCGCTGATCCAGAACGGGGAAATGACCAGCAGCAGCAGCCGGACGCGGCGCTGGCGCGGCGCGCCCTTGGCGATGTAATAGGCCACGGGAAACATCACGACGAGGGTGAGCGCCGTGACGATTGTGGCGAAGATGAACGAGCGCGCGAAGGCCGACAGATAGAGCGGACGCTCGATGAACGCCATGTAGTGGCGCAGCGTCAGCTCCGCCGAGGTGCCTTCCGCCAGCGGATAGCTTTCGTAAAAGCTGATGACCAGCATCTGCACCAGGGGCGCCAGATTGGCGAGCAGGATCCAGGCGACGGGCAGCAGCGCCGTGGCAAAAAGGCGCGCACCCGGCGATCGGGCGAGCAGTTCCGTCAGGGCTCTATAGGCCGCGAAGCGGCGCGCCCAGATGAAGAAGGCGGTCATTCCAACACTCGAGGTCTGGTGCCGTCCGGGCGGCCGTGCGGCCACCCGGATGGCACGATCTGAACTAGGCGGCGCGAATCTCTTCGGCTGCCGTGTCGATCAGGTCGAAGATGAACGGGGCCGTCTCGACATCCACCCAGGAGAGGCGGCTGCGTTCATCGCTGTCGAGCGCAAGGGCCTCGCGTTCCTCGGTGGTCAACAGTTCCTCCGTACCCGCGATCACCGAGGAATAGCCGGTCGAGCGCACGATCTCGGCGCCATTTTCAGGCGAGGAGAGCAGGGCGTTGAGGAAGGCATAGGCATTGTCCATATTCGCCGCGTTGCGGGTGATGTTGAACCCGTAGGCATAGGCCAATCCACCCTCTTCGGGAATGGTGTAGCCGGCCGGGAAGCCGTCGATGATCAGCTGGGCAGCGGGGCCGGAACCGGCCTGTCCCAGGGTGACGTCGCCATTGACGAACATCTGCTGAATCTCGTTGGGCGCCTCGTAGTAGCGGCGCACCTGCGACTTGTGCTCGATGAGGAAGTCGCGGGTGGCGTTCACCGCTTCCTGCGCCTTTTCCGGCGTGCCGACATAGGAAACGGCCGACCCGTCATAACCCAGATAGTTCATGACGATCTGGAAGAAATCCTGGATCTGGTAGGTCGTCCGGCCTGCATTGGCGGGATCGAACATGATGTCCCAGCTCGTTGGCTCCTCGAACTGGCTGGAATCGTAGAGCAGCCCGGTCGAGACGACGACCAACGGCACGCCCCACTGACGGCCGTTGCGCGACACCCAGTTGGCGTTCGAATATTCGCTCTCGATCCGGTCCCAGGCGGTCATCTTGTCCATGTCGATAGCTTCGAGGAAGCCCGCATCGACGAACTGATAGAAGCGATGGCCGGCCACGCACACGATGTCGGCGCTGAAATTGCTCCCTTCGGCCGCCATGAGGTTGAATTGCTCGCCCTGGTCGGACACCGGGCGAATATTGAGCCGGATGCCGGTTTCCTCCTCGAAACGCTGGCGGAAGGCGTCGGTGACGAAGCCCGAATAGCTCCAGATATTGAGCTCGTTCGATTGCGCGAAGGCGGGACGGATGATGGCTGGGGCGGCCAGCGCTGTCAGTCCTGCTGCACCCGCACCCTTGAGCAGGGTGCGCCGGGTCAAAATATTGGTCATTGTTCCACTCCAATGGATGTGTTGGACGCTTTGTTGTTCTTATTGGCGTGCGGCAAGCCCGTGTCCTTCTGGCGTGCCATCGCAACGAGCGCTTCAACGAGCGCATCGAGTTCGGAAGTCGTGTTGTAGGCGTGCACCGACGCCCTCACCATGTGCGAAACCCCTCTGGCGGCCAGGTCGGCGCGGGTCAGCTGGCTGGCCGAGAGCGAGGTGTTGATCGTGTGGCGCGAATGGAGGTGAGCGACGATCTCTGCCGCGGAAAGCCGTGGATGGGAAAAGGTCACGATGCCGCTGCGGATGGTGCCTTGGTCGTGTACCGAAAACCCCTCGCGGCCGTCGATCTTCTCGCGCAGCGCGCGTGCCAGTTCCTGGATGCGTGGCCACATGGCGCCGATATCGGCTGCCATGGCATAGCGCGCGGCTTCGCCCAGGGCGATCTGGCCGGCGATGTTGTTTTCCCACAGCTCGAACCGCTGCGCGCCGTCCGCGATCTTGTATGAAGACGCCGAGCACCAGCTCGCCGACCGGATGTCGAGGGCATAGGGCTCGAGCTTTTCGATCCAGTCCGCATGGGCCCAGAGAAAGCCGGTGCCGCGCGGCCCGCGCAGATATTTACGCCCGGTTGCCGACACCATGGTGCAGCCGATCGCCTCGACGTCGAGCGGCATCTGCCCCGCCGACTGGCAGGCATCGAGCAGGAAAGGAAGGCCGTGTTCGCGGGCGATCTTTCCGACCTCCTCGACCGGATTGACCAGCCCGTCATTGGTGGGCATGTGCGAGAGGCAGATCAGCCGTGTCTTCGGGCATATCATGGCCCGCAAGGCTTCGGTGTCGATAGTGCCGTCGACGGTATCCGGCACCAGCCGGAACTCGATCCCGTAGCGCTTCCGCGCATGCAGGAAGCTCACCATATTGGCGTTGTATTCCGAGCGGGCCGTGAGAATGACGTCCGCCGGATGCCATTCCATGGCGTGAAAGGCGGCGTGCCAGGCGCGGGTGGCGCTGTCGAGAAAGGCGACCTCGTCGCGATGCCCATTGAGGAGCGCGGCGATCGCGTCATAAAATCCGCTTATGGCATCCTCGCTGGCGGCGGCGGCTTCATAGCCGCCGATGCGGCTTTCGAGCTCCACATGACCGGAGAGGGCCGACAACACCGGCTGCGGCATCAGCGAAGCGCCGGCATTATTGAGATGGATAATGTTGCCCTTGCACCCGGGCGTATCCCGCCTGAGGGTCTCGAAATCGATGTCCATAAGCCCACTTGTTGTATTTCTGGCGCTCGCATAGGCTGAGCTCACCGCGAGACTGGCATTTCTGCCGCACGCGAAAAAGCATCATAAATTTCATCGTTAGTATGAATTGAATTCATGGTATTGCGCCGTTACATCCCCTCCGCCAGTGCGTTGATGGCCTTCGAGGCCGCCGCTCGGCTCGGCTCGTTTTCCCGCGCCGCCAAGGAGCTCAACATCACCCAGCCGGCGGTCAGCCACGCGATCGCATCGCTGGAGAACCATCTGGGGCAAAAGCTCTTCATCCGTTCCGGGCCACGCCTGGTGCTCACAGACAACGGGGCAAAGCTGGGCCGGGTAACCTCGCGCTCCTTCGGGGCCATCGAAAAGGTTCTCGAGGACATGGCCGGCCGGGACGGCTCGCGCGAGATCGTCATGCTCTCGATCTCCTCGGGCATGGCGACCCATTGGCTCATGCCGCGATATGACCGCTTTCGCGACCGGTTCCCGCATGTGGATCTGCAGTTCCAGCTGATTCCGGGCAGCGTCGGCGGACCGCTCTACAATTGCGATCTTGGCCTGCGCGTCGCGTCGGGTGCCGATTCCAGCACGCTGGAGGGCTGGTTCGCCCCCGAGCGCGTCCTGGCCATCTGCACTCCGGCCTATCTCGAAGCGCATGGCACCTTCGAGGCGCCCAAGCGCCCGCACACGCTGATCAGCCTGCCGGACCATCATTTCGGCTGGCCCGAATTCGCCCATGAGGCGTCCCGGCGCATCGGCGCGGAGACCGAGCGGCTCTCGTTTTCCGACTATTCGGTCTGCGTGCAGGCGGCGCTGAGCGGGCAGGGGCTGGTGCTGGGCTGGACCTCGGTGATCTCCGGACTGATCATCGACAGCCTGCTGGTTCCCGCCAGCAGCACCGTGGTGCGGACCGATCGCAGCTATCATTTCGTCGCCTCGAGCCAGCGCGCCCTGCGCCCCATCGTCAAGGAGGTGCGCGAATGGCTGATCGCCGAAATGCGGGAGGACGAGCGGCAATTGCTGGTCCTTTTGGCCTAACTCAGCCGTCCTTATTCCTGCCGGTCGCACCCTGCGGACCAGAATTCGGTTGGCTGGGCGCGGGCAATGCCTCGAATATGGCGAAAACGTCAGAAAGTTCGAGGGCATGAAAGTCAAATCGGCGAGCATTTACGTTGTGCCTTGCGGCAACCGGCGGGCTGTGATCGTGGAGCTCGAAACCGACGCGGGTATTTCCGGCGTAGGAGAAGCCGGCATCGCCTATGGGGCCGGCACCACGGCGGCGGCCGAGCTGGTCGGCGAGATGGTGGAGCGTTTCGTCATCGGCCAGGATGCCGGGAGAATCGAATCGATCTGGAATTCCATCTATGACGTGGCCTTCTGGACCAAGGGCGGCGGGGCGATCACCTTCGCCGCCATGAGCGCCATCGAGCATGCGCTGTGGGACATCAAGGGCAAGGATCTGGGCGTACCCGCATATTCCCTGCTCGGCGGCGCGGTCGGCGACGATGTGCCGGTCTATGCCAATGGCTGGTGGATCGGCTGCGACGATCCGCAGAGCTATGCCCGGGCGGCGGCCGATACCGTGGCGCGGGGCTATTCGGCGCTCAAGCTCTATCCGCTGGGGATGGCCGATCCGGTCACCATCGTGCGGCACCCGACCCGGCGGATGCTCGAGGTGCGCGACGAGAAGATGGTCATCGACCGCTGTGCGGCCATTCGCGATGCGGTCGGCCCCGATGTGGAGATCCTGCTCGATCTGGGCGGGGGGCTGAGCCACCACCAGCTGATGAAGATCCTGCACGCGCTGGAGCCGATCGGCATCGCCTTCATCGAAGAGCCGGTCGACCCGGCCTTGCCGCACGCGCTGGCCCGGGTCGCTCAGGCGACTACGATTCCGGTCGCGGCGGGCGAGCGCGTCTATACCCGCTACGGCTTCGCGCCGCTTTTCGCCGGCAATGCCATCAGCATCGCCCAGCCCGATGTCTGCAACACCGGCGGGCTGATGGAAACCAAGAAGATCGCCGCGATGGCCGAAGCCTATAACCTGCGGGTGGCGCCGCATAATTACGGCAGCCCCCTGGCCACCGCCATTTCGCTGCAGGCCTGCGCCGCGATTTCCAATGCCCTCACCCTCGAGCTCTTCCCCGATTTCGACGCCGAGCCGGGCTATCGGCAGATCATCGAAACGCCCCTGGAAACGCTGGTCGAGGGGGGCAGGCTGGCCTTCCAGACCGGCCCCGGCCTCGGCGTCAGCCTGCATCGCAAGAGTGTCGAGGACGGTCTCTGGCGCCGGATCTGAGCCCTTTATGGGGGCACGGACAAGCAAATGTGAACGCGCCTAGACGATTGTTTCGCAATAGGAAACGCTCTGTCGGGGTTGCGCGGGACAGATTGCCATTGCCTTGGCGCGGCAAATGCTGTTCCCTCGCCTGGCAAGCGGGAGAGAGCCGGTTTCGGACCGGCCGCCGAAGGAGCAACCGCCCCGGAAACTCTCAGGCAACCGGACCGTTTGCCGGTTAACACTCTGGAAAGCGGAGCACCAGCTCCCGCCGACGGTGTAAGTTGCGGTCGATCCCTGTCGATCGCGGCGAAACTCTCAGGCTAATGACAGAGGGGGCTCCCATGTTTCGCGCATGGCGGAGCACCCAATGGAGGCCGACCGATGCACATCCCGTCGCTGTATCCCGATTGATCGTCCGTCTTTAGCGCCAGCTCCACCGAGCTGGTAGGTGCCATCCGCCGATTCTTGCGCATGCCCCACAATTGGCGACCGTGAAAACCACGGGCGCTGGGCTCGCCATGCGGCTGGGGCGCACCCTCGTGACGACCGATCCTTCCCGCCCCCGCGCATCTTTCCCAACAGAACTGGACCAGGCCATGGACATCCGTGTCTATCACGATGATCGGATTGCCGCCCCGGCGACTCCTGCGACCGACAGAGGCGCGGCCACCGGACGCGAGCCGCGCCGTGTCCGCACGCGCCAGCCCAGGCCGCCCGCCATCCGGCGCCGGAGCCGGCGCCATGGCGGCTTCGGCTTTGTCGTTAGACTCACCTATTGGGTGTCCGGGCTGGCCTTGCTGGCCCTCGTCGCGCTGGGGGGCGTCGTGGCCTATTACGGTCAGGACCTCGGGGCCTCCGACACATGGGAAATTCCGCAGCGCCCGCCCAATATCCGCGTCCTCGCCGCCAATGGCCAGGTGATCGCCAATCGCGGCCAGACCGGCGGCGAGGCGGTCGGTCTGCACGAACTGCCCGAATATGTCGGGCAGGCGGTCATCGCCAGCGAGGACCGGCGCTTTTATTCCCATTTCGGCGTCGATCCGCTCGGCCTCGTCTCGGTTGCCGTCGAATCCGTGCAATCGGGCCGGGTCACGCGCGGCGCCTCGACCATCACGCAACAGGTGGCCAAGAACCTCTTTCTCAGCCCCGAGCAATCGCTCGAGCGCAAGGTTCAGGAGGCGCTTTTGGCCATATGGCTGGAGCGCACCTACACCAAGGACCAGATCCTCGAGCTCTATCTCAACCGGGTCCATTTCGGCTCGGGGGCTACCGGCATCGAGGCGGCGGCGCAGACCTATTTCGGCATCTCGGCCCGCAATCTCTCGCTGGGCCAGGCGGCGATGCTGGCCGGCATCCTGCCTGCGCCCAGTACCTATAATCCCCGCACCTATCCCGAACGCGCCATCGAGCGGCAAAGGCTGGCGCTCGCCAACATGGTCCGCGCCGGCTTCATCACCACGGCCCAGGCCGACGCCGCCATGGCCGATCCGGATGCCCAGGTCGTCGCCGGGGGCCGTTCGGGCGCGCAGCACTATGTGGCGGACTGGGTCGAGACGCTGATGACCGCCTATCTCGGCGAGGTCGCCCAGGACGTGGTGGTGACCACCACGCTCGATGCCGGCCTCCAGGCCCATGCGGAGCGCGTGCTGCGCACCGCCGTCGCCAATGAGGGGCCGGGGGCCGGCTTCACCCAGGCGGCGCTGGTGATCATGGATGTGGAGGGCCAGGTGCGGGCCATGGTCGGGGGTACCGACTATGCGCGAAGCTCGTATAATCGCGCCGTCACCGCACGCCGCCAGCCGGGATCGGCGTTCAAGCCCTTCGTCTATCTCACGGCGCTGCAGCACGGCTATACGCCCGATACGCTGGTGGTCGATGGCCCCTTCGAGCACAATGGCTGGTCGCCGAAAAACTCATCGGGCAAATTCGTCGGCCCGATCCTGTTGCGCGAATCGCTGACCTATTCGCTCAACACCATCCCGGCGCTGCTCGCCATCGAGCTTGGCCCCGAAGCCGTGGTCGAGACGGCCTATCGCATGGGCATTTCCTCGCCCCTGCAGGCGGTGCCGTCCATCTCGCTGGGGTCCGAGGAAGTCTCCCTTCTGGAGCTGACCGGCGCCTATGCGCCCTTCGCCAATGGCGGCTATGGAGTCATCCCCGACGTGATCTCCCAGATCGCCACGGCCGATGGTGAAATACTCTATAGCGCCTCCGAGGCCGGGCCGGGGCGCATCCTCACCGACGAACAGGTGGGGATGATGAACGACATGCTGCGCTCCAGCGTCGAGGTCGGCACCAGCCGGCAGGCCCATTTCGGGCAATGGCCGATCGGGGGCAAGACAGGCACCTCGCAGCGCAACCGCGATGCGCTCTTTGTCGGCTACACGGCGCAGTATGTGGGCGGCGTCTGGCTGGGCAATGACGACGATTCTCCGACGCGCGCCTTTGGCGGGCAGATCCCGGCGCGCATCTGGCGCGAGGTGATGACCACGGCCCATGAGGGCCGGCCGGTGGTCGATCTGCCGGGGCACTATGTGCGGCTCCACGATCGTGCCGATACCCCCACAGTGCTGGAGTTCGCGCAATGACGACCTCCGGCGACGCCATCGCCATCGACGGCTCCCGCAAGGCGCGCGACGCGGTCACCCGTTCGCGGCTGCGCATCGCGCTCGCCGTCATCCTCGCGATTTTCGCCATCATGGCGGTCCGCCTGGTCGCCCTCGGCATGACGGCGGAGCCGGTGAGCTTCACGGCCCGGACGCAGACGGCCCTGCTTGCCTCCCGCCCGGTCCTGCTCGATCGCAACGGGCTGGAGCTCGCCTTCGACATCCACGTCCCCTCGCTCTATGCCGAGCCACGCCGCATCATCGACGTCCCCGAGGCAGCCCGGGCCATCCTTTCGGTGCTGCCGGCGCTGGATCGGAAATGGCTTGAGGATCGGCTGGACGGCGAGGAGGGCTTTGTCTGGATCCGCCGCGAGCTCACGCCGCGCCAGCGCGACGAGATCATGGCGCTGGGCATTCCCGGCCTCGGGTTTCTCGAGGAAACCCGGCGCTTCTATCCCGGCGGGGCGACCGCATCCCATGTTCTGGGCGCGGTCAATGTCGACAATGCCGGGATTGCCGGGATCGAGCATTATCTCGACCGCGACCTCGAAATCGCGCTCCTGCAGGAGCTGGGCCTGGCGCGCGGGCAGGATCTGGCGCCCGTCCATCTCTCGCTGGATTTGCGCGTGCAGCATATCCTGCGCGACGAATTGAGCGCCGCGCTCGAGCGCTACCAGGCCAAGGCTGCGGCCGGCGCCATCATGGACGTCGCCAGCGGCGAGATCGTCGCGCTGGTTTCCCTGCCCGATTTCGATCCCAACCAGCCGGCCAGCATGCTCAGGGAAGGGCGCTTCAACCGCATCACCGCCGCCAAGTTCGAGGTGGCCTCGATCTTCAAGGCCATAACCATCGCCGGCGCGCTCGACGCCGATGCGGTGAGCCTCGACGACACGGTCGACGCCAGCACCGGCGTGCGCTTCGGCCGCCATACGATTTCCGACTATTACGGGCAGAACCGCGTCCTCACCGTGCCGGAGGTCTTCCGCTATTCCTCCAATATCGGCACGATCCGCATCATGGAGGCCATGGGCAAGGAGGCGTTCCGGGCCTTTCTCACCCGCATGGGGTTCGACGACATCCCGCATATCGAGATTCCCGAGACCACCACTTCCGCGATCCCGCAGAGCTTTTCCGACGTGGTCGCCGCCACCGCCTCTTTCGGGCACGGACTGAGCGTCACCCCGCTGCAAATGCTGTCCGCGCAGGCGGCGCTGGTCAATGGCGGCTATCTCGTGCCGCCGACGCTGCTGCGGCAGGAAACGCAGAACGTCGTCGACGCCCCCCGCGTGCTCAAGGCCGAGACCAGCGCGCAGATCCGCTACCTGCTGCGCCTCAACGCGCTGGAAGGCTCGGCCCGCCGGGCCGATGGACTGGCCCAGGGCTATCGGCTGGGCGGCAAGACCGGAACGGCCGAGAAGGTGGTCAATGGGCGCTATAGCGGCGAAAGCGTCACCACCTTCTTTGCCGCGTCATTCCCCATGGACGCGCCGCAATACACCATGATCGTCATGATCGACGAACCGCAGCCGGAAGGACCGGGCACCGGACGGACGGCGGCGTGGAATGCGGGCGACACCACCGGCCGGATCATCGCCCGCGCCGGTCCCATGCTGGCCATAATCCCCGAGGACGCGGCTGCGCAGTGACGCGGGGAGACCGTCCCTTACTGGCGCCCGAGCTGCCTGAAATCGCTGCCGACCGGGTCCTGAAACACCCGCAGGCCGAATTCGGGGAGCAGGGCGAACAGATGGTCGAAGATATCGGACTGGATGGCCTCGTAGTCGCGCCACACCGTGGTGGTGGTGAAGCAATAGAGCTCGATGGGAAGCCCCTCTCGGCCGGGCTGGAGCTGCCGCACCATCAGCGACATGTTCTGGTGGATGCGCGGATGATTGCGCAGATAGGCTTCCACATAGGCGCGGAAGGTCCCCACATTGGTCAGCCGGCGCGTATTGGCCTTCACTTCGCCCTTGTCGCCGAGCCCGGCATTCCAGCCCCTGAGTTCTTCCTGCTTCTGATCAAGATACGGCGTCAAATGCCGGAATCCGTGGAGGAAATCGATCTCCTCGGGGTCGAGGAAACGGATGCTGGTCTGGTCCAGATGGATGGCACGCTTGATGCGGCGCCCGCCCGATTCGGTCATGCCGCGCCAATTCTTGAACGAGTCTGTCACCAGCTTGCGGATCGGGATGCTGGTGATCGTCTTGTCCCAGTTCTGCACCCGCACCGTATAGAGCGATATCTCGATGACATCGCCATCGGCGTCGGCGGCGGGCATTTCGATCCAGTCGCCCAGGCGCACCATGTCGGTGGAGGAGATCTGCACGCCGGCCACCAGCGAGAGCAGCGTGTCCTGGAAGACCAGGATAAGCACGGCGGCCATGGCGCCGAGGCCGGAGAGCAGGATCAGCGGCGACTGGTCGATCAGCGCGGCGATGATCAGGATGGCGGCGATGGCGTAGATGGAGATCTTGAAGATCTGCACATAGCCCTTGATCGGCTTGAGGCTCGCCTTGGGGCCGCGCCGGTAGATCGCTTCGCCGACATCGATGGCGGCAGCCAGCGCCATGGCGAGGGTGAGGATCACGAAGGCATTGGCGACGTTCTTGACCACGGTGATCGCCGCCACCGGCATGTGCGGGACGAGGGCGATGCCGCTCGATATGATGATCGCCGGGACGATATTGGCCAGCCGCCGGTTCACCTCCTGCACGCGGATATCGGGGCGCTGGCCGAGCGGCGTGCGGCTGAGCAGATGTTCGACCACCCGCAGCAATACTCTTTTGACCAGGAAATTGGCCAGGAACGCCAGGACCAGCAATACCGCCAGGGCGCCCACCGTTTCCACAATGGGATATTGCGCGGTGAACTCGCTTATACTCTCCATGATGCTCCGGCTTCCTTTCCTGCCTCGTCTCCGATCAAGGTGAAATCAGCGCCAGCGGATATAGGATTATCGCCCGCGAATAAACCCCGGCACAGGCCAAAAGAGGCGGCTGTTCCGCCCCTCGAACCCTGCTAGAGTGCTCCTCATGATCGATCCCAGTTCGTTTGTCTTATATCTCGGCGCATGCCTTTTGCTGGCCGTAACCCCGGGGCCGGGCATTTTCTACGTCGCGGCCCGAACCCTGGCAGGCGGCCGGGCGGAGGGCATCGCGTCGAGCTTCGGCAATGGCCTTGGTGGGATGTTCCATGTCCTAGCAGGTGCCTTGGGAGTCTCCGCGATCGTGCTCGCGAGTGCGGAACTGTTCACGGCTCTCAAGTTTTTGGGAGCGGCCTATCTGGTATGGATAGGCTACCGCACGATTCGGCAGGCGCGGCAGGAGGCCGATATCGCCTTGAAGGGGGGCATCGCGACGCCGCCGGTGGGCGCGAAGCGGGCGTTTCGGGAGGGCACGCTGGTCGAAGCCCTCAACCCCAAGACCGCTGCCTTCTTCCTCGCGTTCATCCCGCAGTTCGTGAACGTCGAATCAGGCAATGTCGCGCTGCAATTCATCCTGCTGGGCTCGATATCGGTCTTCCTCAACACGCTGGCCGATATCGTCGTGGCGTTTACCGCCGGGCATATCCGGGACGGCGCGGCATCGAATCCGGTCCTCGTAAGACGTCTGCGGGAGACATCGGGCGGGGCGATGATCGCGCTCGCCGCCGTTCTGGTCTGGGCGAAACGCCCCTCCACATAAGGCTCGGAGCGCTTTCAGCCAAGGTGGGTGGCAATTTGCGGTTCGGAAGCGCGATGAGCAGGAAGTCTAAAACTCGCTCTCACCGGCCTGGGGCGGACGCAGATCGGCGGCCGAGGGCAGGGTGCCATCGGTGCGGGTGATCGTCGTCGAGACGGCGATGGTGTGGCTGGTGGTGCAGCCCGAGGGGCGGGCGTTGGAGGCCACGCATTTGATCTCGAGCTCCTGATTGAGCTGGGGGGCGCTGGCCACATGGGAGGAGCCGCAGGCCGCCACCAGAATCGTCAACGCCAAAGCCGCAATCGTTCGCATCGGACCCCATCCGTACCCACCAGGAGATTCGATATAGCCGAAGCCGTGCGGCGCGTCATCTCCGCAGCCGATCACGCCGCCGTGTCGTCGCGGCGAGACTTTTCCCGCGGCACGAAGGGGAGCACCGTGTTGCGCCGCTGGCGGAAATAGGCCAGTTCCCAGGCGCGTTCGAGAATTTCCTCGATGGAAAGGCTCAGCCGAAGCGGCAATCCGCGCGTGCGCGACAGCGTGTCGAGCACCGCATGCGCCTGTCCGCACACGGTTTTCTGTCGGTCGTCATCTGGTTGCTTGCAGGCCATGCTTCCATCTTGCGGGCAATCACCAAATCGAGAGCAAACGCATTGGATCGGAGTTTAATCAAACCCGCCGCGCCCGGTCATAGCTGGGGCGGATCGCGGTCTTCCTTGTCGGACTGGGTCATGCGCTGATGGCGCCGCCGGGTGAGCACGAACATCGCCACGGCCACGACCAGCGCGCCCCCCAGCATGACCAATCCGAATTCGGATGCCGAGAGTCCCAGGCCGATCAGCGCCAGCACGGCCACCACCAGCCCGGCGGCGATCAGGAAAATGCGATTGTTCTGCACGCCTCGTCTCCCTTTGCCCCAACTTCATGGTTTTGCTGCATCATTGCAAGTGGAGTGCGAAAACGGCAAGGTCCTGCCGAATGGTTTTCGAGGCTCAGGTGCAGATCTTACCGCTTCTTCTTCCGCTCGGCGACCGGGTGCTGCTCATCCGTTTCGCCGACGCCTTCGATGTACGGGCCAACAGGAGGGCCATCGCCGCCGCCGCGCTGCTCGCGGCCCGGCCCGTGCCCGGCGTGACCGAGATCGTGCCCAACCTCGTATCGGTGGCCGTTCATTACGATCCGGATCGGATGTCCTTTGCCGCCCTGTCCGGCGAGATCGCCCTGGCCCTGGAGCGGGCAGGGGACGACCCGGCGGCGGCCGCCACCCACACCATTCCCATCCGCTATGGCGGGCCCCATGGCCCCGATCTCGAGGATGTGGCGGGCCAGCTCGGCATGGCGCCGGGCCAATTCATTGCCGCCCATGCGAAAAGCCGCCTGCGCGTCCTCGCCATCGGGTTTGCGCCGGGCTTTGCCTATTGCGGCCTGCACGCGCCGCAGCTGCACATCCAGCGCCGGACCACGGTGCGGCCCTCCGTGCCCGCCGGCTCCATCCTCTTTGCCGCCGGACAGACGGCGATTGCCGCAACCCCGATCCGCACCGGCTGGTCGGTGATCGGGCACACCGATTTCGCCAATTTCGACCCCGCCCGCACGCCGCCGACCCGCTTGCAGCCGGGCGATGCCATCGTCTTCGAGGCTGTGTCATGAACCGGATCGATATCGTGCGGGCCAGTCCCATGACCTCGATCCAGGACGCCGGACGGCCGGGCTTTCTCGGCCATGGCATTTCGGCCTCGGGGCCCATGGACCGGCAGGGCTATGCCATGGCCGGCGCCATCACCGAGATGCCCTGCGGCGCGGGGCTGGAATTGGGGCCGCTTGGGCTCGACCTCGTCCACAGAGGGGCGCCGCTTGTCGCCGGCCTTGCCGGAGGCGCCTTCGCCGCGAGGCTCAATGGCGAGGCGATTTCCTGGCCGGCCCGGGTCATCCTGCAGGATGGCGGCCGTCTTTCGGTGACCGGCGGCCCGGCCGGCAATTATGCCTATCTGCGTTTTGCCGCCGAAATCGACGTGCCGGTCGTCCTCGGCAGCCGCGCCACCAATCTCGGTGTCGCCCTGGGTGGGCTGGAGGGCAGGGCGCTGGCGGCCGGCGACACCCTGGCGCTCGCGCCGCTGGCGTCCGGGCCGGTTGAAGCGCTTCCACCACCGGGCACACCCGATGACGCGCCGTTCCGGATCGTCTGGGGCCTGCACGCGGCGATCTTCCCGCCTGCGATTCGGGCGGGTTTCCTCACGAGCCCCTTCGCCATCTCGCCCGGCATGGACCGCATGGGGGTTCGGCTGGCCGATCCGGCCGGGGTTTTCACCGCCGGCGTCGCCCTCGATCTCGTTTCCGATGCCGTGGTGCCCGGCGATATCCAGATCATCGGCGATGGCACGCCGGTGGTCCTCATGCGCGACCATCAGCCCACCGGCGGCTATCCCCGCATCGGGACGATCATCGCCTCCGACCTCGATCGCTTCGCGCAGATGCGTCCCGGTGCTCCGGTGCGTTTTGTCCCCGTGACGGTCGAACACGCCCACAAAATTGCACGGAGTGCGGGATGATCGATCTCAATGCCGATCTCGGCGAGGGCATCGCCGACGATGCCGCCATGCTCGCTATCGTCACCAGCGCGTCGATTGCCTGTGGCGGGCACGCCGGCACGGCCCAAACCATGCGTCTGGCGATCCGCTCGGCGCTGGACAATGGGGTCCGCATCGGCGCCCATCCGGGGTTCGCCGATCCCGAGCATTTTGGCCGCCTCCGCCTCGCCCTGCCGGCCGACACGGTTCGCACACAGGTGCTCGACCAGATCGCCGTCCTGATCGCCATCGCGGATGAGGAGGGCGCGGAGGTCGCCTATGTCAAGCTGCATGGCGCGCTGGCCAATATGGCCGCCGAGGACGAAGGGTTGGCGCGGCATATCTTTGCTGGCATCGCCGCGCGCTGGCCGCATATGGCCGTGCTGGCGCTGGCCGCCTCGGCGCAGGAGCGCGCCGCCAGGGCGATCGGTCTTCCGGTGATCGCCGAGGCCTATGCCGACCGCGCCTATGACGCCGATGGCCTGCTGGTGTCCCGTGACGTTCCGGGTGCGGTGATCGAGGACCCGGCCGCGATCACCGCGCGCTGCCTGCGTCTGGCGCGGCAGGGCGAGATCGTCGCCATCGACGGTACGATCCTCTCCACCGACGCCCGGTCCATCTGCCTGCACGGGGATACGCCGGGCGCGCTCACCCTGGCCAGAACGGTGCGTGAAGCACTCGAAACCGCCGGCTTCATCGTGCCCCGCGCGCCCCATCCCTTGTCGCTCCGTTAACAAAACCTACACAAAGCTGTGGTTTTTCAAAGGTTCGACGCGCGAGCGCATCGACAATCTTGTGTGTATTGGGTCGGATTGTATGAGCTTGAAAACCGCATCGGCGCGCCGCCGTTCGCTTGCCGCTACCATTGGCGCCGCCGCCGCATCGGCCGTGCTCCTCGCCGGGTGCAGCGCCGCCGATCTCTTTGCCGGCAATGAATTCTTCTCCGAATCGTCCATGGGCGTGAAGGCGTCGCCGCGCGTCACCACATCGCGCAACGTCCCCAAGGGGGGAGGGCGCTATCAGGTGGGTGCGCCCTATACGGTGGCCGGGCGTACCTTTACCCCGCGCGAGCAACCCGATCTCGACGTCACCGGCCAGGCCTCCTGGTACGGCCCGGCCTTCCATGGCCGGCTGACCGCCAATGGCGAGGTCTTCGACCAGTACCATCTCTCGGCCGCGCACCCGACCCTGCCGCTGCCGTCCTATGTGCGCGTCACCAACACGGCCAATGGCGCCTCGACCATCGTGCGCGTCAACGATCGCGGGCCATTCTCCCATGATCGGGTCATCGACCTGTCGCGCCGCACCGCCGAGGTGCTCGGCTTCATCAACCAGGGCATGACCGATGTGCGGGTGCAATATGTCGGCCCGGCGCCGCTCCAGGGCGACGACACGCGCTTTCTCGTCGCCTCGATCAACCAGTTGACGCCCTATGAGATCAATTCGGGCACCCGCATGGCCTATGGCGACGTGCAGGTTGCCCAGACCGAGCCGGCACCTTCCCCCTCAGCCCTTGATGCAGCCAACAGCGCCGCCACGCCGGTCAACCTGCCGTTCCAGTTGCTCTCCTATGGCGTCGATATCGCCGCCACCCCCGCCTTGCCCGAGCCGACCGGCACGCCGGTGCTGATCGGATTGGGGCGTTTCACAGACAGCGACGCGGCACGCGACATCGCGGCCCGGTTCGCGGTTCTGGGCGCGGTCGATACCACCACCATCGCCCAGGGCGACCAGTCGGTGACCCAACTCACCCTCAATCATCTTCGCGAAGGTGTGACCGCCGCCGACGTCGCGCAACTCGCCGCATCCCTTGGCTTGGCCGATCCGATTCCGTATTGATAATCTTGGGATTATAAATATGGGGCGCCGGTCGGGGACGGATCATGGTCTTTCGCGCATTTGAACGTTTGGCGCTTGCCGTCCTGCTGTTGGCCGCGCTGGCCGGCGCGGCCGCGGCGCAGACAACGTTCGAAACCCGCGCGCCCTATGCCATCCTGATGGATCATGAATCCGGCACGGTCCTGTTCCAGAAGGATGCGGATACGCGGATCGAGCCGGCCAGCATGGCCAAGCTCATGACGGTGGCCGTGGTGCTCGACATGGTCGAGCGCGGGGCGCTGAGCCTCGAGGACCAGTTCTTCATTTCCGAGAATGCCTGGCGCACCGGCGGCGCGCCTTCGGGCGGCTCGACCATGTTCGCCGAGCTCGGCTCGCAGATCAGCGTCGATGACCTGCTGCACTCGGTGATCATCCAGTCGGGCAATGACGCCGCCATCGCGCTGGCCGAGGGCATTGCCGGCAGCGAGGCGGCCTTCGCCCCGATCATGAACGAGATGGCCGAGGATATCGGGCTGGAGAATTCCCATTTCACCAATGCGAGTGGCCTGCCGGACCCCGACATGTACGTCACCGCCCGCGATCTCGCCCAGCTCGGCCGCTACATCATCCGCGAGTTTCCCGATTACTATCCGGTGTTCGCCGTCGCGGACTTCACCTGGAACGGCATCCGCCAGACCAACCGCAACGGGCTTCTCGACCTGGGGATCAGCGTCGATGGCCTCAAGACCGGGCACACCCAGTCGGCCGGCTATGGCATCGTCGTCTCGACCACCGAGGGCGGGCGGCGCCTCATTGCCGTCCTGCACGGTATGCAGAGCACCAATGAGCGCAATGAGGAGGCGCGCAAGCTCGTCATCTGGGGCGCCCGCAGCTTCGAGCGCATTCCCGCCTACGAGGAGGCGGCGATCGTGGGCTATGCCAGCGTCTATGGCGGCGCACAATCGCGGGTCGGCCTGGTGGGCGAGGGGGCCATCGACATCTATCTGCCGCGCGGCAACCGCCGCTGCCTTTCGGCCAGCATCACCTATCAGGCGCCGATCGTTCCCCCGGTGCGAGCCGGAGACAGGCTTGCGCAACTCAACATACTTTGCGATGACCAGCTAATTCAGACCGCGCCGCTTTATGCGGCCGACTCGGTTGGGGAGGGCGATCTGGTGCGCAAGGCCACTGACGCCCTGTTTGAACTGGCATTCGGATGGATTGGCGTTTGAGCAACGCAGTGGCCGACAGCGACGGGGGCGTCGTCCCGCGCTTCATCACCTTCGAAGGGGGTGAGGGCGTCGGCAAGTCGACCCAAGTGCGCCGTCTCGCCGCCCGTCTGGCGCGGATGGGCATCGATGCCGTGCGCACGCGCGAGCCCGGCGGCACGCCCAAGGCCGAGGGCATCCGCTCCTTCATCCTGCAGGGCAAGCCGGAAAGCTGGGGCGTCGGGGCTGAAGCCGTCCTCTTCGCCGCCGCGCGGCTCGATCACGTCAACGCGCTCATCGCGCCCTCGCTGGCGGCGGGCAAATGGGTGATCTGCGATCGCTTCGCCGATTCCACCCGCGCCTATCAGGGGCTGACCGGGGGCGGGGAGGACCGCCTCATCGACGCGCTGGAAAGTCTCGCCCTCGATGGCCGCGAGCCCGACCTCACCCTCATCCTCGACATGGATCCCGATGCGGCCTTTGAGCGCCGGCGCCAGCGTGCCCTCGAAGACGGCCTGCCCGCCGACCGGTTCGAGAAGGAAGACATCGACTTCCATCGCCGCCTGCGCGACAATTTCCTGGCCATCGCCATTTCCAATCCGGGGCGCTGCGTTGTCCTCTCGGCGGAAAACGACGAGGATACGGTCGAAGCCGAGGTATGGGCGGCGGTGCGCGATCATTTCCCCGACCTTGCGCGGCGGGAGCGGCCGGCGTGAGCGTCGAGCGCCGCGAGGCCGATCAGATCGAGGGCGTCCCCGCGCCCGAATTCGGCGCGCTTTCCGGCCATGCCGGGCCGCTGGAGAGCC
This sequence comes from Pelagibacterium lacus, assembly GCF_003345525.1. Lineage (GTDB taxonomy): Bacteria > Pseudomonadota > Alphaproteobacteria > Rhizobiales > Devosiaceae > Pelagibacterium > Pelagibacterium lacus. Next base: position 46,076 of record NZ_QQNH01000014.1, read on the forward strand.
TTTTTGCCGGCATCGAGCGCGGGCGCCCGCCCAGCGCCATCCTCCTGCACGGGCCGCGCGGCATCGGCAAGGCCACCTTCGCCTTCGAGGTGGCGCGGCGCATGCTCGCCGCCACATCCGACGAATCCTTCGAGCGCGTCGCGGCGCAGGTGGCCGCGCTGTCGCATCCCAATCTGTTCCTGCTGCGTCGTAAGGCCGATCCGGCCAATGCCGACAAGTATTTCTCCGCCATCCGCGTCGATGACGTGCGCGCCATGCGCGATTCCCTGCACCAGACGCGCGGCCGCGCCGGCTATCGCATCGCCATCATCGATGCCATCGACGATTGCAATCTCAGCTCGGCCAACGGCCTCTTGAAGACGCTCGAGGAGCCGCCGGCCGAGACGCTGTTCATCGTCATTTCCCACAAACCCGGCGGCATGCTGGCGACCATCCGCTCGCGCTGCCAGAGCTTTGGCCTGCGGCCACTGGCCGATCTCGACGTCGCCAGCGTCCTTGGGCGCATCAAGCCCGAGCTGGGGCAGGACGATATCGCCCGCGCCACCGGCTTTGCCCGCGGCCGTCCGCGCCGGGGGTTTGAATCGCTGATGCTCGAAGCGGGCGACGTTCTCGACGCGCTGCAGACATGGCTCGCCGATCCGGCGGTTCACCCGGCCCGCGCCCATCTGGCCATCGCCGAGGGGCTGGCCGCCGCCAAGGGGGCGGAACTGGGGTTCGGCCAGGACATGGTCCGCGACTGGATGGCCGCCGAGGCGGAAGCCGCAGCCAGGGCCGGGCAGGGCGGGCGTTTCCGCCTTGCGTCCGCCAACGCCTTGTGGGACAAGGCGAACGCCCTCGTCGCCGATGCTGATATCTACAATCTCGACCGGCGGCAGACCCTGGTCGCGGTTTTCGATCTGATCCGCGACCATGTGCGCAAGACCGTTCCCGTGAGCTGACACCGTTCCATGAGCCGCCCCACCTTCTACATCACCACGCCGATTTTCTACCCCAATGGCGTTCCCCATATCGGCCACGCCTATACCGCTATCGCCAGCGACACCATCGCGCGCTTTCACCGGCTGGACGGCAAGGACGTGTTCTTTCTCACCGGCACCGACGAGCACGGCCAGAAGATGCAGCAGACGGCCGAGAAGGAAGGCATCGCGCCCCTCGAGCTCGCCACGCGGAACTCCCAGGTGTTCAAGGATCTGTGGGCGGCCCTCGACATCTCCTATGACGATTATATCCGCACCACCGAGCCGCGCCACCACGCCGCCAGCCAGGCCATCTGGCAGCAGATGCTCGCGCGCGGCGACATCTACAAGGACACCTATTCCGGCTGGTATTCGGTGCGCCAGGAGGCCTTTTTCGACGAGAAGGAGACCACGCTCGGCGAGGATGGCGTGCGCCGCGAGCCCCTGGGCTCGCCGGTGGAATGGGTCGAGGAGGAAAGCTATTTCTTCCGCCTCTCAGCCTATGGCGAGCGGCTGATCGCCCATTACGAGGCCAATCCCGGCTTCATCATGCCCGCCGAGCGCCGCAACGAGGTGATGAGCTTCGTCAAGTCGGGGCTGCGCGATCTCTCGATCTCGCGCACCACCTTTGACTGGGGCATTCCGGTGCCCGGCGATCCGCGCCACATCATGTATGTCTGGGTCGATGCGCTGACCAATTACATCACCGCCGCCGGCTATCCCGACCAGGCCGCTGCGCGCTGGAAATACTGGCCCGCCGACGTGCACATGATCGGCAAGGACATCGTGCGCTTCCACGCCGTCTACTGGCCGGCCTTTCTCATGAGCGCCGGGCTCGACCTGCCCGGCCGCGTCTTCGCCCACGGGTTCCTGTTCAACCGCGGCGAGAAGATGAGCAAGTCGGTCGGCAACGTGGTCGATCCGTTCGAGCTGGTCGAGAAATACGGCCTCGACGCCATGCGCTATTATTTCCTGCGCGAAGTCTCCTTCGGCCAGGACGGTTCCTACAATCACGAGGCCATCGTCAACCGCATCAATGCTGACCTCGCCAACGATCTGGGCAATCTCGCCCAGCGCTCGCTGTCGATGATCGCCAAGAATTGCGAGGGGCTGATCCCGCAGCCCGGCCCGCTGACCGCCGAGGACGAGGCCATCCTTGCCGCCGCCGACGCGCTGGGTGAAAAATCCCGCACCGCCATGCAGGATCAGGCGATCCACGCCTATCTCGGCGCCGTGTGGCAGGTGGTGGCCGACGCCAATCGCTATTTCGCCGGCCAGGAGCCCTGGGCGCTGCGCAAGACCGATCCGGCCCGCATGGCCACCGTGCTCTACGTCACCATCGAAGTGGTGCGCCAGGTGGCGATCCTCGCCCAGCCCGTCATGCCCGCCTCGAGCGCAAAGCTGCTCGACCTGCTGGCCGTGGCGGGGGAGGGGCGCACCTTCGCGCAACTGGGCCGTCCGGGGCGCCTGGTGCCCGGCACTCCGCTGCCCGCGCCGCAAGGGGTTTTCCCGCGCTATGTCGAGAAGGACGAGAGCGTAGCCTGATGCTCGTCGACAGCCACTGCCATCTCGATTTCGACGTGCTGGCCGGCGATATCGACGGCGGGCTGGCCCGTGCCCGCGCCAATGGCGTCACCCATTGCGTCACCATCTCGACGCGCATCCGCCGCTTCGACACCATCCGCGCCATCGCCGAAACTCATGACAATGTGTTCTGCTCGGTGGGCACCCATCCGCACAATGCACATGAAGAGCTCGACATAAGCGTCGAGGAAATCATCGCTTTGTCGCAGCACCCCAAATGCGTGGCGATCGGCGAAGCCGGGCTCGACTATCACTATGATTCCTCGCCGCGTGACGCGCAGGCCCAGGGGTTCCGCACCCATATCGCCGCGTCGCGCGAGACCGGCCTGCCGCTGGTGATCCATGCGCGCCAGGCCGATGACGACATGATCGCCATCCTCGAGGAGGAAGCGGAGCAGGGGGCCTTCCCCTTCGTCCTGCACTGCTTCACCTCCGGCGCCGAACTGGCCCGGCGCGGCCTCGCATTGGGCGGCTATATCTCGTTTTCCGGCATCGTCACCTTCAAGAACGCCGCCGAGATTCAGGAGGTGGCCCGCGCGGTGCCGGCCGATCGTTTCCTCGTGGAGACCGACGCGCCCTATCTCGCGCCGGTGCCGCATCGGGGCCGCTCCAACGAGCCCGCCTTCGTGCGCCATACGGCGGAAAAACTGGCCGAATTGCGCGGGGTGCCGTTCGAAACTATCGCCGAACAGTCCTCGGCCAATTTCGCCCGGCTGTTTTCCAAGGCGGGTCTTACGGCATGATTCCATTGCCCTGCACCCACATCACGGCCCGCATCCTGGGCTGCGGCTCTTCGGGCGGCGTGCCGCGCATCGGCAATGATTGGGGCGCCTGCGATCCGCACAACCCCAAGAATCGCCGCTTGCGCTGTTCGCTGCTGCTCACCGGCTGGCGCGACGACCAGCCGGGCGTCACCCGCGTCCTCATCGATGCCGGCCCCGACCTGCGTGAGCAGATGCTCACCGCCGAGGTCCCGGAAGTCGACGGCGTGCTCTATACGCACGAGCATGCCGACCATACCCATGGCATCGACGATCTGCGCGTTCTGGCGCTCAATGCAAGACGGCGGGTCGACGTTTATATGTCCATTTCGACCGAGGGTCGTCTGCGCGATGCCTTCGCCTATTGCTTTACCGCTCCGGAAGGCAGCCCATATCCGCCCATCCTCAACGCCAATTCGATCGCCGGCGGCGAGCTTGTCACCATCGCCGGGGCCGGCGGCGCGATCCGGATCATGCCGTTTGAACAACAACATGGCTCGATCACCTCGCTGGGTTTCCGTATAGGGAAATTTGCTTATTCCTGCGACCTGTCCGGCATTCCCGCCGCCTCGGAATCGGTCCTGCACGATCTGGACCTCTGGGTGCTCGATGCCTTGCGCTACAAGTCGCATCCCAGCCATCTCAATCTCGAAGAGGCGCTCGACCTCATCGCGCGCTACGCACCGCGCCGCGCCGTACTCACCAATCTGCATGTGGACATGGACTACGAGACGCTGCGCACCGAAATCCCCGAACACGTCGTCCCAGCCTTCGACGGCATGGAGATCACGTTCAGCCAATAGGCCGGGTTGTTGTGACCTGCGCCATAGCCGGTTGCCTTGCGATCCATCAGGATAAAAGTTCCATAATATATATTATGCGATTCGTGCATTGATGCAAACGGCAGAATATGCCGCAGCGGTCATGCCGCGATGGCCATGCCCTCGATCTTCCCTTATGGCCATCCGCCCATGGGCGGCGATATGATCACCCATCATTGGTTCCGACTCACAAGGCCGCTCATGCAACCCTCCCGCGACATGTCCGTATTGCTCGAAATCATGGCCCGTCTGCGCGACAAGGAAGCCGGCTGCCCCTGGGATATCGAGCAGAATTTCGAGACCATCCGCCATTACACCATCGAGGAAGCCTATGAGGTTTCCGATGCCATCGAGCGCAAGGATTATGAGGATCTGCGCGACGAATTGGGCGACCTGCTGCTGCAGCCGGTCTATCACGCCCAGATGGCCAAGGAGGAAGGCCTGTTCGATATCGGCGACGTCATCCACGCCGTCACCGAAAAGCTCATTCGCCGGCACCCGCATGTTTTTGGCGATGATGATCCGGGCACGGCCGTTTCCACGGAGAAGCGCTGGGAGAACATCAAGGCGGCCGAGCGGGCCACCAAGGCCGAGCGGCGCGGGGGCACGCGGCCGCCGTCCATCCTCGACGACGTACCGTCCGCCCTGCCCGCCCTGTTGCGGGCCGGCAAGCTGGCCAAGCGGGCGGCGCGGGTCGGGTTCGACTGGCCCGATACCGCGTCGGTCGTCGCCAAGGTCCGCGAGGAACTGGCCGAAACCGAGGAAGCGCTGGCCGGCGGGTCCGAAGCGGCCAAAACCGAGGAAATCGGCGATCTGCTCTTTGCCGTGGCCAATCTGGCCCGGAATGCCGGCGTCGATCCGGAAGCGGCGCTGCGCGACGCCAATGCCAAATTCGTGCGTCGCTTCGACCATGTGGAAGCCCGGGCCCGCGCGGACGGGATCGCCATCGAAACGGCCGGCCTGGCCGTTCTCGACGGCTATTGGAACGAAATCCGGGCGCTGGACAAGGAGAAACCGTAGGTTTTCCAGATAATTAGGGGTTAAGCCCCGTGATGCGCCCGGCGAATTTTTCCGAAAATTCCGCCTTGTGCCGGGGCAGCACGCGCACCGTGTAGCGGGTGCCGGAATCGTCGGGCTCCCCCCGTTCGATCACCTCCGCATTGGCGTAGAGCCAACCGGTTTCCGCGCTCAGCTCATGGGGAATGAGCACGGAAAACAGCCGCGCATCCTGTGCCAGCGCCTTTTCGATCCGGGCCAGCAGCTCCGGCAGGCCCTGGCCCGTACGGGCCGAGACGGGCACCGTGGCCGCTACCTTGCCCACCGGCTGGATGGAGTCGAGCCCCTGCCCCGCCTCCCCGCCATCAAGGGCGTCGATCTTGTTCCACACCTCGATGATCGGCACCGAGTCGCCGGACACGCCCAGATCGGCCAGAACCGACAGCACGTCCTCGGCCTGGGCCGGATGGTCGGGGTTGGCGACGTCGCGCACATGCAGCACAACCTGCGCCTGCGTCACCTCTTCGAGCGTGCCGCGGAAGGCGGCGATGAGGTCGGTGGGCAGGTCGGAGATGAAGCCGACCGTGTCCGAGAGGATGATCTCGCGCCCATGCGGCAGCGTCACCTTGCGCACGGTGGTGTCCAGCGTTGCGAAGAGCAGGTCTTCCGCCATGACGCCGGACCCGGTCAGCGCATTGAAAAGGCTTGATTTTCCGGCGTTGGTATAGCCTACCAGCGCCACGACCGGAAACGGCACGGCGGCGCGCGGCCCGCGTTGCAGCTGGCGGGTGCGGCGGACCTTGTCCAGCCGCCGCTCCAGCACCAATATGCGCTCCTGGATCTGGCGGCGGTCGGATTCGATCTGGGTTTCGCCCGGTCCGCCGAGAAACCCGCCGCCGCCGCGCTGGCGCTCGAGATGGGTCCAGGAGCGGACCAGCCGTCCCTTCTGATAGTTGAGATGAGCCAGTTCGACCTGCAGCACGCCCTCGCGGGTCGCGGCGCGTTCGCCGAAGATCTCGAGGATCAGCGCCGTGCGGTCGAGCACCTTCACCCCGATGTCGCGTTCGAGATTGCGCTGCTGGATGGGCGACAGCGCCGCATCGACCAGCAGCAGCTCGATATCGTCGGCCTTGACCCGTTCGGCCAGTTGCGCCACCTGCCCGCCGCCCAGATAGGTGGCCGGCTTGATTTCGCGCACGCGCAGGATTTCGGCATGCACCACGTCCAGCGCGATCGCCGCTGCGAGGCCGACGAATTCGGCATGGCGGGCGTCGGCCGCGCGCGTGTAGCGCAGGGATTTGACGTCGGGGGTGACGATAGAGGTGCGGGTGGGAACCTCGCGGAGATCCACGAAGCCCTTTTCGATGTCGTCGTCGCTATCGTTCAATCGGTGTTGCTCTCGGGATCGAACAATTGGATGGGCGCGCCCGGCATGATGGTCGAGATGGCGTGCTTGTAGACCAGCTGGCTCTGCGCGTCGCGCCGCAGCAACAGGCAGAAATTGTCGAACCAGGTGATGACGCCTTGCAGCTTCACCCCGTTGACCAGGAAAATCGTCACCGGAACCTTGTTCTTGCGGACGTGGTTGAGAAAGGAATCCTGAAGGTTCTGCACTTTTTCACTGGGCATTGCTCGGCCTCTTGTTCGCGTCTGGCATGCGGCCGGGTTCAGATGCCCTGAATCCCCTTGCGGAGATATTCGAACCCCGGTGCCGCTCGGGCCATTGTGACGTATTTTTTCACCAACACAAGCGCGTATCGCAAAACCCTCCGGGGGACCAGAAAAACCTCACCACCGGTCGCCGGCCAGCGCCGCGAGGACGACGAGGATTTCGATGCGCGCGATGAGCGCGATGCCCATGAGGATCATGAGGGTTCCATCCGAGCCCCCCTCCTCCATCAGTCCCGGCGCCGCGCCGGCGACGAGGTTGCCGACCTGGGAAAAGGCGCCGGCGGAGAGCGCCATGGCCTCGGGCAGCGCATGGCCCTGCGCGGCGAGCAGCAGCAGGCCGATGGTGATGGTCAGGACGGCGAGGAAGAACGCGCTCCACACCGCCTTGGCGAGCGCGTGCTGCCGGGCGTCATATTGCACGTCGTCCTTGAGCATGGCGTTGGGAAAGACGAGGCGTTCGAGCTCGTTGCCCACATGCCGCAGCATGGCTTGCAGCCGGAACGCCTTGATCCCTCCGGCCGTCGAATAGGAGCAGCCGCCGATAAAGACGATCAGCAGCACCAGCTCGAACGGAATGGAGAGCCCCGTGGCGCGGTCATGGGTGATCCCGGTGGTCGTCGCGACGGAGACCACGTCGAACACATGGGTGAGTGCGGTGTCGAAGCCCGGCCCGTCCGTGGCGGGGGAAATCAGCGAGACGATGATGGCGGCGAGGACCAGCACCCCCAGCGCCCCGAGGTAGAGCCGGCCCTCGTCCCGGTCGCGCGAGGGGGTGGCATTGCGCGAGAGCACCAGCCGGTGCCAGACGATGCTGGTCGCGCCGAGCACCATGAAGACGATCATCACCAGTTCGGCGGCCGGATTGCCGAGCACCGTGGTGCCGGTCTGGTGCGGCATGAAGCTGTTGGTGGCCAGCATGCTCATGGCGACGATCAGCGCGTCGTCGGCCGAAACCCGGAGCATGATCAGCAGCGCGGCGCAGAGCAGCGTCAGCGCGAGATAGGGCAGTCCGATGGCCCGCAGGGTTTGGAGGAAGCGCGGATCGTCCTCGGTCCTTGCGTGCTGGACCTGCCGCAGATTGGCGTCGGGAATGCCGCCCACCTGATAGGGTCCGAGGATATAGACGGCGAGCATCAGCGTCGTCAGCCCGCCGACCCAGGCGATGGTGGCGCGGTAGAACGACATGGAGAGGCTGATATCGGCCGGCGGAACGAGGGTGGCGCCCAGGGTGACCGCCGCCGAGGTGGCCTCGAACAGGGCCGGGATCGGCGCCTGGCCCTCGATGAGCATGAAGGCCGGCGCGGCGGCGATGACGAGGCTGAGCCAGATGGCGATGGCGGCGGTGAACACCCCTGCCCTTGTGAGCCGGCGTCGCCGCCCCCCGAGCGCCAGCAGCGTCAGCCCGGCGACGAAGCCCTGGCCGATGGCGATGAGGGTCATGGCTTCGGCGGCCCGCCAATTGCCTTCGATCAGCGCCGTCATCAGCGGCAGCACCATGGCGATGGCCACCACGCCCCACATGCCAGCCGCAAGGATCGCAATGGTCGGCACGGCTCCCTCCCCGGCTCGGCTCTAAAAAAAGTCGATGCTGACGCGGAACATCTGCTCGACCTGGCGCAGGCTGGCCGCCAGCGCGAAGACGATCACCCGGTCCCCGGCCCGCACGATGGTGTCGCCGGTGGGCGAGATCGCCTTGTTGCCGCGCACCAGCGCCCCGATGCGGATGCCGGAGGGCAGCTTGAATTCGCGCAGCGGCCGGCCTACCAGGGTCGAGGTCTCCAGCGCCTCGGCTTCGAGGATTTCCGCCGCGCCATCGGCCAGGGTGAACACGCCGCGAATGCGCCCTCGCCGCACATGGCGGAGGATTTTCGAGACGGTGACGGCGCGCGGATTGATGAAGGCGTCGACCCCCAGCCGCTCGGCGATGCCCGGATGCCGGCTCTGGTTGACCAGCGCGATATTGGCCCGGCACCCCATCTCGCTGGCGATCACCGCCGAGAGGATATTGGTCTTGTCGTCATTGGTCAGCCCGAGGAACATATGGGCGTCCCGCACGTCGACCTCGCGCATGATGTCGGAGGCCAGCGCGTCGCCGAACACCACGATCGAATGGCTGAGCGCTTCGGCGGCCTGCTGGGCGGTGTCGCGGTTGTTCTCGATGATGCGCACCGAGATCGAGGCGTCGGTTTCCTCGATGCGCCGCGCCACGTGGCGCCCCACATGGCCGGCCCCGGCGATGACCACCCGGCGCGGCGGCGCCTCGTCCTGCCCGAACAGGCCGAGCACCCGGCTCACCTGGTCGCGCGCCGCCGCGACGATGGCCTGGTCGCCGGCGATCATCTGTTCGTGGGAATGGAGAACCCGCATCTCCCCATCGCGGCGCACCCCCATCACGGTGGCGTTGAGATTGGGGAAGAGGTCGGTGAGGTGCCGCAGCGGCGTGTCGATCACCGCGCAATCCTCGGTGATGTCCACTTCGATCACCACCACGGCCTCGTCCTCGAAAGTGATGATTTCATTGGCGCCGGGATAGGCCATGCGGTGCAGGATCAGCTCGGCCACCTCGCGTTCGGGCGAGATGATCACGTCGATGGGCAGGTGCTCGCGGGAAAACAGATTGCTCCATTCGGGATCGAGATAGCTCTGGGAGCGGATGCGGGCGATGCGGGTCGGCACCTCGAAGATCGCATGGGCGATCTGGCAGGCGGTCATGTTGACCTCGTCGACCTGGGTCACCGCGATCAGCATGTCCGCGTCCCGGGCGCCGGCCTGGGCCAGCACGTCGGGGTGCGAGCCGTGCCCGTGCAGTCCCCTCGCGTCGAGCGTATCGCGCACGCGCTGCACGAAGACCGGATTGTTGTCGATCACCGTGACGTCGTTGCCCTCGGCGGAAAGGGCCTCGGCGATCCCGTATCCGACCTGTCCGGCGCCGCAAATGATCACTCGCATGGCCTAGTTCCTCGTCCCGCGCCGCCGCCCGGCCGGAAGCTCACACCCCGAGCGACTTGATCTTCCGGTGCAGGGCGCTGCGCTCCATGCCGACGAATTCGGCGGTCTTGGAGATATTGCCCCCGAAGCGCTCGATCTGGGCGATCAGATATTGCCGCTCGAACACCTCGCGCGCGTCGCGCAGCGGCAGGCTCATCAGATGCGCCGACGAATCGGTGTCGCCGATGGTGGGCAGCACCTCGCTGATATCGGAGGGCAGCATGTTGGCGGTGATGATGCCGTCGGGCGGCTGCTGATCGCGCACGAGGATCAGCAGACGCTCGATGGCGTTGCGCAGCTGCCGGGCATTGCCCGGCCAGTCCTGGCCCTGCAGCACCGCGATGGCGTCCTCGCCGAACATGAAGCGCGGCAGATTGTGCATGCGCGACAATTGCGCGACGAACAGCGTCACCAGGGCCGGAATGTCCTCCCGGCGCTCGCGCAGCGGCGAGAGTTGCAGCGGCACCACCGACAGCCGGTGGAAGAGATCGGTGCGGAACCGCCCCTCCTCCATCATGGCGGTGATGTTCTGCGAGCTCGAGGAGATGATCCGCACGTCGATGGGCACCGGCCCATGGCCGTCGACGCGGGTGAACTTGTTCTCGACCAGGGTGCGCAGCAGCGCCGTCTGGGCATCCATGGGGAGCGAGCCGACCTCGGAGAGATAGAGCGTCCCGCCATGGGCGCGTTCGAGCGCGCCCACCTCGACCCGCAGCCCGCCCTTGTCGCGCACTTCTCGCCCGAAGAGGACCAGTGGGATTTCGTCGGGGGCGTAGAGCGAGGCGTTGATTTCGATGAAGGGCCCCGCATTGCGCGGGCTCTTGAGATGAAGGAGACGGGCGCACAGCCCCTTGCCGGTCCCCGCCCCGCCGGAAATGAACACCCGCGAGCGGGTGCCGGCCGATTTCTCGATCAGCGAGCGCACCTGGGAAATGGCGCCGGAAACGCCCACGATATCGGAATCGTCGCCCCCGGTGCGCTCCTTGAGGTCGGCGACCTCGGTGCGCAGCTTGCTCGCCTCGATGGCGCGCTGGGTGATCAGCAGCAGCCGGTCGATCTTGAACGGCTTTTCGATATAGTCATAGGCGCCGCGGCGAATGGCCGAGACGGCGGTTTCCACATTGCCGTGCCCGGAGATCATCACCACGGGCAGGTCGGGATGGTCGGCCTGCAACAGGTCGAGCAATTGCAGGCCGTCGAGGCGCGAGCCCTGCATCCAGATATCGAGGAACACCAGGTTGGGCCGCCGGCGCGCTATGGCTTCGAGCGCGGAATCGGCGTCGCTGGCCTGGCGGGGCTCATAGCCCTCGTCCTCGAGAATTCCCGCTATGAGGTCGCGGATGTCTTCTTCGTCGTCGACGATCAGAATGTCACGGGCCATTACTTTATTGCCATCGCGGATGCCCGCGATGTCTCCTGTTGGCTGTTCTCTTGATCCGGCCCCGCTTCGGAGCCGGGATCGGTAGGCTGTTTTCCACCCTCATGCAACGGAAGTGTGAAGGCGAAGCACGCCCCCACCCGTCCATGGGCGTCGGGCTTGGCATCGGGCAGGTCGACGCGGCCGCCATGCTGCTCGATGATCTTGGCGACGATCGCGAGGCCCAGCCCCGTACCCTTCTCGCGGGTCGTCATATAAGGTTCGAGCAATTGGTGCCGGTTTTCCGCCGGCCAGCCCTTGCCGTTGTCGCTTACCGCGATCACCGCCTCGTCGCCCTCCACGCTCACCGAAACGCAGATATGGGGGTCGGCGATCTGGTCCAGCCCCACCGATTCGAACGCCTCGACGGCGTTCTTGATGAGGTTGGTGAGCGCCTGGGAGACCAGCCGCGCGTCGAAATAGGCATGCACCGTTTCCTCGGGCAGGTCGGCGCGGATGTCGATCTCGGGCTGGCGCACGCTTTCGAGGAACACCGATTGCCGCACCGTGTCGGAGAGGTCCGAGCGCACGATGCTGGCCGAGGGCATGCGGGCAAAGGAGGAAAATTCGTCCACCATGCGCCCGATATCGCCCACCTGGCGCACAATGGTCGAAATGCATTTGTCGAACACGTCGAAATCGTCCACCAACTTGTTGGCATAGCGGCGGCGCAGGCGCTCGGCCGAAAGCTGGATCGGGGTCAAGGGGTTCTTGATCTCATGGGCGATGCGCCGCGCCACGTCGGCCCAGGCGCTGTTGCGCTGGGCGGCCACCAGTTCGGTGATGTCGTCCAGCGTCACGACGAACCCCTTGGATTCGGTGATGGTGCCCTCGCGGGTGAGCCGCACCTGATAGGTTCGCCGGTCGAAGCCCGAAGCCAGTTGCACCTGATCCTGCACCCTGCCCCGCCGCGCCGACTGGGCGCGCTCCACGGTGGGGGACAATTCGGGGACCACTTCGGCCAGTTCGCGGTTCATCAGTTCGATCTCGCCCTGGCCCAGCGCCGCGCAGGCCCGCGAATTGACGAGGGTGATGCGCCCGAAGGCGTCGAGCCCGATAATGCCGGCCGACACCCCCTCCACCACGGCTTCGGTGAACTGGCGGCGCTGGTCATTGGTGCGGCTGGCGGCGATCAACGCTTCGCGCTGAGTGCGAAGTTGTGCCGTCATCTTATTGAATTGAATGGCCAAATCATGCATGTCACCACCACGATGTGGCACGGGGAGCTGCACGTCGAGATGGCCGTCCGATACCCGGTTCGACGCCACCATCAGGTTGCGGATCGGGTCGATCAGGCCATTGGCCAGCGCGATGCCGATCCACAGGGCCGCGAGCAGGAACACGAAGGCCACGCCTACATACATCAGCGTCGAGGTGATCTGGAACACCAGCCGATTGGAATCATAGAGCCGGTATTCGGTGACGTTGCTGTCGGTCAGCCGCACATATTCGAGCACTTCGGGATCGACCGGGCGGGCGACGAACAGATAGAGATCAGTATAGCCGCGCAGCTTGACCACCGAGCCGATCAGGGAATTGCCCGAGCCCGGCGCGATCATGGTCGGCATGCCCTCGCCTGCGGCCGCCAACACCGCATCGGGCACGCGCGGCAGGGCGCCGGGCACGTTGATCTGGGCGCGCATGATGGTTTCGCCGGCCCGGTTGACCAGCGAGGTCATGGGCAGCGACCGTGTAGTGGCCAGGGCCGTCAGGATACGCTGGAAGCGCTGCGTATCGGTGGCATAGGTCTCGCGCGAGCTCTCCAGCTCCTCGGCGACCCAGATGATGTCGTCGCGCAGCACCTGAGCGTGTTCGAGCATATAGGAGCGGGCCACCAGCCGTGAGCTCTCCACCATGGCGCGGGTGCGCTCCGAGAACCACTGGTCGAGCCCCTGATTGAGCGAGAGGGTGGCGATCACCGCGACGATGAAGGCCGGGCCGGCGGCGACGATGGCGAACATGGCGACGATGCGCACCTGCAGCCCCGCGCCCGCCTCTCGCCGGATGCGGGCCCGCACCAGCACGACGATCTCGGTCAGCACCAGCGCGATGACCAGGAGAATCAGCACCGCATTGGCGATCCAGATCCAGGTCCAGACCCCCGGCCCCGGCTCGATATTGGTGGCCCCGCTCAGGATGAGGAACGACCCCGTCGCCACCACCACCGAGGCGAGCACGACAACGAACCCCACCTGGCGCAGCAGCCTGTTGGTCTGGAACAGCGGCCGGGCCTGGGGCGAGCTCTTGGGAATGGGGCCGCTGCTGTCGCTAACCGCCATGCATGGTGCCTGTCGCTTGTGTGGGGCCGCCCCCGTCACTCGGAAGCAGCGGACGCTCAGGGTTCATGGTCATTGCCTGAGTCTGGCCTAACTCGCCCCTTGGTTCAAGATCATTGTTGCCAAAATGTGACAGTGGTCGCTGCGTAGCGGCTTTGCCGGACCGCAAGGCCCCTCATCCCACCTGCCGCGATTGCTTGACGATCTCGATGCCATGGGTGCGGATCTTCTTGCGCAGGGTGTTGCGGTTGAGTCCCAAAAGCTCCGCCGCCTTGATCTGGTTGCCGCTGCACAGGTTGAGCACCGTCGAGATCAGCGGCACCTCCACCTTGTCGATCACCCTCTGATAGACCCCGGCCGGGGGCAGATTGGGTTCGTATTCGCGGAACAGATGCGCCAGCTCGCTCTCGATGGCCGTGGTGATGTCGGCTGGCCCGGACCGGGCGGAAAAATCGGGGCGCTCGGAGAGGTCGAGTTCGTTCTGGACGATTTCGGGCGAAATCACCTCGTCGGCATAGAGCGCCGCGAGCCGCCGCACGAGGTTTTCCAGCTCGCGCACATTGCCCGGCCAGGAATATTGCTGCATGAGGCGCAGCGCCTCGGGCGACAGCACTTTTGGCGCCTCGCCCTTGTGCAGGCCGGATTTGAGGAAGCTCGCCGCGAGGTCCGGCACGTCATCGATGCGCTCGCGCAGCGGCGGCAGGCGGATGGGGACCACGTTGAGCCGGTAGTAGAGGTCCTCGCGGAACAGCCCCTGGCGGATCAGCTGGCCCAGGTCGCGATGGGTGGCGGCGACGATGCGCACATCGCTCTTGATGGCGGTGCGCCCGCCCACCATGGTGTATTCGCCTTCCTGGAGCACGCGCAGCAGGCGCGTCTGGGCGTCCATGGGCATGTCGCCGATCTCGTCGAGAAACAGCGTGCCGCCTTCGGCCTGCTCGAACCGGCCCGAGGAGCGCGCCGTCGCCCCGGTGAAGGCGCCCCTTTCATGCCCGAACAGCTCCGCCTCGATGAGGTCGCGCGGAATGGCGGCCATGTTGATGGCGACGAAAGGGCCGTTCTTGCGCCGGCCGAAGGTATGCAGGGCCTTGGCCACCAGCTCCTTGCCGGTGCCGCTCTCGCCGGTGACCATCACCGTGAGGTCGGTCTGCATCAGCCGGGCCAGCGCGCGATAGATGTCCTGCATGGCGGCCGAGCGGCCGATCAGCGGCATGTTCTCGCCCTGCTCGTCCCCCTTGCGCTCGGCGGCGGCCGGGCGCCGGATCTCGGCCAGGGCCCGCCCGACCACGGCCAGCACCTCGGTGATGTCGAAGGGCTTGGGCAGGTATTCATACGCCCCCAGCTCGGAAGCGCGGATGGCGGTCATGAAGGTGTTCTGCGCGCTCATCACCACAACGGGCAGTTCGGGCCGCATCTTCTTGATCTTGGGCATCACGTCGAAGGCATTGCCGTCGGGCATGGAGACGTCGGTGATCAGCAGGTCCCCCTCCCCGCGCGACACCCAGTTCCACATGGTCGAGATGTTGCCCGTGGGCCGCACCTCGTAGCCGGCGCGCGACAGCGCCTGGTTGAGCACCATGCGAATGGCGGCATCGTCATCGGCGAGGAGAACCGTTTGTCCGGGCATGGGAACCTACTTTCCGGGTCTAATGGCCTGCCGCGTCGCGGCCCTCGGCCACCGGCAGGAGAACTTTGAAGCGCGTGCGGCCGGGGCGGCTCTCGCAATCGATCACCCCGCCATGGTCGCCGACGATCTTGGCGACCAGCGCCAGCCCCAACCCCGAGCCGCTGAGCTTGGTGGTGACGAAGGGATCGAACAGGAACGGCATCAACTCGGCGGGCACGCCGGGTCCGTTGTCCTCGATGACGATCTCGAGCGGCAGGGAGATGCGCTGCGCCACCCCGGCCACGCTGATGCGCATGCCCGGCCGGAACGCCGTCATGATGCGGATCTCGGGTCGTGTCGTTGGTTCAACGGCTTCCGCCGCATTCTTGATCAGATTGAGGAAGACCTGGATGAGCTGGTTGCGGTCCCCCAGCACCGGCGGCAGGCTTGGGTCGTAGTCCTCCGAAAAGGCCACCTCGCGCGCCACCCCGTTGGCGGCCAGCATCTTCACCCGCTCGAGCACCACATGGATGTTGATCGGCACGCGGTCGACGGGGCGCTCGTCGCCGAACACTTCCATGCGGTCCACCAGGTCGACGATGCGGTCGGTCTCGTCGCGGATCAGTCGCGCCAGCGCCCGGTCGTCGCCGGTCGAGGCCTGTTCGAGCAATTGCGCCGCACCGCGAATGCCCGAAAGCGGGTTCTTGATCTCATGGGCCAGCATGGCGGCCAGCCCGGTTACCGAGCGCGCCGCCCCGCGCGACACCAACTGGCGGTCGATCTTTTCGGTCATGGTGCGCTCCTGGAAGATCAGGGTCACATGGCCGGGCATTTCCGGGATCGGGCTGGCATGGACGTCGGCGACGCGCTCCTCATTGCTGCGCGAGCTGCCCACCGTCACCCGGTATTCGATCATCGAGGCATTGCGCTCCACCACCCGCTCGACGAGACTCAGTATGGGTGAGCCGAACACGATGATATCGGGCAGCGCCTGCCGGGTCAGCAGGTTCGAGGAGGCATAAAAGAACGTTTCGGCGGCATAATTGGCAAAGACGATGGCATTGTTCCGGCCGCACACCAGCACCGGTTGCGGCAGCGATTGCAGCACCGAAAGATGCAGGTCGGTCTCCATCAGCACGCTCACGCGGCGGTGCTCCAATCGACGGACACCAGCTCGGGCAGCAGCCCGTGCACCTCCTCGGGCGTCTCCGCGGTCATGAGACGGCGGCGCTCTGAATGTTCGCCCAGGCCCGCCGCATCGAGATACCAGCCTAGATGCTTGCGCGCCACCCGCACGCCGAGCTCCGTCCCATATTGGGTGAGCATATCGTCGTAATGGGTTGTGATGATATCGAAAAAATATTTTCCGTGCGGCGTCTCACGGGGCCGTTCCCCGTCCAGCGCGGCGGCGATCTGCCCGACGATCCAGGGCTGGCCCTGCGCGCCGCGCCCGATCATCACCGCCTGTGCGCCCGAAAGCTCCAGCGCCGTCGCCGCCGTCCCGGCATCGACGATGTCGCCATTGACCACCACCGGAATCGAGACCGCCTCGACCACCGGCCGCACCAGTTCCCAGCGCGCCGTTCCCTTGTAGAATTGCTGCCGCGTCCGTCCGTGCACCGTGATCATCCGGACCCCCGCCCCCTCGGCGGACCGGGCAATTTCCGCCGCGTTGAGGCTGTCGTCGGCCCAGCCCAGCCGCATCTTGACCGTCACCGGCAGGTCGGTCGCCGCCACCACGGCTTCCACCAGGCGCAGGGCGATGTCGGGCACCCGCATCAGCGCCGATCCCGCATAGCCATTGGTTACCCGCTTGGAGGGACAGCCAAAATTGAGGTCGATGATATCGGCCCCGGCGTCGCGCGCCAGCTCCGCGCCGCGCACCAGCCATTCGGCTTCACATCCGGCCAGTTGCACGATATGGGGCAATCCCTTGCTCGGCGCGAGCTTGCGCACCATCTCCTGCTGGCCACACACCAGCGCCGCGCTGGCGATCATTTCCGACACCACCATGCCGGCCCCGAACCGTGCGGCGAGGTCGCGCATAGGCTGGTCGGTGATGCCGGCCATGGGCGCCAGAAAGGCGCGATTGGGCAGGACATGCTGGCCGATGGATATTCGGGAGGCAGGTAGGGACAAATTGTGTGCCTTAAAATCACTCAAAAGCGCGCGGGCTGGTGATAGATTAATCAAATCCGGCCCGCTGGCAATGCTTCAATTGGCATCGGGGTGCGAAAGCGCCGTCACGCCCCACCTTGTTTCGCAGCCGCGCGACGGCTATGTCGGAGCCGTGGCGTTCGGCGAAATCGGGTTTTCTGCATGCATGACGGACTGAAAATTGCCGCGGTCGTCGTGGCTGCCGGGCGGGGCGAACGCGCCGGCGGCTCCGATGGCCTGCCCAAGCAATATCGCCCCATCGCCGGAACGCCGCTGCTGGCGCGGACGCTGTCCGCCCTCTCATCGGCAGGCATGATCGATCGAATCGTTCCCGTCATCGGGCCCGGCCAGCAGGCCGATTACGACCGCATGGGCATCTCCGATCCCCGCATCGCCGCACCGGTCGCCGGCGGCCCGACGCGGCAGGTCTCGGTTCTGGCCGGATTGCGCGCCCTCGCCGATTTCGCGCCCGATATCGTCCTGATCCATGACGGCGCCCGGCCCTTCATCAGCCCTGAGGTGATTTCCGCCGTCATCGCGGCCATCGGGGACGCCGATGGCGCCCTGCCCGTCACCATCGTCACCGACACCATCAAGCGCTCGCTCGACGGCAAGACGGTGGGGGGCACCGAGGATCGCACCCAGCTCTTCGCTGCCCAGACCCCGCAGGGCTTTCGCTACCGCACCATCCTTGCCGCCCATGAGCGCGCCATCGAATTCGGCGACGGCTTTACCGACGATGCGGCCATCGCCGAATGGGCCGGGCTCTCGGTGGCGCTGGCCAATGGCGATCCCAACAACATCAAGGTGACCCTCCCCGAGGATTTTTCGCGCGCCGAGCGCATTCTGGCTGGAGACAATCGCATGGAGACCCGCGTCGGCATCGGCTATGACGTTCACGCTTTCGGCCCCGGCGATGCCGTGATCCTGGGCAATATCGCCATTCCGCACACCGCCCGGCTCAAGGGCCATTCGGATGCCGATGTGGTGCTGCACGCCCTGGCCGACGCGCTTTACGGCGCCTTGGCCGACGGCGATATCGGCAAGCATTTCCCGCCCAGCGAGATGGAGTGGAAGGACGCCGATTCGGCGATCTTTCTCGAACACGCCGCCGGGCGCGTGCGCGCGGCGGGCGGCCGGATCGTCCATCTCGACGTCACCCTCATCTGCGAGCGCCCCCGCATCGGTCCGCATGTGGAGGCCATGCGGGCCCGCATCGCCGAGATAGCCGGCATCGCCGGGCACCGGGTCGCCGTCAAGGCGACCACCTCCGAGCGCCTGGGCTTCACCGGCCGCGAGGAAGGCATTGCCTGCCAGACTGCCGCCACCATAGAACTGCCGCGAGGCGCCGACTGATGCTCGACAGCGACACCCTCACTCTGGCCCGCAAGGTCAATGAACGGCTGATCCTCGCCGGCCACGTGATGGTCACCGCCGAAAGCTGCACGGGCGGCCTCATCGCCGGCGCGCTCACCTCGGTGTCGGGCTCCTCGCGCATGCTGTTCGGCGGCTTTGTCACCTATGACAATCGCGCCAAGATCGAGATGATCGGCGTCCCCGCCGCGCTGATCGAGGAGCATGGCGCGGTGTCCGAACAGGTCGCCCGCGCCATGGCCGAGGGGGCGCTGGCCAAGGCCGGGGTCGATCTGGCCATCTCGGTCACCGGCATTGCCGGGCCGGGCGGCGGATCGGCGGCCAAGCCGGTGGGGCTGGTCCATTTTGGCCTCGTCACGAGGGAACAGACGCTGCATCGGCGCGAGGAATTCGGCGATGCGGGCCGCGACATGGTGCGCCAGATGACCGTGCGCACGGCGCTGGAGATGATCCTCGCGGCCTATTAAGCGGCGCTGCTGTAGCGGCGTTTCGCCTCGACCACGAAGGCGTCCATGATCTCCTCCTGCTTGGCGGCGAAGGCCGGTTCGGCGACCGAGCGGATCAGCGGATTGGCGATGCGGAAATCGATGTCGAAGATGATGCGGGTCCCTGCCCCGTCCTCGACGAAGCGCCACAGGCTGTCGAGATGGGCGAAGGGGCCGTCCAGCGCCTTGGCGTGCAGGGTGCGCGCCGCGCGATCGACGGCGATACGGCTGGTATAGGCCTGGTTGATCGGCCCGAACCGGATATGCATGCGCGCGTCGAACCGGGTTTGCGGCGCCGAGGGACTGCGCCGCACATCCATGCGCTCGCAATGGGGGATGAAGTCGGGATAGGTCTCCACATCGGCCACCAGCGCAAGCATTTCGTCCGCGCTGTGCGGCACGTGGCGTTCGAAATGCTTCTTCATCAGGCCTGTCCGAGCCTCGCCTTCCGTGCGGCGCGCAGCTTTGCGAAGTCCTCGCCCGCATGGTGCGACGAGCGGGTCAGCGGGCTCGACGAGACCAGCAGGAAACCCTTGGTCCGCGCGATGGTCGCGTAGGACTTGAACTCCTCGGGCGTCACATACCGCTCCACCTTGTGGTGCTTGCGGGTCGGCTGCAGATATTGCCCGATGGTGAGGAAATCCACATCGGCCACGCGCAGATCGTCCATGAGCTGGAGCACTTCGTTGCGTTCCTCGCCCAGTCCCACCATGATGCCCGACTTGGTGAACATCTGCGGATCGAGTTCCTTGACCCGCTGCAACAGGCGGATCGAGTGGAAATACCGCGCCCCCGGCCGCACCGTCAGATAGTTCGAGGGCACCGTTTCGAGATTGTGGTTGAAGACGTCCGGCTTGGCCGCCACGACGATCTCCAGAGCCCCTTCCTTGCGCAGGAAGTCCGGCGTCAGGATTTCGATGGTGGTCCTGGGGTTGAGCGCCCGGATGGCGCGGATCACGTCGGCGAAGTGCTGCGCGCCGCCGTCCGGCAGGTCGTCGCGGTCGACCGAGGTGATCACCACATGTTCCAGCCCGAGCTTTTGCACCGCCAGCGCGACGTTCTCGGGCTCGTTTGGGTCCAGCGCCGTGGGGAGCCCGGTCCGCACATTGCAGAAGGCGCAGGCGCGGGTGCAGATTTCGCCCATGATCATCATGGTCGCGTGCTTTTTCGACCAGCACTCGCCGATATTGGGGCAGCCCGCTTCCTCGCAGACCGTCACCAGCCCATGGGTGCGCACGATCTCGCGCGTTTCGCGATAGACCTCCGATCCCGGAGCCTTGACGCGAATCCAGTCGGGCTTGCGCAGCATTTCCGTGTCCGGCCGCCGAGCCTTTTCCGGGTGCCGCGCCGTCTGGCGCGATTGCGTATCGAGAAGCGTTACCATCTCTGCCTCATAATGATCTGAGCCTGTTTAACGCGGTTGGCGCCGCGGTTCCAGTAGACCTGTGTCGCAGGCCCCCCGCTCAGATGTTGATCGCCTGTCCATAGGCGTCGAGCACGCTTTCCTTCATCGTCTCCGACAGGGTCGGATGCGGGAAGATGGTGTGCATCAGCTCTTCCTCGGTGGTTTCGAGGTTCATGGCGATGACGAAGCCCTGGATCAGTTCGGTCACCTCCGCCCCCACCATATGGGCGCCGAGCAATTCGCCGGTCTTTTTGTCGAAGATGGTCTTCACCAGCCCGTCCGGTTCGCCCAGCGCGATGGCCTTGCCATTGCCGACAAAGGGGAAGCGTCCCACGCGGATGTCGCGGCCCATCTCCTTGGCTTTCGCTTCGGTCAGCCCGACGCTCGCCACCTGCGGCTCGCAATAGGTGCAGCCGGGGATCTTGGACTTGTCCAGCCCGTGCACGGTCTTGCCGGCGATGGTCTCGACGGCGATCACCGCCTCGTGCTCGGCCTTGTGCGCCAGCATCGGGGGGCCGGCCACGTCGCCGATGGCCCAGATGCCGGCCACATTGGTCCGCCCGTGCCCGTCGACGACGATCACGCCCCGGTCGATCTTCACCCCGGCCTTTTCCAGCCCGAGATGTTCAGAATTGGCCTGCACGCCCACCGCCGAGATCAGCACCTCGGCCTTGATCTGCTTCTTCTCCCCGCCCTTGAGCTCCACATGGGCGGTGATGCCGTCCTTGCCCTTGTCGACCTTGGCGACCTTGGCGTCGGTCAGGATGGCGATGCCGCGCTTTTCGAAGCGCTTGCGCGCCAGCCCGGCGATCTCCGCGTCCTCGACCGGCATGATCTGCGGCAGCAGTTCGATCACCGTCACCTCGGCGCCCAGCGAGCGATAGAAGGAGGCGAATTCGATCCCGATCGCCCCCGAGCCCATCACGGCCACCGATTTGGGCATTTTCGCCGGTTTCAGCGCCTCGAAATAGGTCCAGATCGTCTCGCCGTCCGGCTCGATGCCCGGCAGCACGCGCGGCCGCGCGCCCGTGGCGACGATGATGTTCTTGGCCGTGTAGGTCCCCTCGCCCAGCGTGGTCTTGGGCTTGGGATGCTGCGGCTCGATGGGCTTTTTCTTGGACGCCTCGACCTTGATCTCGCCGGGCCTGGTGATGGTCGCCTCGCCCCAGATGATGTCGACCTTGTTCTTCTTCATCAGGAACTGCACGCCGTCATTCATGCGCCCGGCAATGCCGCGCGAGCGCTTGACGATCTCGGCGATGTCGAAATCATATGTGTCGGCCTTGAGCCCAAAATCCTTGGCGTGCTCCATATGGCCGTAGATCTCGGCCGAGCGCAGCAGCGCCTTGGTGGGGATGCAGCCCCAGTTC
This sequence comes from Pelagibacterium lacus, assembly GCF_003345525.1. Taxonomy (GTDB): domain Bacteria; phylum Pseudomonadota; class Alphaproteobacteria; order Rhizobiales; family Devosiaceae; genus Pelagibacterium; species Pelagibacterium lacus. Next base: position 67,943 of record NZ_QQNH01000014.1, read on the forward strand.
GAGCAGATGCCCGCCATATGCTCGCGCTCGACAATGGCCGCCTTGAGCCCGAGCTGCGCCGCGCGGATCGCGGCGACATATCCGCCCGGACCGGCACCGATGACGATGATATCGTATTGATCCGCCATATCCGTCTCCTAGGCCAGCATCATCACGGGGGTTTCGACGAGCGTCTTGAATGCCCCCAGCACTTCGGCGCCCAGGGCCCCGTCCACCGAACGGTGGTCGCACGAGAGCGTCACGGTCATGAACTGGCCGGTGCGGATCTCGCCCTTTTCCGCGTAGACCCGCTCCTCGCCGGCCCCAACTGCGAGGATGGTGCCGTGCGGCGGATTGATGACGGCGCCGAAATGCTTGATGCCGTACATGCCCAGATTGGAGACTGCCGAGGCCCCGCCCTGATATTCATGCGGCGCCAGCTTCTTGGACCGCGCCCGGGTCGCCAGGTCCTTCACCTCGTCGGAGATCTGGCGCAGGCTCTTGGTGTCGCACGACTTGACCACCGGAGTGAACAGGCCCCCCGGCACCGCCACGGCGACGGCGATATCGGAGCGGTGATGGTAGAGGATCGCATCCCCGGCCCAGGTCGCATTGGCCTCTGGCACCCGCTGCAGCGCCAGCGCCCAGGCCTTCATGATGAAATCATTGACCGAGAGCTTGTAGGCGGGCTTTCCGTCCTTGTCCTTGGGCGCCGCCGCATTGATCTCCTCGCGCGCCTTGAGCAGGGCGTCGATGCGGCAATCGAGCGTCAGGTAGAAATGAGGCACGGTCTGCTTGGATTCGGTCAGCCGCGCCGCCACGGTCTTGCGCATGCCGTCGGCGGGCACCAGATCGTAGGTCCCCTCCTCATACATGGCCAGCACCTGGTTGCGGCCCAGCCCGGCGGCAAGCGCCGCCCCGGCCGCGGGCGCCGCGCCCGGCTTGGAGGGCACGCCCTCCGTCCTCGCCTTTTCGATATCGGCCTTGATGATGCGGCCCTTGGGGCCCGTCCCCGAAAGCGCGGCAAGGTCGATGCCGGCCTCCTTGGCGAGGCGGCGCGCCAGAGGGGACGCAAAGACCCGCTCCCCGCCCGATCTGGGTGCGGGCACGGGTTGAGGCGCCGGCTTGGCGTCGGCGCTCGACGCCGGAGCCTTGGGAGCTTCCGGCTTGCTTTCGGTGGCCTTGTCCTCGGCCGGAGCGGGCTTGTCCTCCGCCTTGGGGGCTTCCGCCGCGCCGATATCGCCGGCGCTTTCGCCCTCTTCCAGCAGCACGGCGATCACCGCGTTGACCTTGACGTTTTCCGAGCCCTCGGCGACGAGGATCTTGCCGATGGTGCCTTCCTCGACCGCTTCCACTTCCATGGTCGCCTTGTCGGTTTCGATCTCGGCGATCACGTCACCGGAGGAGACGGTATCGCCCTCCCTGACGTGCCATTTGGCGAGGGTCCCCTCCTCCATGGTGGGCGACAGCGCGGGCATTGTGATGTTGATGGGCATCGCACGGCCTCCTTAGCTGCGGTAGGTGACGGCGTTGACGGCGGCGATCACCTCGTCGACGTTCGGCAGGGCCAGTTTTTCGAGATTGGCGGCATAGGGCAGCGGCACGTCCTTGCCGGTCACTCGCGTGACGGGCGCATCGAGATAATCGAAGGCGTGCTCCATCAGCCGCGCGGCGATTTCCGCGCCGATACCACCCTGCGGCCAGCCTTCCTCCACGGTCACGCAGCGCCCGGTCTTCTTGACGCTTTCGAGGACAGTGTCGAAATCCATCGGGCGGATGGTGCGCAAATCGATCAGTTCCACATCGACCCCGGCCGCGACCAGCTTCTCGGTCGCCTGGGTGGCGTAGCGCATACCCATGGAGAACGAGACGAGGGTCACGTCCTTGCCCTCGCGGGCGACGCGCGCCTTGCCGATCGGCAGCACGAAATCGTCCATCTTGGGCACTTCGCCGGTCGAGCCGTAGAGGATTTCGTTTTCGAGGAAGATCACCGGATTGGGGCTGCGGATCGCCGCTTTCAGCAATCCCTTGGCGTCCGCCGCCGTATAGGGGGCGATGACGATCAGCCCCGGCACATGGCTGTACCAGGCGGTATAATCCTGGCTGTGCTGGGCGCCCACGCGCGCCGCCGCCCCGTTGGGGCCGCGGAACACCATAGGGGCCGACACCTGTCCGCCCGACATATAAAGCTGCTTGGCGGCCGAGTTGATGATCTGGTCGATGGCCTGCATGCCGAAATTCCAGGTCATGAACTCGACGATCGGCTTCAGCCCCGCAAAGGCCGCGCCCACGCCCAGCCCGGCAAAGCCGTGCTCGGTGATCGGGGTGTCGATCACCCGCTCCTTGCCGAATTCCTGCAACAGGCCCTGGGTGACCTTGTAGGCGCCCTGGTATTCGGCGACCTCCTCGCCCATGACGAACACGTCCTTGTCGGCGCGCATTTCCTCGGCCATGGCGTCGCGCAGCGCTTCGCGCACGGTCATGGTCACCATCTCGACGTCCGAGGGGATATCGGGATCGTTCTGGGGCTTGAACTGCGGCGCGGCGGGGGCGTCGATGGTCTTGGTGGTCGGCTGCGACTTGTTCTCGACCGCGTCGGAATAGCCGGGCTTTTCCGATTCCTTGGGTTCGTCCGGCCCGATTTCGGGCTCGGGCACGACGCTGGCGTCCTCGCCCTCGGCGACCAGCGCGGCGATCGGGGTATTGACCTTCACGTTGTCGGTGCCTTCGGCGACGAAGATTTTGCCGATGATCCCTTCATCGACGGCTTCCACTTCCATGGTGGCCTTGTCGGTCTCGATCTCGGCGAGCACGTCGCCGGGGGCGACCTTGTCGCCTTCCTTCACCATCCATTTGGCGAGCTTGCCCTCTTCCATGGTGGGCGAGAGCGCGGGCATCAGAATATCGGTTGGCATCTCAATCTCTCCTGGCCAGCGCTTAGTCGATCAATACGTCGGTATAGAGCTCGGACGCGTCGGGCTCGGGATCGTTGGTGGCGAAATCGGCCGCTTCGGTCACGATGGCGCGGATATCCTTTTCGATGTCCTTGAGCTCGTCCTCGGTCGCAAACTTGTTTTCCAGGATGCGCTTGCGCACCTGCTCGATGGGGTCGCGCTCGGCGCGCATGGTGGTCACTTCGTCCTTGGAGCGGTATTTGGCCGGGTCGGACATGGAATGGCCGCGATAGCGATAGGTGAGCATTTCAAGAATATAGGGACCCTTGCCCGAGCGCGCATGCGCGATGGCCCGTTCGGCCGCATCGAGCACCATGCGCACGTCCATGCCGTCCACCTGCTCGCCGGGAATGCCGAAGGAAAGCCCGCGCTGGGAGAGGTCGGTGGTTGCCGCGGCGCGTTCGAGCGAGGTGCCCATGGCGTACTGGTTGTTCTCGATCACATAGACCACGGGCAGATTCCACAGCTTGGCCATGTTGAAGCTCTCATAGACCTGGCCCTGATTGGCCGCGCCGTCGCCGAAATAGGTGAGCGAGACCGTGTCCTCACCGCGATATTTGGCGGCGAAGGCCAGCCCCGTGCCCAGCGAGACCTGCGCGCCCACGATGCCGTTGCCGCCATAGAAGCGGTGTTCGTTGGAGAACATGTGCATCGAGCCGCCCTTGCCCTTGGAGAGCCCGCCCTGGCGTCCGGTCAGTTCGGCCATCACGCCCTTGGGGTCGAGCCCCATCACCAGCATGTGGCCGTGGTCGCGATAGCCGGTGATCTGGGCGTCCTCGCCCTTGCGGCTGGCCATGGTGATGCCGGTGACCACCGCTTCCTGGCCGATATAGAGGTGGCAGAAGCCGCCGATCAGGCCCATGCCGTACATCTGGCCGGCCTTTTCCTCGAAGCGCCGGATCAGGAGCATTTCGCGGAAGGCCTGGAGTTCCTGGTCCTTGGTGAATTGGGGGGCATTGGAAGAGGCTTTGGCCTTGGCGGCCGTCGCGTTACGCGCCATGCGACATCTCCGGGTCGAAACGTGGATCTGTGCCGTCACCGTGAGGTGCGCGGGAATGCTCGAGGCATTGATGCACACTAGCCGCTCGCGCACCAGCCGAAAAGCGAGACCTTTCCTCACCTTTCCCGCACAATCCCATGATTTAACAGGAAAAATATACGTTAACCTGAAAACAGTTCATAATGATGATAAACTTGTTTTCAGTTTACGATCGCCTCCGGTGCGACCAGCACGTCATCGGGGTGCACCAGGCCGAGCAGGGCGCGGGCCCGTTCGGTCAGGAGGTCCGGATCGAGCTTGCGCGGATTGAGCAGGGCGATGCGGTGCTCATAGGATTCGATCTCGGTCTGCAGCGCCGCATGCTGGGCTTCGAGGATCTGGATCTGGTCGAACATGGCGCGCTGGCTCTCTATGCCGAAGGCGCCGGTCACCACGTGATATCCCAGATAGCCCTGAAAGGCGATCAGCCCCACGGTGATGGACAGCTTGACGAGGATCGAGGGACGTTTGACGCGAGTGGGCATGGCGACTCGAACGGATACCGGACAGACCTCCTTGATAGGCCATCATGCTTAAGGACTGGTTGCCCTGGGGCCGGCGCGCAGCAAAAAGGGGCGCCGCGGCGCCCCTCCCCGATCCGGGTTATTTCAGGATCGACCGACCGGCATAGCGGCCGGAGGTTCCGAGGAATTCCTCGATGCGGATCAGCTGGTTGTATTTGGCCAGCCGGTCCGAGCGGGCCAGCGAGCCGGTCTTGATCTGCCCGCAATTGAGCGCCACGGCGAGGTCGGCGATGGTCGAATCTTCCGTCTCGCCCGAGCGGTGCGACATCACCGAGGTATAGGACGCCTTGTGCGCCGTCTCGACCGCTTCCAGCGTCTCCGACAGCGAGCCGATCTGGTTGACCTTGACGAGGATCGAATTGGCCACGCCCATCTCGATGCCCGAGACGAGGCGTTCGGTATTGGTGACGAACAGATCGTCGCCCACCAGTTGCACCCTGCCCCCGATGGCCTGGGTCAGGGCCTTCCAGCCGTCCCAGTCGTCCTCGGCCATGCCGTCCTCGATCGAGATGATCGGGAAGCGGTTGGTGAGGTCCTCGAGATAGCGCACCATCTCGTCCGAACCCAGGGTCTTGCCTTCGCCCTTGAGATTGTAGACGTCATCCTTGAAAAATTCGGTCGAGGCGCAGTCGAGCGCCAGGTAGACGTCCTCACCCGGCGCATAGCCGGCCTTCTCGATCGAAGTCATGATGAAGCCCAGCGCCGCCTCGGTCGAGGAGAGGTTGGGAGCAAAGCCGCCCTCGTCGCCGACATTGGTGTTGTGGCCCTCGGCGGCCAGGCCCTTTTTCAGCGTGTGGAAGATTTCCGAGCCGATCCGCACCGCGTCGGCGATCGAATCCGCGCCCACCGGCATGATCATGAATTCCTGGATGTCGATGGGGTTGTCGGCGTGTTCGCCGCCATTGATGATGTTCATCATTGGCACCGGCAGCAGGCGGGCGTTCGGGCCGCCGACATAGCGCCACAGCGGCAGCGCGCTCGATTCCGCCGCGGCGCGCGCCACGGCCAGCGAGACGCCGAGGATGGCATTGGCGCCCAGCTTGGCCTTGTTGGGGGTGCCGTCGAGTGCGATCATCGCCTGGTCGACGGCGATCTGGTCGAGGGCGTCCATGCCCTCGATCTCGGCGGCGATCTCGGTGTTGACGTTGTCGACCGCCGTCAGGACGCCCTTGCCCATATAGGCCTCGCCGCCATCGCGCAGCTCGACGGCCTCATGGGCGCCGGTCGAGGCGCCCGAGGGCACCGCCGCGCGGCCAAAACTGCCGTCGTCGAGGACCACGTCCACCTCGACCGTGGGATTGCCGCGGCTGTCGAAAATCTGACGGCCGATGACGTCAACAATAGCAGACATGAATAGCGCCCTTTGCGTTACGGAAATGCCGGTGCCGCCGTTCTAGTCAAGGCACTCCGGTATAGGAAGGGTCTGGCGCAAAAATATTGCGGGCGGATGACTGCCCGGCCATCCGCCCGCCTGTCTCCAGCCTATTGCATCAGTTCCAATAGGGGTCGATCTTGTAATAGCGATAGGCTTCCTGGCGGGCATAGAGCCCGTCATCCTTGGTCAGCTCGGTGATGGTGTCGGCGGGCGCCGCTTCCAGTTCGTCGCGGGTGAACGGCACCACATAGCCGTCCTGCTCCTTGTCGAAGTCGAGCGTGGCCCAGGGCAGCGGGTGGAACTTCTCGCCGATGCCGAGAAAGCCCCCGAACCCGACGACGGCGAACATGATGGAATTGTCGGTCTTGTCGAGGATGATGTCCTCGACCTTGCCGATCTTCTCGCCGTCGAGATTGTAGACATTGGTGCCGACGGCGCGGGTGGCGCGAATGGCGGTCGTGTGTCCGGATGCAGTGGGCATGAGCAAACCTCCATGGGTCTTTGTTGTGCCAGTGACAACGATGCCGCCCGCGGAGAGTTCCTAGGCTGAATCGACATTCATCGCATCCACAGCATTGCTGCGGCGAGTTGCAAGAAGCTTAGGAAGTGGGTCGCGCG
>NZ_QQNH01000015.1 GCF_003345525.1 Pelagibacterium lacus
GCAATCCATCGCGTTCCTCCTTGCGCAAATCACCCCTCCACAAGAATCCAAAAAGAGGCCCGTGTAAACAATCCCCCGCAAGGGGGGAGGGTGACAGGCCGGTGGGTGGGCGCCATGCAAGCGGCGTTGCCGCTTTCCCTATGCCGTCGCGACGGAAAGGGCGATTTCCACCATGTCACGCAGGGAGGTCTGGCGCGCGGTGGCGTCGATCTCGTCGCCGGTGATCAGGCAGTCGGTCATGGTGCAGATGGCCAGGGCCCGGACCTTGAAGCGGGCGGCCAGCATGTAGAGCGTCGCGGCCTCCATCTCCACCCCCAGCACCCCATGCGCGATCAGCGCGCCATAGGCCTCCAGCCCGGAAGGATGGTAGAAGATGTCCGAGGAGAGGATGCCCCCCACATGCACGGTCTTGCCCTTGGCCCGGGCCGCATCGTCGGCGGCGCGCAACAGGCCGAAATCGGCGGCAGGGGCGTAGTTGTAATTGCCGAAGGCGTCCTTGACGATGGTGGAATCGGTGGAGGCCGACGCCCCGATCACCACGTCGCGCACCTTGACGTCGGTGTTGAGACCGCCGCAGGTGCCGACTCGGATCAGCGTTTTCGCGCCATAGACGGTGATCAGCTCATGGACATAGATCGCCGTCGAGGGCTGCCCCATGCCCGTGGCCTGCACCGAAACCGGCACCCCGTTCCAGGTCCCGGTAAAGCCCAGGCAATTGCGCACCGCATTGACCTCGCGGGCATCCTCGAGAAAAGTCTCGGCGATCCACCGGGCCCGAAGGGGATCGCCCGGCAGCAGCACCGCTTCGGCATAGTCGCCCGGCCTTGCCTGATTGTGCGGGGTCATGTTTTATCCTTTGGTCAAGAACGCCTCCGCACCCTATCGCGCCTCCGAGCCCCGAGGCAATGGCGGCGCTTGGCAAGCGGCGCGGATTGGATTATGCACAGAGGAACCAGACGTACCGCCGGGTACGGCGGGGGGCGTGCCGGGCTCCCCCTTGGCCAGACCGGACCGCAGGAGATGCACCATGGACAAATTCACGACATTGACGGGCGTTGCCGCACCGCTGCCGATCATCAATATCGACACCGACATGATCATCCCCAAGCAATACCTCAAAACCATCAAGCGCACCGGGCTGGGCTCAGCGCTGTTCGCGGAATTGCGCTACAATGAGGATGGCAGCGAGAAGCCCGATTTCGTCCTCAACCAACCGGCCTATCGCGGCGCCAAAATCGTCGTCGCCGGCGATAATTTCGGCTGCGGCTCCAGCCGCGAGCACGCGCCCTGGGCGCTGCTCGATTTCGGCATACGCTGCGTGATCTCCACCAGCTTCGCCGACATTTTCTATAACAACTGCTTCAAGAACGGCATCCTGCCGGTGGTCGTCACCCCCGAACAGCTCGCCCTGCTGCTCGACGACGCGGAGCGCGGCTCGAACGCCACAATCACGGTCGACCTCGAAGCCCAGACCATTTCCGGCCCGGATGGCGGCACTATCCATTTCGATATCGACCCGGCCCGCAAGCAGGTGCTGCTCGAAGGGCTGGACGATATCGCCATGACCCTCAAGAAGGACAGCCACATCGCCGGCTTCGAGGGCAAGATGGCCGAAAGCCGCCCCTGGGTCTGACACCCGCAACACAGGTCGCGATCCTCGGGGGGAGGCATGGACAGGCTGGAATCGGACAAGATGTTCGTAGCGGTCATGGAGACCGGCAGCTTCACGGCCGCCGCCGCCCGCCTGGGGACCAGCTCGGGGCAGGCCTCGAAACTGGTTTCGCGGCTGGAAAGCGAATTGGGGGTGCGTTTGCTCAGCCGCACGACCCGCGCCGTATCGCCGACCGAGGCCGGCCAGGCCTATTTCGACCGGCTGCGGCCGCTGCTCGAGGAATTCGACAATCTCGACGCCGCCATCCGCGACGCCTCGCATTCGCCGCGCGGCAAGCTGCGTCTCACCGCTCCCCTCTCCTTCGGCACCACGGAACTGGCAGCCGCCCTTAACGCCTTTGCCGCTGAATTCGACGAGATCGAACTCGATGTCAGCTTTTCCGACCGTCTGGTGAATCTGGTCGACGAGGGCTTCGACATGGCCGTGCGCGTCGGCATGCCCAATGATTCCAGCGTCATCGCGCGCAAGCTCTATAATGTGCGCATCATGGTGGTGGGCGCGCCCGCCTATCTCGACCGGCGTGGAGAGCCCTCCAGCCCCGACGACCTGTCGCGCTTCGATTGCATCATCGACACCAATTTCAAGGACCCCAGCCGCTGGCCGTTCCGCACCGCACAAGGGGAGCCGATGGCGGTCCCCGTGGAAGGCCGCATCCGCTATTCCAACGCCGAGGCCTGCCGCATGGCGGCCGAGGCAGGGCTCGGACTGGCCTGCCTGCCCGACTTCATCGCGGCGGAGGCCCTGCGGGCCGGCCGGCTGCGCCGCGTGCTGGAGGCCTTCGACCCCGAGCCCTATCCGGTCCACGCCCTCTACCCCCATAGCCGCCATCTCGCCGCCAAGGTCCGCGTCCTCGTCGATTTCCTGATCGCCCGCTATCGCGACCGGCCACATTAGCCACGCTCTCGCCGGGCCGATTGCTTCCAGATCGGAAGCGATCATCTTCCCGCCTGCCGGATTATCATTTTCCATTCCCGGGTCCATCTTCTCCTCATAACGCGACGCCCAGCGTCACCGACAGGAGAACGAACATGAACATTGCAATTTTCGGAACCGGCAACATGGCCCGCGGCCTCGCCGCCCGCTTCGCCCAGGCCGGCCATCAGGTCACCTTCGCCGCACGCGACGCGGCCAAGGCCCAAGAAGCCGCCGCCGAGACCGGCGCCAATGTGCAGGCCGACACCTTTGCCGACGCCGCCAAGACCGCCGAAGCCGTGGTCCTCGCCGTGCCCTATGAGGCCGCCGGGGACGTGGTCGCCGCCGCAGGCGGCCTGGCCGGCAAGATCGTCATCGACATCACCAACCCGCTGATCGCAGACTTTCCGGCCTCTCGGTCGGCCACTCGTCCAGCGCGGCGGAAGAGATCCAGAAAGCCGCCCCGGCGGCCAAGGTGGTGAAGGCCTTCAACACCGTCTTCGCCTCTGTGCTCCAGAACGAAGGCAAGGCCGCCGGCCAGCCGGCCACGGTCTTTGTGGCCAGCGATGACGCCGACGCGCGCCAATCCGTCGCCGCCCGCGCCAAAAGCGCCGGGTTCAGAAGCGTCGAAACGGGCGGCCTCGCCTCTGCCCGCTACCTCGAACCGGTGGCCGGCCTCAACATCGCCCTGGGCTATGGCCTGGGCCACGGCACCGACATCGCCCCCACCTGGCAGGGCATCGCCTGAGCCTCCGCACCAAAGGATAGCACCATGACCTCCACGACCTCCATCGATACGCCGCGTCCAGCCCTTCTGGCCGGCATTTCCAACGCCGATCTCGCCGCCACCCTGCTGCGGGTTTCCACCGGCGCCCTGTTTCTCGCCCATGCCTGGCTCAAGCTGATGATCTACACCCCGGCCGGCACGGTGGGCTTTTTCGAAAGCATCGGCTTTCCGGGCTTTCTCGCCTATATCGTCATTGCGGCCGAACTGGCCGGCGGCATCGCGCTGATTGCCGGCGTCTGGACCCGCTGGGTCTCGCTCGCCCTGCTGCCGATCCTGCTCGGCTCGATCTACGCACCGCACGGCGCGGCCGGCTTTTACTTCGACAGCGCCGGCGGCGGCTGGGAATTCCCCGCATTCTGGGCCATCGTGCTGATTGCCCAGGCCCTGCTCGGCGACGGCGCCTTCGCCGTCCAGCGCAAGCGCGCCTGACCCAAACCCCGCGGCCGCGGACCTTGATCGCGGCCGCCCCTTCTTTCGGGAGCAACCATCATGACCATCGCAACTGACTTCTTCGACATGAGCGCCGCCCCGATGCGGGTCGGCACAGTCCGGCTCAAGGTCCGCGACCTGGACAGCGTCTCGGCCTATTACCAGAAGGTTCTCGGCCTGGGCGAAATCGCCAAGACCGACCGCGAGGCCACCCTGGGCACCGGCCGGACGCCCCTTCTCGTCCTTAAGGCCGATCCGGCCCTCGCCCCCGGCGACCGGCGGCAGGCCGGACTGTTCCACACCGCCTTCCTGATGCCCACCCGCGCCGATCTGGCGCACTGGGTCGGCCATATCGCCGAATCCGGCATCCGGATTCAGGGCGCTTCGGACCATATCGTCAGCGAAGCCTTCTACCTCGCCGATCCGGAAGGCAATGGCATCGAGGTCTATGCCGACCGCCCCGTGGCGCAATGGCGCGGCCGCGACGGCAAGATCCAGATGACCACCGAACCGCTGGACATCCAGGACCTGCTGACTGCCGGCAGCGGCGCCCCCTGGTCGGGCTTTCCCCAAGCCGGCAGCATCGGCCACGTCCATCTCCAGGTTGGGGATACGGCGGCCGCCGATCGCTTCTATCGCGACGTCCTGGGCTTCGACATCGCCGCCGATTACCCCGGCGCGAGCTTTTATGGCAGCGGCGGCTATCACCACCAGCTAGCCGGCAATGCCTGGAACAGCCGCGGCGCCGCCCAGCGGCCGGCCGGCATGACCGGGCTCGACAGCGTCGAACTCATCGTCCGCGACGCGGCCACCATCGACGCCATCGTGGCGCGCGCCGAAAGCGCCGGCCTCGAAGCGACAAAAGCCCCCGAGGGCACCACCCTGCGCGATCCCTGGGGCATCGCCATCACACTCAGGACGTGAGGAGACAGCCATGCTGGTCAACGGAAAATGGGTCGAGAACTGGCAGCCGGTTCAGGCCAAGGATGAAAAAGGCGGCTTCGTGCGCCAGACCTCGAGCTTTCGCAACTGGGTCACCCCGGACGGCAGCGCCGGCCCGATCGGCGAAGGTGGCTTTGCCGCCGAGCCGGGACGCTACCACCTCTATGTAGCGCTGATCTGCCCCTGGGCCTCGCGCACGCTGATCGGGCGCAAGCTCAAAAAGCTCGAGGACGTGATCTCGCTTTCGGTGGTCGAGCCGGCGCTCACCGAACAGGGCTGGCGCTTCGGCGACTATCCCGGCTCCAACCGCGACGACGTCAATGGCGCGACCTATATGCACGAGCTCTATACCCGCGCCGACCCGGCCATTTCCGGCCGTGCCACGGTGCCGGTGCTATGGGACAAGCAGCGCGGCACCATCGTCAACAATGAATCGGCCGATATCCTGCGGATGATGAATTCGGGCTTCGGCGACCTGGCCGACCCCAGCTACGATCTCTATCCCGCCGATCTGCGCGAGGAGATCGACGCGCTCAATGCCCGCATCTACCCGCGTCTCAACAATGGCGTGTACCGGGCCGGCTTCGCCACCACGCAAGAAGCCTATGAGGACGCCTTCCACGAGGTGTTCGCTCAGCTCGACGAGCTGGAGGCGCGCCTGGCCGATGGCCGGAGCTTTCTCTCCGGCGATCGCTTCACCGAGGCCGATATCCGCCTTTTCGTGACGCTGGTGCGCTTCGACGTGGCCTATTTCGGCCTGTTCAAGTGCAATCTGCGCCGCATCGCCGATTATGCCGCGCTAAGCCGCTATCTGGAACGTGTCCTCGCCATTCCGGGGATTCGCGAGACGGTCAATATCGACCACATCAAGAGCGGCTATTATTCGGTCAAGGCCCTCAACCCCACCGGCATCGTGCCGCTGGGTCCCGAGCTCCCGGCCGCGCTGGCGGCGTGACCGGACGGCCACGTCCCATCCCCAAAACGCAAAAAGGGCCTTACGGCCCTTTTTCATTCTCAAGGCCATCCGGCCCTTCGATTTTTGGAGCGGGCGATGAGATTCGAACTCACGACCCTAACCTTGGCAAGGTTATGCTCTACCCCTGAGCTACGCCCGCACTCCAATTCCGGCACTGCCCTTGGCGGCACCGCGATGCGCGCCTATATGCCCAACCGAACGGACAATTGCAACCCATAATTTCATCGCCGGCCAACTTGCCTGATTGCGGCGCCATCCAAGCCCCGAGCTTACGGTTTTGCACCGGACCGGCGCATGGTGTATGGGTCGCCGACGCTTTTTCCTCACGCCTCCGATCGGCTGAACACGAAAGATATTGGCCATGGATCTCTCCCTCAATCCTGCCCAGCCCGACACCGCCACCACCGGCGAACTGATCTTCGATTCCTCCACGGCCCACTTCCAGGCCGACGTGCTGGAAGCCTCCCTCACCCGGCCGGTGCTGGTCGATTTCTGGGCCCCCTGGTGCGGGCCATGCAAGCAGCTGACCCCGGCGCTCGAAAAGGTGGTCACGGCGCTCAAGGGCAAGATCGCGCTGGTCAAGATCAATGTCGACGAAAACCAGGCCCTGGCAGGCCAGATGGGCGTGAAGTCCATCCCCGCCGTGTTCGGCTTTGTCGGCGGGCGGCCGGTGGACGGCTTCATGGGCGCGCTGCCGGAGAGCGAGGTCGCCAAATTCGCGCACAAGCTCATCGACATGGCCGCCCGGGCCGGGGTGGGCGGACCCTCCGAGGCCGAGACCCAGATCGCCGCCGCCAAGGAGGCGGCCCAGGCGGCGCTCGACGCCGAGGATTTCGAGCACGCCTATCAGATCTATGCCACCATATTGCGCCACGCGCCCGACGACATTGACGCCGTGATCGGCGTCGCCACGGTGCAGTTCCGCACCGGGGACCGCGACGGCGCGCGCGAAACTCTCGCCATGCTGCCCCATGACGAACCCCATCCGGGCGCCGATGCGCTGCGCAAGACCATGGCGCTGGAAGAGGAGGCGGAGAAGCTCGGCAATCCGTCCGAACTCGAAGCCCGCCTCGCTGCCGACCCTGACGACCATCAGGCCCGCTTCGACCTCGCCATGATCGCCAATGCCAGGGGCGACCGCATCGGCGCCGCCCAGGCGCTGGCCGAAATCATGAAGCGCGACCGCGACTGGCAAGAGGACGCGGCACGCAAGCAATTGATCGAACTGTTCGAGGCCTGGGGCCCCAAGGACCCGGCCACGGCCCGGGGCCGGCGCCTGCTATCCTCCGTGCTGTTCAGCTAAACGAGACCGCCAGAGACGATTTGATGCGCCGCCCCGCTTCCATTGCCGACCTGCCCGAATCGATCGCGCTGTTTCCCCTCTCCGGCGCGCTGCTGCTGCCCGGCACCCACCGGCCGCTCAATATCTTCGAGCCGCGCTTCGTCGCCATGATCGACGACGCCCTGGCCGGCGAGCGCATGATCGGGCTGATCCAGCCCCGCGACAGCCAGGAAGAGGCGCCGCGCGGCAATGTGGCGCTGGAGCAGGTGGGATGCCTGGGCCGCATCACCCATTTCGAGGAACAGGCGGAAAACCGCTATTTCATCATCCTCGAGGGGGTGTGCCGATTCGCACCGGTCGAGGAGCTAACCACTGAGTCGCCCTATCGCCGGGCCCGCATCGCCACCGAAGCGTTCCGCAACGACTTCGCGCCGCTGATGGGCGAGGACGATATCGACAGGTCCCGCCTGCTCGCCGTGCTCAAATCCTATGCTGACTTCGCCCAGATCGAGGTCGACTGGGACGAGATCGACGAGATGAGCACCGGGGAGTTGATCAATCTCTCAGCCATGCTGACCCCCTATGGGGCGCGGGAAAAGCAGGCGCTGCTCGAAGCGGCGACCCTTTCCGAGCGCGCCGAGACCCTGATCGCCCTCGCCGAAATGGAAATGGCCAAGGCCCGGGCCGGAGCCGTGCTGCAATGAGCGAGGAGCCCGACAGCGACAATCCCCGCTATCGGCTCGACCCCCGCACCATCGAGATGCTGGTGTGTCCCCTGACCAAGACCCGGCTGACCCTGTCCCACGACAAGACCGAACTCATCTCGATCGTGGCCCGCTATGCCTTTCCGATCCGCAAGGGCGTGCCGCTGCTGGTGATCGATGCGGCGCGGCGACTCGACGAGGCCGAGGTCGACGCCCTGCGCAACCGCCCTGCCCCCGATTGAGGCTTGTTTCTATAGCGGCAGGCCCTTGAGCAGCTTGGCGCCGCCCGTTCCCGCCGCCTGGGCGATGATCCCTTCCTTGAGCGGCCCGATGCGATCGACGATCGAAAGCCCGAAATCGCGCAGGCCGCGCAAGGGGGCCGCATCGTTGGAAAACAGCCGGTTGAGCCCATCGGTCGCCACGGCCATGAGCGCGGTGTCGGCCTGGCGGCGGCTCTCATAGCGTTCGAGAACGCCGAGCGCTCCGATATCCTCCCCCAGCCGCGCCGCATCCACCAGCACTTCGGCCAGGACGGCCACGTCCTTGAGGCCGAGATTGAGCCCCTGGCCGGCCAGCGGATGGATCACATGCGCCGCATCGCCGACCAGCGCCAGGCGCGGCGCGGCGAATTTATGCGCCATGAGCAGGTGCAGCGGAAAGCTCTGCACGGCATCGAGCACCTCGACCGCCCCGAGACTGGTCCCCATCGCCGCTTCGATCTCGCGCGCCAGATCTTCGGGCCGCATGGCGAGGAGCCCGGCGGCGCGCTGGGGCGATTCGGCCCAGACCAGCGACGAGCGGTCACCGCTGAGCGGCAGCGAGGCAAAGGGGCCCGCCGGGCGGAAATGCTCATAGGCGAAATCCCCGTGCGGCAGGCTGTGCCCTATGGTCGTCACCACCCCCGATTGCCGGTAGTCATGGCTGAAGCTCCTGATGGCGGCGAGGCCGCGCAGGGTCGAGCGCCCGCCATCGGCGGCGATGACGAGCCGCGCCGAAAGCGAGCGGCCGTCCGCCAGCGTGACCGCAGCCAGCGGGCCCGACCCGTCAAAGCCCGCCACCGCGCCGGGCGCGACGATATCGATGCTGCCGGCGCAGGCCGCGATGAGCGCCCCGGTGCTGGCGGTGTTGGGCACCATGTGCGCGATGGGCGCGCCGGGAGATTCCGGCTCCTCGAAGGCCAGCAATACCGGCCGGGCCAGATCGCCCTCTCCCGAATCGGTGATGCGCATGCCGCGCACCGGGTTGGCGTCCGGCGCCATCCGGTCCCAGAGTCCCAGGGCCTCGAAAAGATGCCTTCCGCCGGCCGCAATGGCCGAGGCGCGCAGATCGGTGGGGACGGCCAGGGCCCGCCTGTCGAGCAGGCCCAGCCGCAGCCCGGGCAGGAAGCTCACCAGCGCATGGGCCAGCGTCAAGCCTACCGGCCCACCGCCAACGATGAGGACGTCATAGGCGCTCTGGCTCGACTTCATCGGATCACCTCCTGTACTGCCCGGCCGAGTGTATAGCGCGCCGCTGCGACGACAAAGGGGCAGCATGGCCGCAGGGACCGATGATCGATTTTTCAGCAATTTCATCAATCATGATCAATTATTGGGCGAAATGAACCGGGAGCATGGCGACTTCCCGCCCGCCGATCTCTGAAAAAGGATTTCTTCTCAACGGCTTGAATGCAGTTGCATCGCTCTGGCACGGCGCTTGAGTCCGAAGGAGCACCCGGATTGCCTTTAGGAGAAGAACGATCATGAAGCCCATCACACCCAGAACAGCAGGCATGGCGGCGCTGGCCCTCCTGCTGGTCGCCCCGGCTGCCCTGGGGCAGGAGATCCAGCCCTCCGGCGCCGAAGCCGCCGCCGACGTGCCCGTCGTCGTCAAATACATCCTCGACAGCTTCATCATGGTGCTGGGCGGCATCCTCGTCATGTGGATGGCGGCCGGCTTTGCCATGCTCGAAGCGGGGTTCGTCCGCAGCAAGAACGTCTCCATGCAGCTGCTCAAGAACATCACCATGTATTCCCTCGCCTGCCTGGCCTATTACCTCATCGGCTACCGCATCATGTATCCGGGCGATGGCTGGAGCATAGACGGCATTCTGGGCGCCTTCGGCATCGCCGTGCTCGAGCCGGTGGGCCTTGCCGCCGCCGACGCCGATCTGGACTATGCCACCACCAGCTCGGATTTCTTCTTCCAGGTGATGTTCTGCGCCACCGCGGCCTCCATCGTGTCGGGCACGGTCGCCGAACGCATCCGGCTCTTTCCCTTCCTCATCTTCGTCGCTGTCCTCACCATGTTCATCTACCCCATCCAGGCCTCGTGGAAATGGGGCGGCGGCTTTCTCGATGCCAATGGCTTTCTCGATTTCGCCGGCTCGACGGTGGTGCACTCAGTGGGCGGCTGGGCGGCACTGGCCGGCGCGCTCATCCTCGGCGCGCGCCGGGGGAAATATGGCGCGGACGGATCGGTCAATGCCATGCCGGGCTCGTCCATGCCCCTGGCCACGCTGGGCATGTTCATCCTGTGGATGGGATGGTTCGGCTTCAACGGCGCCTCCCAGCTCGCCATCGGGTCGGTCGGCGACATCGCCGATGTGGGGCGCATCATGGCCAACACCAATTCCGGCGCCATCGGCGGCGCGCTGGCGGCCATGCTCGTCACCTACGCCATCTATAAACGCGTCGACCTGACCCTGGTCATCAACGGGGCGCTGGCCGGGCTCGTCTCGGTGACGGCCGAACCCCTCACCCCCGGGCTCGGCGCCGCCTGCCTCATCGGCGCAGTGGGCGGGGTCATCGTCGTCCTCGCCGTACCGCTGCTCGACCGGCTGCGGATCGACGACGTGGTCGGCGCCATCCCCGTGCACCTCTTCGCGGGCATCTGGGGCACCATCGCGGTGGTGTTCACCAACCCCGACGCCAATATCGCCGTCCAGGTGATGGCCATCATGGTGGTGGGCATCTTCGTCTTCGGGGCCAGCAGCATCGTCTGGTTCATCCTCAAGGCCAGCATCGGCCTGCGGCCCTCCGAGGACAACGAAGCTCTGGGACTCGACAAGGCCGAAATCGGGGTCGAGGCCTATCCCGAATTCCACTGAAACGGCTCGACGACAGGGGTCCGGAGCCATCCGGACCCCGCATCCGCGCGCCCGCCGCGCAGGATTGGTGAAAATGCCCCGCCCCGCTAAGGCGGGGTTAACCATGCCCGATTAGGCTGGGGCCCGAGATCAGTATTGCGTAACCGCCCGGCTGCCCGAATGACCCTGCATTCCACATCACCCCTGGACGACAGAAGCTCCTCCTCTCCGGCGCTCTCCATCACCATTCCGGTCCGGCTGATCGGCGTGGTGCTCGCGGCGCTGTCGGCGGTGGTGCTGGTCTCGCTGGCCTCATGGTCGGTCGATGATCCCTCCTTTTCCTACGCCACCGACAAGCTGGCCGAAAACTGGCTCGGCCCGTTCGGCGCCAGCCTCGCCGACATCGCCTTCCAGCTGATCGGCCTTGCCGCGCCCCTGTTCGTCCTCTCCCCGCTGGTGTGGTCCTGGTCGCTGATTCGCCGCGTGGTCCCCTCCTATCTGGGCATCCGCTTCACCGGCTGGATGCTGGGCACCCTGCTGGCCACCGGCGCGCTGGCCAATTTCCCCACGCCAGAAAGCTGGCCGCTGCCGCTCGGCCTGGGCGGGTTCACCGGCAATCTGTTCGTCACCCTCTATGCCAGCGTCATGGGCACGGCGCCCGAGGGCATCGCCGCAATGGTCTTTGCCGCCCTGCTCGGTGTGCCGGGCCTCGCCGCCCTGTGGCTCTCGGCCCGTTCCCGCCCGGCCTTTGAAAGCGAGCCCCGGCTTCCCGTGCGCGCCAAACCGACCGGCGCCCGCCGCGCCCCGGCGCCGGAACCCGAGATCGAGGACGAGCCCGATTCGCCGGCCCTGTTCGATGTGGCCATCGGCTTTGCCGCCCACACCGCCTATGGCGCCCGGGCCGCAATCCGGCGCATCTTCGCCCGCAAGCACCCCGAAGCGCCCCAGCGCGGCTGGCAGGCCGATGATTTCGAGCCGCCGCTGGAGCCGCAACCGGCCCATGATCGCCTGGGCCGCACCCCTATCGAGCCCCCGCTGGAGCCCGACTGGCAGCCGGAAGCCCATGACGAGGCCGGCTATGACGACTATGTCGAAGCCGACCAGCCCTTCGACCAGGACGACGATATCGGGCGGCTGATCGCCAATGAACGGCCCATGGGCAAGCCGCGGGTCACCGCCCCCGCCGCCCGGCCGACCCCATCGCCCCGCCAGCTGCGCGAGGCGCAGACGTCGTTCCTGCCCAGCGACGGCTTCGAATTGCCGCCCCTCGAGCTCCTGGCCCTGCCCGCCGCCAACCAGCTGCCGGCCGAGCACCATCCCGCGGCGCTCGAGGACAACGCCAAGCGCCTCGAAGGCGTGCTCGAGGATTTCGGCGTCAAGGGCGACATCATCAATGTCCGCCCCGGCCCGGTCGTGACGCTCTATGAGCTCGAACCCGCCCCGGGCATCAAGTCGAGCCGGGTGATTTCCCTGGCCGACGACATCGCCCGCTCCATGAGCGCCATTTCGGCCCGCGTCGCCGTGGTGCCGGGCCGCAATGCCATCGGCATCGAGCTGCCCAACAAGACGCGCGAAACCGTGTTCCTGCGCGAGCTTCTGGCCTCCACCGATTTCGACACCTCCAAATCCAAGCTGCCCATCTGCCTCGGCAAGACCATTGGCGGCGAACCGATCATCGTCGATCTCGCCCGCATGCCGCACCTGCTGATCGCCGGCACCACCGGCTCGGGCAAGTCGGTGGGCATCAACACCATGATCCTTTCGCTGCTCTACAAGATGAGCCCCGAGCAGTGCCGACTGATCATGATCGACCCCAAAATGCTCGAGCTCTCGGTCTATGACGGCATCCCGCACCTTCTGACCCCCGTGGTGACCGACCCTGCCAAGGCGGTGGTGGCGCTCAAATGGGCGGTGCGGGAAATGGAGGACCGCTACAAGAAGATGAGCAAGATCGGCGTGCGCAATATCGACGGCTTCAATGCCCGCGTCGCCGAAGCCTCCGCCAAGGGCGAGACGATCACCCGCACCGTGCAGACCGGCTTCGACCGCGAGACCGGCGAGGCGATCTTCGAAAGCGAGCAATTCGATCTCGAGCCGCTGCCCTTCATCGTCGTCATCGTCGACGAGATGGCCGATCTGATGATGGTGGCCGGCAAGGACATCGAAGGCACCATCCAGCGCCTCGCCCAGATGGCGCGCGCGGCAGGCATTCACATCATCATGGCCACCCAGCGCCCCTCGGTCGACGTGATCACCGGCACGATCAAGGCCAATTTCCCCACCCGCGTCTCCTTCCAGGTGACCTCCAAGATCGACAGCCGCACCATTCTGGGCGAACAGGGCGCCGAGCAGCTGCTGGGCAATGGCGACATGCTCTACATGGCCGGCGGCGGCCGCATCAAACGCCTGCACGGGGCGTTCGTGGCCGATGGCGAGGTGGAGGACATCGTTTCGCACCTCAAGAACCAGGGCACCCCGGAATATCTCGAATCCATCACCATGGAGGACGAGGACGGCCAGGGGAGCTTTGACGATGACGGCGGGTTCGGGGGCTCGGGGGACGAGCTTTACGACAAGGCGGTCAACATCGTGCTGGCCGACAAGAAGGCCTCGACCTCCTATATCCAGCGCCGCCTGTCGGTGGGCTACAACAAGGCCGCCACCCTGATCGAGCGCATGGAGCAGGAAGGCATCATCTCCCCGGCCAACCACGCCGGCAAGCGCGAGGTGCTGATCGGGGACAATGCCGACGGCTATTGAGCGGAACCGACCGGGCGCACGAGGAGTTTACCGCCCGGCGCGCGGGCGCTTCCCGCTCCTGCCGCAATTGGCTTCTACCCAGCATCCTCAAGGGGCATGATCTGCTTTTGACCGGAGTCTCGCGATGATGATTCGCCTTCTCGCCGCCACTCTCGCCGCCTTGATCGGCGTTGCGCTCGCCATCATGCCGGCATCGGCCCAGGCCGTCAGCCTTTCGCCCGACGAGGAATTCGTGCTGCAGGAGATTTCCCGCCACAATTCCGAGATCCGCACCATGGCCGGGCGCTTCGTGCAGATCGACAGCCAGGGCGGCCGCATCGAAGGCACGTTCTGGCTCAAGCGCCCCAACAATGTGCGCTTCCGCTACGGCCCGCCCAGCCGCGAGGAGATCATTTCGCAAGGGTCGGGCTTTTACGTCATCGACCGCGAGGCGCGCACCCAATACGCCTATTCCCAGGAAAACGTGCCCCTGCGCCAGTTCCTCGGCGACACGGTGAGCCTCATCAATTCCAACCTGACCGATGTGGTGATGTCCGAGACCCATGTCTCGGCGATGATCGCCGACGACAGCCCCATCGGCACGGTACAGGTCTCGCTGATCTTCGAGCGGGCGACCCTCGATCTGGTGCAGTGGAGCCTTATCGAGCCCTCGGGCGTGGAAACGACCTTTTCTATCTACGACACCCAGAAGGGCGTCGACATCCCCGACCAGTATTTCCGCATCGACCCGACCTATCGCTCGGTGAACGCCCAGAACTGATCGGGGCTTTACCCGGCGCGGCGCCATGGCCATAAAGGCGGCTCGTCCATTCCTTGCCCGAGCCGCCCATGCCCTCTCTCGCCACCTGGAACATCAATTCGGTGCGCCTGCGCCTGCCGATCGTCCTCGACTTCCTCGGTCAGTACCGCCCCGACGTGCTGTGCCTGCAGGAAATCAAATGCACCAATGACCAGTTCCCCGCCAAGGCGCTGGCCGATGCGGGCTATCCGCACCAGGCGGTGCACGGGCAGAAGGGCTATCACGGGGTCGCCACCATCTCGAAAAGCCCGCTCGACGAAATCCAGGCGCGCGGCTTTTGCGACATTCCCGACAGCCGCCACGTCTCGGCGCGGGTCGATCTGGGCCGTGGCGTCTTCACGGTGCACAATTTCTATATCCCGGCCGGTGGCGACGAGCCCGACCCGACCATCAACCCCAAATTCCGCCACAAGCTCGATTTCCTTGCCGAAATGGAGCAATGGTTCGACGATCTGGTGTTCGACGACCGGCAGCTCATTTGCGGCGATTTCAACATTGCGCCGCATGAAAACGACGTCTGGAGCCACAAGCAATTGCTCAGGGTGGTCTCGCACACGCCGGTGGAGACCGAAGCGCTGCAGCGCCTCCTCGCCCGGCGCAACTGGGTCGACCTGGTGCGCCAGCACATCCCCATCGAGGAAAAGCTCTATTCCTGGTGGAGCTACCGCGCCAAGGACTGGGACATTTCCGACCGGGGACGCCGGCTCGACCATATCTGGTCGACCCGCGACATCGCGGCCCATGCCCGCGCCGCCCATGTGCTGCGCCCGGCCCGCGGCTGGTCGGACAAGCCCTCCGACCACGTCCCGGTGATCGTCGAATTCGCCTGATCAGGACGAAAAGCGGCCGCCCAGCGTGGCGATCGATTCGAGATAGCGCGTCAATTCGCCCCGCAGGGTGTCGGCGACCCCCTGGGCCAGCTCGGGATGGGTGCGCAGCAGTTTCATGAAGGCCTCGCGCGGCACGAGCAGCACGCTGCTGGTGCGGGTGGCGACGATGGTGGTGGCGCGGGGCTTGTCCAGCATCAGGCCGATTTCCCCGATCAGGGCCGGCGGCGTGATGCGGTAGCGCGGGCCGCCCTCGCCGCTGCCCGCCTCCAGCTGCCCCGACACCAGCACATGCGCCCCGCCGACGCTGGCCCCGGCCTCGGATAAAACATCCCCCGCCATCAGCCGCTGCTCCTGGCAGACGAAAGCGAGGAGGCGCAGATGCTCGTCATTGAAATGGGCGAACAGCTCAAGCTCGCGAAATGCGGCCATCGCCGTTTCATCGTCCATCGCGGCCCCCGGACATGGTTGGAACCCTATCCATGCCATAATTTGCCGGGCTGGCAAAGGTTTAGGCCTAAACTGCGTCAGGGAACCAGCCGATAGCCCCCTTCTTCGGTGACCAGCAGCCGCGCATTGGAGGGATCGCGCTCGATCTTCTGGCGCAGGCGGTAGATATGAGTCTCCAGCGTATGGGTGGTCACCCGGTTGTTGTAGCCCCACACTTCGGCCAGCAGCACATCGCGCGAAATGGTCTTGGACCCCTGGCGATAGAGATATTTGAGGATCGAGGTTTCCTTGTCGGTGAGCCGGATCTTGCTGCCGTCGCTGCTTTCCAGCAGCTTGGCCGAAGGCTGGAAACTGTAGGGCCCGATGGTGAAGATGACGTCCTCGCTCTGGTCGTGCTGGCGCAGCGCGGTGCGCATGCGGGCCAGAAGCACCGAGAAGCGGAACGGCTTGGTGACATAGTCGTTGGCGCCGCTTTCCAGCCCCTGGATTTCGTCGGCCTCGCTGTCCTGCCCGGTCAGCATGATGACCGGAGCGCGAAAACCGTCATTGCGCAGCAGTTTTAGCCCCTCGCGCCCGTCCATGTCGGGCAGCCCCACATCGAGCAGCATGAGGTCGATGCGCTCACCGGTGGCGATCTGGCGCGCCTGGGCCACCGTTCCGGCCTCGACGATATCGAACTCGCGATAGGGCTCGAGCTGGCCGACGAGGGCGGCGCGCAGATCGGCGTCGTCATCGACGATGAGGAGGCGGCGCTTGTTCATGGCTGGCAAATCTCCGTCGCGAGGGGTGGGACCCATACTCTCCATTCGATTCTATACGCTGCAATCGGGGGTTAGGGCCGCTCCCGCCGATCACATGCACGTTATCGCGCGCCGAACAGCGCCGATCCGACCCGCACCTGGGTGGCGCCCATCAGGGCCGCCGTTTCGAAATCACCGCTCATGCCCATCGACAATTGCCCCACCCCGGCCGCGCGGGCCAGTTCGGCCAGTTGCGCGAAATAGGGGCCGGGCGCCGCATCGGCCGGCGGGATGCACATCAACCCAACGATATCGAGGCCATAGCGATCCCTGCACCGGGCAACGAAATCGACGGTCTCGTCCACCGCGATTCCGGCCTTTTGCGGCTCGGCGCCGATATTGACCTGCACGAAGCACGGCAGATGCCGGTCCTGCCTGGCCATTTCCGCCCCGAGCTTTTGCGCCAGCCTGTCCCGATCGACGCTTTCGATGACGTCGAACAGCGCCACGGCGTCGGCGACCTTGTTGGTCTGCAGCGGGCCGATGAGGTGGAGGACGATATCGGGATGGTCGGCGCGCAGGCCCGGCCATTTGCCTTGCGCCTCCTGCACCCGGTTCTCGCCGAACCGGCGCTGCCCGGCCGCGATCAGGGGGGCGATCGCCTCGGCTCCGAAGGTCTTGGAGACGGCGACCAGATGCGGCGCCGCTCCTCCCTCGATCCGGCCGGCGGCCGCCGCCAGGCGGGCGAGGATATCAGCGAGCCGCTGGGCGGCGGTTTCCGGGATGTTCGAACTCATGACAATGACGGCCCCTGCGGCTGGCAATGGTTGACCTTGCGGCGCTTTTCTGGTGATGGTCGCCTACCCAATTTTCCCTCTTCCCTCAAGTCAGGGCCGCGACCGGTTTATTCAATGGCAAACGCTCCCGAGCGCTACAATCCGCGTGAACAAGAACCTTTCTGGCAAAAGGTCTGGGCCGACAACAAGACGTTCGAAACCCGGAACGACGATCCGCGCCCGCCCTATTACGTGCTCGAGATGTTTCCCTATCCCTCCGGCCGTATCCATGTGGGCCATGTCCGCAATTATACGCTGGGCGACGTGATCGCCCGCTTCCAGCGGGCCAAGGGCAAGAACGTGCTGCACCCCATGGGCTGGGACGCCTTCGGCATGCCCGCGGAAAACGCGGCCATGGCCAACAAGGTGCATCCGCGCCAATGGACCTATGACAATATCGCCGCCATGCGCAGCCAGCTCAAGGCCATCGGGCTGTCGCTGGACTGGAGCCGGGAATTCGCCACCTGCGACGAGGACTACTATCACCGCCAGCAGATGCTGTTCATCGACATGATGGAGGCCGGCCTCGTCACCCGCAAGGTGTCCAAGGTCAATTGGGACCCGGTGGACCAGACGGTGCTCGCCAATGAGCAGGTGATCGACGGGCGCGGCTGGCGCTCCGGCGCGCTGGTCGAGCAGCGCGAACTGACGCAATGGTTCTTCAAGATCACCGATTTCGCCGAGGACCTGCTGACCGCCATCGACGGGCTCGACGAATGGCCCGACAAGGTGCGCATCATGCAGCGCAACTGGATCGGGCGCTCCGAGGGCCTGCGCGTACTCTTCGAGATGACGGACAATGACGCCGGCCTTGAGACCGTCGAAATCTTCACGACGCGCCCCGATACGCTGTTCGGCGCGTCCTTCGTGGCGCTGTCCCCCGACCACCCCATCGCGGCCGCCATCGCCCGATCGGACGCGGCGCTCGCGGAATTCATCGCCGAATGCCATCGCATGGGCACCTCGGCCGAAACCATCGAGACGGCGGAAAAGCAGGGCTATCGCACCGCGCTCACCGTGAAACACCCGGTGATCGAAGGTGCGACGCTGCCCGTCTATGTGGCCAATTTCGTCCTGATGGACTACGGGACCGGCGCCATTTTCGGCTGTCCGGCCCATGACCAGCGCGACCTCGATTTCGCCCGCAAATACGACCTGCCGGTCATTCCCGTGGTGCTGCCGCCCGACGCCGACCCCGAGGCCTTCAGCGTCGGCGCCGAAGCCTATTCCGGCCCGGGCGTCGCGTATAATTCGGATTTCCTCGACGGTCTCGATATCGACGCCGCCAAGAATGCCATCGCCAGGCACCTCGAAGCCCGCATGATCGGCGGCACGCCGCAGGCCACCCGCCAGGTCAATTACCGCCTGCGCGACTGGGGCATTTCCCGCCAGCGCTATTGGGGTTGCCCCATTCCGGTCATCCATTGCGACACCTGCGGCATCGTCCCCGTGCCCGCCGACCTATTGCCCGTGCGCCTGCCCGAGGACGTGGAATTCGACACGCCCGGCAATCCGCTCGACCGCCATCCGAGCTTCAAGCACACCACCTGCCCGACCTGCGGCTCCCCGGCCCGGCGCGAAACCGACACCATGGACACCTTCGTCGATTCGTCTTGGTATTTCGCCCGCTTCACCGCGCCGCGCGCCGAGACCCCGACCATCCCGGCCATGGCCGACAAATGGCTGCCGGTCGACCAGTATATCGGCGGCGTCGAGCACGCCATCCTGCACCTGCTCTATTCGCGCTTTTTCGCCCGCGCCATGCACCGCACCGGGCACATGCACGTCACCGAGCCGTTCAAGGGCATGTTCACCCAGGGCATGGTGACCCACGAGACCTATAAGGATCGGGAAGGCCGCTGGCTGGCCCCGTCCGAAGTGGTGCTCGGCTTTGCCGAGGGCCAGCGCAGCGCGACCACTCCGGGCGGGGAGCCGGTGGCTATCGGCTCGGTCGAGAAGATGAGCAAATCCAAGCGCAATGTCATCGACCCCGACGACATGATCGCCACCTATGGCGCCGACACCGTGCGCTGGTTCGTGCTGTCCGATTCTCCCCCCGAGCGCGACGTGCAATGGACCGAGGCCGGCATCGAGGGCGCCTGGCGCTTCGTGCAGCGCGCCCACAAGCTGGTAAGCGACGCCAGGGACATCCTGGCCCTCGATCCGGTGACGATCGCCGGCAACCCGACCATCGGCAGCGACCTGCTCAAGGCCGCGCACAAGGCGACGCGGCAGATCGAGGCCGATCTCGTCGGGCTGCGCTTCAACCGCGCCGTGGCGCAGATCTACGAATTCGCGAACGCCATCCACAAGGCCATGCCGGCTATCGCCGAGGCCCCCTCGCTCGACTCTCTCGCCGCCCTGCGGGAAGCCGTGGAGCGCTTCATCCAGTTCGTCGCCCCCATGATGCCGCATCTGGCCGAGACCTGCTGGGCCCTGCTCGGCCACGAGCACCTGGTGTGCAACGCTCCCTGGCCGGAGGTCGATCCGGCCTATCTCGCCGAGGACAGCGTGGTGCTGGCCGTGCAGGTAAACGGCAAGCGCCGCGGCGAGATCGAAATGCCCAAGGATGCCGCCAACGACCAGGTGGAGGCGGCGGCCTTGTCTCTCGACGCGGTTGCGCGCATTCTCGACGGCAATCCCCCGCGCAAGGTGATCGTCGTGCCCAACAGGATCGTCAATGTGGTTGCCTAGCTTTAACGCCATCGGCGGTGCCCGCGCCCTGCGCGCCCTGGCCCTGGCCGTCGCCCTGGGCGCCGGGCTGGCCGTCTCGGCCTGCACGCTGACGCCCGTCTATGGCGATGCGGCCGCCGCGCAGCAGGCATTGGAGTTGCGGCACGCCGCCCCCAATGACCGCCTGGAACAGGTCTTCTACCGCGCCCTGGCGCTCCGCGTGCCGAGCGGCTCTGCCGATACGGTGCCGGAAGTGTCGGTCTCGGTCTCGGCCTCCACCTCCCGCATCGGGCTGACCACCATAGCCAGCCCGGTGCGCGACCATCAGGTCGTCGCCCGTGCCGCCTATACGGTGACGCGCGACGGCGAAACCATCGCCAGCGGCACCCACACCGCGACCGCCGGATATCAGACCACCGGCCAGCTGGTGGCCGACAACCAGGCCCGCGACGCCGCCATCGAGCGGGCCGTGCAACAGGCCGCGCAATCGGTGCGTCTCGAACTGCTCGGCCGGCTCGGCACCCCATGACCGCCCTCAAGGGGCGCGATATCGAGAAATTCCTCTCCGCGCCGGACCTCCCGGTCGGCTGGGTGCTGGTCTATGGGCCCGATGCCGGGCTGGTCAGCGAAAACGCCGCCCGGCTGGCGCGGCATTATGCCGGCGATCCGCCCAATCCGGAAAGCCTCGAAACCCTGCATATGAGCGAGGTCGACGCCGACCCGCAGCGCCTGGGCATCCTGGCCCGCAGCCCTTCCCTGTTCGGCGGGGGAACGGTGATCCGCATCCGCGCCGCCAGCAACAAGCTGACCCCGACCCTTGTGGAACTGCTCGACGAGAACGCGCAGGTGGTGTTCATCGTCGAGGGCGGGGACCTGAAGCCCTCCGATTCCCTCAGGAAGCAGGCCGAATCCCGTCGCGACGCCCGCGCCCTGCCCTGCTATGCCGACACCAACCAGACCCTCGAAGCGCTGATTCGCCAGACCTTTGCCGCCGCCAATATCGGGCTCGAATCCGACCTCGTCCCCCTGCTGCGCGATCTTCTGGGCAATGACCGCCAGATCACCCGGCAGGAACTGGAAAAGCTCGTCCTCTTCGCCGGCCCCGGCGGGCGGCTGAGCCGCGAGGACGTGCTGCGCCTGTGTGGCGACAACGCCGCGCTGGCCATCGACCAGGTGATCGACGCCATTGCCCTGGGCCATGCCCGGCGCTTCGACGATGCGGTGACGCGGGCGGTGAGCGCCGGCAACGACATCCAGCGCCTGTTGATCGTGGCGCAGCAGCATTTCGCCCGCCTGCGCGCCATGCGGGCCGAGATCGATGCCGGACAGGGGGTCGATCAGGTGATCGGCCGCGCCGCCCCGCGCATCCATTTTTCCCGCAAGGCCGCGGTGGAGCAGCAATTGCGCCTGTGGTCGGACGACAGCCTCGCCGCGGTCGGCAACCGCCTGCACGCGGCCATCGCCGACAGCCGCAAATCCGGCGCCATGGCGCCGTCCATCGCCCGGCACGCCCTGCTGGCCGTGTGCATGGCCGCCGCACGCCGCTGACCCCAGGGGGCGTTTCGGGCGCGGTGTTTCACGTGCAACATCGCCATAAGCGGTGCCCGCTTATCCTCGAAACACGCTAATGCGACATCAGGCGCGAGCAGACCGTATCGAGCTGTTCGAGGGTCTTGTAGCGGATCTCCAGCCGGCCGCCGCGGTCCTTGTGATCGAGGGTAACCGAAAGCCCCAGCGCGTCGGACAATTGCCGTTCGAGCGCCAGCGTATCGGCATCCTTGGCCGGGGCCCGACGCGGCTCCGCCGGGCCAGTCCGCCGGGTTTCGCTGTCCTGCTGGTGCAGCGCCTCGGCCTCGCGCACCGACAGTCCCGCATCGACGATGCGGCGCGCCAACCCCAGCGGGTCCTCCGAGGTGATCAGCGTGCGGGCATGGCCGGCGGTCAGGGCGCCCTGCTCGAGCATGTCCTGCACTTCACGGGGCAGGCGCAGCAGCCGCAGCGTGTTGGCAACATGCGAGCGCGACTTGCCGATCACCTGGGCGAGGTCCTGCTGGGTATAGCTGAATTGCTCGATCAGCTGGCCATAGCCCTGCGCCTCTTCCAGCGGGTTGAGATCGGCGCGCTGCACGTTCTCGATGATGGCGAGTTCCAGCGCTTCCTTGTCGTCGACCTCGCGGATGATGACCGGAACCTCGTGCAGCCCGGCCCGCTGCGCGGCACGCCAGCGCCGCTCGCCGGCAATGATCTCGAAGACGTCCGGGCCCTGCTCGCTGGGCCGCACCAGCAGCGGCTGCATGACCCCCTTTTCCCGGATGGAATTGGTCAGGTCCTCGAGCAGTTCGGGATCGAAATCCTTGCGCGGATTGGCGCGGCTGGCGATGATGAATTCAACCGGCAGGCGACGGATTCCCGTCCCGCTCTCGGCCTGGCGCAGCGCGGTTTCGAGGGGTTGCATGTCGCCGATCAGAGCGGCAAGACCACGGCCAAGTCGATTGGGTTTGTCGTTCATCATTTTCTCCATCACGCCGCCCGCAACTGGCGTTCCCGCCGGATCACTTCCGTCGCCAGGCGCAGATAGGCCTGGCTTCCGGCGCATTTGAGGTCGTAGAGCAGCGCCGGCTTGCCATAGGACGGCGCCTCGGACAGCCGCACATTGCGCGGGATCACCGTATCATACACCAAACTGCCCATATGCTCGCGCACATCGTTGAGCACCTGCTCACTAAGATTGTTGCGCTTGTCGAACATGGTCATCACCACCCCCTGGATCGAGAGGCGCGGATTGAGCGTCGAGCGGATCTGCTCGATGGTCTGCAGCAACTGGCTCAGCCCTTCAAGCGCGAAAAACTCGCATTGCAGCGGCACCAGCACCGCATCGGCCGCGGTGAGGGCGTTGATGGTCAAAAGATTGAGCGAGGGCGGGCAATCGATCAGCACATAGGTGATCGGCTTGCCGTCAATGGTCACCTGCTGCACGTCGTTGAGCGCGGTCTTGAGGCGGAAGGCCCGGTCGCGCTCGGCGGCGATCATCAGCTCGACCCCGAGCAGGTCCATGGTCGAGGGCACCAGCGCCACATTGGGCACCGAGGTCAGCACCGCCGCCTCCTTGACCGTGGCCTCGTTGAGCAGCAGGTCGTAGGAGGAGCGCTCGCGCTGCTGCCGCCCCACCCCCAGTCCGGTGGAGGCATTGCCCTGCGGATCGAGATCGATGATCAGCACGCGCTCGCCGATCGCGGCCAGGGCCGTGGCGAGGTTGATGGCGGTCGTCGTCTTGCCGACGCCCCCCTTCTGATTGGCGAGAGTGAGAATTCGCGGATGCATCTGACCTCCGAAACCGCTGCGGTTTCAAGACTTTAGATTAGGCGCGCCGCCGGAGGTTGCG
Organism: Pelagibacterium lacus; assembly: GCF_003345525.1. Classification (GTDB taxonomy): domain Bacteria; phylum Pseudomonadota; class Alphaproteobacteria; order Rhizobiales; family Devosiaceae; genus Pelagibacterium; species Pelagibacterium lacus. Next base: position 23,239 of record NZ_QQNH01000015.1, read on the forward strand.
GATATCGAGAATGACCCCGTCCGGATCGGTCGTGCTGGGAAGCCTTAACACATCGTAAAGCCAAGCTGAATCCGCTGTTTTCAGTTCTTCCCCGTTTTCGCGCCCCTTATGCAGCAAGGCGCGGCTGTCCGCGCCCCAGAACCGGCACAGATAGCTGAACAGCAGCGGCAGCGGCGCCAGGGCGCGGGAGGTGAAAAGATCAACCGCACCAATGGTTTGCGGATCGACCGCCTCGATGCGCGTCGTATGCACGGTGACGGGAAGATCGAATTCCCGCGCCATGGCGCGCAGGAACGCACATTTGCGTGCGTTGGATTCGATGAGCTGGAACGAAACCGGGCGGCTTTTCAGCGCAATGGCCAGTGGAAGGGCGGGAAAACCGCCGCCGGAGCCGATATCGAGCACGCGCAGCGGCGCGTCGTTTGGGCCGATCAACGGCAAAAGCTGAAGCGAATCAAGGATATGGCGCGTCCACAGATCACCCGGTGTTTCACGTGAAACCAGATTCTGCACCTTTTGCCAGCGCAACAATTGCGTGTTGAAGGCGGTTATGCGCGCGTATGTGGCGTGAAGATCGGCGATGAACGGCGTATATGCGCGCAGGTGTTCGATCACGATGCCTTGCGCTCCAGCCGGCCACGGCGAATCACCGCGAGGATCAGGGTGAGGGCGGCGGGCGTCACCCCCTCGATGCGCTGCGCCTGCGCCACGGTCTGCGGCCGCGCCGCGATCAATTTCTGCTTCATCTCGTTGGAGAGCCCCGGCAGCAGGGCATAATCGAGCCAATCGGGAATGGCGCGGGATTCGTCGCGCTTCACCGCGTCGATATCGGCCTGCTGGCGGTCGAGATAGACCGCATATTGCGCATCGATGGCCAGTTGGTCGTAAACCCCTGAATCCAAAGCGGAAATCTCCGGCCACACCGATTCGAGATCGCCGCGGCCGGTGGTGGGATAGCTCATCAGGTCGAAGGCCGAGCGGCGCACCCCATCGGCATTGACATTGACCCCGGCCTTGCGGGCCTGGCTGGGGGTGGTGGTGAGGCTTTGCAGTAAGTGCCGCGCACTGGCGAGCCCCTCCATGCGGCGGCGATGATGCGCGGCGCGCTCCTCCCCCACCAGCCCGCAGGCGATGCCCAGCTCGGTGAGGCGCTGATCGGCATTGTCGACCCGCAAATGCAGCCGGAACTCGGCGCGGGAGGTAAACATGCGATAGGGCTCGGTCACCCCGCGCGCGATGAGATCGTCGATCATCACCCCAAGATAGGAATTGGTGCGCGAGAGAATCAGCGGCGCGCGGCCGAGCACGGCGAGAGCGGCATTGGCACCGGCGATCAACCCCTGGCCGGCCGCTTCCTCATAACCGGTGGTGCCGTTGATCTGCCCGGCCAGATAGAGCCCCGGCAAGGCGCGCAGCATCAGGGTCGGCGAAAGCTCACGCGGGTCGACATGATCATATTCGATGGCATAGCCGGCCCGCTTGATCACCACATCGCCCAGCCCGGGCATGGCCTGCAGGAAGGCCAGTTGCACGTCCTCGGGCAGCGAACTGGAGACGCCATTGGGATAGATGGTGCTGTCGTCGAGGCCCTCGGGCTCGAGAAACACCAGATGGGTGTCCTTGTCGGCGAAGCGCACCACCTTGTCCTCGATGGAGGGGCAATAGCGCGGCCCGCGCGACTGGATGCGGCCGGAATACAGCGCCGAACGGCTGAGATTGTCGGTGATGATCCGATGCGCCTCGGGCGTGGTGCGGGTTTCGAAGCAGGCAACCTGCGGATTGGTGATCGCCCCGGTCAGAGCGGAGAACGGCTCGGGATGGGGATCGCCCTCCTGCCGCGTGAGGATGGAAAAATCGATGGAATTGGCGTCGAGACGGGCCGGCGTGCCGGTCTTGAGCCGCCCCAGCCGCAAGCCCAGCGCTTCGAGGCGCAGCGACAGGCCGAGCACCGGCTTTTCCCCGGCCCGGCCGGCCGGAATGGTCTCCTCGCCGCGATGGATCAACCCGCGCAGGAAAGTGCCGGTGGTGAGCACCACGGCCTTGCTGTCGATACGGCGGCCATCAAGCAGGATGACGCCCTCGACCCGCCCGTCGCGCACCACCAGATCATCGACCTCGCCTTCGACAATGGTGAGATCGGGGGTGGCGCTCAATTCGGCCTGCATGGCCTCGCGATAGAGCTTGCGGTCCTGCTGGGCGCGGGGGCCACGCACCGCCGGACCCTTGCGCCGGTTGAGGACGCGGAACTGGATGCCGCCCCGGTCGGCGATACGACCCATAATGCCGTCTAGCGCGTCGATCTCGCGTACCAGATGACCCTTGCCCAGACCGCCAATGGCCGGATTGCAGCTCATTTCGCCGATGGTCGCCGCCTTGTGGGTGACCAGCGCCGTGGCGACGCCCAGGCGCGCCGAAGCCGCTGCCGCCTCGGCCCCGGCATGGCCTCCCCCGACAATGATGACATCAAAGGCACTCATGCGCCCAGTCCCTTACAGTGTTTCACGTGAATCCGATCCCGTGCCGCGCGTCCGTGTTTCACGTGAATCATTTGCCGATGCAAAAGCCCGCGAAGAGGCGATCGAGAACGGCTTCGCTGTCCATCAGACCGATCAGACCGGCGAGCCCGTCGGCAGCGCGGCGCAAATCCTCGGCGCATAATTCCGGCTGGTCCAGCCGCGCCAGCGCCGTGCCGATGGCAGCAATCGCCGCTTCCAGCGCCGCCTTGTCGCGCATATGGCTGACAAGACTCGGCTCACTCGGCCCAAGCCGGGCTTCAATATGGGTTTTGAGCGCATTTAGCAAGGGTTCGAGCCCTTCCCCGGTCTGGGTCGAGACGGAAAACTGCGCTTCCTGGGCCGGCGGGCCGAGATCGGCCTTGGTGGCGATGCGCCAGATGGGGGCGGCGGACTGATCCGCATCGGGGTCCGAGACGGCGTCGGGCGCGCTGAGCCAGAGGACGAGATCGGCGGCGTGCATAGCCTTTCGCGCCCGCCGCACGCCCTCGGCCTCGGCGAGGCTGTCGGTGTCGCGCAGCCCGGCCGTATCGGTAAGGGTGACGAGCTGCCCGCCCAGATCGATGGACACGTCCTTGGTGTCGCGGGTGGTGCCGGCTTCCGCCGTGACGATAGCCAGGTCGGAGCCGGCCAAGCGGTTCAAAAGACTGGACTTTCCCGCATTAGGCGCCCCGGCGAGGACAATGCGGAAGCCTTCGCGGGCGATGCGGCCGCGCTCATAACCGGCCAGGGACTCGGCCAGCGCCGCTTGCAGCAGCTCCAGATCGGAGACGAAATGGGCCGGCAGCTCGAAGGGCACATCGTCCTCGTCGGAGAAATCGAGCCGCGCTTCGATCTCGGCCCGCGCGTCGAGCAGCAGCACGCGCCAGAGGATGATTTGCTCCGAGAGCTGCCCATCGAGCCGGGCCAGAGCCTGGCGGCGCTGGGTTTCGGTTTCGGCGGCCAGAAGATCGCCCAGGCCCTCGATGGCAACGAGGTCGAGCTTGCCATTCTCGAAGGCACGGCGGGTGAAATCGCCGGGCCCTGCCAAGGCGATGCCCTCAAACGCGGTGAGCGCGGTAAGGATCGCCTTCACTCCAGCCGGCGAGCCGTGGACCTGCAATTCAGCGCAATCCTCGCCGGTGAAGGAATGCGGCGCGGGGAAGATGGCGATGAGACCGGTATCGAGGGGCTGGCCGCTTTCGGGGGCCGTGAGGGATCGCAGCGTCAAATGGCGCGGCGGCGGCAGATCGCCGACCAGCGCCGCGACAGCCGGAAAGGCGCGCGGACCGGAGAGGCGAATCACCGCGACGCCGGAGGGCAGCGCGCCGGAAGACAGAGCCACAATGGTCGAAGACTGCGTCACGCGCCGTAATCCGCCGGTTTCTTGAATACGTTGCCTGCCGGCCAGTTTAACCGGCCTCGAGGAATAGAAAAAGGCCGGCGCGGGCCGGCCTTTTTCCAATGTCCGGACGCACCTGACGATCAGGTGTTCATCGAATCGAAGAATTCGGAATTGGTCTTGGTCTGGCGCAGCTTGTCGAGCAGGAATTCCATGGCATCGACCGTGCCCATCGGGTTGAGGATGCGGCGCAGCACATACATCTTGCGCAGGATATCGGGCTCGACCAGCAATTCTTCCTTGCGGGTGCCCGACTTGGTGACATCAATGGCCGGGAAGACGCGCTTGTCGGACACCTTGCGGTCCAGAACGATTTCCGAGTTGCCGGTGCCCTTGAACTCTTCGAAGATCACCTCGTCCATGCGGCTGCCAGTATCGATCAGCGCCGTCGAGATGATGGTGAGCGAACCGCCATCCTCGATATTGCGCGCCGCGCCGAAGAAGCGCTTGGGACGCTGCAGGGCGTTGGCGTCGACACCGCCGGTCAACACCTTGCCCGAGGAGGGCACCACGGTGTTGTAGGCGCGGCCGAGACGGGTGATGGAATCGAGGAGAATCACCACGTCGCGCTTGTGTTCGACCAGGCGCTTGGCCTTTTCGATCACCATTTCGGCGACCTGGACGTGGCGCGAGGCCGGCTCGTCAAAGGTCGAGGAAATCACCTCGCCCTTCACCGAGCGCTGCATGTCGGTCACTTCCTCGGGCCGCTCGTCGATCAGGAGCACGATGAGATAGCATTCGGGGTGATTGGTCGCGATCGATTGTGCAATATTTTGCAACAATACCGTCTTACCAGTTCGCGGCGGGGCAACAATCAGGGCGCGCTGGCCCTTGCCGAGCGGCGCGACGAGGTCGATCACCCGGGCCGAACGGTCCTTGCTGGTCGGATCGGCCAGTTCCATATTGAGCCGTTCGTCGGGATAGAGCGGGGTTAGGTTGTCGAAATTGATCTTGTGGCGGACCTTTTCGGGCTCCTCGAAATTGATCGTATTGACCTTGAGCAACGCGAAATAGCGCTCGCCTTCCTTGGGAGAGCGGATCTGGCCCTCGACCGTATCGCCGGTGCGCAGCCCGAAACGGCGGATCTGGGAGGGGCTGACATAGATGTCGTCCGGCCCGGGAAGGTAGTTGGCATCGGGGGAGCGCAGGAATCCGAACCCGTCGGGCAGCACCTCGACCACACCTTCGCCGATGATTTCGACGTCGCGGGTGGCCAGCTGCTTCAATATGGCAAACATCAGTTCCTGCTTGCGCAGGGTGTTGGCGTTTTCGACGTCGAGCTCTTCGGCAAAGGACTGCAATTCGGCCGGAGATTTGGCCTTGAGGTCCCTGAGCTTCATGAATTCCATGATCAGACTTCTTAAGGGAGATGGACGAAAAGAAAGAATATAAGGAGGGGAGTCAGAGGGCGAAGCGGATGCCGCCCGTCTCGCGGCGAATGCGCGAGTTTCCCCTCCACATAACTATTCAGCGCACCGATTGCAAGCAGAACCGAAAGGCCGGGGAAGCCGCAATCAGAAGGGTTTGACGATCACCGCGATGACCACGACGATCATGATCACCGTGGGGACCTCGTTGATCATGCGGTAGAACTTGGCCGGACGGGTGTTCTCGTCGCGGGCGAAGGCCTTGAGCGTCTTGCCCAGAAAGCCGTGAAAGCCCGACAGCAACAGCACGAAGGCGAGCTTGAGCCAGATCCAGCCCTCAGAGAAGATGCCGGTGCCGTAAAGGTGCAGCAGGGTGAGCCCGAAAATCCAGCTGGCGATCATCGCCGGCGTGGTGATGGCGCAAAACAGCCGGCGTTCCATCACCTTGAAGGTTTCCGACTGCACCGAGCCCTTCTCGGCATCGGCGTGATAGACGAACAGCCGCGGCAGATAGAGCATCCCGGCCATCCAGGCGATCACCGAGATGACGTGCAGCGCCTTGACCCATAAAAACATGGCAGTTTCCCTCCGATTGTTCTCTAGCGCCCATGCACGATGTCGACCAGACGCGCGACATTCTCGATGGGGGTCTGGGGCACGATGCCATGGCCGAGATTGAAGATATGCGGCCGATCGGCAAAGCCCGCAATGATCTCGCGCGCCCTCTTTTCCATCTGCGCCCCGCCCGACACCAGCCGCAGGGGATCGAGATTGCCCTGCACCGCCAGCGTTTTCGGCAGCGCCCGGGCGGCAAAGGACAGCGGGGTGGCGTAATCGAGGCCCAATACCGAAACTCCGGTCTTTTCCGCATATTCGGCCAGCATGCCGGCCGCGCCGCGCGGGAACCCGGTGATCGGGGCGTCGGGCAGCGCCTGACGCACCTTTTCAACGATGCGCCGGTTGGGGTCGATCACATAGGCGCGGAAGGCGGTCTCGTCGAGATTGAGCGCCCAGGATTCAAAGATCTGCACCAGATCGGCGCCGGCCCTGAACTGCGCCACCAGATACTCCGCAGAAGCGTCGACAAGGACGTCGATCAGCGCCGCGAAGGCCTCGGGATGGGCCAGGGCGAACAGCCGCGCCGCTGCCTGGTCGGGCGAGCCGCGTCCGCCGAGCATATAGGTCGCCACGGTCCAGGGCGCGCCGCAGAACCCGATCAGCGTCTTGGAGGGATCGAGCGCGGCGCGGACCCGCTCGACAGTTTCAAGGACGGGGGAGAGATTCTCGATCACACGGGACGGATCGAGCTTCGCGATGTCGGCCGGATCGAGGGGATCGAGCACCGGCCCTTCCCCCTGTTCGAAGCGGACGGACTGGCCCAGCGCGTCGGGGATGACGAGGATATCGGAAAAGAGGATGGCGGCGTCGAGATCGAAGCGGTGCAGCGGCTGGAGTGTCACCTCGCTGGCAAGGCTCGGCGTATAGCAGAGGTTGAGAAACCCGCCGGCCTGTTCGCGCACCTGGCGGTATTCGGGGAGGTAGCGACCGGCCTGGCGCATGATCCAGATGGGGGGCGTAGACTGGCGATGGCCGAGCGCCGTATCGAGCAGGCGCTTGCCTGTCCTGGGAGCTGAGGTCATGAGGTACCGCGATCCTGCTGGTTGCGATCTCTTGGTAATCAAAGAGAATCTAAGAATCTTCTTATTCTTTATGGCTGTGTTTTGCACCAATAAGTCCCTGCCCACAACCGGGCAGCCCCTTGGGACCAATGCGGCAGTTGGGCGCGGGCGGCCCGAGTCGAAAACGCCCGGGCCACGCGGGGATAAAGGGCGATAAGGGCCGGGCAGTTAAGGTTTTGTTAAGATCTGTGGCTGTGCAAATCTTAACGAAGTGTTAATGCGGTTCTTGTGTCGCCGCAGCCGGGTTTTCCACGCAGTTTTCGACAGGCCCGTCAGCGCGTCCACAGGTAACGAGCTGTTAACCGTTTATCGCGCTATGGGGATAACCCCGCCGCGGCAGCCGGCTTGCGCCATAAGGGCTTCCCATGTTGAAAGCCTTGTGAAAAACACTGTCCACACGATCAACCGAAAGCCCCGGCCGTGCTCGTCCTCGCCTCGAAAAGCGCTACGCGGAAAACCCTATTGGAGAATGCGGGAATCCGCTTTTCGGTTGTGGCTTCCCCGATCGACGAACGCGCCATCGAAGCGCAAATCTTGACGCAAGGGGCGAATCGCGCCGGGCTGGCCGAGGAGCTGGCGCGGCAAAAGGCCCTGGCGGTGAGCGCCGAGCGGCCCGATGCCCTGGTCATCGGCGCTGACCAGACCCTCGATTTCAACGGCACCGGCTTTAACAAGCCGCGCGACCGGGCCGAAGCGGCGGCGCGCCTGCTGCAAATGGCGGGGACCGCGCACCAGCTCCATTCCGGCGTCGCGCTGGCCCGGAACGGCGAAATCCTCTGGTCGCATGTGGAAAGCGCGAGGCTGCGCTTCCGCCAATTTTCCGAGGCCGAACTCGAAACGGTGCTCGTCCTCGAAGGCGAGGCGATTCTTGCTTCGGTGGGCGGATACCGGCTCGAAGGCCCCTCGGTGCGCCTGTTTGAAACCATCGAGGGGGATTATTTCACCATTCTCGGCCTGCCGCTGCTGCCGCTCCTCGCCGCCTTCTCCCAATACGCGCCGGAGGCGCTCCAGCCATGAACAAGGCCTTCGTCATCGGCCACCCGATCGCGCATTCCAAATCGCCCCTGATCCACGGCAGCTGGCTGGCCGAATTGGGGATCGACGGGGTCTATGAGCCGATCGACGTGGCGCCCGAGGCGCTGGGCGATTTTCTGGCCGGGGTGCGGGCGGGCAGCCATCTGGGGGGCAATGTCACCATTCCGCACAAGGAAAGCGTGATGGACCTGCTCGACGAGATCGACCCGCTGGCCCGCCGGATCGGCGCGGTCAACACCATCGTCAACCGCCACGGCCAGCTCTATGGCACCAATACCGACTATGAGGGCTTCCTTGCCAATCTCGACGCCGGCGCGCCAGGCTGGGACCGGGGGCTTACGCATGCGGTCGTTCTGGGGGCCGGCGGCGCCGCGCGGGCCGTGCTGGTGGGCCTCCTCGACCGCGGCGTCGGGCGTATCGACCTGCTCAACCGCTCGCCGGAGCGGGCCGAGGCCTTGGCGCGGGAACTGGGCGGGCCGATCCATCCTGGCGGGCTCGCCGATTTCGGCCGGCGCGCCGAAGGCGCGGGCTTCGTCATCAATACCAGCGCGGTGGGGATGGGCGGCACGGCCTTTGCGGGACTCGAGCTGTCCGGGCTGCGCCAGGGAGCGGTGGTGACCGATATCGTTTATACACCGCTGATCACGCCATTGTTGCGCGAAGCCCGGGACCGGGGGTTTGCCTCGGTCGACGGGCTGGGTATGCTGCTGCACCAGGCCGTGCCGGGTTTCGCCGCCTGGTTCGGCCAGCGCCCCGAGGTGAGCACGGCGCTGCGCGAAAAAATTCTGGCCGCCAGCCGGCCATAAGGGGAAATGAACGGGACGGTTATGTTGCGGGTTGTGCTGACGGGATCGATCGCCACGGGCAAGTCCACCGTATTGGCCCGTTTCAAGGAACGGGGCATTCCGGTCTACTCCGCCGACGCGGCGGTGCACGCGCTCTATGCCGGCGAGGCGGTGCCGCTGGTCGAGACGCTGTTTCCCGGCACGGTGGTGGACGGCGCGGTGGATCGCGCTGCGCTTTCGGCGGCCCTGGCCCGCGAGCCCGGCCGGCTGGGGGAACTCGAAGAGGTAATCCATCCCCTGGTGCGCGAAAAGGCGACCACCTTCATGGAAGAGGCCGAGCAAAAGGGCGCCGCCATGGGGGTGGTGGAGATCCCGCTGTTTTTCGAGAACGGGGCCACCTATACCATCAACAAGGTGATTGTGACCGCCTGCGATCCGGAGATTCAGCGTCAGCGGGTGCTCGCCCGGCCCGGCATGACCCCGGCCAAGTTCGAATTGATGCTGTCGCGGCAATTGTCGCAGGCGGAAAAGCGCCGCCGGGCCGATTACGTCATTGACACCTCCGGCAGCATGGACCAGACCCTTGCCGAAACCGACAGGGTGATCGCGGCGCTGGAAACGGAGGCGGGAGCGTGAGCCTGTTGCGTGAAATCGTGCTCGATACCGAAACCACCGGCCTTTCGCCGGCCGGGGGCGACCGGGTGGTCGAGATCGGCTGCGTCGAACTGATCAATCACGTGCCCACGGGCCGGCATCATCACATCTATATCAATCCCGAACGCGACATGCCCGAGGAAGCCTTCCGGGTACACGGGCTTTCGGAAGATTTCCTGCGCGACAAGCCGAAATTTTCCCAACTGGCCCAGGGTTTCGTCGATTTTATCGGCAATGACACGCTGATCATCCACAATGCTCCCTTCGACATGGGGTTTCTGAACGCCGAGCTCGAATGGTGCGGGCGGGCTCGCCTGGCCAATCCGGTGATCGACACGGTGATGCTGGCCCGCACCCGGCATCCGGGGGCGCGGGTCAGCCTCGACGCCTTGTGCAAGACCTATGGCATCGACAATTCCCGCCGCACCCTGCACGGGGCGCTGCTCGACAGCGAGATTCTCGCCGAGGTCTATCTCGAATTGATCGGCGGCCGCCAGGTGGCTCTGGCCCTGTCGGCCGAGATCGAATACGGCCAGCGCGGCGGCCCGGCCCGTCCGCCGGCCCGCCAGCGTCCGGTGCCCCTCCCCGCGCGGCTCACGGCGCGCGAACTGGCCAGCCACGCCGCCTTCATCGCCGAAATGGGCGACAAGGCGGTCTGGCTCAATTATGGGGCGGTGGAGGACGAGCCGGCCGAATTGGCCCGGGCGTAACGCCCAATAAAAAAGCCCTCCGCGCGGCGAAGGGCTTCTTTAACTTTTTGTCCCGAAAGACCGAGGGTCAGTTGACCGTGGGCTTGGTGTCGCCGGCGGCCGCGACCTGCTCGGCCCGGTCCTTGGCGGCGGCGAGATTGCGGCGATAGAGCGCGACGAAATCCACTGGTTCCAGCATGAGCGGCGGAAAGCCCCCCGACTGGATAGTCTGGGCGAGGACTTGGCGGGCGAAGGGGAAGATCAGCCGCGGGGCTTCGACCATGAGGAGCGCGCCGAGCTGGTTTTCCGGGATGTTGCGGGTGCGGAACAGGCCGCCATAGACCAGTTCGACCGCATAGAGCACCTTGCCCTCGCGCTCGGTCTTGACCGTGAGCCCGATCTCCACCGCATAGGTGTCGTCGGCCTGTTTCTTGACCTGGACGTTGATGTTGACATTGGAGGCAGGATTGACCGGGCCGGGCACCAGGGAGGCCGGCGCGTTGGGATTTTCGAAGCTGAGGTCCCGGATATACTGCCCGGCAATGCCGAATTGCGGCTGGGCGGCCTCTTCCCCCGGGGCCGCCGGAGTGTTCTGATTGTCTTCAGCCATGGGGCTCGTCTTCCCTTTACGTGAAATTCCTGGCGGGCGTCCGGTCCGGACGCCGAATTCGGCGTTTGGCTAGCACTTTTGCTCGGCGATCACAAGCAAGCCGCGCCGCCCGCCCTCACCGCACCCTAGCTGCGGTAGTCGTCCGGATCGAGATCGATCGATGTATAGGCCGGGCCGCGCGACGCCGGGCGGTAGCTGGTGACGATCACCATATTGGCGCTGAGCCGGCGATAGATCCAGCCGCGCACCGGGGGAACCAGCAGGACGAGGCCGACGAGGTCGGTCAGAAATCCGGGGAGCAGCAGCAGGAACCCGGCCACCGCCACCATCATCATTTCGGCGATCTTTTGCTGCGGCACTTCCCCCCTTGCCATCATGGCGCGGCTGTCGAGCACCATGCCCAGCCCCTGCTGGCGCACGATGGCGACCCCGAGCACGGCGGTGAGGACAATCAGCGCCAGGGTGGCGAGGATGCCGATCTGGCTGCCGACCCAGATGAAACCGGCGATCTCGACAAAGGGCAGGGCCAGCAGGCCAAGGAGCAGGAAACGTCCCACAGGGGCAAACACCTCTCGTTTCGACCGCATGCCCGAAACGGCGCCCGGTGGCCGGCGATCACAATAATGCCACCGCGAACTGGTTTGCGGAGGCGATTTTCATATATATAGGACACGACAAGCAGATTGCGACCGCTCGCCGGCGATTTTGCCGGGCCGACCGACCATTTGGAGCCAGTATCAGACTCATGGGCGAATTCTTAGATTTTCCGACACTCATCGTCATCGTGGTTGCCATTGTGGTTTTGCTGCGCCTGCGCTCGGTCCTGGGCACCCGCACCGGCAATGAGCGGCCGCCCTCGGTGCGCTATGAGTCGATCTCGCGCACCCGACCCGATGACGACAATGTGGTGCAGATGCCACGTCGGACCACCCAGGACGATGCCGAGGCCGAGCGGGCCCAGCGCAAGCTGGAAGCGGAAATCGAGAAATTCGCGCTCGGCAGGCCCGAAGTCGAGGCAGGCCTGCGCGCCATCGCCGAAGCCGATGCGGGCTTTTCGCCCAAGCAGTTCATCGAGGGGGCCAAATCGGCCTATGAGATGATCGTCACCGCTTATGCCGCCGGCGACCGCAAGACGCTGAGAATGCTCCTCGACAAGGACGTCTATGACAGCTTCGACGCGGCGATCGCCGAGCGCGAGGCGGCCGGCCATGCGACCGAATTCACCTTTGTCGGCCTCTCCAACATCGCCTTCGCCGAAGCCGAGCTGGAAAAGCGCAACGCCGTGGTGACCCTGCGTATCGATGCCGAAGTGGTGTCGATCACCAGGGACCGTGAGGGCGAGATCATCGAGGGCACCCCCGGCCAGGTGGTGGCCATCGCCGATGAGTGGACCTTCCTGCGCAACACCAAGTCGCGCGATCCCAACTGGAAGCTCGTTGCAACCAACGATCTCGAATAGACGCCGGGATTTCGAGGGCTTCGCCATGGCGCGCAAACCGCCCGGGCCGCGCAAATCGCCACCGGGCCCGGTGCGCGACTGGCATTTGTGGACGGCGGTGGGCAAGACCGTCGACCCCCTCAAGGGCCGCAAGAGCGCCGATCCGCGAAAACTGATCGAGGCCATCGAGACCCCGCCCCCGGACGCGCCGGCCGCCGCCCGGCCGGAACCGCCGCGCTTTGCCCGGCCAGCGCTGCCCTCGCGGGCGCCGCTGATCGCCGCGTCGCGGGTCCCGGCGAGCGAAAAGCCCATCGAGCCCAATCTCAAGCGCCGCGTGACCAGCGGGCGCGAGCCGATCGATTCCACCCTCGACCTGCACGGCATGACCCAGGCCCGGGCGCAGATGGTGCTGGAGCGCTTCATCCTCGAACGCGCCGCCCGGGGCGAGCGTACCCTGCTGGTCATCACCGGCAAGGGCATCAAGAAGACCGGCTATCTCCAGCTCGCGCAGCGCGGGGTGTTGCGCGAAATGGTCCCGCTCTGGCTCAATGCCCCCGACCTCGCCCCGCTGATCGCCGGCATCGAGCCGGCGCATCAGAGCCATGGGGGCGGCGGCGCGCTCTATGTGCGGCTCAAGCGGAGGCGGGAGACATGACGCCTCTGGGCGCCAAGCTGCGCAAACTGCGCGCCGAACGCGGCATCGCGCTCAAGGACATGGCCAAGGCGCTCAACGTCTCGAGCGCGTACCTCTCGGCCCTCGAGCACGGCAAGCGCGGCAAGCCGACCTGGTTCATGGTGCAGCGGATCATTGCCTATTTCAACGTGATCTGGGACGAGGCCGAGGAGATCCAGCGGCTGGCCGAGATCTCCGACCCCAAGATCACCATCGACACCGCGGGGCTGGCTCCCGAAGCGACCGAATTGACCAATGTGCTGGCGCGGGAATTGGGGCGGCTGTCGGCGGAGGACTGCAAGGCCCTCCGCGACGAGGTGATGCGGCGGGCGGTGAAGCGCTGAGCGCTCCACCGCGGCGCCGTCAGAGGATATAGCGGCTGAGATCGGCGTCGCCGGCCATCTTGCCCACCGTGTCGCGCACCATGGCGCCGTCTATGGTGAGCGTGGTGCCCGAGCGGTCCGACGCGGTGAAGGAGATGTCCTCGACAAGACGTTCGAGCACCGTCTGCAGGCGCCGCGCGCCGATATTTTCCACCGAGGCATTGACCGACACGGAGATGTCGGCCACCGCTTCGATGGCGTCCTGGGTGAAGTCGAGCGTCACCCCTTCCGTGCCCATCAGCGCCACATATTGCCGGATCAGCGAATATTCGGTGTCGGTGAGGATCTTGATGAAATCCTCCCGCGTCAAGGCACGCAACTCCACCCGGATCGGCAGGCGGCCCTGCAATTCGGGCAGCAGGTCCGAGGGCTTGGAGACGTGGAAGGCCCCCGAGGCGATAAAGAGGATATGGTCGGTGTTGACCGGGCCGTATTTGGTCGAGACCGTGGTGCCCTCGATCAGCGGCAGCAGGTCGCGCTGCACGCCCTCGCGCGAGGGACCGCCGGTGACCCCGCCTTCTTTGGCCGCCACCTTGTCGATCTCGTCGAGGAACACGATGCCGTGGTTCTCCACCAGCTCGATGGCCTCGATATTGATCTTGTCCTGATCGAGCAGCTTGTCGGCCTCCTGGTTGATGAGGATTTCGTAGCTGTCCTTGATCTTGACCGTGCGCTTCTGGGTCTTGCCGCCGAACGCCTTGCCGAACATGTCCGAGAGATTGATCATCCCCATGCCGGCCCCGGGCATGCCGGGAATGTCGAACATGGGCATGCCCGAACTGGCCGGAACCTCGATCTCGATCTCCTTGTCGTCGAGCTCGTTGTCGCGCAGCTTCTTTCTGAACGCGTCCCGGGTCGAGGGGGTGGCCGACTGGCCGACCAGCGCGTCGATCACCCGGTCCTCGGCGTTGAGATGGGCCTTGGCCTTCACCTCGGCGCGCTTCTTTTCCTTGAGCAGCACGATGCCGGCCTCGACGAGGTCGCGGATCATCTGCTCGACGTCGCGGCCCACATAGCCCACTTCGGTGAACTTGGTCGCCTCCACCTTGACGAAAGGCGCCTGGGCGAGGCGGGCCAGCCGGCGGGAAATCTCCGTCTTGCCGACCCCGGTCGGGCCGATCATCAGGATGTTCTTGGGGCTGACCTCGCGGCGGATGTCCTCGGGCAGCTGCTGGCGGCGCCAGCGATTGCGCAGCGCGATGGCCACGGCGCGCTTGGCGTCGTTCTGCCCGACGATATAGCGGTCGAGTTCGGAAACGATCTCGCGGGGGGAAAAACTTCTGTCACTCATAGTCTGTCTTCTTTGTCCAGAAACAGCACCATCAGGTGCTCGTCGATATAGCGGTCTTCGATCCTGAGGGCGCGCGGTTCGGTGCCATAGGTCTGGAAGCCGAGCCGGTGATAAAGGGCCAGCGCGGGGATATTGTCGGCGGCCACCCCGAGATGGAGTTGGGCGACGCTGCCGGCGGCATGGGCGATCACCGCCTCCATGAGGAGCGCCGCCACGCCCGCCTGGCGCGCCTCGGGCCGCACATAGACCCCGAACACGGTGCCGATATGTCGCGTCTTGGGCTGGTCGGAGACGAACAGCCCCGCCATGCCGATGGGCATCTCGCCGCGAAAGGCGACAAAGATCGCGGTTTCCCGCGCGCTTTGCCTGTACCAGTCGAGGTCGCGGGCCCGTTCGGTCGCCGCGTCGGACGAAAAGGCGGCCGGATCGCCGTCCAGCGCCGTCAGCCGGATCTCCCGATAGGCGATGGCCTCTCCGGGGCCGATCTGGCGGACGGCGAGGGTCAAGAGTCGAGCTCGAGCGTTTCTACCGTCACCTCGGCGTTGGTATAGACGCAGATGTAGGCGGCGATGCCCATGGCCTTTCTCGCGATCTCCTCGGCGCTCTTATCGCCATCGGCCAGGGCGCGGGCGGCGGCGAGGGCGTAATTGCCCCCCGAGCCGATGGCGGCGATGCCATCCTCGGGGCTGAGCACGTCCCCGGTGCCGGTGAGGATCAGGCTGTCGGATTTGTCGACCACGATCATCATGGCTTCGAGCCGGCGCAGATAGCGGTCGGTGCGCCAGTCCTTGGCCAGTTCGACGCAGGCGCGCATCAACTGGCCCGGATATTGTTCGAGTTTGGCCTCGAGTCGCTCGGAGAGGGTGAAGGCGTCGGCGGTGGCTCCGGCAAAGCCGGCGATCACCGAGCCCCCAGCGAGCCGGCGGACCTTTTTGGCAGAATGCTTCATGACGGTCTGGCCAAGGGATACCTGCCCATCGCCCGCCACCACGACCTGATTGCCCTTCCGCACGGAAACGATTGTCGTCATCGATACTCAGATGCCTTTTTCATCAAAATAGGTGTGTTGCTGTTTATTTAGGGCTGATCGGGCCAAATGCAATGCGAGGCGGGAATTGTCGGGCTTTTCCCCTGCGCCGCAAGCTGTTAAGGCAAGTTGCGTGTTTCCCAAGGGGGTCAGCCATGCGCAAGGCCAAGCTCGATCGCAAGACCAATGAGACCGAGATCAGCGTCGCTATCGATCTCGATGGCGACGGGTCGCGGACCATCGAAACGGGTGTGGGCTTTTTCGACCACATGCTCGACCAGCTGTCGCGCCATTCCCTGATCGACATGACGATCCGCGCCAAGGGCGACCTCCATATCGACCACCACCACACCGTCGAGGATGTGGGCATCGCCATCGGCCAGGCGATTCGCATGGCGCTGGGGGAGAAAAAGGGCATTGTGCGCTATGGCGCTTCCGACCTCGTGATGGACGGCACCCGCTCGACGGTGGCGCTCGACGTCTCCGGCCGGGCCTTCCTCGTCTGGCGGGTCGCCTTCACCGCACCCAAGATCGGCAGCTTCGACACCGAGCTGGTGCGCGAATTCTTCCAGGCGCTGGCCATAAATGCCGGTATCACCCTGCATGCCGAAACCTATTATGGCGACAACAACCACCACATCGCCGAGAGCCTGTTCAAGGCTCTGGCGCGCGCCTTGCGGCAGGCGGTGGAGATCGATCCGCGGGCCGGCGACGCGGTGCCCTCGACCAAGGGCGTGCTGTAGACAGAAGTCATGACCCTTTACGCAATCTATGCCAAGCCCGAAGCCGGACCCGAGGCCATCGCGGTGCTCTCGGAAAGGTTCCGCTGGACGGCGTTCCTGTTCACTCCCTTGTGGGCGATGTTTCACGGGGCCATCGGCTTCGTGCTCGTCTGGGCGCTGCTGGTGGCGGCGCTGGCGGCCAGCGTGCCGCTGATCGGCCCGGCCGCCGCCCTGGGGCTCTATGGGGTGTTCGCGCTCTGGACCGGCTTTGCCGCCGCCCGCATCGCCGGACGGGCGCTGCTGCGCCGCAACTGGCTGGCGCTGGGGGAACTGGTGGCCGCCGATGGCGCGACGGCCGAGCGCCTGTGGCTCGAACAGAGATTTGGAGCCCGGCCGTGAGCGAGACCGTCGCCATCATCGATTACGGGGCGGGCAATCTCAGATCGGCCGAAAAGGCCTTTTCCCGCGCCGGGATGGAGACCGGGGCAATAATCAGGGTGACCGCCGATGCCGAGCTTGTGCGGCGGGCCGACCGCATCGTCCTGCCCGGGGTCGGCGCCTTTGCCGATTGCATGGCCGGGCTGCGCGCGGTCGACGCCATGATCGCGGTGCTGGAGGAAAAGGTGGCGCGGGGCACAACGCCCTTCCTCGGCATCTGCGTCGGCATGCAGCTTCTGGCCCGGACGGGGCGGGAAAAGTCCGAGACCCCCGGCCTGGGCTGGATCGACGGCGTGGTCGAGGCCATCATGCCCCATGACCCGGCCCTCAAGGTGCCGCATATGGGCTGGAATACCCTGGCGGTGGCCCGTCCCCACAAGCTCCTCGAGGGCATCGAAACCGGGGAAAACGGCCTGCATGCCTATTTCGTCCATTCCTATCACATGCGGGTCACCGCCGAGGAGCAGGTGATCGCCACCACGCAGTATGGCGGGCCGATCACCGCCATGGTGGGGCGCGACAATATCGCCGGCACCCAGTTCCATCCCGAAAAGAGCCAGGCCTTGGGCCAGGCGCTGATCTCCAACTTTCTCAAGTGGCGTCCATGATTCTCTTTCCCGCCATCGACCTCAAGGACGGTCAATGCGTCAGGCTCAAGCTCGGCGACATGGACCAGGCGACGGTCTTCAACGACGATCCGGCCGCACAGGCCAAAAGTTTCGAGCAGCAGGGCTTCGACTATCTGCATGTGGTGGACCTCAATGGTGCCTTTGCCGGCGAGAGCGTCAATGGCGCGGCGGTCGAGGCCATTCTGGCGGCGGTCGATTTCCCCGTCCAGCTCGGCGGCGGCATCCGCACCCTGGCCCATATCGAGGCCTGGCTCGACAAGGGGCTGGCGCGGGTGATCCTCGGCACGGTCGCGGTGCGCGATCCCGAACTGGTCAAGGCGGCCTGCAAGGCCTTTCCCGGCCAGGTCGCGGTGGGGATCGACGCCCGGGGCGGCAAGGTTGCGGTCGAGGGCTGGGCGGAAACCTCCGAGCTCTCGGCCAGCGAGCTGGCCCGGCGCTTCGAGGGCGCCGGGGTCGCCGCCATCATCTATACCGATATCGACCGCGACGGGGTCCTCAAGGGCATCAACTGGGATGCGACCCTGGCGCTGGCCGCGACGACCAGCATCCCCGTCATCGCCTCGGGGGGGCTGGCCGGCATGGACGACATCCGCCGCATGACCGAGCCGGACGCGAAAATCCTCGAAGGGGCGATTTCGGGCCGCGCCCTCTATGACGGGCGCATTGATTCACGTGAAGCACTGGCCCTGCTCAAGGCCGCCGGATGACCGCCGGCCCGGCGCGCAAACGGTTCCCCTGGCTGGGCTACGGGCTGGTGCTGGCGGTGATCGTGCTGGTGGCGCTGGGGCCTGTGATCTCGGTTTACCTCGCCTATCTGGTCGCCGAGCCCAATGGCTGCCGGCTGGACGAGGCGGGGGTCTACCCTTGCGTCATCAACGGCGTCGACTATGGCGGCCTCCTGGCCGGCATGGCGATCATGGGCTGGCTGATGCTGGCTTCCATCCCCTTCGGGGCCGTGGCCCTCGCCGTTTGGGTGATTGTCCTTCTCGTCCATCTGCTCTATTGGCGCAGGGCCAACCCCAAGAGAAATCCCTCATGACCCTCAAAGCACGCATCATCCCCTGCCTCGACGTGAAGGACGGACGCATCGTCAAGGGCGTCAACTTCGTCGATCTGGTCGATGCCGGCGACCCGGTGGAGGCGGCCATCGCCTATGACGCGGCGGGGGCCGACGAATTGTGTTTTCTCGACATCGCCGCCTCCCATGAGGGACGCGACACCATTTTCGACGTGGTGGCCCGCACCGCCGAGCATTGCTTCATGCCGGTGACCGTGGGCGGCGGCATCAAGAGCAATGAGGATATCCGCAAGCTCCTGCTGTCGGGGGCCGACAAGGTGTCTATCAATTCCGCGGCGGTGGCCGATCCCGATTTCGTGGCCCGCGCCGCCGACAAGTTCGGCAATCAATGCATCGTCGTCTCGGTCGACGCCAAGCGCGTGGAGGACGGGCGCTGGGAGATCTTCACCCATGGCGGGCGCAAGCCCACCGGCATCGACGCCGTCGCCTTCGCCGTTGGCGCAGTGGAGCGCGGGGCTGGCGAATTGCTGGTCACCTCCATGGACCGCGACGGCACGCGGTCGGGCTTCGACATCGAGCTGACCCGCGCCGTCGCCGATGCGGTGGCCGTGCCGGTGATCGCTTCGGGTGGGGTGGGGACGCTCGACCATCTGGTCGAGGGGATAAAGGAGGGCCATGCGGCGGCCGTCCTCGCGGCGTCGATCTTCCATTTCGGTACCTTCACCATCGGCGAGGCCAAGGCCCATATGGCCGCGGCGGGCATTCCGATGCGGCTCGACTGAGACCAGGGCGTCAAGGAGGCACAGCCATGACCACACTGACCATAGAAGCGCTCGAGGCGCGGCTGGCCGAGCGCGCCACTGCCGCGCCCGACCAGTCCTATACCGCAAAGCTGCTCAGCCGCGGCACGGCCAAATGCGCCCAGAAGCTGGGCGAGGAGGCGGTGGAGACGGTGATCGCCGCCATGAGCGGGGACAAGGACGAACTGGTCAAGGAAAGCGCCGACCTCATCTACCACCTGCTCGTCCTGCTGCGGGCCGAGGGCGTGGCGCTGGACCGGGTGCTGGCCGAGCTCGACCGCCGCACCGGCCAGTCGGGCCTGGCCGAAAAGGCCGCGCGGCCGAAAGACTGATCCATGTCAGCAAAGATCGCCTTCGCCCCCTATCTCACCTTTTCGATGGCGGAATGGGCGCGGCTGCGCGCCGATGAGCCGATGACCCTCGATGCCGAGGATATCGAGCATCTGCGCACTCTCAACGACCCCATCTCGCTGGCCGAGGCCGAGATCGTCTACCTGCCCCTGACGCGCCTGCTCTCCTTCTATGTCGAGGCGATCCAGGGCATTCATCACGCGTCGAGCCGTTTTCTGGGGCATAATGGCGCCAAGGTACCCTTCGTCATTGGCGTGGCGGGTTCGGTCGCCGTGGGCAAATCCACCACGGCGCGCATCCTGCGCGCCCTGCTGCGCCGCTGGCCGACCTCACCCAAGGTCGATCTCATCACCACCGACGGCTTCCTCCATCCCAATGCGGTGCTGGAGGCCCGCGACCTGATGCAGCGCAAGGGTTTTCCCGAAAGCTATGACCGCGCCGCCTTCGTCGATTTTCTCGCTGCGGTGAAATCGGGTGCCCCCCGGGTCGAGGCGCCCACCTATTCCCACCTCACCTATGACGTCCTGCCGGACGAAAAGATCGTCGTCGAGAGCCCGGACATCCTCGTGGTCGAGGGGCTCAACATCCTGCAGCCGGGCGAATTGCCCCGCACCGGCAGCCCCATCGTCTTCGCGTCCGATTTCATCGATTTCTCGGTCTATATCGACGCCGACGAAGACGTGCTCGAGGCCTGGTATGTGGAGCGCTTCATGAAGCTGCGCGAGACCGCCTTCCGCGATCCCAAGAGCTTTTTCCGGCGCTTTTCCGAATTGTCGGAACTGACGGCCATCGCCACCGCCAAGTCGATCTGGCAGTCGATCAACCTGCCCAATCTGCGTGAGAACATCCTGCCGACCCGCAGCCGGGCCGACCTGATCCTCAAAAAGGGCGCCGACCACGCCATCCACGAGGTTTCCCTGCGCAAGGTCTGAGTTCAGACGGCGATGCCCTCGGCCTCGGCCATGGCGCGCAGATCGGCCACCGGACGGGCGCCGTAATGGGTGATCACCTCCGAGGCGGCGAGACAGCCGAGCCGCAGCGCTTCCTCCATGGACTGGCCGCGCGCCGTGGCGAGCAGGAACCCCGAGGCGAACAGATCCCCCGCCCCGGTCACGTCCACCACCTTGTCGACCGGAAAGGCCGGGACCGAGACGATTTCCCCGTTGCGGATCGCCATTGCCCCGCGCGCGCCCATGGTGATGGCGGCGATCTCGGCGTCCTCGGCCAGTTGGCGCACGGCGACGGTCAGATCGTCCGTCTCGTAGAGCGCCTTGGCCTCCTCGATATTGGCGAACACATAGTCCATGGTCTTGGAGCGGATGAGGTCGAGGAATTCGGCGCGGAAGCGGTTGACGCAGAACGGGTCCGAGAGGGTGATCGCGGCGGCGCGCTCGCTCTTATGGGCGTAATGGGCCGCCTTGACGAAGGCCTTCTTGGCCTGGGGGGGATCCCAGAGATAGCCTTCCATATAGGTGATGGAAGCCGCGCCGATGGTCTCCTCGACGATATCGGCCTCGGTGAGGTGCTGGCAGGCGCCCAGATAGGTGTTCATGGTACGCTCGCCATCGGGCGTGACGAGGATCATCGAACGGGCCGTGGCGACATCGTCGCGCAGATAGTCGGTGTCGTAGGAAATGCCCTTGGTTTCGAAATCGGCGCGGAAGACGAGGCCGAGCTCGTCCTCGGCCACCTTGCCGACAAAGGCGGCGCGCCCGCCGAGAGCCGCGACGCCGGCCGCCGTATTGGCCGAGCTGCCGCCCGGGATGATCGATTTATGCTCGGGCATTTTCGCATAGAGATCGGCCGAGCGCTCCGCATCGATGAGGTGCATGATCGATTTGCGCATGCCCTCGTCGATGAGGAAATTCTCCTCGATCGGAGCGATCACATCGACAATGGCATTGCCGATGGTCAGAACGTCGAACCGGGTGGTCATGGGGTGTCCGTCACTCTCTTGCCTGGGTTCCGCTTAGGGCATCGCGCGCTGCCGCGCAACCGGGCCGGGGGTCTTGTCGGGATAGCGGCACCATTGGGCGATGATGCAGCGATAGCATTCGGGCCTGCGGGCCTTGCAGATATAGCGCCCATGCAGGATCAGCCAGTGATGGGCGTGCAGCAGATATTTGGCCGGCACGCGCTTAAGAAGCGCTTTTTCCACCGCCAGCGGCGACTTGCCCGGCGCGATGCCCGTGCGGTTGCCGACCCGGAACAGATGCGTGTCGACGGCGATGGTCGGCTGGCCGAAGCCGATATTGAGCACCACATTGGCGGTCTTGCGCCCCACCCCCGGCAGGGCCTCGAGGGCTTCGCGCGTGTCGGGCACATGGCTTCCGTGATTGTCGATCAGCGCCTGGCTGAGCAGGAAGACGTTCTTGGCCTTGTTGCGATAGAGCCCGATGGTGCGGATATGCTCGCGGATGGCGTCTTCCCCCAGCGCCACCATCTTTTCGGGCGTGTCGGCGATGGCGAACAGCTTTTTGGTCGCCTTGTTGACACCCACATCGGTGGCCTGGGCGCTGAGCACCACGGCGACCAGCAGCGTGAACAGATTGACGAAATCGAGCTCGCCGGTCGGTTCGGGATCGTATTGGGCAAAGGTCTCGAAGATCCGTTCGATCTCGGCCTTGGTGGGCGGTCTGGGCATGAGGGGGTGCGACGATGAAGTGATTTGATTGGCGTGGACCTGTCTCTTAGAATGGGCCGAACGCCAAAAGGCAAGCCGAGATGACCCAAAACCCGCTCTTTGCCGCCTTGCTGACCCCGCACCGCTCGCTTTCGCCGCAGGGCATTCGCGGCGTGATCGTCTTTGCCTGCGTCATGGCCGCCATCCCGGGCTTCGCCTTCTTCGCCATGGGGGCCTGGCCCATCGTCGGCCTGCTGGGGCTCGATATCGCGCTGCTCTATTGGGCGCTCACCGCGTCGCTGGACGACAAGCACGCCTTCGAGGAAATCACCCTCTGGCCCGATGCCCTCGATATCCGCCACGTGACCAAGCGGGGCCGCGAGACCACCCTGTCGTTCAATCCCTTCTTCGTGCGCTTCGCCGTGGTGCGCGACGGCGAGGACCGGGTCACCGCGCTCAAGATCACCACGCGGGAGGGAGCCTATGAGATCGGACGCTTCCTCACCCCCGACGACAAGGAAAACTTCGCCCGCGCCTTCCGCCCGGCCCTCGACCGCGCCCGGCGCTGAGCCGTCAAAATCGGGTCGCTTGCCGGCGACCGTGACGCTAGTCTGTGCCCATGATGAACGCCAACGCTTCCCTCACCGCCCCCAGCGTCCCCGCCGACCCGAACGGCGCGGACATCGATTACCGCACCATCGCCCGGGCGATCGAATACCTTTCGACCCCCGGATCGGGCGACATCGCCGGTTTGGCGCATGCGCTCTCGATGAGCGAGCGGCAACTGGTCGAGCTGTTCCGCCGCTGGTGCGGCCTGTCGCCCAAGAGCTTCGCCCAGGCCGTGGCGCTGGACCATGCGCGCAAATTGCTGCGCGATAATCTGAGCGTGCTCGATACGACCTATGAGGTCGGCTTGTCGGGACCGTCGCGCCTGCACGATCTCTTCGTCGCCTATGATGCGGTGCCCCCCGGCATCTATCGCGCCCAAGGCGCCGGTCTCGATGTCACCTGGGGCTATGCCCCCTCGCCCTTCGGCGTGGTGTGCCTGATGACCACCCAATATGGGGTGGCAGGAATCGCCTTTGCCGAGGAGTGGGACGATGCCAATGCCTTCGAGGATCTGGCGCGGCGCTGGCCCAATGCCGCCTTCCGCCGCGACGACGCGGCGATCGCCCCGGTGGCGCGGCGCATCTTCGATCCGGCGCAATGGGACCCCGAGCAGCCAGTGCGGCTGGTGATGATCGGCTCCCAGTTCGAGATCAAGGTCTGGGAAACCCTGCTCAAGGTTCCGCCCGGGCGGGCCGCGACCTATGGCGAGGTGGCCCGGGCCGTGGGCCGGCCCAATGCGGCGCGGGCCATCGGCCGCGCCGTGGGGCGCAACCCCATCTCCTTCGTCGTCCCCTGCCATCGCATCGTGGGCTCGACCGGCGCCCTCACCGGCTATCACTGGGGCATCGCCCGCAAGCGCGCCATTCTGGGCTGGGAGGCGGGGCTGGTCGCGCAGCAATAGGCGCCGCGCCCGGTCCTCGTTTCGACCCTAGAGTTCTTGCGTCGAAACCCGTTCGCCATCGGCGCCGATGCCATAGACGATGGGCGCGCCGGTGGCGATTTCGCGCTTGAGGATCGCGTCCTCGTCCAGCCCTTCGAGTTGCATGACCAGGGCGCGCAGGGAATTGCCATGGGCGGTGACCAGAACCGTCTTGCCGGCCTTGAGCAGCGGCTCGATCTCGGCCTGGTAATAGGGCAGGACGCGGGCCGCGGTGTCCTTGAGGCTTTCCCCGCCCGGCGGGGGCACGTCATAGGAGCGGCGCCAGACATGGACCTGCTCCTCGCCCCATTTTTCCCGCGCATCGTCCTTGTTGAGCCCGGACAGGTCGCCGTAATCGCGCTCGTTGAGCTTGTGGTTGCGGGTGATGACCAGATCGGTGATCCCCATTTCCTCGAGCATCAGGTCGAGAGTGTGCTGGGCGCGGACGAGCGCCGAGGTGAAATAGGCATCGGGCACGATCCCCCGCGCCTTGAGGGCCTGACCGGCCTTGCGGGCCTCGTCGATGCCCTGTTCGGTGAGGCCGGGATTGCGCCAGCCGGTGAAGAGGTTCTCAAGATTCCATTGGCTCTGGCCGTGGCGAACGAGGATCAGCGTACCGGTCATTCAATTGCGTCCTTCTGGTGAAAGGCCGAGCACATCGGCCATGGAATACAGCCCCGCCGGGCGCGTGCGGGCCCAGAGCGCGGCCTTGAGCGCGCCATCGGCGAACAGGCCCCTGTCGCGCGCCGAATGGGAGAGGGTGACGGTTTCCGCCATGGAGGAAAACAGCACCGAATGCTCGCCAACGATGCCACCCCCGCGCAGGCTGGCAAAGCCGATCGTTCCCGGCGTCCGGGCCCCGGTGTGGCCGTCGCGCACCGTGACCGCGGTGTCGGCCAGCGCGACGCCGCGCCCCTCCGCCGCCGCCTCCCCGAGCAGCAGCGCCGTGCCCGAGGGGGCATCGACCTTGTGCCGGTGGTGCATTTCGAGGATCTCGATGTCGAAATCGATGTCGAGCGTCGTCGCCGCCAGTTGGACCAGCGCGGCGAGGAGATTGACCCCGAGGCTGAAATTTCCCGATTTGACGATGCGGGCGCCCCGCCCCGCCGCCTCGGCAATCCGCGCATCGTCCTCCGGGGTGCAGCCGGTGGTGCCGATGATGTGGACGAGGCCCCTCTTCGCGGCGCGTTGCGCCAGATCGACGCTGGCCGCGGGAGCTGTAAAATCGAGGATGGCATCCACCTGCCCGAGCAGGGCGTCGAGATCGTCGCCGATGACAACGCCGAGCGGTTCGAGGCCGGCGAGGCTGCCGGCATCCTTGCCGATGCTGTCGGCCCCGGGTCGGTCGATGGCGGCGGCCAACGCCGTTTCGGGATGCGCCGCGACGGCGCGGATGCTGGCTAGACCCATGCGCCCGCCGGCGCCGACTATGCCGATCCTGAAATCCATGCGCTGTCCCCTATGCCGTGGCCATTTCGACGAGGATCGCCTCGGCGGCCTTTCTGGGATCGGGCGCGGCGACGATGGGGCGGGCCACTACCAGATGGCTGGCCCCGGCGCCCAGCGCCTCGGCGGGGGTCATCACCCGCTTCTGGTCGCCGGCCGGGCTGCCCGAGGGGCGGATGCCGGGGGTGACGATGGCCATGTCGGGGCCGACGATGCCGCGCACGGTCTCGGCCTCGAAGGCCGAGGCGACGATGCCGCCCATGCCGGCGTCGCGAGCCTGTTGCGCGCGGCGGGCCACCAGGGCCTCGATGGGCATGCCGTAGCCGGCTTCCGCCAGATCGGCCTCGTCCATCGAGGTGAGGACGGTGACGCCGAGCAGACACAGCCCCGAGCCCTCGGCGGCCTTGACCGCCGCTGCCATCGCCTTTGGATAGGCGTGGAGCGTCAGCATGGCCGCGCCGGTCTCGGCGAAGGCGGCGACGCCCTTTTCCACCGTGTTGTCGATGTCGAGCAGCTTGAGGTCGAAGAACACCTTCTTGCCGGCCCGGATCAGCTCCCGCCCGATGGTCAGCCCGTCGCCGCCGTAAAAGAGCTGATAGCCGATCTTGAAATACTGGACGCTGTCGCCGAGGCGGGAGATGATCTCCTCTGCCTCATAGCGCGAGCCGACATCCAGTCCGACGATCAGGTCTCCGGCCATGGCAATCTCCCCTGCGCGATGCTTGCCGGCTCGATGCCACGACTTGGCGCCGAGCGCAAGGGTGGCGCGCCGGCGCCCTTCAAATCCCGCCGCGGGAAAAATGGGTGAGTTCGGAGACCATCTGGTCGATCTTTTGCACGGCGCCGGCCTCGGCGATCTGGCCATCGGGGGAAAAGGCCGAGGAATGGGGCCCGACGCCGAGCAGGGTGGGGACCACCAGGGCGCCGATCTTGGAGAGCGAATCGCGCAGATGGCTCTGGGCCCAGATGGTGCCGTAGCGGCCCGAGGAGACCCCGCCAATGCCGAACACCGTGTGACGGAAAGGCGAGGGCTTCTGCCGCGACAGCCAGGCGATGGTGTTGACCATGAGCGGGGGCAGGCCGCCATTGTATTCGGGCGTGGCGATAAAGACGATGTCGTGGGTCCGGAACAGTTCGGCCAGCCGCCCCGCCGCCTCGGGAACCGCATGGGGCTCGAGATCCTCGTTGAAGATCGGCATGTCGAAATCGGCCAGCGAGATCGAATTGACCGCAACGCCGGCCGTGGCCAGCTTGCCGTCGACCGCGTCCTGCAGCTTCTTGTTGAACGAACCGGTGCGGATCGAACCGGAAAGGGTGAGCGCGCTGGGCATGGGGCCGTCTCCTTGGTGGACGGCGCGAGGATAGGCAGGCCGCCTCGGGGACGGCAAGCCCCATTGCTAGCCGAACATATGCTTGAGCTTGTCGAAGAAGCCTTCCGAGCCCGGTGAGGTCTCGCGGCTGGACAGCTCCTGGAATTCCTCCAGCAGCTCGCGCTGGCGCTTGCTGAGCTTTTGCGGCGTCTCCACCTCGAGCTGGACGTAGAGATCGCCGACCTGCTGGCTGCGCAAAACCGGCATGCCCTTGCCCTTGAGCCGCACCCGGGCACCGGGCTGGGTGCCCTCGCCGACCTTCACCTTGGCGCGGATGCCGTCGAGCGTGGGCACTTCGAATTCCCCGCCCAGGGCAGCGGTGATCATCGAGATCGGCACCTTGGCGTAGAGATCGGCGCCGTCGCGCTGGAACAGCTGATGGGGCTTTAACGAAACGAAGATATAGAGGTCCCCGGCCGGCCCGCCGCGCACCCCGGCCTCGCCCTCGCCGCCCAGCCGGATGCGGGTGCCGTCCTCGATGCCCTTGGGCACGTCGACCGAGAGGGTGCGCGAGGTCTGCTTGCGGCCCTGGCCGTGGCAATCGGTACAGGGCTGGTCCATGGTCTCCCCGCGCCCATGGCACTGGGGACAGGTCTGCTGGATGGTGAAGAAGCCCTGCGCCGCGCGCACCTTGCCGTGGCCACCGCACATGCGGCAGGTTGAAAACCCGGTGCCCGGCTTGGCGCCGGAGCCGTCGCAGGTTCCGCACTGGGTGAGGGTCGGCACGTCGATGTCGACCGTGGTGCCGGTAAAGGCGTCGTCGAGGTCGATCTCGAGATTGTAGCGCAGATCCGAGCCGCGCTGGCGGCCGTCGCGCTGGCGCTGGCCGCGCGCCCCGCCCATGAATTCGCCGAAGATGTCCTCGAAGATGTCGGACATGGAGGAGGAGAAATCCGAGCCGAAGCCTTGCCCGGCGCCCCCGCCGCCATTGGCGAAGGCGGCATGGCCGAACCGGTCATAGGCGGCGCGCTTCTGCGGGTCCTTGAGCGTATCGTAGGCTTCCGAGACTTCCTTGAACTTGTGCTCGGCCTCGGCATTCCCCGGATTGCGGTCCGGGTGGTATTGCATGGCGAGCTTGCGATAGGCGGATTTGAGCGCGGTGGCGTCGCAGCCCTTGTCGACCCCGAGCACCGAATAGAAATCGGCTTTGGACATGTTCTAGAACTTCCCCGTGTCGCGGCGGGGGCAAATCATGGACGGATGCAAGATCATCTCTTGTGCCAAACCAACCGTTCGTTGTCGTTGAGCGCGTCAGGCCCCGGCACGATGCCGGCCCTGCCATGCGTCTTAGGTAATGATGCCCGGCGCCTGTTACCATAGCCGGAGGCAGGAAGACCAGCGGGCGGTGCTGATTCACGTGAAACCGGGCCCCTGCCGGAAAAGACAGTGCCGCCCGGAGGCGGCACTGAAAGGGTGTTGCAGCCGGATCAGGCCGACTTCTGGTCGTCGTCGTCCTTGACCTCTTCGAAATCGGCGTCGACCACGTCGTCATCGGCCTCGTCCGTGCCCGAAGCGGCGGCTTCGGCCTCTTCCTGGCTGGCCTTGTACATGGCTTCGCCGAGCTTCATGGACGCCTGCGCCAGGGCGGCGGACTTTTCCTTGATCGCTTCAGGGTCCTCGCCTTCGATGGCGGTCTTGGTTTCGGCGATGGCGGTCTCGATTTCGGCCTTTATCTCGGCAGAGACCTTGTCCCCATGCTCCTTGAGCGAGGATTCGGTGGAATGCACGAGGCTTTCGGCCTGGTTGCGGGCTTCGACCGTTTCGCGGCGCTTCTTGTCCACTTCCGCATTGGCTTCGGCGTCCTTGACCATCTTTTCGATGTCGGCGTCCGACAGGCCGCCCGAGGCCTGGATGCGGATCTGCTGCTCCTTGCCGGTGCCCTTGTCCTTGGCCGAGACGTTGACGATGCCGTTGGCGTCGATGTCGAAGGTCACCTCGATCTGGGGCACGCCGCGCGGGGCCGAGGGGATGCCGACAAGGTCGAACTGGCCGAGCATCTTGTTGTCGGCGGCCATTTCGCGTTCGCCCTGGAACACCCGGATGGTCACGGCGGACTGGTTGTCCTCGGCGGTGGAGAACACCTGGCCCTTCTTGGTCGGGATGGTGGTGTTGCGGTCGATCAGCCGGGTGAAGACACCGCCCAGGGTTTCGATGCCGAGCGACAGCGGGGTCACGTCGAGCAGCAGCACGTCCTTGACGTCGCCCTGCAGGACGCCGGCCTGGATGGCGGCGCCCATGGCCACCACCTCGTCGGGGTTGACGCCCTTATGGGGCTCCTTGCCGAAGAAGTTCTTCACTTCTTCCTGTACCTTGGGCATGCGGGTCATGCCGCCGACCAGAACCACTTCGTCGATCTCGCCCGCCGTGATGCCGGCATCCTTGAGCGCGGCGCGGCAGGGCTCGATGGTGCGCTTGACCAGATCCTCGACGATGGATTCGAACTTGGCGCGGGTGAGCTTCAATTGCAGGTGCTTGGGGCCCGACGCATCGGCGGTGATGAAGGGCAGGTTGATTTCGGTCTGCGAGGCGCTCGACAGCTCGATCTTGGCCTTTTCGGCGGCTTCCTTCAGCCGCTGCAGCGCCAGCTTGTCGCCGCGCAGGTCGATGCCCTGCTCCTTCTTGAACTCGTCGGCGAGATAGTCGACCAGACGCATGTCGAAGTCTTCACCGCCCAGGAAGGTGTCGCCATTGGTGGACTTCACCTCGAAGACGCCGTCGCCGATCTCGAGGATCGAGATGTCGAAGGTGCCGCCGCCCAGGTCATAGACCGCGATGGTGCCCGATTCCTTCTTGTCGAGCCCATAGGCCAGCGCGGCCGCGGTCGGCTCGTTGATGATGCGCAGCACTTCGAGCCCGGCGATCTTGCCGGCGTCCTTGGTGGCCTGACGCTGGGAGTCGTTGAAATAGGCGGGAACGGTGATCACGGCCTGGGTGACGTTTTCGCCCAGATAGCTCTCGGCGGTTTCCTTCATCTTGGTGAGGATCATGGCCGAGACTTCGGACGGGGACGACTTCTTGCCATCCACCTCGACCCAAGCGTCGCCATTGTCGGCCTTGGAAATCTTGTAGGGCACCAGATCCTTGTCCTTGGTGACCATGGGGTCGTCGAAGCGGCGGCCGATCAGGCGCTTGACGGCGAACAGCGTGCCCTCCGGATTGGTGACCGCCTGGCGCTTGGCCGGCTGGCCGACCAGACGTTCCCCGTCATTGGAGAAGGCGACCATGGAGGGGGTGGTGCGCGCGCCTTCCGCGTTCTCGATCACTTTCGGGGTCTTGCCGTCCATGACGGCGACGCACGAATTGGTGGTGCCCAGATCGATACCGATTACTTTAGCCATTTTTAATGCCTCACTTTCACGAGCGAACCCCGGATTTGGCCTTCCGTCCCCGACGCGCCCGTTTCGAGCGGCGTCGCGTCGGAGGATGGGCGGCCGGGTCCCTCTGCTCTGGGATGCTGATCCTGTCCTTGCCCGTTACCGGGCTTGGCTGGCTATATAAGGAGGTGCCCGCTGCCCTTCAAGCATACTGGCGCCAAGAAGGGCCTTTTTGCCCCAGGCTCGCGATTGCGCCCGGTTTATGCGAGGGTAGAGCGGCCAAACCGCCACGCATCCCGGAAGGAAACCCATGCGATCGATCCCCCTCGCGCTGCTGGCCGCCCTGGTCGTGCTGCTGCCCGGGGCGGGCGCGGCGCAGCCGGTCTCGGACGAGGCCGATCGCCTGTTGTGGTGCGCTTCGGCCTTCCGTCTCATGGGAGCGGTGGCCGAAACCCCGTCCGAGAGCGACAGGGCCGTTGCGGCCAGCGAGATGCTCACGCTCAAGGCGGCTGAACACCTCCATACCGAGGGGGTTTCCCAGGCGCAGGCCGCGCACCTTCCGGCCCAGTATGACGAACGTGTGGTCGCCGAACTGGAGACCGGCGCGCTCTCCTATGCGGGAGAAGACTGTAGCGCTGCCCTGGATCCCTGATGAAAAAAGCCCGCCGGGTGGGCGGGCTTTTGACAAAAGACGAGCGTGACGGTCAGGCGGATTTGTCGATGCTTTCGCCCGGGGCGGGCTGCTCGGCGTCCGGCGTTGCCGCCTTGCCGCCGCCCTTGGAGACGCCGACCATGGCCGGGCGCAGCACGCGCTCGCCAATGGCGTAGCCGGCCTGTACCACCTGCACCACCGTGCCGTCGGGAACGCTGGCATCGGGCACTTCGAACATGGCCTGGTGCCGGTGGGGGTCGAATTTCTCGCCCTGCGCCTCGATGGGGGTGACGCCGTTCTTTTGCAGCAGGCGCTGCATTTCGCGCTCGGTCATCTCGATCCCCTCGATGAGGGATTTGAGCGTGCCTTCGGCCGCCTCGCGCGCCTCGGCGGGGATGACCATCAGGGCGCGGGAGAGATTGTCGGTGGCGACGAGCATGTCGCGCGCAAAGCCGGCAATGGCGTAGGAGCGGGTATCGGCGATCTCGCGCTCGGTGCGCTTGCGCAGATTGTCCATTTCCGCCGCCGTCCGCAGCACCTGGTCGCGCAGTTCGGCCTTTTCGGCCTCGAGCTGGACGATGAGGTCTTCGGGGCTGGGGTCGCCTGCCGGGGCGTCCACCGTTTCGGCTGCCTCGCGTTCGACCTGCTCATTGGGTTCGGGCGTCGGATTGTCGTCGCTCATCATGGGTCTCTTTTACCGCTGGGGGATGGTGTGTTGCCCGCCATATCGGCCAAGGGGCACGAGATTTCAAGCCCGATGCACCTATAGCTCGCCCTTCTTGGAGATCAGCCGGGAGACCACATGCGCGGTGTAATCGACCACCGGGACGATGCGCGCATAGTTGAGCCGGGTCGGGCCGATGACGCCGAGGACCCCCACCACCTTGTCATTGGCGTCCTTGTAGGGCGAGAGCACCACCGAGGAGCCCGAGAGCGAGAACAGCTTGTTTTCCGAGCCGATGAAGATGCGCACCCCTTGCGCGGTTTCCGCATCGTTGAGGAGTTCGATCAGCCCCTGCTTGCTCTCGATCTCGTCAAAGAGTTGGCGCACCCGTGCCAGGTCCTCCGACGCCATGGCGTTGTCGATCAGATTGGCGCGGCCGCGCACGATGAGGGTGGGGGACGGGCTTTCCGCCTCGATCATCGAGGCCAGCCCCGCATCGACCAGCCGCCGCGCGATGGTGTCGAGCTCGGCGCGCTGGGATTCGCTCTGGCGGCGGATCGAATCGCGCGCCTCCCTCAAGGTCTTGCCCACGATGTGATGGGCGAGGAAATTGGACGCCTGGGTGAGCGCGCTGGCGGTCAGCCCCGGCGGCAGCGGGATGATGCGGTTTTCCACCTGTCCGTCCTGGCCGACCAGGATCGCCATGGCCCGTTCCGAATCGAGGCGCACGAATTCGAGATGGCGCAGCACCATGTCGGCCTTGGCCGCGATCACCATGCCGGCCCCGTGGCTGAGCCCGGACAGCAGCGCGCTGGCCTCGTGGAGCAAGTCCTCGACCCGCCCCGAACGCCCGCCGCCGGAAATGTTGCGGGCGATCTGGTCGCGCTCGCTTTCGTCCATGGCCCCCACTTCGAGCATGGCGTCGACGAAAAAGCGCAGCCCTTCCTGGGTGGGCGCGCGCCCGGCCGAGGTATGGGGCGCGGCGATCAGCCCCAATTCCTCGAGATCGGCCATGACATTGCGTACCGAGGCCGGGGAAAGCTGGGTGTCGAGCATCTTCGAGATGGCGCGCGAGCCCACCGGCTCGCCGGTCTCGATATAGCGCTCGACCAGGCGCCGGAAGATGTCCTGGCTGCGCGCCGAGAGCGCCTCTAAAAATTCAGACGAATTTATCCGGGTTCTGTCCATATTCACCATTTAGGAGAATTCCGGTTTATCGCCAAGAGACCTGCGCTTGTTCAGGCCCGGAGGACGCGTTAAGAGGCTGGTAACCATTCAACCATTCCCGGGGATCAAAGTTTCATGCGGCCAAGCGGACGGGCTTTCGACCAGATGCGCGACGTGACCATCCAGATGGGCGTCGCGCCGCAAGCGGAGGGCTCGTGCCTCATCGGCTTCGGACGCACGCGGGTGCTGTGCACGGCGAGCGTGGAGACCAGCCTGCCGCCCTGGCGGCGCGGACAGGGGCTGGGCTGGGTGACCGCCGAATACGGCATGCTGCCCCGCGCCACCGGCACGCGCACCCGGCGCGAGGCGACCGCCGGCAAGCAATCGGGCCGTACCCAGGAAATCCAGCGCCTGATCGGTCGTTCCCTGCGCGCCGTGGTCGACATGGCGGCGCTGGGAGAAAACCAGATCATCCTCGATTGCGACGTGCTCGAGGCCGATGGCGGCACGCGCACCGCCGCGATCACCGGGGCCTTCGTGGCCCTGAGCGAAGCGATCGGCTGGATGAAGGCGCGCTCGCTCCTCAAGGGCGACCCGATTCGCGATCACGTGGCGGCGGTCTCCTGCGGCGTCTATCGCGGCACCCCCCTGCTCGATCTCGACTACCTCGAGGATTCCGAAGCGGAGACCGACGCCAATTTCGTCCTGACCGGGGCGGGAAAATTCGTCGAGATCCAAGGGACGGCCGAGGGCGAGGCCTTTTCCATCGAGGAACTCAACCAATTGATCGGACTGGCGCACAAGGGCATTGGCGAACTGGTGGCCCTGCAAAGGGCGGCGCTGGAGGCGAGCCGATGAGCTTCACCCTCAAGCGCGGCGACCGGCTGGTGCTCGCCACCCACAATGCGGGCAAGCTGGCCGAATTCAAGGACCTCCTCGCCGATTTCGGCCTCGATATCGTCTCGGCGGGCGAACTGGGCCTGCCCGAGCCGGAGGAAACCGGCACCACTTTCGTCGAGAACGCGCGCTTGAAGGCCCATGCGGCCGCCAGTGCCACCGGCCAGATGGCGCTCTCGGACGATTCGGGGATTTCCGTCGATGCGCTGGACGGCGCGCCGGGGGTCTATACCGCCGACTGGGCCGGGGTGCCGCGCGATTTCGGCAAGGCCATGCAGAAGGTCGAGGATCTGCTGCGCGAAAAGGGCGCCACCGACCCGGCCCGCCGCACCGCCCAGTTCAACGCCGTGCTCTGCCTCGCCCATCCCGATGGCACCGACATGCTGTTCACCGGCATCGCTTCGGGCACGCTGGTCTGGCCGCCGCGCGGCGAAAGCGGGCATGGCTATGATCCCATGTTCCGGCCCGACGGGCATGAGCTTACCTTCGGGGAGATGAAGGCGGAGGAAAAGCATTCCTGGGCGCCGGGAGAGGAAGGCCTCTCCCATCGGGCCCGCGCCTTCGCCAAATTCGTCGAGGCGGTATTTTGAGCGTCAACACGCAATTCGGGGTCTATGTCCATTGGCCGTTCTGCGCCGCCAAATGTCCCTATTGCGACTTCAACTCCCATGTGCTGCGAGGACCGTTCGACGAGGAGAGCTTCGTAAAGGCCTATGTGCGGGAGATCGAGGCCACGGCCCGGCGCGCCCCGGAGCGGCTGGTGGAATCGGTGTTTTTCGGCGGGGGAACGCCATCGCTGATGCAGCCCTCCTCGGTGGGCACCATTCTCGACGCGATCGGCAAGGCCTGGCTGGTCTCGGACACCGTCGAAGTGACGCTGGAGGCCAATCCGACCTCGGTCGAGGCCGAGCGCTTTCGCGGCTACCGCCATGCGGGGGTCAACCGCGTGTCGCTCGGCGTCCAGTCCCTGCGCCCCGAACCGCTGGCCCGGCTGGGGCGGCTGCATTCGGTGGAGGATGCGGTGGCCGCCGTGCGGCTGGCGCAATCGATCTTCGAGCGCTCGAGCTTCGACATCATCTATGCCCGCCCCGACCAGACGCTGGAGGATTGGGAGGAGGAACTGACCGAGGCGCTGGCGCTGTCGGAAGGACATCTGTCGCTCTACCAGCTCACCATCGAATCGGGCACGCGCTATTTCGACCTGTTCCAGGCCGGAAAGCTCAAAATGCCCTCGGAAGACCTTTCCGCCGACATGTTCGAGCTGACCCAGGCCCTCACCGCCTCCTATGGGCTGCCGGCCTATGAGATTTCCAACTACGCCCGCCCCGGGCAGGAAAGCCGGCACAATCTCATCTATTGGCGCTATGGCGAATATGCCGGCATCGGCCCGGGGGCCCATGGGCGGCTGATCATGGGCGGGGCGCGCCACGCCACCGCCGCCGAGCGCATGCCGATGAAATGGTGGGAAAAGGTGATGGAGACCGGCGACGGGCTGGTCACCGACGACACGCTCACCTGGGACGAGGAGGGCGACGAATACCTGGTCATGGGCCTGCGCCTGCGCGAGGGGATCGACCCGGCCCGCTATCAGGCGCTGGCCCGCCGGCCGCTCACCGCCACCCAGATCGATTTTTTAAAGGGCATCGGTTTCATCGAAACCCTTGCCAACGGGCATTTGCGGGTGACCGACAAGGGCTGGCCGGTGCTCGACGCGGTGGTCGCCGACCTCGCGGCCTAGAACCGGACTTTCTCAGCGATATTCGGCGGCCGGCGGGATACCGGCATCGGTGCCGCCGCCCAGCGCCGCCAGCGGCAGGCCGCCGAGCCGTGCGGCTTCGATCGTCGTCGCGCCCTCCGGCCCGACCTGTCGGATCACCAGGCCATATTCGCCCCGCCCGTCAAAATGGAAGCGGAACGATCCGTCCCGGCCAACGAACCCGCCGGGGGCGAGCAGCCCGTTACCATAGGGCGGCACGGACTGGCTGAGGCCGGGGCTGTTGGCCAGCAGCACGGCGGAAAAGGCGAGGGTCGCGAGCTGGTGCGGCTCGCTGCCGAAGCGGGCGCGGTAGCGCGGGGCGAGGGCGGCCAGCCCGGCGGGATCGATGGCCGGGTAGAGCGCGCCGGCGAGATAGGGCTGGCGCAAGATCGCCGCATCGCCCTCCCATTCGGCCGAGCCGATCAGCATCAGCCGGTCGCGCGGCACCCGGGCCGCATCGAGCAGCAGGCCGAAGCTGGGGGCGGTGGCGCGATCGGGGAGATAGAGCGTATCGATCTGGCCCGAGCGCATGGCCGGGGCCAGCCGCTCGATGGCGGTGCGGGCCCTGTCCTCGCTGTCGAACATCTCGACGCCGACCACCGTGAGGCCCAATTCGCTCGCCGCCTGCCGCAGAACTTCTGCCTGCACCCGGCCGAGCGGTGTGTCGGGGAGGATGGCGGCGACCGCCCGGCGTCCCGCCATCCGCGCATGGCCCAGGGCGCGCATCACTTCGGCTTCGGGCAGGACGCTGAGGAGATAGACCCCATCGGTGGCCACCGAGGCGGTGGAAGAGAACCCGATGAGCGGGATGCCGGCCGGCTTGGCGATGGCTCCGGCCATGGCCACCGCGTCGGCGGTGAGGGGACCGAGGATCAGCCTTGCCCCTTCCGCTACCGCCTGCTGGGCGGCGGCCCGCGCCGACTGGGTGGTCGCGCCGCCATCCTTGAGCACCAGATGGATGGTCTGGCTTCCCCGTTCCGCCACATGGTCCATGCCGAGCCGGGCGCCGTTGGCCATGGCGCGGCCTACCGAAGCAGTGTTGCCCGAGAGGGGCAGGATGAGGGCCACCCGCACCGGTCCGCTGCCGATGATTTCCCCCTGGGCCGGGGCGAGGATCGGGGCCTGTGAAGGCGGCGGCATGAGCGGCGCGGGAGCGGCCGGTCCCGGATGGGATGACGGGGAGCAGGCGGCGAGGAGGGCGGCAAGCCCCCATCCGATCCGCCATCGTGCCGCTGGCCTGCGCATGGTTTCGCTTTCTCCCTATGCCGAAAACAGCCGAATCATTGCTGATTCGCGGCGCGACGGGAATTGCCGCCCGGCTCGACTTTCGATCCGCCAATGGTAAAAGGGACCCTGACCCGACCGGTTTGGAGCAGTGCGGCGCGTGACAGACGAAAAATCCTTCACGATCGCCGGCCACCGCATCGCCGCCCCGCGCCCGGCCCCGGGGCTCTATCCGGTCGCGACCCCTATCGGCAATCTGCGCGACATCACCCTGCGCGCCCTCGACATCCTCGCCGGGGCCGATCTGGTGCTGTGCGAGGATACGCGCCACACGGCACGGCTGTTCGACGCCTATGGCATCACGACCCCGCGCACCGCGCTGCACGAGCACAATGAACGGGCGCGGATCGAGCCGATCCTCGCCCAGATCGCCGGGGGGAAGGCCGTGGCCCTGGTCTCCGATGCGGGCACGCCGCTGCTGTCGGACCCCGGCTTTCCCCTGGTCCGCGCGGCGCGCGAAGCGGGGATCGAGGTGTTTCCGGTGCCCGGCCCTTCGGCCCTTCTGGCCGCCCTGACCGGGGCGGGACTGCCGACCGATGCCTTTGCCTTTTTCGGCTTTCTGCCGCCCAAGACCGGCCAGCGCAGCAATGCGCTGCGCCCGCTGGCCGGCCGGGCGGAAACGCTGGTCTTTTACGAGTCCCCGCGCCGGCTGGGGGCGGCCCTCGCCGACATGGCCGCCACGTTCGGGCCCGAGCGCGCCGCCGTGGTGGCGCTGGAACTGACCAAGCGCTTTGAGCGCTTCGAGGCCGGGCCGCTGGCCGAACTTGCCGAGCGGTTCTCCGGCGACGTCAAGGGGGAAGCGGTGATCCTCGTCGCCGGATCGGATGGCAGCGCGGCGGAAACGGGGGGAGATTGGGAAGCGGCGCTCGACAGCGCCATGCAGGCCATGCCGCTGCGCGCCGCCGTCGATATGGTGGCGGCCGGTTTCGGCCTCAAGCGCAAGCTTGTCTATGATGCGGCGCTCAAGCGCAAAACCGGCGCCTGAGCGCCGCCAGAGGGCCGAGCGGGCCGGCCGCCGCGCCGAGACGCTGGCCCTGTGGTATCTGCGCCTCAAGGGCTATCGCATCGAGGCGCGCCGCTACCGCACCCCGATCGGCGAGCTCGATATCGTGGCGCGCCGCGGGCGGCTGATCGCCGTGGTCGAGGTCAAGCACCGCACCCGTGGCGGGGCGCTGGGGCTGGCCGATGCCCTCGACGCGGTCAATACCCGCCGCATCATGGCGGCGACCGAATGGTTCCGCGCCGCCCATCCGCGGTTTCAGGACTGCGATTTCCGTTTCGATGTGATAGCCATTACGCCCGGGCGCTGGCCGCACCATATGGTCAATGCCTTCTGGTCGTGATTCGTTTTCAAGGAAATGCCGATGTCCCTTTCCGTTGCCGTGCAGATGGATCCCATCGATGCCATCAATCCCCTGGGGGATTCGAGCTTTGCCCTGATGCTCGAAGCCCAGGCGCGGGGACACCGGCTCTCCTATTACACCCCCAATTCCCTGGCCCAGCGGGGCAACACGGTCACCGCCCGCGTGCACAAGGTCACCGTCGACGACCAGCAGAAGGGCATGCATTTCGCGCTGGAGGATTGGCAGAAGACCGACCTCTCGACGTTCGACGTGGTGCTGCTGCGCCAGGACCCGCCGTTCGACATGAACTACATCACCACCACCCATATGCTCGAGCGCATCCATCCCAAGGCGCTGGTGGTCAATCACCCGGCCGAAGTGCGCAACGCGCCGGAAAAGATTCTGGTCACCAGCTTTCCCGAGCTGATGCCCGACACGCTGATCACCCGCGACGAGACCGAAATCCGCGCCTTCCGCGCCGAATTCGGCGACATCGTCATCAAGCCCCTGTTCGGCAATGGCGGGGCGGGCGTGTTCCGCATCAGGCCCGACGATGAGAATCTCGGCGCGCTGCTGGAGATGTTCGACGCCAGCTTCCGCGAGCCCTTCATGATCCAGCGCTACCTGCCCGAGGTGCGCAAGGGCGACAAGCGCATCATCCTCGTCGACGGCAAGGCGGTGGCCGGGCTCAACCGCATTCCGGCCGAGGGCGAGGCGCGCTCCAACATGCATGCGGGCGGCCGGCCGGAGCTTTCCGAACTCACGGCGCGCGAGCACGAGATCTGCGAGATCATCGGCCCCGAACTCAAGAAGCGCGACCTGATCTTCGTTGGCATCGACGTGATCGGGGACTATCTCACCGAGATCAACGTGACCTCCCCGACCGGCATCCGCGAGGTCAAGCGCTTCGGCGGGCCCGACATCGCGGTGATGGTGTGGGACGCCATCGAGCGCCGGCGCTGATTCACGTGGAACAGGCGGGGCCGCACCGATGACATCGAGCTTTTTCGTTGCTTTCGCCACCTTCTTTGCCACGGTCGGGGTGGCCGATGTCGCCTTCATCTTCGCCGGGCTGACGCGCAACTATACGCCGCGCCAGCGCGTGGTCGCGGCGACGCGGGGCGTGCTGGTCGCGGCGGGAATCCTCCTGTTCTTTTCCTTCGTGGGCAATCTGATCCTCGAAGGCTTCGGCATCACCTTGCCTGCCCTCCGCGTGGCCGGGGGCATCCTCCTGCTGCTGATCGCCATCGACATGGTATTCGCGCGCCATTCGGGCGGCACCGGCACCACCAGCGAGGAGGAGGCCGAGGCGACCGGGCGCGAGGACATTTCCGTCTTTCCCCTGGCCATGCCGCTGCTGGCCGGCGCGGGCTCGATCTCGGCCGTGATCCTCTTTACCACCGGCGCGCCCTCGGACATCGACTTCTGGCTGGTGATCGCCGCCCTGCTGGCGACGCTGTTCCTCGCCTGGCTGGCCTTGCTCGCCGCCATCCCCATCCAGCGGCTGTTGGGGCTCACCGGGATGTCGGTGGTCTCCCGCGTGGTCGGCATCCTGCTGACCGCCCTCGCCATCCAGTTCATCTTCGACGGCGTAGTGGCCAGCGGCGTGCTCGGCTCGAGAGCCGGGACCGGCGCTATTTGAGTGGCGAGCAGCGGCCCTGCGGAGCGAGCCGGGCATAGGTGCGCGGATCGCATCCGGTGAGGAAGAACTGGATCCAGTCGCTTTCCGAACCGAACCAGGCATTGCGGTCGACTTCGCCGCTGACCCCGGGCACCGTGCCGGTCTGGGTATATTGCCAGAAGGCGAAGGGGCGGTTGGCGTAGCGCTGATGCGGCTCGGCGGCCACCGAGCGCAGCCACATGGGATTGTCCAGCGGCACGCCTTCGAGCACGTCGCGGTGGAAGTTGATGTCGGTATAGATCACCGGCACCTTGCCGGTATGGGCCTCCATGCCGGCCAGCATCACCCGCACCATTTCGAGCACTTCGGTGCGGCTGAGATTGTGCCGGCACGAGGAGCCGTTGTTCCATTCCAGATCGAGCACCGGCGGCAGTGCGTCGGGTTCGGCCGGCACATTGGCGGCGAACCAGGCGACCTGTTCATGGGCAGGCCGGCACCAATAGACGAAATGATAGGCCCCACGCGGCACCCCCGCCGCCCGGGCTCCGTCCCAGTTGCGCCGGAAGTCGGGATCGAGATGGTCGCCGCCATCGGTCGCCTTGATATAGGCGAAGCGCGTGCCGGCTTGCGCCACGGCGCGCCAGTCGATGCGGCCCTGATGGCGCGAGACGTCGATGCCGTGAATGGGGAGCGAATGGGCGCGGGCCACCCCGGGATGGGGCTTGTTGTCGCCCTTGGCCGGGTAGTAATTATGCCCGCAGGCGGCGAGAATCCCCGCAATGGCGACGACGGCAAGCGCCGGCAGGGCTTTTCGGACCAGGGCGGGAATCGCGGTGGCACGCGGCAGGGGCATGGAGGCTCGAACTCGACGATTTGATGCAAAAACGTTTCAAATCGTAACTGCTCCCATTCCGGTTAATACCGGCCTCACAAGCGTGCTTAACCAATGATGAAGGGCGGTGGGTGTGACCGCAAAGCGCCGCTTGATCAGGGGTTCAGGCGGCGAGTACCCGGGCCTGGGAAATGACCGTGTCGGTGTCGTAGGGCTTGGGGATGAAGAGATCGGCATCCTCGCCCGCCTCCTCGACCCGGCCCGAGGTGACCACCACCGGGATGTGCGGCCAGCGCTCCTTGATTTCGTGGGCCAGCTCC
Source organism: Pelagibacterium lacus (assembly GCF_003345525.1). Classification (GTDB taxonomy): domain Bacteria; phylum Pseudomonadota; class Alphaproteobacteria; order Rhizobiales; family Devosiaceae; genus Pelagibacterium; species Pelagibacterium lacus. The sequence goes on from NZ_QQNH01000015.1 coordinate 63,539, forward strand.
AGCCCGTTCATGCGCCCCGCCAGTTCCACATCGGTAAACACCAGGCTGATGGAATGGCGCGAGGCCAGGAGGTCCATGGCCTGCTCGGCATCGGAGACCTCGACCACGGCAAATCCGGCATCGACCAAGGCGAGGGTGACGTCGAGGCGCACCAGCGGCTCGTCCTCGACCACCAGGACCAGGGGATGATTGTCGTTGCGGTGTGTCACGATAGGTTAACTCCCGACTGTGCTTGGCCACGCGGGACCAATGAGCATAAGGGACCCGGCCGTTGGCCGCGCCCCGCTCGCGTTACGGTTTAGAAAGAATGAAGGGTGCGGGCCGCCTGCCCGGTTAACCCTTGGTTATCGCCACAATGCCCGGGCGGCTCCTGTGGTTCCGAAAAGCCTGATGAATTCGGGGCCGCAACGCCGATCCTTAGCATATGTTCCTTAAATGTTCTTGTCAGGGCAGCAGATTGCAGCTAGCCTCCTTCTGTCGGACGGCTTGGGGGAGGACGTTCATGGCAACGCGGATCACCACAATCGCCTTTCAGGGCATCGAGGCCGTGCCCGTGGACGTGCAGGTGCAGATGACGCCCGGAACCTACAGGTTCAACATCGTCGGCCTGCCCGACAAGGCGGTGGGCGAGAGCCGCGAACGGGTGCGGGCCGCGCTGATCGCCTCGGGGCTGGCCCTGCCCATCAAGCACATCACTGTCAACCTGGCGCCGGCCGACCTGCCCAAGGAAGGCAGCCATTACGACCTGCCGATCGCCCTGGGCCTAATGGCGGCGATGGGCGCCATTCCCGCCGATATGCTCGACCGCTTCCTGGTGCTGGGGGAACTGGCGCTGGATGGCCGCATATCCCATGTGGATGGGGTGCTGCCGGCGGCGATTGCCGCCAATGCCCGCGACATGGGGATCATCTGCCCCGCCGTGTGCGGGCCGGAGGCCGCCTGGGCGGGTGAGGACATGGAAATCGTGGCGATCGAGAACCTGTTCGGCCTCGTCAACCATCTGGCCGGACGGCAAATGGCCCCGCGCCCGCTGCCGATCCGTGCCCTGCCCAATGCGCCGGGCCCCGATCTGGCCGATATCCGCGGCCAGGCGGTGGCGCGCCGGGCGCTCGAGATCGCGGCGGCGGGCGGACACAATTTTTTGTGTGCATGTAGCGCAGCAGATAATGGCTGATTGTTAACCGGGACGGCTTTATCGTCTTGGAATGAAAGCAGTTATCTACGCCCGTTGGTCTTCGCTGGAACAAGGCAAAGGCTCCTCGCTTGAGCGTCAAATGGACCTTTGCGAGCGGTTTTGCGCTGAACAGGGCTGGGAGATCGTGGATCGCCTGCGTGACGAGGGCAAAAGCGCCTACACGGGTGCGAACCTTCACGAAGGGCAGTTAGCCAAGTTCACCCAGCGGGTTGAACAAGGGCTGCTACGTGATGAAACGGTTCTGGTTGTCGAGCAATTGGACCGCATTTCTCGTTTGCCACCCGGCCAGGTGATCGCTTGGATACAGCGGGTCATTGGTCACGGCCTCACCATCGCCACCGCGAACGACAAGCTTGTGCTCGATAGTCGCAAGCTTGAAGTCGATCCAATCGGAATTGTCAGCACGGTATTCAACGCTTTCCGGGCCTTTCAGGAAAGTAAGCACAAAAGTGACCGTATCGCGGAGAGCTGGCGTATCCGCCGAAAGGCGGCGGAAAATAGTGGGAAGCCGATCACCAGCGTGTGCCCGGCATGGCTCAAACTGGATCGGGAAACCGGCGAGTTTGCTGAAATCCCCGAGCGTGTGGAGATCATCAAACGCATTTTCCGCGAATACGACGAGGGCTTCGGTAAGCGCAAAATTGCATCACGGCTGAATGCGGAAGACGTCGCACCTTGGGGACGGGGTGATAGCAAGGGTGACGGTTGGCATCCGAGCTATGTGCAGAAAATCCTCTCCAATGTTGCTGTTCTTGGCGAGTATCAGCCACATACCAGACCGCGCGGTGGAAAGCGGGAGCCTTCGGGCGATCCCATTCCGAACTATTTCCCGCCGATCATAGATGAAGTGTCGTTCGCGCGAGCCAATAGCGGGCGTCGGCGGCTCTCGGGGGGAGCAGTCAAAGGCAATCTGTCAAACCTGTTTAGCGGCCTGACACGGTGCGGCGTCTGCGGAGGTAAAATGACCTTCGTAAAAAAGCAGAGCGCTGGAGCCATGAGAAAGAACCGGGCCGGGGAATACGTCTGGTCCGTCGCTAACGACCAGAGCTATTTGGTCTGTAGTCGCGCGATCCGGCATCTGGAGTGCGATAACCGAAATCACTTCAATTATCTCAAGGTCGAAGCGGGTGTGGTCGAGACGGTGAACCATCTCGTGCTTGATGACGAGCAGTTTGAGCGGCCAGATGAAGCCCTAAAAATCGAGCAGGAAATGGTGGCGTTAGAACGTCGCGTGGGAGAACGACGGCGGAAAGCGCATACGCTGCTCGAACTCTACAGCGAGACCAACAATGCCGATGCCAAGGGCATGTGGCTCGAAACGGAACGCGGCATTGCCGAACACGAGCAGCGGCTTGCCGAACTGCGTGAACAGTTCTTGAGCGCGAAAGGCGCTGTTTCTACGGTTGAACATGTGCGCCGTATCCAGAAATTCATCGAGCAGATCAACGACGAAGACCTAGAAATCCGGCTCGATGCACGACGAAAAACGATGACCGCGATGAATGCCGTCATCGACTTCATCAATTTTGACAGGGACCGCAAGGCAACTGTTGTGTTCATGGGCGGTGCCCACAATGTCAAACTCTCGGACAAGGGCGCTGTGGAGCAGGAATTCAGCTTCTTGGTTGAGCTTACCGAGGGGGATCAGATCGCGACCTTGAGCGATGGGACCGAGTTGGTTGCGCCAGTTGCAGCCCTCCGAGACGGCCTCGTTGGTGACGACCCTGTGCGTCAATCGAAACTCGACAAGCTTGTTGATCGTGAGCAGCGCTTCCGCACTGGCATGGCCGAGCTAGAGGCTGAGGAGCAGAAGGCAAAGAGCGGCTAATCTCTGGTCGCTCTTTTGGATGGTGGTTGTAGGCCATGTGGGAAGCAATCCACATGGAGACACTACAGCATGAGCATCCTGAAGTCCCTGAAGCTGGCCACGGCCCAGCCGGTTCGCCCGAGCAACGATCCCGTTGAACGTGCCCGCAACAAGGTGATTGCTGCACTGTCTGAGCAAAAGGCCATGGCCGAAGCCAAGCTGGCGGGGCAGAACTACGCACCCACCCATGTGGTTTGGCGTAAGAACGACGAAGGTCAGCGGGTTCAGGTGGAAACCCCGAAGCGTCTCCGGGCCGGCTGGTTCGTTGACGCCAGCGGTCAGATCTTTTTCGCGCTGAAATATGCGGCCAAACCCATCGAGTTCGCCAAGGACAAGAACGCCATTGCCGTTGGCGAACTTTCGGCACTGCCCGCAATCCTCGACACTCTGACTGAAGCTGTCCGTGCTGGCGAACTCGATGCCCAGCTTGCGGCGGCTGCCGCCGAACGCGGGCATATGCTGCGTAAGGCCCGATAGCCTTGATCTCGAAATACCTCCGAGTGCTGGGAGCGGCTGCGATGCTGCTCCCAGCATTTTCGCGTTTCTGTCGGCATGGAAACGCACGATGACAAGCTATATGCCGCCGGGTTCGCCGGAATATGAGCGCTTTATTCGGTTCAAGCGGAACCTACTCTATTGGGAGGCCAAGCGTGGCATCACCCGGCAACAGCTTCTTGACCACATGGGCGTGGACGTGAACCACTTCGATCGAGCCTCCAAAATGACCCGAGAGGACAAGATTGCCTATCTCGAAAAGATGGCGGCCTTCCTGTCCATCCCATTATCAGCGTTGTTCGCACCCCCGCCCCCTGATTATCGTTCGCCACGCATCAATGGTTGGCGGCGTGAATAGGAGTAGATGGCCGGGAATTGTCACTGTGCTGTTCCCGGCATTGCTGTCTTTGATTGGTCCAGCCTGCGCCGATGATCCACAAGGCCAACGTGATTGTGCCGATCTCCGGTCAGCGGTTCTGCAACTGGTGGGTGATTGGTCCAAAGCCATGCTGTTCGCGAGCCGCGATATGGACCGCGATGGTTGGCTCGACGCCAATGTGGCGCACTCGGCGTTCAAAGACGTGCAGATCGAGGTGATGCATTTCGATTATGCCTATGAGGCCGTGCCGAAGTCCCGCGATGCCTGCCACGAACTGGCTTTCCAGTTCGGTATTGAGGTGGGCACCTATATTGAAGGGGTCATGGCGACCGGCAAGCGCCCAGCGAGGGGCGTGCAGGGCAGATAGCCCGATAGGGCAGCACAGCTTGCCTGGAACACGACAACCCTCCCGTTGAGCGCCATAGGACGTCAGTGAAGCACACAACCGCTTGAAGTTGTCCCGTTTCCAGCGCGACAGGTTCCGGCCTCATTGCCGCATTCCAACCGGAGGGTTATTACGCCGGAAACCGGACATTCCAATCGTCGCCGATGTTCGTTGCGCTTCTCGTCAAAACTGAACACCGAGCTTGACCCCGAACGAATGGTCCTGGCTGTCGCCATGGGTGCCGAATTGCATAACGTGATTGCCAGCCCTCAGGACAGCCGCGCCCCCACCAGCTAACAGTAGCAGGCGACTGGTTTGTTCCGGCTCAATCGGACTTGCGCAATACGGTATCGAACGTGCCTTCAACCTGCCGGCAATCGCTCGTGTCAGCTTCTGCAAACATGCCATCCCTGCGGCAGACGACAGCCGAGAAGTTGCCCTGTGCGGCAGCCTCATTTTCCAGAGAAAGGGCATCAAAGACGATCTCGGGGGCAGTCCCACTTTCCTCACTGAGATAGAAAGGCTCGCTCATCCCTTCCGGCCACCAGGAAACAGACGCTTCCATGATGGAGGTCGACGTGTCGATTCCCATCAGCGAAACCTCGATCGACAAAACGTTGCGCATGATGCTTTCGGCTTGCGGATCATGGGCCTGAATAGAGATCGAGTTCACCGGGCCAAACGATCTGAGCTCGGCTGTCGATGTCCCCTCCGATGGTACGTCAAGCGTTTCGCCGTAATAGGGCGTGCCATCGATGGTGGCGTTGATCGTGCCGACTGGAGTGCTGCCGCCCTGAGACAACGCTGGCGGGGACATGCAAAGCGCGAGCCCGATGGCACCCAGAACGGGCGCTTGAAGATGTAATTTCATAGCGGGACCTCTTGTGACTGTATTACGGATATGACCAGCCATCGTGTTCTATGCGGAAGATGCGCAATGGCGCGTCGGGCCGGGTGGTGTCTCCGCGCAGGCGGAAAATGGCCGTGTGCGTCTGGCCGAATTCTCGACCTCGACATTGATGGTGATCATGCCCCGGAACATGGGCTGATCGGAATCGGGCACTGGCGCGGAGATGCTGCCCTGGAAATCTTGCGCGCCAATAAGCAGGTCCGCGCCGGGCGGGCGGGTTCGCAGCGCGTCCCTGAATTCCGTGGAGAAAAATACATCGGGTGCAGCCGGGTCGAGATGGCTCACCCCACGGGTAGGGTCATCATATTCATAGAGCGTCGCCACAAGTCCCCGTGCGTAGTCGATCAGGTCGTCACTGGACCACGCATGCGCACCGGTCGTAGGCGCGGGAAGGATCTTTTCGACATCCACCACCTCTTCAGGCTCGTCATACGCTTGGACATCCCCGAAAAGAACATCATCGTCGAAATCGGCGATCAGGTAACGCTGCGCCACCCAGCCCGCCTTGCTCATGTCGGCTGAACGCATGAGGCACCAACGCGGCGGCAGGGCCTCGATCTGGGCTTCGGTCATCGTCGAAAAATGCGCCATCGTGTAAAACGGAACGCAGGTGATCTGCTGCAAACCCCGCTCGTCATGCGAGAAGGTTTCGATAACGGGATAACTGGTGCCCGGGCCCATGCGGGCATTGAGCACATCGTTGGCCCCAACGTCTATGACCCGCCACGCATCGGGACCGTGGCCGTCGATCTGAGCATGAGCAACTGAAGCGAAGAAAGGAAGCGCCACGGCGATAGCGGCCACGGCAAATCCGCGAGATTGTCTGGTCCCAAACACGATCATTCCACCTCCACTATGGCGCGGCCAAGAACGGCCTGCCCGCCGATATCGAGATACCGGACCTCATAGCGGCCCGGTTCATTAGGCATGGTCAATTCGAGAGTAGTTTCCTTGCCGACGCGATGAGCTTCGATCCAGCCGAAATCGGCCTGATCGGCCCGGGCGATCGAAACGCGCTGGTCGGCGCTCTCGGCGGTATCCGACCAGGAAACGGTGATGGTCTCGCCGGGGCTGGCCTGCGCAGGAACGACCAGACCCGCGCCATCATCGAGCGGTGCGTCAGCCCCAACGACTTCCAGCATGCGGCTGGAAACCGTGCGTGTGCCCTCCTGCAGAACATATCTGATCTCGTAAAGGCCGGGCTCGGCAGGTGCGTTCATGTCACCCTCTAGGTCAGTCCTGACGCGGATATAATCGCGATAGGTTCCCTCATCGGCGCCAGCCGGAACGATGGTGATATAGTCCTGGGGGTGAATGGCCATAGACCAGTTGATGCGCAGCGATGTTTGTGCACGCGCGACATCCGGGCCGTTCAGGATCACCTCGGCCTCGACAACCTCGATAGAAGCTGATGCAAGTGTCCGTGCGCCTTCCTCCAGCACATAGCGCACCTCGTAAAGTCCCGGTTCGGACGGGGCGGTCAGGCTGTTTTCCGTGTCGTCGCGCACGCGCTGGTAATTGGTGTAGGAGCCTTCATCCGCACCGGCGGAAACGATGGTCACGTAATCCTGCGGATGGACTGAGGACGACCAGGAAACGATGAAGCTGGCTCCTGTCGTCACTTCATCGGGCGCAGAGATGGTGACTTCGGCCTCCACGACCTCCACCGGGGCGAAGCCTACCACGCGTGTGCCCTCGTCGAGGACATAGCGCACCTCATAGAGGCCCGGATCGGCTGGAGCGATGAGGTTCGCTTCCGTGTCGTCCCGGACGCGCTGGTAATCGCCATAGGTGGTGTCATCGGCCCCAACGGGAACGATGGTGACATAATCCTGCGGGTCAATCATGGAAGACCAGGAGACGGCGAAGCTGGCGCCGGTAACCACCGTAGCGGGCGCTTCAACTTCGATCTCGGCATTGACCTGCTGTTGCGGTTCAGGCCCCGTCACGGGCTCGGGCGGAGAGAGCGGCTGAAGGTCGACCACGCTCTGCACATGGGCAAGCGCATCGCGCAACTCATTGGCATTTTGTGCGGGCACGAACACGCCGCCCGTGTTTTCCGCAATACAGGCAAGGCCGGCGTGTTCTTCTTCAGTCAGATCAAAGCCGACCACATGGGCGGTGAAGTTCACGCCCTGCTGCGCCAGTTCCGCCGATAGCGCACAAGGGTCGGCCTGGCAGGTTGTCAACGGCGGGGTAAAAGTCGGCCATTGGGCGGCGCAAAACCAGGCCACTTGATGTTGGGGGTATCGAGCGCCGG
>NZ_QQNH01000016.1 GCF_003345525.1 Pelagibacterium lacus
ATAGGTGGACGACTTTTAAGCCGCCCGCAGCAGGACAATCCAGCCGCTACCGTGGACTAATTTTGCACCGCCGTTCTCACTCACGGGGCTTGGAGACCTATCCAAAGACCATACTGAGCTGCGCGTAAATGGTGGGAATTCCGTTCAGTCATCTGACGCAGTCGGTGCTGGCGGCTATGCAAATCAACCGATCCAGGTCGGCAGGGGAGCAAGCGCGTTCGGCGTCGGCCAGCACTTTTTCCACGGCCACATCTACGGCCTGATCGTCCGCGGCGCCCTCACAGACGATCCCGACCTATCCGCCACCGAACACTGGCTGGCCGAAAAGACCGGAGTGGAACTGGCATGAGGATCACCATCGCTTGCCCTGCGGCCTTGATCGAGGACGCCAATAATCTTGCCATGGCTCTTGCCTTCGGCCCCGCAGATGCCCTGACCTTCCGCGAACCGTCATGGCAGGACGCAGACGGTAGTCTCTATTCCGCCGCCTCGCTTGAAGCGACCGACGATTGGGTTGCCGGGGCGCAAACCACTCTGAACCGTCCCGAATGGGATACGGATTATACCGTCAACATGGCGGGCGCGGAGAGGGCGCAGGACGCGTTGTATTTCTGGGTGCCGGACGAAGACGGGCAGGAACCGCCTTTGGCCAGCCCAGGCGCGCTTGTGGCCATTGGTGCTGTGGACGGGCTTGCCGCCCTCGATGCCATGGGGCTGAGCCGGGTGCCGGAGGACGAAGCGGTTTAGCCGCTGACTGACCCTGATCATTTAGCGCCGCCTCCGGGCGGCTTTTTTGTGTGAGATCCCATGAAAACCACTGACCCCTCAGTCGTCGCTCTTTTGCAGGGCGCGGATACGGCCGGTCTGATCGAGGCCGACCTGATCGTCTGGAATGTGAAGGATTTCGACGGCGATCCCGTCGTCAAAGCGTTCTGGACCGAGCACGATACCGAAACCGGCACCGTGACCTCGCCCTTTACGGGCAGTCCGGTCAGCTATCCATTCGTCGGGGCCGGTGCCATTCTTGAGGTCGGTGAGACGCCGCGCACCTCCGATCTCTCGATCCGGCGCAAGTCGATCACCATGTCGGCGATCCATGAAGGCGTCATCGACATGTGGACCGGCCATGACATGCGTCTGGCCCAGGTTGCGGTCTATCAGGCCCTGTTCGATCCCGAGACGCGCAACTTCGTCAGCGCCCTTCTTGAGTTCGTGGGGGAATTGAACGGCGCCCCCAAAGAGGTGCCGGCGGCGGGTGGTGAGGGCGGCATTCGGTTCGATCTGGTGTCCGATACCCGCCAATTGACCCGCACCAACTCGGCCAAGCGATCCGCTGTTCATCAGCGCAAGCGCGACGAGGACGACGCCTTTCATGACGATATCGGCGTGGCCGGCGACTGGAACATCCCGTGGGGGCAGGAGGCAGAATGAGACGCCAGGATTGGCGCAAGCGGATCGGTGAGTATGTCGCCGAACTGCGGGCCGAGCCATACGCTTTCGGCCGCCACGACTGCTGGCTGTTCGTTGCCGGGGCGATCAAGGCCATGACCGGCATCGATCATGCCGAGCCTCACCGGGGGCGGTACACGACGGCGCGCGGCGCGCTGGGCGTGATGAAGCGGGCAGGTGCGACCAACATGGCAGATTTCGCCGGGCTCTATCTGGATGAACCGCTCCACCCTGTCGAGGCCCAGATCGGCGACGTGATGGCCATCCCCACCGATGACACCTTCGGCTTCTCGCTCGGCATTCTCAACGGCGAGCAGGTCCTGGTCGTGACCCCCGCCGGCATTGGCGTCCGGGATCGGGCCGACGCCACGAGAGCATTCAGGGTTTAAACCATGCCTTTTCTTGTTGCACCGATAGCCGGCCTTTTCGGCGGCGGCATTGTCGCGCAATTGCTGGTCGGCACCGCCCTTTATGTCGGCGGCACGCTGCTGGCGCAGGCGCTGGCGCCCAAGCAGAAAGACCCGGGCGTCTCGCTCACCATGCAGATCGGCGGGGACAGCCCGCTGTCGTTCTTCGTTGGCACGGCCGCCACGGCGGGGCATCGGGTATATGCCGGCGCATGGGGCAATGAGGGGCAGACGCCGAACGCCTATTTCGTGGACGTGCTGGAGCTGGCGAACGCGCCGCTCGACGGGCTGAGCAATGTCTATGTGAACGGCGAGCTGGCAACGATCAGGTGGTCGGACCCCCATCCGGATTATGGCTATCCCATCAATCAGGGCCGTAAGGGCGGCAGGGATCATCTCTGGGTCAAGTTCCACGATGGACGCCAGACGGTCGCCGATCCCTATCTCGTATCAAAATTCAGCGGTTCCGAGCGTCCCTATGGCGCCGACCGCATCGGTCTCGGCAACGCCTATGCCGTCGTCACGGTCCGGTACAACCGCGAGCTGTGGAAGTCCGGCGCGCCCAAGATGCTGTTCGAGGTGCGCGGGCTCCGGCTCTACGATATCCGCAAAGATAGCTCGGCAGGCGGCATCGGCACGCATCGGCGCAATAATCCGGCCACATGGGAGTGGACCGACAATCCCTATGTGATCGCCTACAACGTCGCCTTCATGGGTGTCTATGTCGGGTCCGAGTGGCTGTGGGGCCTGCAAAACCTTCCGGCACTGCGCCTGCCGACTTCGGCATGGGTCGCGGCCATGAACGAGGCGGACCGGAGGCTGGCGGCCTGGGATAACCAGAAGCAGTTCACCATCGGCGGCGAGATCACCGTCGACATGGAGCCGGCCGCGGTTCTGGAGGAAATCGCCAAATCCTCCCTGGGGCGGTTCATCGAGAGCGCGGGGTCGTATAAGCCGCGCTGTGGCGCGCCGGGGACGTCTGTCTATTCCTTCGGCGAGGCGGACCTGCTGATCACCGATCCGCGCACTGTGACGCCATTCCCGGGACTGGAAGCGACCCACAACACGGTTGAGGCGTCCTACACGGAGCCCGGAGAAGCCTGGGGCTGGAAGCCGGCGCCGGTCCAGAGCAGCGCCGCCTATATCGCCGCCGATGGCAATCGAACCCTGTCGGCCGGCCTACGCTTCCCCATGGTCAGCCGCAATGAGCAGGTGCAGCGGCTGGCCTATAGTTATCTCGAGGACGGTCGCCGCTTCCGCCAGTTCCGGGCATCGTTCCATCCCATCACCTGGCTGCTCGAGCCTGGCGACGTGATCGATGGCACAATCCTTTCGGAAGGCTATAGCGGCAAGCAGTTCGAAATCCTCGAAATGTCCGGTCGTCGCAGCTTCGTGCAGACCATGACACTGCGCGAGATCGATCCGGCCGATTTCGATCCGCCGGCCGCCGCACGGCAAGAGTGGTCGGTGGGGACGATCCAGACCATATATCCGCCGGCCCAGGTCGTGACCGGCTGGGCAGTCTCGCCTTACGCGCATACGGACAGCGAAAGCCGTGCCCGGCGCCCGGGTATCCAATGCTTCTATCAAGGCGGCATGGACGACATCCGCGATATCAAGATCATGATTCGGCGTTCGGGGGAGGTCGAGCCATTTTTCTCGCAACCCTATCCTTACGACGCGGATAACCTGACCCCCTCGGTGATCATCGTGGGGGAGCTCATCCTGGGCAATGAGCCTTACGAGGTCGCATCGATCTTCGTGCCTTTTTCGCCGCGCGATATGGACATGTCGGACTGGCTGGCGGTGACGACGCCGGATATCCGTGTATCGGAGGGAGACCTTTCCAGCGAGTTACAGGATCTTCTCGGCGACACTCGTCAGTTCCTCGATGTCGATCTCGGCGAGATCCTGGGAGAGATCGGCGACATCGACGAAACGCTAAGCATCGTCGAGGCGCAGGTTGCGGACCTGCTATCGACCCCGGCGTACGATCCAGAACTCGCCTATACCGACGGCCAGATGGTCACATTCGATGGTGGCCTCTATGTCGCCATTCAGGACGCGCCGATTGGCGTCACGCCGGCCAATGCCGCCTATTGGCAGAAGGTCGGCGACTACGAAAGCCTCGGAGAAGCTGTCGCCGCCATTGGCAGTACGCTCAACTCCGAGGTCTTCCGCATCGACGGTGTGCTTGAGGCCCAATCTACTGCTATCACTTCGCTGGGCACGGTGATCGAGGGCAAGGCCGATGCGGCCGCGCTCAACAGCCTCAGCCTGACGGTCTCCGAGCAAGGCGACGATATCGTTTCGCAAGGGCAGGCAATCACCGGTCTCAGTAACGCCCTGGCTGACAAGGCCGATGCCTCGGCGGTTCAGTCCCTCGCCACGACGGTGTCTGACCAAGGTGATGCCATTGAGGCGCAGGGCACAGCGATCACCGGCGTCCAGTCGGCGCTTGGTGGCAAAGCTGACGCCTCGGCATTGAGCAGCCTCGCGACGACCGTCTCCGATCAGGGCGATACTATCGAAGCGCAAGGCCTGGCGATCACTGAAGTGCAATCGGACCTGGCTGACAAAGCCGATGCCTCTGCGCTCAGCGGTTTGTCGGCCACAGTCAGCCAGCAGGGCGACGATCTCACGGCGGTAAGCGAGGGGTTCCAGGATCTGTCCGCCCTGGTGGATGACGTAGAGTCCTCGGTTGCGGTTGTCGCCAAGGCCGAAGCGAGCCCGGGCGGAGGCGTCTCTCAGTTCGCGGTGCAAGTGAAGATAGATGGGCCGAATACCTTCTCGCCGGGCATCTTCACCATCCGTGCAACCCCGACCATGTCCGAGGCCCTTTTCGGGGTGGATCGGTTTAGCATCGTCGACAGCTTAGGCAATGTTCTGGGCGTATTCGCGAGTGACGGGCAATTGCAGTATGCCCGTATCCCCATAATCCAGGCCGATAAAATCGATGCCGCGTCGATCTTCGCCGTCAACGCCAACATCACCGGCACGCTGCAGGTCGGTACGGGCGCTACCGGCGTGTTCCTCCAAGGCCCCAACAACCGGATATTGATCGTGGACGGCACCTGATGGCGAACAGAGTGGTGATGGACGCCAACGGCCTCAAGGTCAGTAAGCCAGGCGTCGACGTCCTGACGGCAAGCATGGCCGACCTGCTGCTCGATTCCAACGCCCAGATGCTGCAGGTGCTCGACAGCGGCGTGTTTGCAGGGGTGCCGCAAAACGCGACGAGAACAGTCACCCTGCCGGATCTCGGCTTCGTGCCGCTTGTCTATTTCTATCCGGCGAGCGGTTTCATTCGAGCGACATTTTCGGGAAACACCGTTGAGTTTTTCTCGGAAACAGCGGGCACCTGGAGCGTCTATTGGGCGATCTTCAACGTGCCGCGGGGGTAGAGCATGGCCAATCGGGTTCTTCTGGATGCCAGCGGGCTCAAGGTGAGCAAGCCCGGGGTCGATGTTCTGACCATGGGCGCTCTCGGCAAGGACGTGGCGTTCAATTCAGACTGGCTGGCCTCGTCGCGCATACTGCTCACCGGGTCTGTAAACGTCCCTAACGGCACCGGGATCGTTACCGAGAACTACGGCTTCACGCTTCCCTTCGTTCCCGTCATCTTGATGATGGGTCGGGCGCGGGCGTTCAACTCTCGCTGGTACAATATGCAGAACGTCACCGAATCCTCGTCTTTCATCAACCACTCGAATGGGTCGAATAAAACGGCTGCGGAGAATTACTTCGGCTTTGCCACCAACCGGCCGCCCTCGGTATCGATCTACAACGACAGGTTCACCTTCGCGCCGGTCGCTCCTTACTTTATCGATCGCATTTCGTACGTCGTTCTGGGCGCTTAGATGGCTATTCGTGCAGTGCTGGACGCCAGCGGACTGAAGATCGGCAAGCCTGGCTTCGACGCCGACGCGACGGCTGAGGCAAACCTGAACTTCAATTCAGATTGGTCTGCGTTCGGTCTGTTTCTCCAGGATACTCACCAGGTCAACTGGCCGAGCGTGCCAACCAATCAGAGAACCGGAACCTACTCCCATGACGTCAACTACGGCGCCGCATTTTCGACGGCGCCGGTGTTCCATGTCGAGGTGGAAATCGGCGGCGTCTGGCGTGTGATTGGCGGGTCTTCAAGCGGCGCGCGGCTTCGTAGGGAGATCCGCATCTATACCGGCGGCACCTGGTCCCGAACGGCTTTCTTCAACTTATCGGTGGGGGCGACAGCAACCGAACTGCAGATCAGGGGTGATTTCGACGTCGGCGGAACCTTTGCCCAGGATCGGTTCCTGCCGCCCAATCTGTTGCTGAGATATACTGTCTTTTCCTACAATTTCTAAGCAGCTTTCGAGTGTCGTAGAGGCGAGCCGCCCCCAGGTCTTGGGGGAGCTGGCAGGGCGGCTCTACGGATGCTCGGGGGGCCGAGCTTCCGATAACGCTGTTACGCGCTAGACATTACAGAAGTGGCGCACTTCCTCGGCCATCTCTACCAGCGTCCCGCTATATCCGTGTGCCCTGCCCAACTCGACGACCTCATAAACGAGGCAGTCGGCGCGCTCTTGCTCGATATCGAAGTGCTCCTGGAATTGCTTTGCCATCGCCTGAGCGAAGCCCTCACCAATGCCGGGGTCGGGTCGGCTCAGATCGACTTGTGCAAAAGCTGGTACTGCCACCACCAGCAGCAGCATGGAGGTCGATAATAAGATACTCGGCTTCATTGGCTCGCTTTCAGCTTTGTGGTTGGCGCGCAGAGCGCGTCTTGGATGGGTACACATCTAGGACGTGTCGGTTCTTGTAATCCTTTGTCACCGAAATAGGAGGCCAATATGGCCCGCGACAATTTCGCGGCCTCGCTTGAGGCTGTGCTGAAACATGAGGGCGGCTATGCCGATCACCCATCGGACCCGGGTGGCGCCACGAATATGGGCATCACCCGCAAGACGCTGGCGGACTGGCGCCGTATCGTGCCCTGGACCAGCCTGCCGAAAAGCGCGGTCAAGGCGCTGACCAAGGGCGAGGCCGGGCAGATTTACAAGGCCCGTTATTGGGACGCGGTGCGCGGTGACGCTCTACCGGCCGGCCTTGATCTGGCCGTCTTCGACTTCGCGGTCAATTCCGGCCCTGATCGGGCGATAAGGATGCTCCAAGCCATTGCTGGCGTGGCGGTCGACGGCGCGATCGGCCCTATTTCTCTCAGGGCCATCGAACGAATTGGCGCCACAGCCGCCATTAATGAGCTGTGCTCGCAGCGGCTCGCCTTTCTGCAGAGACTATCGACCTGGCCGGTATTTGGGAAAGGCTGGGGCAGGCGGGTAGCCGATGTACGAGCGCTGGCGCTCCAGCTGGCTGCTGGCAAGCCCACCGAGCAGCCCAGGCCCGTTCCCGTGCCGAAATCCCCTCCCGACAAGCCCGCGCCGCAGGCCTCGCGCGGCGCCATAATCTTCATCCTCCTTGCGGCCGCCCTCGCAGCGGCCTTTTTCTTTGTCTCCCGCTGAAAGGAAAACACCATGGGCAAGCTGCTCAATCTTCTCACCATGTTCGGCCCGCTCACCGCGGCCAAGTTCTGGTTCTCGCTTGTTATGGCCGGCGTTCATTTCGTCCGCTTGTATTGGGGCATCGACCTGGGCCTCGACGAGGCGACGGCGCTCACCATCATCAATGGCATCTGGGCGGCCGGTGTCTGGCTTCTGCCCAACAAGCGCAGGGATATTCCCGTACTCACCGAAGACGAGGCGCGGGCTCGCGCTGGCGGCTATTCCGGGCCGATTGTGGATCGCTCACGCCGCTAATCTTCGCCGGCCGCGCTTTGGTGCGGCCGCCTCTATCTCTGGACTATGACGGGGCGACATGGCTGACGATTCCACCCAACGCGATATCGGTCGCATCGAAGGTCGCCTCGACGGCATCGATGACCAGCTCGCGGCCATCCATCAGCTTCTCAAAGAGCAGAACGTCGCCTCAAGCGAAAGCCGCAAGGCGCTCTATGAGCGGGTAGGGGCCATCGAGACGGACATCAAGATCAGTGCCGGTATCGACGCGCAGGTCCGCGAACGCCTCGACGCCTTCGATGTGAAGCTCACCGACGAGGTGATGCCGACCATCAATGAGGTCCGGCGCTGGAAGGTGGCCGGGGTGACAGTGATCACCATGGCTGGTTTTGCCGGGGCGTCGATTGCGGGCGTGGTCGTATGGGCTTGGGACGTTATCGTGCAGAAGTGGAGCGGAGGGCCGTGACGGCGCAACGGGAAGCTGCTGAGCGTGTCAACGGCCGCTGCTGGCGGGGTGCAAGCGCACAACGTTCTCCGGCGAACCTTTTTGCCCCATCCCGTGATAGAGTTCTTGCAGCCGCTCTTCGGCCAGATCAAACAGCATTGCTATTTCGTCATCGTGCCAGACTTCGCCTGAGATTATGGCCCGGGCCTGTTCGACTTTTTCCATCGCGATGCGATATGCGCTGAGCATCCAATTCCTCCATATGCTGCCTCTGGTGGGAGGAATCGCGAGCGAGAGATATGGTTGAGGGTATGGGGGTGAAGTGGTTTGCGGCAGGTAGCGCAATTCCATCGCATTTGCATAAAAAGGGGGGCGACCGCATGGCGACTTATTCCGTATCCGGCACTGTCCAAAAACTGAACAGCAGCTCTGGCTTCTCATGTTCGCCAATGGGCCGCTCCGCCCCGTAAATTTGCTGCATGTTGCTGATTTCTTCGTGGCCGTTCATCCACAAAAGCCACGAGCCCAGAAGGATGGCGACGATCAGCCCTGCAACGACGACGAATGGATCGGTGCCGCCTACTTCGATGTTCTTTCGGCGTTCAGTAGCGGCACGGTGATCGAGCGGCATGGCAATCGCCTCCTTGATGAGAAGAACGAGTAGTCGTCGCCATAGTTCCTGCCGCTTTTCGGTCACTCCATATCCGGCACCGGCCCGAACCTAAACAGCACCTCGGGCTCCCCGTACTCGCCGAGGTTCGGATCGGCAGTGCGTGACCAGGCGATCACGGCGGGGTAAGCGTTGACCAACGATCCGGCCTCGGTCTTGGCCCGCTGCTCGCTCTGAAACTCACGCGGCTCGAAGGCGGGGCGCAGTCCGCCTTCGCCATCATCTTCGAACGCCATTACGACGATCAGCTTGGCGGGTGTGGTTGGCTTGCTCATCTGCACTCTCCAGTTAACACCAGAACTCATGTCCGTTCGGCCAACGCCGGGCCAGACCCTCGGCAATCAGGATATCGCCCACATCGACGCCGTCGACCTTGATCGTGGCGAGGGTCCGGCCATAGCGATCCGTCCCGAAGGTCTGAACCGAGAACTGGTTGGAGTTCAAGAGTTCCAGCAGGCGGGCGCTGGCACGGTGGGCCAGCGCAATTTCCCGCTCGCCGCCGCAAATGTCGGTATAAGGTTCCGGAGTATCGTAGCTTTCCAGCCGCAAATTCTGGCCGCGCCACCAGATCGTATCGCCATCGACGACGCAGGTGTAGCGCTGGGCACTTCCGCACATTGTGAACTGGTCCGTCGCAACGGCCTGGGCGACGGGTGCAGGACCAGAGCCAGAGCCCCCGATTGCCGCCAGGCCGAGGCCGCCCATCACCAAGACGGCCACAACGCCCATCGAGGGGCGGCGCGATCGACGGCGGGGCCGTAATGAGGGCAGGCGAGGCTTCCGTGGGAGGAGCCGCGGCCGGCGAAAGAGCCTCATGCCGCGCCATCCTCTTTCACGCCCCTGGCAACGATCCGGAGCGACCCATCGGGCAGGGGGCGTTGCAGGTGCTTGGCGTCATCCCATGGCGCCGTGAGCCACATGTCGATCTCGTCGGCATCAGTGAGGATGACCGGCATGGCCTTGGGATGGATCGGCTTCACATCCGCGTTCGGATCGCTGGTGAGGAAGGCGTAGAGATCCGCGGTGACCTCCCCGTCCTTGACCTTTCGCACGCTGGTCCAGCCCGGGACGTGGATGCCGGCAAAGAAGGCGAGGGGCCGGCTTTCGTCGAGCGCAAACCAGATATCGCCGCCGGCCGCCTTGTTGAACTCTGAGAACGAGGTGAACGGCACGACGCAGCGGTTTTCGACGCCGAGCCAGCGCCGCCAGTGAGGGGACGCCGTGTTGCGCACATTGGTGACGCCGGGGTCGCGGTTCTTGCCCTCGAGCACGAACTTCGGCGAGGGCATGCCCCAGCGAGCCATGGCCAGTTCTCGCTCACCGTCCATGTTCCTGACGACCGGCGCTGAATAGTCGGGAAAGATGCCCGACTGCGGCGCGAGGTTGCCGACGCTCTCGGCGATCCGCGTTGCCTTTACAAAGGCGGTGATCGCATCGCGGTTGGATGTGTGGCTATAGAGATTGCACATGGCTGCTCCTTCTCACCCATCACATCTCATTCGAAGTCGTTTGGCGAGAGCGAGTTTTCGTTCCGTATGGCGGCAGGGCCCCATAACCCTTGGCTTGGGCCTCAGCGACAGCCGCCGCCTTCTCCTCCAGGTTGAGGCCGGCCATCATATGCCCCATCCCCATTGAGTTGCGGGTGAAGGCCAGCATGTAGTTGCCGTAAGCTACCATGGCTCGATAAATGTCCTCGGGTCCCCAGCCCTTCCGCAAGGCATCCTGCGCTATCGCCGCCAGCGATCCGCCTAAAGCGTCCTGACACATCGCCGACAAGTCACCGGTCGTGTCTCCAGTTGGAGGGGCACTCACCGTAAGGCGTTCGAGGAACGATTCCCGCTCATCCTCCAGTACCAGCAGTCGCCCCACGGTTTCGGGCAGAAGCTGCAGAAGTGCAGCATGGTCCTGCCATGCCTCTGCGCTCGCCTCACGGTGCCCCTCAGCCCTGCGCCGGGCCATCTCCAGTGCTCGCACGAAATCGCTGGGCTCTCGATTGCCCAGGGCCCACAGGCGTTCCTTTGCCATGGCCGGCTCCTTTCAAAGCGGCAGAGCATAGCGCCGTGAACGGATGCAGAACAAGTGTCAATTACAACGCACCGAAAAGGGGTTTCCAATTCACTATATGTTCCGGGGGTTTCACGGGCTTCTGGTGTGGTCATTGGAAACTGCAAGCCAGGGGTTCCGGGCGGTTTGCCTCTTGTTCGATTACTCTTAATCAGCGGGTCCGAGGTTCGAGCCCTCGTACACCCACCACTTTCTCCTGAAAACCGCTGTTGCCGTCCGGTGGCGAACGCCATCGGATCGCGAAAATCCGACCGGGATTGATTACCCTTCGTTTACCGCCGGAACACTTGGCTGCGCCGGTGCGGTTGCGCGAAAGCATTCGTCAGCATCCATGGCGCTAGGATGGGCGCAAACGCCAAGCCATGGACCGCAGCATGTCACTGACCAGTTCCTCGCCATCGATGGTGGCTTCAGGCCATTCCAGGCCCAAGGCCCGGGGCACGACGGGAGCGCTTGCGCTGCGCTATGTCGATGCGGCGCGATGGGACCGACTGGCCTCGGGCTTTGACGGCATTTGCCAGGAGCAGCTTCATACCTATGCCGCGCGGCGCTGGCCGGGGGTGGACCTCGAGCCGGTCGAATTCGTGTCCGGCGGGGAGGTGGTGGGCGGGGCCCTCGTCATGCTGCAGCGCCTGCCGCTGGGGCTGGCGACCATCGCGCTGGTCAAATGGGGTCCTATCCTCGCCAAGGAAACCGCTCCCAATGCGGCGCGCACCATCGACGAGATGGTTGCCGCCCTGGTCGACGAATATGCCGACCGGCGCGGCATGATGGTCTCCATCATGCCCAAGGTCGAAAAGGGGCCGGGCAATCGCCTGGAAGCCCTGCTGGCGGCGCGGGGGTTCGTGTCGGGAGTGGGGGTCCAATATCCGCAGCGCTATGTGGTCGACCTCGGCGTCGACGACGACACGCGCCTCGCCGGATTCGCGCAGAAATGGCGCTACAATCTTCGCAAGTCGATGAAGGCCGGCCTGCGCTTCGAGCATGCGGGGCCGGAAGAACTCGGGCGCTTTTTCACGCTGTATCGCATGATGAGCGCGCGCAAGATGTTTCCCGACTTTTCCGCCATCGACACGGTGGATGCGCTGATGGCCATGCCCGACGGAACGGCCCGGCCCGAATTGTTCTTCGTCAGCAAGGGCGACGAGACGGTGGCCGGCGGCATCATCTTCACCCGGGGGAGGACGGCCTGCTATCTCTACGGCGCGACGGCCGATTCGGCGCTCGCCCTGCGGGCCGGCTATTTCCTCCACTGGCACGTCATCACCTGGCTGCGCGAGAACAGCACAGCCCAATTCTACGATTTGGGCGGAACGGACGGCTTTGCCGGCCTGCATCAGTTCAAGAGCGGGATGGTCGGCGAGGCGGGCCATATCAGCCCCCTGCCGCCGGTGATGAACTATGCCTCCCATTGGCGGGCGCGGGCGGCCGGCATGCTGGCCTATAAGGCGCGGGAAGGCCTGATGCGGGGCCGCGACCGCATCCTGGTGCTGCGGCTCAACGTGATGCGCCGCCTGCGCCAGCGCGTCGGGCGTGCGGAATAATTCGGCGCGAGAGGAGCGTTCATGTCGCTTGCGGGTAAACTAGCGTCCAAATCGGTAGCGATCTTCGGGCTGCGCATTTTCGGCGCCGGCTTCATCTTTTTCGTCCAGGCGGCGATCTCGCGGGTCTGGGGCGCCGGGGCGCTGGGCGATTTTCTGCTGGTGATCGCCGCGACCAACATCATGGCCGTGATCATGCCGCTGGGGTTCCAGACCGTCAGCACCTATTTCACCGCCGAATATGCCTCGCGCGGCGAAGGCGTGCATTTGCGGCGCTTCGTGCGGCGCTCCTATCTGCATCTGTTCGGGGTTGGTGCGATCGTCCTGGTCGTCGGCTGGCCAATCACCTTCCTGATGGGCGAGGGCGGCACGCATTTGCGCGCCCTATGGGTGCCGACGGCCCTGATCGGCATCGCCTCCGGCATGACCTATGTCAGCGCCACGACCCTTGTGGGCCTGAAGCGTCCCATGGCCGGCTATCTGCCGGACATGCTGTTTCGCCCCGTCCTGACGCTGGCGGCGTTCGCCCTCGTCGCGGTGTTCGTCGCCGGGCCCGACATGGCGCTGATGCTATGGGTTCTGGCCGGCTTCCTGCTGGTTCTCTTTGCTTTACAGACGGTTACGGTGCACCGCGCGGTGAGCGCCGTGCCGGTGGGAGACCAATGGCGGAAGCACGAGCCGCGGCGCTGGTGGCGGTTCGCGACGCCCTGGGTGCTGGTCACCCTGGCCTCGGATTACTTCTTCGATATCAACCTCATCCTCCTGGCCGACCTGCTCGGGCGCGATGAACTGGCGATCTTCGGGGTGAGCACAAGGATCTTTGCGCTGGCTTCGTTCGGCGTTGTAGCCGTTTATGCGCTCACTTTGCCCAACATGTTCGACGCCGAGCGCGATGCCGATCGCGGCGCGTTCGGCAAGCGGATGGGAGAGGCCAATCTGGTCGCCACGGCGCTGGCCGGATTGCTGTTCGTGGGGGTCCTCGTGTTCGGCCCCTATGTGCTGGCTATCTTCGGCGAGGAATTCGCCCAGGGCAGCCTGCCGGTGGCGATCCTCTGCCTCGGCCTCGTGGTGCGGGCCGCCTTCGGACCCGCATCGCTGGTGCTTTCGATGCATGACCGGCCCTGGGCCAGCCTGCCGGCGGTCTGGTTGGGGCTGGGGGCGCTGGTGGTGGGCAATTACCTGCTGGTGCCGCCCTTCGGCCTCATGGGAGCGGCCGTCTCCGCCTTCGTGGCCATATCGCTGTGGTCGGTGTCGCTGTGGCTGATCGCTCTGCGCCGGGTCAATATCGACGTGTCGATCTTCGCCCGCTTCCGCCCCATGGCGGCCGCCTGACCGTTCAGCGGTCCGTCAGCGCCCTGAGCTTGAGCTTGAGGCGCTTGGCGAAGGGCAGGGCAACGCCATTGTCATAGCCCTCGATCGCCTTGGTGAACTTGCGCTCCATGATGAGATAGTCCTCGCCGAAAATATGATCTTCGAGCAGGGCTGTCTCGCGATAGCCGAAGCGTTTCAGAAGGGCGAGCGCCGGACGGTTCTCCGGGCGGGTGAAGGTGGACACCTTGTGGAACCGATTATTGTCGAAATGAGCGATGAAGGCTTCCATGCCGAAGCGGCTGAGCGGCGTCTTGCGATGGGCGGGATAGATCGTTGACCAGTACTGGAAGATCGTCCCGTTGGCCGGTCCGGAGATGGAAAACCCGCCGGTCTCCCCATCGGCCTCGAACAGCATGATGTGCCAGGGGTCGATTTCGAGCAGCGTGCGCAGGAAGGTCTTGTCCAGCCGCGCCTTTTCATAGGCTTTGAAGCGGTCGCCGTAAAAGGGCATGGAGTCGATCAGTTCCATCAGTTCGCGATGGATCGCGTCGATATCGGCATAGGTCGCCGGACGGGAAGTCATCTGCACGTCTGTCATGGCAAATCCCCTCGGATGCCCGGCAGTATGGCGGGCGAGGCCTAAGAAACCGTGAGCGGGGGCGTCCACGAAACCGGAATACCACTCTTGTCCCGCAGGGAAGGGCTGGAGTAAGACAACGGCCAAGGCAGCATAGGAGGATGCACGATGAGTTCCGAAGCCGTTTTTGTTCCCTCGGAGGCCGTCGTCTCCCGAACCCATGTGACTGCCGAGCAATATGGGGCCCAGTACGCCCGCTCGGTTTCCGATCCGGATGGGTTCTGGGGGGAACAGGCGCGGCGCATCGACTGGATCAAGCCCTTCACCAAGGTCAAGAACACCAGCTTCGAATGGCCCGACATCTCGATCAAATGGTTCGAGGATGGTGCGCTCAACGTCGCGGCCAACTGCATCGACCGGCATCTGGCAACCCGCGGCGACCAGACGGCGATCATCTTCGAGCCTGACGATCCCAAAGCCGAGGCGCGGCACATCACCTATCGGCAATTGCACGATGAGGTGTGCCGCTTCGCCAATGTGCTCAAGGGCCTGGGGGTGAAGAAGGGCCATCGGGTAACCATCTACATGCCGATGATTCCCGAGACCGCCTATGCTATGCTGGCCTGCGCGCGGATCGGGGCCATCCACTCGGTGGTGTTCGGCGGGTTCTCCCCCGATGCGCTGGCCGGGCGGATCAATGACTGCGACAGCGCCGTGGTGATCACCGCCGATGAGGGGCGGCGCGGCGGCAAGTCGGTGCCGCTCAAGACCAATGTCGACGTGGCGCTCGAAGACTGCCCCGGGGTGGAAAAGGTGCTGGTGATCCGCAATACCGGCGGCCCCATCGCCATGAAGGGCAGCCGCGACGTCTGGTGGCACGAGGCTGCTGCGGGCGTCGACCCGGTTTGCGATCCCGAGCCGATGAACGCCGAGGACCCGCTGTTCATCCTCTACACCTCGGGCTCGACCGGCAAGCCCAAGGGCGTGCTGCACACCACGGGCGGCTATCTGGTCTATGTGTCCCTGACCCATGAACTGACCTTCGACTATCGCGACGGCGAGATTTATTGGTGCACCGCCGATGTGGGCTGGGTCACCGGGCACAGCTATATCCTCTATGGCCCGCTGGCCAATGGCGCCACCACGCTGATGTTCGAGGGCGTGCCCAGCTACCCCGATGCGGGGCGCTTCTGGGAGGTGGTCGACAAGCACAAGGTCAATATCTTCTATACCGCTCCCACTGCGATCCGCGCCCTGATGGGCGCCGGGGACCAGTTCGTCGAGAGGGCCGATCTCTCCAGCCTGCGGCTGCTCGGTTCGGTGGGCGAGCCGATCAATCCCGAAGCCTGGCTGTGGTATCACCGCAAGGTCGGGCGCGAGCGGTGCGTGGTGATCGATACCTGGTGGCAGACCGAGACGGGGGGCTTCATGATCTCGCCCCTGCCAGGAGCCATCCCCACCAAGCCGGGCTCGGCCACCAAGCCGTTCTTCGGCGTGCAGCCGGCGGTGCTCGACCCCGAAAGCGGCAAGGTGCTGGAGGGGGAGGCCTCGGGGGTGCTGGCCATCGCCGACAGCTGGCCGGGCCAGATGCGCACCATCTGGGGCGACCACCAGCGCTTCAAGGAAACCTATTTCCAGCAATACAAGGGATTCTACTTCACCGGCGACGGCTGCCGCCGCGATGAGGACGGCTATTACTGGATCACCGGCCGGGTCGATGACGTGCTCAACGTCTCGGGGCACAGGCTGGGCACGGCGGAAGTGGAAAGCGCCCTGGTGGCCCATCCCAAGGTCTCCGAAGCGGCGGTGGTCGGTTTCCCGCACGAGATCAAGGGGCAGGGCATCTATTGCTATGTGACGCTGATGGCCGACGAGCCGGCGTCCGATGAGCTTGCCGCCGAATTGCGCAACTGGGTGCGCAAGGAGATCGGGCCGATCGCCAGCCCCGACTGCATCCAGTTCGCGCCCGGCCTTCCCAAGACCCGCTCGGGCAAGATCATGCGCCGCATCCTGCGCAAGGTGGCCGAGAACGATTACGGCTCGCTGGGCGATACTTCGACCCTGGCCGATCCGGCCGTGGTCGACGATCTCATCGCAAACCGGAAAAACCGTTAGAACGGCTGTCTCTGCGGGCGGAGCGGCCATGGCGGCCCCGCCCGTCTTTACCAGATATTCAGGCCAGTTCGGCTAGCGTCGCAGAGGAGTCGGTCACTTCTGCGGCCGTATTCCAAGGCGAGGTTGTCCTCTAAGGACAGCCCGAACCGGGGCGACTGGGCTGGTGACGCGGACATTGCAAATCGCCGTTCTTGCCGCCGTATGCGTCTTCAGTCTCTGGGGCGTTGCGGGGGGCTGGTTCGCGCCGCTCGACGGCGCCCTGCGCGACATGCGCTTCAACCTGACCTCGCGCCCGGCCAGCGGTGAGATCGTCTTCATCGATGTCGGCGCCGGCGGCATGCAGGCCCGTTCGGCGCGCGATGCCTCGCAAGGACAACTGGCCCGGGCGATCGACATCATGGTCGCGCAAGGGGCCACGACGATCATATTGGACATTCCCGCTCTGGACATCGAAACCGGGCAGGGCGGGCAGCGGCTGCTCGCATCCCTCGCCGCTGCCGAGGGACGGGTGCACACCGTCGCGGTGCAGCGCGAAGCCGCCGATGGCACGCAAAGGCTCGTATTGCCCGACGACCGGGCCGCGGCCCTCGCCACGCCCGTGGCGGTGGATGCCACCACAGCGGCGGGACCGGGCCTTGAGCGCTACAGCACGCGCATGCTCAGCGATGGCTGGGTGATCAGCTCCATGGCGACGGCGCTCAATCCGCAATATCAGATCCTCGGCCCCCAGACCTTCCTCGTCGATTTTTCCATCGACCTGTCGAGCGTGCCGCGCATTGCCCTCGCCGACGTCACGAGCGGCCGCTTAGCGCCCGAGGCCTTTCTCGGACGGCAGGTCGTTGTCGGTCATCCCAGCTACGACCAGCAATCGAGCCATGCGGCACCGCGCTATGGCGTGCTGTCCACCCCGGCGATGCAATTGCTGGCGGCGGAAACCATCCGCCAGGAGCGCATGCTGCGGGACATGAGCGCGGCGGCAACCGGGGCGATCATCATCCTGGGAGCGCTGGTCTTCATCCTGTTGCGCCCAAGGATGGCGCTGCAATCGGCGATCCTGGGATCGGCGGCCTATGCCGGCGTCATCGAGTTCACCGCCCTGGTGCTGCAGGTGCATTCGGCGCTGCTGCTCGACACCGCCGGCGTCCATATCGCCCAGCTCGGCTTTATCGTCGCTGCCTTCTGGCATGAGCTGGAGGATCGGGGGCGCTCGCTCGACCATGCCGCGCAGGAACGCGATTCCATACGCGGCCTGCTCGAACGGGTGGTGGCCGACAATTTCGACGGCGTGGTGGTCATCGACCGCAGCGGAACCATCCGGGCGGCCAGCAAACTCGCCGAGACCCTGATCGGGCCGAACCTCATCGGCAGCCGCTATGAGGCGGTCTTGCCCGAGGCCTTCCGCCGCGCCCTCGAGGGGGCGATCGGCAGCGGGCTGGCCATGGACGAGGTGGCCGAGATGATCATTCCCTGCAACGGGGTGGATCGCGTCATCGAATTCGTCGTCACGCTGTCCGAGGTCGACGGCGCCGACCAGTCTGCCATCGGCCGGGTCGCCTGCCTCACCTTCCGCGATGTCTCCGAGCGCAAGAGCGCCGCCGATCGTCTCGCCTATCTGGCCGAACACGATCCGCTGACCGGCGCAGCCTCGCGCGTCAAGCTGGTGAAGGATCTGAGCGCCCTGCTCAGCCTGCCAACGGAACGGGCCAAAGGCGCCAGCGTGTTCCTGATCGGGCTCTCCCGCCTCAAGACCGTCAACGACACGCTCGGCCATGCCTATGGTGATGCGCTGCTCAAGCAGGTGGTCGCGCGGCTGGGACTGATGGGGCCCTTGTGCGTGGCGAGGCTTGAGGGCAATGCCTTCGCGGTGCTGCGGCCGGGCCTGGTGGGCAGCGCGGAGGGCGCCAAGTTCGCCGACCGGCTCATTGAGGAAATCGCTCGTCCCTATCATCTCGACGGCCATCACGCGATCGTCGGTGCGCGCGTCGGGATGAGCGATTCGGACCTGTCCGGCTTCAATCCCGAAGCCATCATCACCCATGCCAATCTTGCTCTGTCCATCGCCAGCGACCAGCCCGGCAATACGGCGACGGCTTTCGCCGCCAATATGGACACCCGCATCAAGATCAAGCAGGACATGGAAGTGGCCCTGCGGGCGGCGCTCTCCAATGGTGAGTTCCGCGTGCACTACCAGCCGCAGGTCGATCTCGAAACCCGCCGGATCGTCGGCGTCGAAGCCCTGGCGCGCTGGGTGCATCCGCAATTGGGCAATGTCCCGCCGGCCGAATTCATCCCAGTCGCCGAGCATACCGGGCTGATCATCGACCTGGGACGTTGGATATTGCGCACGGCGACGCGCGAAGTGGCCGGTTGGGCGACCCCGCTGCGCGTTTCGGTCAATATCTCGCCCATGCAGTTCGATTTCGGCGACATCGTCGGCGATCTCCGCGCGGCGCTGGAGCAATCGGGACTGCCGCCGGGACGGCTCTGCGTGGAAATCACCGAAAGCCTGCTGGTGGCGGAAACCTCCAATGCAACCGAGAAGCTGGCGCAGATGCGCGCCATGGGCGTGAGCGTCGCCCTGGACGATTTCGGAACCGGCTATTCCTCGCTGAGCTATCTCGGGCGTCTGCCGGTGGATACGATCAAGATCGACCAGAGCTTCGTGCGCGGCCTGCCCGAGGATCTCGAGGCCTCGGCCATCGTCCGCACGGTGCTGATGCTGTCGGAATCGCTGGGCAAGCACGTCATCGCCGAGGGCATCGAGACCCAGGACCAGGCCTGGCTGCTGCGGCTGGCCGGATGCAGGACGGGGCAGGGGTTCCTTTTCGCCCGCCCGGGCCCGGCCGAGGAGATCGTCGCCATCCTCGACGATGAGGAAGCCGACCGGCTGGCGCGGGACCTGCGGAGCTGATTTCGGCCACACTGGCCGGCGAGAGTTTGGAGCAGTCGCAGAATCGCGCCATTCTGGCCCTCCAGACACCGATTGGATGAGCATGCGTATATACCGGCGGTTTCTCCTCGCCCTGGTCCTGATCATCGCCCCCGGCGGCCTCCACGCCCAGAGCATCGAGGACATGGCGGGCCAGATGATCATGCTGGGCTTTAATGGCGATGCGGTCACCGATGCCGGCGTGCGCGCCGTGCGCGAGCAGATCGGGCGCGGCGAGATCGGCGGGGTCATGTATCTGCGCACCAATGTCGCCAGCCTTCCGGCCATCCGGTCGATCAATGGCGCGCTGGTTGCGGCGCGGCCCTGGCTGCCGCCCTTCATCGCGCTGGATCAGGAGGGCGGGCAGATCGAACGCCTGACCCGGGCCGTGGGCTTTGCGGAAATCCCATCGGCGGCGGCGGTGGCCCGGCAGGGACCCGAGGCGGCGCGTGCGATCTATGCCGAATTGGGACGAAACCTGGCAAGAGAAGGGTTCAACGTCAATTTCGGCCCTGTGGTCGATCTCGACCTCAATCCCGCCAACCCGATCATCGCCCGATATGAGCGCGCCTATGGCAGCGATGCGGAGACGGTGACCGCCTTCGCGCGAGCCTTTATCGAGGGGCATCACGCGGCCGGCATGGGCACGGCGCTCAAGCATTTCCCGGGACATGGATCGAGTACCGGCGACACCCATGACGGCTTCGTGGACGTGACCGAGGTGTGGCAGGAAAGCGAGCTCGATCCCTATCGCGCGCTGATTGGAGCCGGGCTGGCGGACATGATCATGGTGGCCCATCTCTTCAACGCCGAGTGGCAGGATGGAGATGCCCTGCAACTGCCGGCCAGCCTGTCGCCGCACTGGATTGCCGGAGTGCTGCGCGGCGAGCTTGGCTTCGAGGGCGTGGTAATCAGCGACGATCTGGAGATGGGCGCCATCCGCTCGCGATTCGACCTCGAAGAGACCGTGGTGCGCGCCGTGGCGGCCGGAAACGACATATTGCTGTTTTCCAACACCGTCGCCTACGACCCGGAACTCGGTACGGAAATCCATGCGATCCTGGTCGAGAAGGCGGGTGAGGACCCCCGGTTTGCCAGCCTGATCGAGGCCAGCTACGGGCGGATCATTGCCCTCAAGCGCCGGCTGGGGATCATGCCGTAACCGGGGGGACGGGCCGCACCTGTTTCCCATTGGCCACATTGCCAGGCCGAATGCCGTGGGAAGCGGGAAACGGTTTTGTCTTGCTCCCTGGCCTCGTCTAGTGTGCGACCACCGAGCTTGAGCGAGCAGATAAGGGCGCCGAGTTAATGGAAGACACCAGGCCGGTTCGGCATGTGAGGGCGTTGTTCATCAGCGATGTCCATCTCGGCATGCAAACCATCCAGGTCGAAGAACTGCTCAAGTTTCTCGCACTCCACGATGCGGATACGATCTACATCGTTGGCGATCTGATCGATGGCTGGCGGTTGCAGAAAGAGTGGAACTGGCCACCCGAATATGACGCCCTGGCCAACCTGCTGTTCGCCAAGGCCCGGGCCGGCGCGCGCCTGGTCTACCTCCCCGGCAATCACGACGAGTTCCTGCGCGACTATCTGGGCACCTATTTCGGCGGCGTGGAGATCGTCGACCGCATGGTGCACATCACCGCGGACGGCAAGCGCTATCTGGTGATCCATGGCGACCAGTTCGACGTGGTGGTGGCCAATGCCAAATGGCTCGCCCATATCGGGGACTGGGCGTATAATTTCGCCCTCACCGTCAACGTGCCCGTCAACTGGATCCGCCGCCGGCTGGGCCTCTCCTACTGGTCGCTGTCGGCCTGGGCCAAACGCAAGGTCAAGAACGCCGTCAGCGTGATGGGCCGGTTTGAGCAGGCGCTATCGCTCGAGGCGCGCAATACCGAGGTGGACGGCGTGATCTGCGGCCATATCCACCACGCGACCATGCACCACAAGTTCGGAATCCACTACATCAATTCCGGCGACTGGGTAGAAAGCTGCACGGCCATCGTCGAGGAACATGACGGCGCGTTCGAGTTGATCCGCTGGAAGGACATGAGCGCCCCGCCGCGCAAGCGCCGCGGATTGGGGCGATTGCGCGCGACCCAATAGGAAGCGGCACCCGGAACGAAAAAAGGCGACCCATCGGCCGCCTTTCCTGTGTTTGGGGTTTGCGAGGATCAGCTCAGGCGGCCGCTGGCATGGGCCAGCATGGTATAGACCTTGCCCCGGTTGGAGGTGAGCTGGCCGAACGTGGCCTGCATGCTGTTCGGCCCGTTGGCGGCTTCCCCGAGCAATTGCTCGAACTCGCTCATATAGGCGCTGGCTGTGCGGCTGAACTCGGCATCGCGCTGCAGGCGGCGGCGGACCTCGTCGAAGGTCGACTGGCCGGTGATGGTGTAGAGCCGCCGGTTGAAAGCGCCGGATTCGCCGTCCTGATACCGGTTCCAGGCCGCGGCCAGAGCATCGCTGTCGATGGCGCGGGCGATGTCCTCGGTGAGGCTCGACAGGTTCATGGGCCGCTGCGTGCCGGCCTGGCTGGCCGAGGCATTGCGCAGCACGTCGCGCAGCCATCCGCCTTCCTGCGGCGCCTGGGACTGGGCGGCCGGAGCCTGCTGGGCGCGGGACTGCACCAGGGCTTCATTGAGCCGTTCGGACGGCGACTTGGGAGCCTCGGCAGGGCGCGAAGCCATGGTGACCGTGGCCTGCTGGCGCGGCTGCTCCGGCTCGCGGGCCGGGGCAGGGCGCGGCGCCTGCGGTTCGACCCGACGCGGGGCGGCAGGAGCCGAAAGCCGGGCCGAGGGCGTGCGCGGAGCGGAACCGCCCGACACGTCATGGGTGCCCGGCTGCGCCCGGACGATGGCGTTGAGCTCGGCCAGGGCCTCGATCTGCTCGGCCACCACGCGCCGCATGGCCGCGGCGCTGGAACGGGTTTCTTCCGGCAGGTCGAGCACGGAGCGCTGCAATTCGTTGCGGGTCGCCTCGAGCTCCTGGCCGAGCTGGGATGCGGTCATGCGCATGGCGTCGGCGGTGTCGGTGAACCGGCGGGTCGCGTCGGCATAGGCCCGCTCGATATCGGCCAGCAGTTCGGACTGGGTCTGGCGCAGGGCCTGGCTGGCCCGCTGGCCTTCCGTGGAAGCTAGGTCGCCGATGGAGGAAATCTGCCCGGTGACCTCGTCCGAGGTGGAGGAGAGGGCGTCTTCCATGGCCTTGCGCGCCGTGATCAGGCGGCGCTCGGTCTGGTTGACGGTCTCGGCGATCGACTGGGCAAAGCCCCGCAGGCGGCCGTCGATTTCCTCGGTGCGCGCGGCAAAGCCCTCGGCCAGCGAATCCATGGCGCCGCGGCGGTTTTCCAGGGTGTCCATGGTGGAGTTGGAAACCTCGGCGAGATTGGCCGCCGCATGGGTGAATTCGCCGGTTTCGGTGCGCAGCCTGCCCGACATCTGGCCGAACTGATCGAGCATCGAGGCGATGGTCGATTGCAGCGCCTCGACGTGCTGGCCCATGATGGTGCCGGCTTCCTCGGTGCCCGACAGAGCATCGCGCACGGCGTTGGAATAGGAGGTGGTCTGCTCGGCGACATTGCCCTGCAGGCGGGCAAGATTGCCGGTGGAGGATTCGAGAACCCGCTGCAGCAGCAGGTTCGCGTCGTTGAGTTTGCGCAGCGACTCGGTGACCTCGTGCTGGATGCGGTTGGTCGATTCCGCCATGATCTCCTCGCTGTCGCGCGCATTGGCTTCGAGCGCGGCTCGCAGGAGATTGGTCTGGCCGCCCAGGGCCTTGGTCAGCTGGTTCTGCTTACTGTCGATGAGATCGGCGAACCTGTCGGTGTGCTCGGAAACGATGCGGTTGATTTCCGAGGCCTTGCGGCCCAGCTCGTCGGCCGTATTGACGGCGCGGACCTCGACCAGATCCTCGATATGGACGGCGGCGGTCCGCAGCTCCTCCATGGCCTTGCGGACTACGGCGTCCATCCGCATGGTGGTCTGCTCGACATCGGCCGATATGTTGGCCGTGACATTGGCCAGCTTGTCGTTGAGCACGGTTTCGATGCGCGAGGCGCCGGATTCGAGATCGGCCATGGACTGGCCGATGGCGCTGTGGATCGAGTTGGTGAGCGTCGATTCGATCCGGTCGGCGCCAGCCTCGAGGTCGCGCATGGAATCGCCGATGGTGCCGTGGATGGCCTCGTTGAGGCCGGCCAGGCGCTCGGCGGTGATTTCGGCCCGGGTGGTGATGGCCTCGGGCAGGGTGCCCAGGCGGTCATCGACCATTTCGGTGATGGCCGTGCGGGCTTCGGTGAGCCGCGATTCCACTAGATCGGCGGCGTCGCGGGCGCTCTGGCCGACGGAGTCGGCCGCCCGGTCGATACGGGCCGTGACCCCGCTCTCCGCATCGGCGATGCGGGACACGGCGCTGTCGATCTCGCGGCCGATATTGGAATTGACCTCGGCCACCTTGCCTTCGATGAGCTGGGAGACCTGGGTGGTGCGGCTCTCCATGGTCTCGGTGACCTGGGTGAGGCTGGAATCCACGGTCGAGCGGAACTTTTCGCCTGAGGCCTCCATGGCGCCCGACAGTTCGCCGGTGCGCGAGGCAATGGTTTCCGACATATGCGCCGACTTCTCGTCGAGCGCCGTTTCCAGCGCATTGGCGCGCTCGCCGATCGAACGTTCGAGGCGCAGGGCGGCATCGTCGACCACGCCGCCGAGATAGCGGGTGCGCTCGGTGAGGGTTTCCGACAGCTGGCTCGAGGTGATGTCGAGCATGGAATTCATCGCATTGGAGCGCTCGGCCAGCGTGTCGTCGAGCTGGGTGGTGCGGGCCGAAATGGTGGTGTCGAGCTGGGCCGTGCGGGCGTCAAGCGCCGAGGTGAGCTCTTCGCTGCGCCGGTCCAGCGCGGAGGTGAACTGCTCGGCGCGGCCATCGAGAACCGAATTGAACTGGTCGGTGCGGCTGTCGAGCGCATAGGTGAACTGGCCGGTGCGCTCGTCGAGCGCCGAGGTCAGGGCCTGAGTACGGCTGTCGATGGCCGAGGTGAAGCGCTCGGTGCGGCCGTCAAGGCCGGCATCGAGACGGCTGACACCCTCGTCGAGGGCGGCGGCCAGGCGTTCGGCATGGCCGTGGAGATGGATATCGAGCCGGTCGGTCCGCGCCTCGATTGCCGTCGTAATCCGTTCGGCGTGGCCGTCGAGGCTGGCGTCGAGACGCTCGGCCCGCTCGTCCAGGCTGGTGGTGAAGCGCTCGGTGCGCCCGTCGAGGCTGGCCGCAAGCTGCCCGGTGCGCTCGTCCAGGGCCGCGGCAAGGCTGTTGACCTGATCGTCAATGGCCGAGGTCATCTGCTGGGTGCGCCCGTCGAACTGGGCGGCGAGCCGGCTGGCGCGCTCGTCCAGCGCCGAAGCCAGGGCGTCGGTCCGCGTGTCGATGGCGGAGGTGAACGCATCGGTGCGGCTTTCGATGGCCAAGCCGAACTGGTCGGCCCGCGCATCGAGCGCGCTGGTCAGTTGTGCGGTGCGGCTGTCGAGGGTCGAGGTGAGGGCTTCGGTATGGATGTCGAGCGACGCGTTCAGCGAATCCGCCCGCGTATCGAGAGCCGAGGACAGGGCATCGGTGCGCAGGTCGATGGCCGATGCGAAGGCGTCCGTGCGGGTGGCGAGCGTGTCGCCGAGCGCCGTGGTGCGCGCGTCGGCGAGCGAGGCGAAGGTCTCGGTGCCCGCTTCCAGGGCGGAATTGAGGGCGTCGGTGCGGCTTTCGATGGCCGAAGCGAAGGTTTCGGTGCGGGTGTCGAGGGTTTCGCGCAGGGCGTCGGTGCGGGCCTCGGCCAGCGCCGCGAAGCGTTCGCTTCCGGTCTCCAGCGTCTGGCTGATCGCGCGGCCCTTTTCGTCCAGCGTGGTTTCGAGCCGCGCGCTGCGCTCGGCGATTTCGCCCGTATGGGCATCGAGGGATGCGATGAGCCGTTCGCCCTTGTCGCCCACAATGGCGTCGACCTGGCCGATCCGGCCGTCGAGGACCACGGAAATCTCGTCGATGCGCGCATTGAGCTGGCTGAGGGTGTCGGCCCCGGCCCGGGTCAGGACCTCGCGGCTGCGTTCGGCCGAGTCTTCGAAGGCGCCGTCGAGGCGCAGGCTCATGGACTGGATCTGGCTTTCCAGCGCGTTGGCCTGGATGGAGAAGGTTTCATCCAGGCGGTCGGTGATGCGGCCCAATGCGGCTTCCGCGTCTTCGGAGCGGGTGAGGATGTCCTTGGAAATCCGGTCGCCCAGCGCGGCGAAGGTGGTGCCGAGAGTTTCGGAACGGCGCGAGAAATCGACGAGGATGGAATCAGTCGAATCCTTGAGCATGTCCCCGAGGGAGGCCGATTTTTCATCGACCACCGCCGAGAACGCAATGGTCTGGGAATCCAGGGCGTTGACGAGGCTGTTGATGCGGGCATCGACGGATTCCGAGAGCGAAAGCGCGCGTTCGTCGAGCGAAGCGGCCAGCCGGTCGGTGCGATCGCCAAAGGCGGATTCGATTTTGCCCACGCCACTGCCGAGGGTGTCGGCCAGGGCGCTGGTGCCGCTTTCGAGGGCGGAGGACAGGGCACCCGTGCGCTCGTCGAGCAGGGAATTGAGGCGGCCAGTGGTGTCGGTGAGGGCAGATTCGATGAGATCGGCATGCCCTTCCAGCGCCTTATGGACGCTTTCGGCGCTGCCCGACAGGGTGGCGTCGAGGCGCTCGGTGGAGCTGGTGATGGCGCTGGTCAGCGTTTCGGTGCGGTCGCCCAGCGTCGTATCGAGGCGGCTCGCGGTATCGTCCAGCGCGGCGATGAGGTCGGCGGATCGGCTGTCCACGGCCTCGGTGAAGGCCTGGCTGCGGCGCTCGAAGGTGGTCTCGATCGTGGTGCCGGCCTCCTCGATCGACTGGGCGACGGCGTTGCCGCGCTCGGCGATGGCGCCGGTGATCTCGGTCCCGGCGGTGCGCAGCCGGTCGGTGATCGTGGTGCCGATCTGGTCGATCTCCGTCGACATGTTGCCGTGCAGGGCGACGATGGCGTCGCGCATGCGCTCGGAATTGGTGACCACCGACTCGCGCTGGCTCGATAGCTCCTCGATCAGCTGGCGCATGCGGGTCTCGTTGTCCGAATAGGTGCGCTCGAGGGCGGTCACCTCGTTGTGGACCATGACCTCGAGTTCGCCGGCCCGCGAGAGGGCGCGTTCGAGCCCGTCGCCGATGGCGTTGACCTCGCGGCGGACGGCCTGGCCGACGGTGGCGATCTTGTGCGCGGCCGAGGATTCAGGCTCGGACAGCCGCATGGCGGCCTGGGTCATCGAGGCGGCGGCGAGGCGGAGATCCTGGGCGCGGCGCACGAGGAAGGCGATGGAGATCATCGCCAGCACCGGCAGGCAGGCAATGGCCGCAAGCGCAGCAAAATCAAGGCTCTGGACGAACTCGCCCAGGGTCAGGCCATCGGCGAACTGGCCCGAATAGCGCAGGGAGGCGATGAGGCCGACCCCGGCCAGCCACAGAACCGAGGCGGCGATGGCCACCCAGATGGGGGCGTTGGAGGCGCGGGTCTGGAAGGAGAAAAGGCCCGAAGCGGCGGGCGAGCGGTCATCATTGGCGACCGATGAGGCCTGGGCCGCGATCTTGTCGGCGGCACGCAAACGCTCTGTATTCGTTGGGTTTTCCTTGCGGGTGTCGCGGCGCGCCTCCTGCCTGGCGGGCTGGCTTTCGACCTTGCGGGCGGGCTTGTCGTCCATTGAGAAGATCGAGTCCTTCAGTGCGTTTTCGACAGCGGAAAACGCGAGCGCTGCCGGATCGTCCTTGGGGGGGGTCGACTTGTTCGCCATACTCACAATACTCTTTTTACTCAAAGCGCCGCACTCAGAAAACGGCAATTGCGGCAATGACTTGCGGGAGCTCTTCCGCTTTACCTGCCATCGCCGGACCGGGAGTCCGTCTTCTGCTCTAACATATCCTTATACACGGTTTGGCGCGGGTACTGAAATCTTTATTAAAAGACCGTTAACGACTTTTTTCCTCCATACGCCTTGTTAAGAAAATCGAGTGGTTTTCGAGGGTTAAGAGAGTTTTCATGGAGCCTCGCATAAAGTGCGGCGAGCAGTTTTTTCCGGCGTGGAGCGGGTGCATTTCATGGTCGAACCAGCAGCCTGGCAGGGGCTCGATTCCCCGCGCATCGACCGGACCAACCGGCCCATCGATCTGGTGCATCTGGCGCGGCAAACTCTCGGCGATCGCGGGCTCGAATGCGAAGTGCTGCGCATGTTCGAAACCCAGGTGATCGCCTATTTCGAACGCATCAAGGCCAGCCGCGACCCTTATGAAATCACGCTGGGATTACATACGCTTAAAGGCGCGTCGCGCGGCATCGGCGCGGTGACGCTGGCGGCGCTCGCCGAGGCGGCGGAGGCCGAATTCGGCACCAATGGCGCCCTCGAGGACGAGACGCTGGACGACCTCGCCATGGCCGTGCACGAGGTGTGCGCCTATATCTCGACGCTGGTCGCCGACTAGCGAATATCGGGTGAACGCTGCCTGTCGTGCGGCGCCTTGCGCGATGTAATTAGCCAATTATGTCGCGCTTGTGCGCACCGGGGTGCGGACCTATATCCGGGCCAATAAAAACTTATCCCCGGAGCCTCACCCATGCCTATGATCACCTTCATCGAACCCGATGGCGCGCGCCGGGATGTGGAGGCGGAACTGGGCGCCACGCTGATGGAAACGGCGATCCGCAACGGGGTGAGGGGCATCGTGGCCGAATGTGGCGGGGCCTGCACCTGCGCAACCTGCCACGTCTATGTGGACGAGGAATGGTTCGGGGTGACCGGAGGCCCGTCCTCGATGGAAGAGGACATGCTCGACTTCGCCTTCGAGGTCGAGGATACGAGCCGGCTGTCGTGCCAGATCAAGATCCGGGCCGAACTCGACGGGCTGGTGGTGCGGGTGCCGTCCCGCCAGGGATAGGCGCCTGGCAAGACGGATAGGGGCAGCGGCGACGCCGCCCCCATCCGATGTCGAAAAGGTCGCGTCAGCGGACGACGAGAACCGGCAGCGTGCTGGTGGTCAGCACTTCACTGGTCTGGCTGCCGAGCAGCAGCTTGCGGAAGCCGCGGCGGCCATGGGAGGCCATGACGATGAGATCGGCGCCGGCCGATTGCGCGGTCTCGACGATGGCATCGGCCGCATAGCGATTCGGGATGTGCCGGGTTTCCGCCGTCACCCCGCTCTGGCTGGCCATCTCGGCGGCCTCGCGCAGAATGTCCTCTGCCGCCAGCCGGCCCGATTCCTCATATTCGGCGATGGTGGCCGGCCCGGCCGCCGCAAGCGCCCCGGAGGCCCAGTAGTCGGTGACGGTGATGATGGTCACGCGGGCGCCCAGCGCCTTGGCGAGCTTCAGGCCGTGATCGACCCCTTTGGTGGAAATCTCCGAACCGTCGGTCGCGATGAGTATATGGCTATACATGTCGGTGTCTCCCTGATGCCATCAGAAGATAAGTCAGCACGAAATCGATGCAATTGACATGCGTCAAATTTCCGTCCGGTGACAGCAGAAGTCCGGCGCCGCCGCGTCCCCGCGCCCACCCGGTTTTCACATGATGAAAGAAGGTGGACGCGCGTTGACGGTAACATGTCGTTCCCCCCAACATTGCGACACCGAAGACATCCAGACAAGAAGCTGGCCGTCGTCTGAGAGTATTCATTCTTTGTATGGAGGAGATGTTCAATGGCCATGCCATCGAATGTGACCGTAAGCGCAGATTATCCGGTGCCGGAAACCATGAAGGCCTGGGTCCTGGGTTCGCCCGGGGAACTGACGCTCGTCGACAAGGCTGTCCCCACGCCCAAGAAGGCGGAAGTCCTGGTGCGCATCGATGCGGTCGCCATCTGCGCCACCGACTTCGAGATCATCGACCACGGCCCCCCGGCCATGATCCAGGGCGGCGAGCCGTTCAACAAGAACTTCACCCCCGGCCATGAATACATGGGCACGGTGGTTGCGCTCGGGCCGGGCGTCGACGAGTTCAAGATCGGCGAACGCGTGACGGTGGAAATCCACGCCGGCTGCGGCCAGTGCAAGCGCTGCCGCCAGGGCATGTACACCTCCTGCCACAATTACGGGAAGAACTATGGCGATGTCGACAAGGGACATCGGGCCAACGGCTTCACCACCGATGGCGGGTTCTGCGAATACCAGGTCAACAACATCAACACCCTGATCCACGTCGACGACAATATGAGCGACGAGGAAGCCACGCTGGTCGTGACGGCGGGCACCTCCATGTACGGGCTGACCGAACTGGGCGGGCTCGTGGCCGGTGAAAGCGTGGTGGTGAGCGGACCGGGCCCGATCGGCCTGCTCGGCGCGGCCGTCGCCAAGGCGCTGGGCGCCCAGCCGGTGATCCTCACCGGCACCCGCGACAACCGTCTCGAGATCGGCAAGAAGCTCGGCGCCGACCACGTGATCAACGTGCGCAACGAAGACCCGGTGGCCAAGGTCAGGGAACTGACCGGCGGCAAGGGCGTCGACTATGTGGTCGAATGCTCGGGCGCGCCCAACGCGGTCAACGAAGCGGCCCAGATGCTCAACCGCGGCGGCAAGATCTGCCTTGCGGCCTTCCCGAGCGAGGCGGTGCCGGTCGACGTGGCCTATCTGGTGCGCAACAACATTTACGTCTATGGCATCCGTGGCGAGGGCAAGACCGCGACCCACCGGGCCGAGGCGTTCATGCGCCAGAAGCGTTTCGACGCTACCCTGATCCACACCCACACCTTCTCCATGCGCGAACTGCCCGAAGCCCTGCGCTACGCCAGGGAGCGCATCGAGGACGCGATCAAGGTGGTGGTGCGCAACGACCATGCAGCCCGCCAGGTCGAGGCTGCGGAATAAGCAAGAAAAGAGGCCGGCGCCACAGCGCCGGCCTTACGGTTTTGGAACTGAGAATCGCACCCGGAGGGTGTTTTTGGACTCACGGGGCGGATGAACTTAAAAAAGGCTGAGGAGGAAAGCCATGACGTTCTGCAATCTGAAATCTCTGGTGCTGGCAAACACCATGGGCGTGCTGCTGGTGCCGGGTATGGCGCTGGCCCAGGCCGATTTCCCGACCAAACCCATTGAAATGACCATCCTGTTCGGCGGCTCTGCCCAGACCGTGGGCCAGGTGCTGTCCGACGAGATGTCGCGCGCTTCGGCCCAGCCGATCGTAGCGGTTTCGCGTCCCGGCGGCGGCGGGGCCGTGGGCTATTCCTACGCCCAGGCGACTGCGGCGGACGGATACAATATCGTCTGGAACTCCAACTCCATCTCGACGGTCTATTACCAGGGCAATCTGCCGTTCAACTATGAAGCCTTCACCCCGATCGCCCAGATCGGCGTCGAAGTGCCCGTGGTCGCCGTGCAGTCGAGCCGTGGCTGGGACAATCTCGAGGAAATGGTCGCGGCGGCCCGCGAGCAGGGCCAGCCGCTGCGCGTCGGCGTTTCCGGCCTCGGTTCGTTCACCCACATCGCCTCTGCCGCCCTGTTCGACAAGTTCGACCTCGACGTGATTTACGTCCCCTATGGCGAAGGCCGCGCTCCGGCTGAACTGCTGTCGGGCCGCATCGACGTCGCGGTGCAGTGGCAGAGCCAGTTCCAGTCGCATCTGAGAAGCGGCGACCTGCTGCTCTTGTGCTCGACCGGCGCCCAGCCGCTCGAACACGGGGACGTCCCCACCTGCCACGATGCCGGCGCCGAAGGCCTCGACATCACCA
The DNA here is from genome assembly GCF_003345525.1 of Pelagibacterium lacus. Lineage (GTDB taxonomy): Bacteria > Pseudomonadota > Alphaproteobacteria > Rhizobiales > Devosiaceae > Pelagibacterium > Pelagibacterium lacus. The sequence goes on from NZ_QQNH01000016.1 coordinate 31,040, forward strand.
TGTGGCGCGGCCTCGTCGCTCCGGAAGGCACGCCGCCGGAGGTGGTGTCCTATCTCGAGGATCTCGCCCGCACGGCGACCGAAAGCGGTTCGTTCGCGGACATCGCGGTCAATCTCGGCTTCACGCCCGCCTTCCTGCCGGCCGACGAGTTCGGCGAGCTTATCGCCACCGACGATGCCATTATCGGCCAGCTCATGACCGATCTTGGACTGAACAACCGGTAGGACTGGAACTATGACCATCATCTGGCGCGACAGGGTCCTTTTCGGGATCCTGTTGCTGATCGGGGCAGTCTGGACCTGGCTGTCTTCCACGACGATCCCGGCGGGATATTCGGGATCGTTCGTCGCTCCGGGAAGTTTCCCCACGACGCTGGGCGTACTGCTCATGGTCCTGTCCGCGATCGGCCTTGCCGGGTCGGAATTAAAGCGCGTGCGCAATGGCGATGCCGAAGCCATCAATATGTCCGGCCTCTCCCAGGAAATCTGGGGCATCGCGGCCACCTTCGGCTTTCTCATCGTCTATGCCGTGGGCATGCAGTATCTGGGCTTCCTCCTGGTGACTGTGATCGGCGTGGCGGCCTTCTGCCTCATCGTGCTGCGCCTGCGCTCCTGGATCCTCATCGCGGCGCTCTCGCTCACGCTGGGTCTCGGGCTCTACCTTCTCATGAACAAACTGCTCGGCGTCTATCTGCCGGCAGGCGTACTCGGACTGGGGTTTTAACATGGATGCTTTCATGACGGCGGCCGCGGTCGCTTTCGAGCCCCATTCGCTCCTGGCCCTGGTGCTGGGGAGCTTTTTCGGGCTCGCCTTCGGCTGCATACCCGGCCTCACCTACACCATGGCCCTGGCACTGATCCTGCCGCTCACCTTCACCCTCGAACCCATGATGGCCATCGGCGTGCTGGTCTCCACCTATGTGGGCGGGGCCAGCGGCGGCACCGTGGCGGCCATCCTGGTCGGCGTGCCGGGAACCCCGTCCTCGGCGGCCACCGTCGCCGACGGCTATGCGCTGGCCAAGGCCGGCAAGGCCAGCATCACCATCGCCATGGCCACCATCTGCTCTACCCTGGGCGGGCTGTTCAGCCTGTTGGTCATGGTGGCCTCGGTGCAGGCGCTCTCCAATGTCGCCCTCGCCTTCGGGCCGGCCGAAATCTTCGCGCTGGTGGTGTTCGGCATGGCGACCATATGCGGGCTGGCCGAGCAATCGCTGGTGCGCGGGCTGATCGGCGGGGTGATCGGGCTGATGGTGATGACCATCGGCCAGGACCCCATCGATGGCGTGTCGCGGCTGACCTTCGGCAATGTCAACCTGCTACAGGGCGTCGACCTGCTGGTCGCCATGATCGGCCTCTTCGCCGTGCCGCAGGTGGTCTCGACGCTGTTCGAGCACAAGAGCGGCAGCAGCACCATCGTCGACGGCAAGTCGGTGAAGGTGGAACTGCCCAAGCTGGGCTATATCTGGGGCTATCGCTGGAACATCCTGCGCTCGAGCATATTGGGCACCGTCATCGGCGCCATTCCGGGCACCAGCGGCACCATCTCCGCCTTCCTCGCCTATTCGCAGGAAAAGCGCCTGGCCAAGAACCCCGAGAACTGGGGCAAGGGCGATATGGGCGGCGTGGTGGCGCCGGAAACGGCCAATAACGCCGTGACCGGCGGGGCGATGATCCCCATGCTCGGCCTCGGCATTCCCGGCGACCCGGCCACCGCGCTGATCCTGGGCGGGCTGCTCATCCACGGCATCCAGCCCGGCGCGCTGCTGTTCGTCGAGGCCCCGGACGTGGTCTACAGCCTCTACATGTTCTACGGGCTGGCCTATGTGCTGGTGACGGTGATCATGCTGTTCGGGGTGCACCTGTTCGTGCAGGCGCTCAAGATCCCGCCGCATCTCCTGGCCGTGGCCATCATGGTGCTTTGCGTGGTGGGCTCGTATTCCCTGCGCAACTCCATGTTCGATGTGGGCTCGATGATCGTGGTCGGCTTCTTCGGCTACCTGCTGCAGAAGGCGCGCATCCCGCTCACTCCCATCCTTCTGGGGCTGGTGCTGGGGCCTGCCATGGAACGCGAGTTCCGGACGGCGATGATCATGTCGGGAGACAGCTATTCGATCCTGTTGTCGCCCATCGCGTTGCTGTTCTTCGGCATGGCGCTGCTGGTCATCGTCATGAGCCTTGTGGGCATGGTGCGCTCGCGCGTCCCGAAAACCGCGTAAATCTCCCCGCGACAATTGCTGCGCCGCAAGACTTAGTCTTGCGGCGCATTTTTTATCCGGCCTCATTTCACATCATTAAAACGGCGCTTCTGGTTTTGATTTACCGCCTGGCGGCCAATAAATTCAAACCATCGCACCCAGTCACAAGAGGATCGTCATGAGCTTCGCCTATTCAGAGGGCAACCCGCCCGAGGACCTTTCCAAGCTGCACAAGCCCCCCTTCGACACCGACCGGCTCGACCGGCTGATGGAAGAAGCGGGCCTCGACGCGCTGCTCGTCACCTCCAAGCACTCGATCCAGTATCTGCTGGGCGGCTACCGCTTCTTTTTCTACGACTACATGGACGCGCACGGGCTGAGCCGCTACCTGCCCTTCTTCGTCTATCTCAAGGGCCGGCCGCTGGATTCTGGCTATGTCGGCGTGCCCATGGAGAAATACGAAAAGCAACTCGGCACCTTCTGGGTCTCCAATCTCGACCTCAAGAACTTCAAGAGCCCCGGCTTTGCCGGCGCGGCGGCCGAAATGCTCAAGGGCCTGGGCGGCGGCAAGGGCCGGGTGGGGATCGAGGTCGGCTTCATGCCCATCGACGCCTATACGGTCCTCAAGGACGCGCTGCCCGATGCGGAACTGGTCGACGCCACCTTCTCGCTCGAAATCCTGCGCGCCCTCAAGACGCCCGAGGAACTGACCATCATGCGCGAGGCCTCCGAAAAGGTGGTCGATTCGATGCTCGCGGTGATCAAGAGCCACGGCCCCGGCGTCAGCAAGCGCGCCCTTTTCGAGGCGCTGCGCCAGGAAGAGACCAAGCGCGGGCTGAAGTTCGAATACGCGCTGACCAATATCGGCACCGCCTTCAACCGCGCCCCCTACGACAAGATCTGGGAGGAGGGCGAGACCCTCGCGCTGGATTCGGGCGGCAATTACAAGGGCTATATCGGCGATCTGTGCCGCATGGCCTATACCAGCGAGCCCGACCAGGAACTGATCGACCTGCTCGGCCAGATTGAGGAGGTGCAGCAGGCGGCGCGCAGCGGGCTCAAGGCCGGCGCCATAGGCGGCGACATCTTCACCTGGGCCAATGATGCCCTCGCCAAATGCTCGGCCCGCGAGCAGATGTTCTTCTCCGCCCACGGCATGGGTATCGTGAGCCACGAAGCTCCCTGGCTGATGAGCACGGCGGTGCCGACCTATCCCGCCTATCACGCCGACAAGCCGCTCGAAGCGGGCATGGTGGTGTCGATCGAGACCGAGCTGCACCACACCAAGCGCGGCTTCATCAAGCTCGAGGACACGGTTGCCATCACCGCCGATGGCTGCGAAGGCTATGGCGACCATGGCCGCGGCTGGAACGTCGCCGGCCGCTGACTTCGACGAACCTCTCCGCCGCGGCGCTGGCGCCGTGGCGGAACCGGGCGCATGGAGAGCCCCATCAATGACATTTTCCTACAGTGCTCACATCGGCTACATGTTCAACGAAATGCCGCTCGAGGATCGGGTGGCGGCCGCGGCCAGGAACGGCTTTGCGGCGGTCGAACATCCGGCGCCCTATTCCATTCCGGCCGGGGACATGGCCTCCCTCCTGGCCGCGGCGGGAGTGACCTATACCCAGTTCGGGCTGCGCTCCGGCAATGCGGCCGCGGGCGAAAAGGGCCTCGGCATCTTCCCCGAACGCCGCGACGAGTTCCGCCGCAGCGTCGCCGAGGGCATTGCCTATGCGCGCACCATCGGGGTGGACAAGCTCCACGCCATGTCCGGCGTGCTGCCGGAGGCGCAGCGCACCCAGGACCATTGGGACTGCTACGTCGAAAACCTCGCTTTTGCCGCACGGGAAGCGGGCGAACACGGCATCACCATCATCCTCGAACCGATGAGCAGCGGCGCGGTGCCCGACTATTATATCGCGACGCCCGACCGGGCGGCCGAAGTCATCGACGCGGTCGGGGCGCCGAACATGGGCCTCTTGCTCGACGTCTTCCACACGCTTTCCACCGGCCTCGATCTCGACGCCACGCTGCGCCAGCACGCCGCGCGGATCGTCCATGTGCATATCGCCGACCTGCCGGGCCGCCACGAGCCGGGCACGGGCACGGTGGATTTCGACCGGCTCGACACGGTGCTGTCCGAGATCGGCTATGGCGGGGCCCTGGGGTGCGAATACATTCCGGCCGGCAACACCGAGGACGGCCTGGGCTGGCTGAAGGCCAGGCTCGGATGACCGCCTCGACCGTGTTGAACACAAAGGAGAAACCAGACATGGCCTCAAAGCTCGCACAATTGCGCGCCATGACCACGGTGGTGGCCGATACTGGCGATCTCGACGCGGTCCGGCACCATCGGCCGATCGACTGCACGACCAATCCCACCATCGTGCTCAAGGCCATTTCCAGCCCCGCCTTCGCCGACAAGCTCAATGATGCCCTGCGCTGGGGCGGCAACCAGCAGGGTTCGAAAGAGGCGGTGGCGGGCGCCGTCGCCGACCGGCTGGCCATCGCGGTGGGCGCGGCGCTGGCCTATGAGGTGCCGGGCCGGGTGTCGACCGAAGTGGACGCCGACCTCTCCTTCGACGTCGAGGGCTCGGTCGCGGCGGCGCGCCGTATCATCGCCGACTACGACCGGCTGGGCATCGGGCGGGGCAGGGTGCTGATCAAGCTCGCCGCCACCTGGGAAGGCATCAGGGCGGCCGAAATCCTCCAGGCCGAGGGCATCGACTGCAACCTGACGCTGGTCTTCTCGCTGGCCCAGGCCATTGCCTGCGCCGATGCGGGCGTGTTCCTGATCTCGCCCTTTGTCGGCCGCATCATGGACTGGCACGCCGCGCGGACCGGCAAGACCTATACGGCCGAGGAAGACCCCGGCGTCCTTTCGGTGCGCGCGATCTACAGTTACTACAAGGCCAATGGCATCGAGACCATCGTCATGGGCGCCTCGTTCCGCAATGTGGGCGAGATCGCCGCGCTGGCCGGCTGCGACCGCCTGACCATCGCCCCGGCGCTGCTCGAAGAGCTGGACGGTCAGGAGGGCGAGCTGGTGCGGCGCCTCGCACCCGAGAACGCCGAGCCGGTCGCCCCGATCGCCATGGACGAAAAGCGCTTCCGCTGGGAGCTGAACGAAGACCCCATGGCCACCGAGAAACTGGCCGATGGCATCCGCCTGTTCGCCAAGGATTTGAGGGCGTTGCGCCAGATGGTGCAGGAACGGCTCGAAGCCTGACAGGGTTCGGACCGCCCGGCGGGCGCCCCCACCATAGTTGTTTTCCGGGAGATTTGTGCATGGCAAGCATCGCACCTATCGCGCCGAATGCGCGCGAACAGCTCATCGATCGCGGGCGGGCGCGCAAGCGGGGTGGCATCGCGCCCCTGTTCGAAATGGACAATGAGCGCTTCGCGCGGTTTTCGGCCCAGCACGAGGACATGCGGCTCGACTATTCCAAGACGGCGCTGTCGGACGACGATCTGGCGGCGCTCATGGCCCATGCCCGGGCCATGGACCTCGAAGCGCGCCGCAACGCCATGTTCGCGGGCGAGCGCATCAATTTGACCGAGGACCGGGCGGTGCTGCACGTGGCCCTCAGGGGCCGGATTTCCGATGGCTATGCTACGGACGGCAAGCCGGTCGGCCATGACGTGGAGCGCGTGCTGGCGGCCATGTCGGAATTCGCCACCGGCATTCGGCTGGGCGAAGTGCGCTCGGCGACCGGCGAGCGCTTCACCGATGTGGTCAATATCGGCATTGGCGGGTCCGATCTGGGCCCGGCCATGGCGACCCTGGCGCTGGCGCCCTATCACGACGGACCGCGCCTGCATTTCGTCTCCAATGTGGACGGCGCCCATATCGCCGATACGCTCAAGGGGCTGGAACCGGGCCGCACCCTGTTCATCGTGGCCTCCAAGACCTTCACCACGGTGGAGACCATGACCAATGCCGCGACGGCGCGGCGCTTCATCGTCGCGGCGCTGGGCGAGGACGCGGTGGGGGCGCATTTCTGCGCCGTGTCCACGGCGCTCGACAAGATCCGGGCCTTCGGGATCGCGCCCGAGCGCAGCTTCGGCTTCTGGGACTGGGTGGGCGGGCGCTATTCCCTGTGGTCGGCCATCGGCCTGCCGCTGATGATCGCCACAGGTGCCCATGGTTTCCGCGAATTCCTCGCCGGAGGCCGCGCCATGGACCAGCATTTCCGCGACGCGCCCATGGAGCGCAACCTGCCCATGCTGCTGGGGCTGACCGGCTGGTGGCACCGGGTGGCGCAGGAGTATCCGGCGCGCGCGGTGATCCCCTATGACCAGCGGCTGGCCCGGCTTCCCGCCTATCTGCAGCAGCTCGACATGGAATCCAACGGCAAGAGCATCGGGCTGGACGGCAAGCCGGTCACCGGCCCGACCGGGCCGCTGGTCTGGGGCGAGCCGGGGACCAATGGGCAGCACGCCTTCTTCCAATTGCTGCATCAGGGCAGCGACGTGGTGCCGATCGAATTCCTCGTCGCGGCGACGGCGCAGGAAAGCGGCATGGACGAGCATCACGACCTGCTGCTCGCCAATTGCCTCGCCCAGAGCGAGGCGCTGGTCAAGGGCCGCACGCTGGACGAGGCGCGGGCGCAAGTGCTGGCGGCGGGAAGGAGCGCGGAGGAGGCCGAGCGCATCGCGCCGCACCGCACGTTCAGCGGCAACCGCCCCTCGATCACCATCGCCTATCGCCGGCTCGATCCCTATACGCTGGGCCGACTGATCGCGCTCTACGAGCACCGCGTCTTCGTCGAGGCGCAACTGTTCGGCATCAACGCCTATGACCAATGGGGCGTGGAACTGGGTAAGGAACTCGCCGTGGCGCTGCTGCCAGCCATCAAGGGCGAGGTGGACGAAAACGATGTGAGCCCGCTGACACGTGGGCTGTTCAAGGCGATCACCGCCCTGCGCTGAGGGGCGGGCCGTAGGACAATAAAAAAACCCGGGGACCTCAAGGTCTCCGGGGGTTTTTTCTATTCAGGACTCGCCCTGCATGTAGGTGGCCAGCACCTCGACCTCGTCGCGTGAGCCGAAGGCGAGGGGCACCTTGGCGTGCAGCGTGGTGGGCGGCAGATCGAGCAGGCGCCGCCGCGTATCGGTGGCCGCGCCGCCGGCCTGCTCGATGCAGAAGGCGATGGGGTTGGCCTCGTAGAGCTGGCGCAGCCGGCCCCGCGCGTAGGCTTTCCGCGCGTCGGCGGGATAGATGAAGATGCCGCCGCGCTGCAGGATGCGATAGCCATCGGCGACCAGCGAACCGGCATAGCGCATGCCGAAATCGCGCTGCCGCGGGCCTTCGGCGCCCTGTTCCAGCCCGTCCACATAGGCAAGCATGCCGGTGGGCCAATGGCGCCGATTGGCGGCGTTGACGGAATATTCGCCGGCCCGCGCGGGGATGGTGCATCGGGCGTGGTGGCGGAATTCATCGGCTTGCGGGTCGTGGATGAACACATCGGTGCCCGCGCCGAAGGTGAGGACCAGCAGCAATTGCGCGCCATAGATGAAAAAACCCGCCGCGAGCTGCTCGGTGCCCGACCGGCGGAACACCTCTGCGGGGTCAGGCGCGTCCCCCGCCGCAAACAGCGAGAATATGGTGCCCACGGCGATATTGGTCTCGATATTGGACGACCCGTCCAGGGGATCGATGGCCATGGCCAGCGGACCGTCGCCCGAGGGGACCGGCAGCTCCTGCTCCTCGGAGCCATAGACCGAGACCGGCGCGGTGCGGGCGGCGGCGAGGAAGGTCTCGTCGGCGAAGACGTCGAGGGGCTTTTGCGTCTCGCCACTGGCATTGGCCGCCGTGTCGGTGGCGGTGAGGTCGGGGACGGTGCCGGCGCGGATGGTGGCATGCACGGTGACCGCCGCCCGGGTGAGGGCGGCGACCGTCCGCGCCAGCTCGGGGCCGAGGGGTTTTGCGGCCAACGCATCGAGATGGGCGGCAAGACTCTGCATGGCGGGGGCGCTCATTCGGGTTCGTGCCAGTTGCGTCCGTCGCGCTCGATGAGCGCTATGGCCGAGGTCGGGCCCCAGGTGCCCGAAGGATATTCGGCCGGGCGCTGCTCGTTGTCGCGCCACGCCGCGAGGATCGGGTCGACCCAGTCCCACGCCGCCTCGACCTCGTCGCGGCGCATGAACAGGGCCTGGTCGCCGCGGATGACGTCCATGAGCAGACGCTCATAGGCATCCGGGTGGCGGATGTTGAAGGCCTCGGCGAAGGTCATGTCGAGGCCGACCTGGCGCAGGCGCATGCCGCCCGGCCCGGGGCGCTTGATCATCAGGAGTTGCTTCAGTCCTTCGCCCGGCTGCAGGCGGACCACGAGGCGGTTCTGGGCGATCTCGCCGGCATTCTCGTCGAAGATGGAATAGGGGATGGGGCGGAAGGTGATGACGATTTCCGACGCCCGCCGGGGCATGCGCTTGCCGGTGCGCAGGTAGAAGGGCACGCCGGCCCAGCGCCAGGTGTTGATCTCGGCCTTGAGCGCCACGAAGGTTTCCGTGGTGCTGCGCGCCGAGCCCAGATCCTGGTCGTAGCCGACCACCGCCTGCCCGTCGACTGCCCCGGCCCGGTACTGGCCGCGCACGGTCTTCTGGCTGGCATTGCCCGCATGGATGGGCGCCAGGGCCCGCAGCACCTTGAGCTTTTCGTCCCGGATCGCATCGGCGGTGAAGGATGAGGGCGGCTCCAGCGCCACCAGCGCGAGGAGTTGCAGGAGGTGATTCTGCACCATGTCGCGCAGGGCGCCGGAGGTGTCGTAATAGCCGGCCCGGTTCTCGAGCCCGACGCTCTCGGCCACGGTGATCTGCACATGGTCGATGAAGCTCGAATTCCACACCGGCTCATAGAGCGTATTGGCGAAGCGCAGCGCCATGAGGTTCTGCACCGTCTCCTTGCCCAGATAATGGTCGATGCGGAACACCTGGTCCTCGGCGAAATGCTCGGCGATGGTGGCGTTGAGCGCCCGCGCCGATTGCAGATCCTTGCCGATGGGCTTTTCGATGACCAGCCGTGACAGATCGTTCTTGAGCCCCTTGGCGGCGAGCTTGGCGCCGATGGCCCCGAAAATCTCCGGGCCCACGGCGAGATAGAAGGCGCGGACGCGGGCCGGGGGCTCGGCGGCGTCGAGCAGGGTTTTGAGATCGTCCCAGCCCTCCTCGCCCAGCGCATCGACGGAACGGTAGTGGAGGCGGGCAAGGAAGCGCTTCACCGCCTCGGGCTCGATATCGGCGGCGGGGATGTGGCGCTTGAGCGCCTTGTGCGCGAAACTGCGGTAATCCTCATCGCTGCGCGCGGTGCGCGAAACGCCGATGACGCGCGAGGTGTCCCGCAACTGGCCGTCGAGGTCGCGGTAATAGATGGCCGGCAGGAGCTTGCGCTCCGCCAGATCCCCCGCGCCGCCGAAGATGACATAGTCGAACTCGTCGACCTTGATGATCTGGCTGGTCATCTCAGACAGCCGGCCACTGGTGGTGGAAGACGCCGTCGCGATCCAGCCGCTTGAAGGTGTGGGCACCGAACAGGTCGCGCTGGCCCTGGATGAGATTGGCGGTGCCGTGCGCCCGGCGGTAATCGTCGAAATAGGCCAGCGCGGCGGAAAGGGCCGGCACGGGGATGCCGGCGAGCACCGCCTTGGCCACCACGGCGCGCAGGGCGGCCTGCCCGGTTTCGACGCGGCGGGCGAAGGCGGGGTTGAGGAGGAGATTGGCCTCCTCGCCGCCGCTCTCATAGGCGGTCATGATGTCGCGCAGGAAGCCCGAGCGGATGATGCAGCCGGCCCGCCAGATGCGGGCGATCTCGCCCAGCGGCAGGTTCCAGCCGAATTCGGCCGAAGCGGCCGAAAGGATGGCATAGCCCTGCGCATAGGCGATGATCTTGGCGGTTTCGAGCGCCGATTCGAGCTCGGCGATGCCGGCCGCGTCGGCGGAGAAATCGCTCCCGGCCAGCGCAAGGCTGCCAAAGGCGGTGGCCGCCTCGGCACGCTGGCCGCGCTGAGAGGAGATGATGCGGGCGGAGACCGCCGCTTCGAGGGTGGTGGCCCCGACGCCGAGCTTCTGGGCCTCGATGGCCGACCAGCGCCCGGTGCCCTTCTGCCCGGCTTCGTCGACGATGAGATCGACCAGCGGCGCGCCGGTCTCGGGATCGGCTTCGGCCAGCACCACGGCGCTGATCTCGACCAGATAGGAGGCGAGGCCGCGCGTGTTCCAGTCGGCAAAGACCTCCGCCATGCGGGCGGGGGCGAGGCCGAGCCCGTCGCGCATGATGCCGTAGATCTCGGCGATCATCTGCATGTCGGCATATTCGATGCCGTTATGGATGGTCTTGACGAAATGGCCGGCGCCATCGGTGCCCAGCCAGGCGACGCAGGGGCTGCCGTCGAACTTGGCCGAGATGGGTTCGAGCAGGGGACGCAGGCGCGCCCAGACGTCCTCGTCGCCGCCGACCATGATCGAGGGGCCGTGACGGGCGCCCAGTTCGCCGCCCGAGACCCCCATGCCGACGAAATGGATGCCGGTGCCTTCGAGGCGGGCATTGCGGGCGCGGGTGTCGTTGAAATCGGTATTGCCCGCATCGATGACGATATCGCCCCTGGCGAGCATGGGCAGCAGGGCGTCGATCTGGTCGTCGACCGCCGTGCCGGCATTGACCATGAGGACGATGACGCGGGGGGTGGCGAGGCCGGCGACGAAATCCTCGAGGCTGGCTTGCGGATGGAGGCGCCCGGCAAGGTCGGGGGTATCGTCGCGCAACCGGGCCGCCTTCTCGACGGTGCGGTTGAACAGGGCGACGTCAAAACCCTTTTCGGCAAAGTTGAGGGCGAGCATCGCGCCCATGGTTCCCAGACCCAGAACGCCGAGATCGGCCTTTCCGCTGTTCATCTGCTCCTCCATCGTGATGATATGTGGAGCCAGCAGATAGCAGAAATTTCTTTGGCGTCGTGCCGCGATTGCCCGGTTTTACAATGTGAAAAGGGCGCAAGGCGCCCAATTCTATTTGACTATATTTGAGTTTTGCCTGCGCGGGCGCGGTTCAGGTGAAGCAGCCGGCGGGCATGCGGCCGGAAATATCCTTGGCGCTTTTCATCACCGCCTGGGCGATATAGGTGCGATAGGCCTCGGTGGCGCGGCGGCGGGGCACGGTGATGCCGATCGACCCGACCACGGCGCCCGAGGTGTCGCGGACGGCAGCGCCGAACCCGACCACTTCGGGGTGGAACTCGCCATCCTCGATGGCAAAGCCCGAGCGGCGCACCAGCCGCAATTCCTCGACCAGCACGGAGAGGGACGTGATGGTGGAACTGGTGAAGCTCGCAAGGCCGTTATCGGCGACCACACGGGCCAGCTCGGCCTCCGGCAGCCAGGCGAGGATCGCCTTGCCCAGGGCGACGGCGTGGGCGGCATGCAGCTTGGGCGTGCCCGAGGCATCCGCATGCGAGGGCATCTGCGAGGCGAGCCGCACATGAGTGACGAGGATAGAGCCGCGCAACACGGCCAGTTGCACGCATTCGCGGATATCGTCGTTGAGCTCGCGCAGGGCAGGGGTGACGAACTCGACCAGGTTGAATTCCCGCGCGGAGCGGCGCGACAGGCTTTCGAGCTTGGAACTGAGGCTGTAGCCGCGCCCCCGGCCGGAATTGACCACATAGCCACGGGACACCAGCGTCTTGACCAGATGGTGGCAGGTGGAGATGTTGAGGTCGACGAGCTTGGAAATCTCGCTCAGCATCAGGGGCGAATTGCTGAGCGAAAGCGCCTCGATGATCGAGAGCGCCCGATCGACCGACTGGATGCTCTTGGAGCCGTCCTTACGGTCGGAGGCGCGCGCCGCCTGTTCGTACTGCGAGCGGCGGAGCTCCGCATTGGCGTCGCCGGGCTGGACCGATAATGCTGTCATGATCTCCTCCACTGGCCTGGGCCGGGAATGTGAGCCGATTATGGACCCTTGCCGGACCCGGTCAATCGGGGCGCGCGGCCTGCGGATCAAATTTCACCATATGAAAATAGCGCCCTCCGCGTGGGAGTGCAATGGCTTGCCATTCCGGGCAAGAGGCTTATATCCGCATGGCATTGCGGCCTTTTCCGGGCTTGTCGCAAGCGGGCGCGCCCAGTTGCGGGCCGGGAAATTTCATGGTGTGAAATGACGGCGGTATGCGTTGACTCGCAGGCCCCGGAACGATTTTTTGTCGGTGAGGACAGCGGTAGAGGCGCGCCGCTTTTGCAATATAGATATGGCCGTTCGAAGTAATGGCTGCGTATGGGCGGGAGGAATCGCATGGTGCGGAAGTTGCGGCTGTTGACTACACTTGCGGTGGAAGTGGCCTTCAAACGCCGGGTGCTGCCCGACTGGCACGCCGATCATGACGATATCGAGGTGGTCTGGGCGCCGACCAATGTGCTGATGGAGAAGATCCGGGGCGGCGAGCGCGGGGACGTGGTGATCCTCATCGACAAGCCGATGGCTGAACTGGCGGCCGGGGGCATCGTCGCGGCGGATTCGATCATGCCCATCGCGCAGGCCAAGTTCGGGCTCGGGGTGAAGGCGGGGGCGGATAAGCCCGACATCTCGACGCCGGACGCGTTCGTCGAGGCGCTGCGGTCGGCCGGCCGCATCGCCTATTCGCTGACCGGGGCGAGCGGCCAGTATTTCCTGACCCTGCTCGACCGGCTGGGCATCGCCGACGAGATTTTGGCGCGCGCGGTTTCGATTCCGGCCGGGTTCACCGGGGAAAAACTGCTCGACGGCGAGGCCGACATGGCGGTGCAGCAGGTGAGCGAATTGATGTCGGTGCAGGGGGTCGATGTGGTGGGGCCGTTCCCCGATCCGTTGCAGCAGCCGACCGATTTTTCCGCCGCCATGTTCGCGGAGGCGGAAAACCCTGCCCTGGCGCGGGAATTCCTGCTACATCTGACCTCCCGCAAGGCCCATGAGGCCTATGAGGCCGGTGGCCTCGCTTCCCGCATCACGAGCTAATCCCGAAAGGGCCCGAGAATGGCAAAGGCTACGCCCAGAATCGTCCTGTATCACGCAACACCGGTCGCCATGGACCCGGTCAAGGAGGCGATGGAGCGGCTGTGGCCCGACGCCGAGGCGGTGAACCTGCTCGATGACGGGCTGACCATCGACCGGGCCAAGGAGGGGGACGAACTGTCCGAAGGGCTGATCGAGCGCTTCGTCGATTTCGGCCGCTATGCGGTCTCGATTGGCGCGGACGGCATTCTCGTCACCTGCTCGGCCTTCGGCCCGGCCATCGACCGCATGGCCGAGGAACTGCCGGTTCCGGTGGTCAAGCCCAATGAGGCCATGTTCCGGGCCGCCATGGAGAAGGGCGAGCGCATCGGCATGCTGGCCACCTTCGCCCCGGCGGTGCCCACCATGGAGGACGAGTTCAGGACCTTCGCGGCGCAGTCCGGGCTGTCGAGCACGCTGGAAACCGTGGTGGTGCCCGAGGCCATCGACCTGTTGCGCAAGGGCAATGTCGCCGAGCACAACCGGCTGGTGGGCGAGGCCGCGCCGGAGATGGCGGGGTTCGACGCGCTGATGCTGGCGCATTTTTCCACCTCCCGCGCCGCCGAGACGGTGCGCGGCAAGGTGGGCGTGCCGGTGTTCACCGCCCCCGACGCGGCGGTCGCCAGAATGCAGACTCTTGTGACGAGGTAAGCCATCATGCTGCTCGGAGTGATCGCCGACGATTTTACCGGCGCAAGCGATATCGCCAACACCATCGCCAAGGGCATCCCTGGCCAGGGGGGCCTCGCCACGGCGCAATATATGGGCGTGCCCGCCCATCGCGCGCCCGAAAGCGTCGAGGCGGGCGTGGTGTCGCTCAAATCCCGCTCGATCCCGGTCGCCGAGGCGGTGGAGCAATCGCTCGCCGCGCTGGCCTGGCTGCGCGAACAGGGCTGCCAGCAGATCGTCTTCAAATACTGCTCGACCTTCGATTCCACCCGCGAGGGCAATATCGGCCCGGTGGGGGAAGCGCTGGCCGAGGCGCTGGGCGCCAAGGGCGTCGTGGTCTGCCCGGCCTTTCCGGGGGCGGGGCGCACCATCTATCAGGGGCATCTGTTCGTCCACGACAAGCTGCTGAGCGAAAGCGGCATGCAGAACCATCCGCTGACCCCGATGACCGATCCCGACATACGGCGCTGGCTGGGCTATCAGACCCGCTCCGATGTGGGGCATGTGGCGCTGCCGACCGTTCTCGGCGGTCCCGAGGCCATCGCCGCCGCGCTTGCCCAGGCGGGTGGGGCGGGCGCCACCATGGTGGTGGTCGACGCGGTGGATGACGACAACCTCATCGCCATCGGCCGGGCCTGTGCCGGCGCACCGCTGGTCACCGGCGGCTCGGGCATCGCCATGGCGCTGGGGGCCAATTTCATCGACCGGGGCCTCGCCAGCGGCCAGGGGGGCGCGTTCACCGGGCTTTCCGGCCCCGAGGCCATCATCGCCGGCAGCTGTTCGGGGGCGACCCGCGGCCAGATCGACCGTCATGCTCTGACCCATCCGGTGCTCAACATTTCGGTCGACAGCGTCATGGCGGGCGAAACCGAAGCGGGCGATCTCGCCGATTTCCTCTCCCGGAACGCGGGCAAGGCGCCGCTGGTCTATTCCTCGGCCACCCCGCAGGAAGTGGCGGCCACGCAGGCCCGCTACGGCCGCGAGGCGGTGGCGCATAAGCTCGACACGCTGTTCGCCGACACGGCGCGGCAGCTGGTCGACAAGGGCGTCAAGCGCCTGGTGGTGGCCGGCGGGGAAACCTCGGGCGCCGTGGCGCAGGCCCTCGACCTGGGCGACCTGGTGATCGGGCCGGAAATCGACCCCGGCGTGCCGGTGCTGATCAGCCGGACCCGCGACGTGGTGGTGGCGCTCAAATCGGGCAATTTCGGCGGCGAGGATTTTTTCACAAAAGCCCTCGACGTGATGGAGAACGGGCAGCCATGAGCCGGGAAGGGGAGCTTCGCGACCATATCGCCCGCTGGGGCAATCTGCTCTATCAGCGCCAGCTGGCCCATGGCAGCGCCGGCAATCTGTCGGCGCGGCTCGATGACGGCACGTTTCTCGTGACCCCGACCAATTGCTGCCTGGGCTTTCTCAAGCCCGAGCAGATCTCGCGCATCTCGGCCGAGGGCGAACTGCTCGACGGCGAGCCGCCCTCCAAGGAAACCTTCTTCCACCTGGCCATGTATGAGGAGCGCCCGGGCGCCCAGGCGGTGGTGCATCTGCATTCGACCTATTCGGTCGCGGCGTCGTGCCTCTGCCACGAGCATACCAAGGACGACGTGCTGCCCCCGCTCACCGCGTATCAAATCATGCGCGTGGGAAAACTGCCGCTGGTGGATTATTACCGGCCCGGGGACAAGGCGCTGGCCGAGGCGGTGCGCCTGCGGGCCCGCGAGCACCGCGCGATGCTGCTGGCCAATCACGGCCCCATCGTCTCGGGCGCGTCCCTCGAGCAGGCGGTCTACGCCTATGAGGAGCTCGAGGAGACCGCCAAGCTCTATTTCATTCTCGGGGATCGCAAGGTGGCGCATCTGAACCCGCAGGCGATCGCGGAGATCAACCGGGTGTTTCCAAGCTGAACCGGACGCAAAGGCCTTCCGCCGGAAGGCGTTATTCTTGAGGAGAACCATCGTGCCCCTTATGCCCATGCGCCCGATCCTCGATCATGCCGCCGAGCATGGCTATGGATTGCCCGCCTTCAACATCACCAATCTGGAAACCCTCCTGGCGGTGATGCGCGCCGCCGAACGCACCGACAGCCCGGTCATCGTGCAGGCGAGCCAGAGCGCGCGCAAATATGCGGACGACATGCTGCTGGTGGCGATGGTCAAGGCGGCCGCCGAGCGGTTCCCCACCATCCCGCTCTGCCTGCATCAGGACCATGGCAGCAGCCCCGAAGTGTGCAAGAGCGCCATGGATCTGGGGTTCACCAGCGTCATGATGGACGGCTCGCTCGAAGCGGACGGCAAGTCCCCGGCCAGCTATGAATACAATGTGGACGTGACCCGCCGCACGGTAGAGATGGCCCATGCGCGCGGGGTTTCGGTGGAAGGCGAGATCGGCGTGCTCGGCTCGCTCGAAACCGGGGGCGGGGAGCAGGAGGACGGGCACGGGCTCGAAGGCACGCTGAGCCGCGAGGAATTGCTGACCGACCCGCAACAGGCGGTGGATTTCGTCAAGGCGACCGGGGTGGATGCCCTCGCCGTGGCCATCGGCACCTCGCACGGGGCCTATAAATTCTCCCGCCGGCCCGAGGGCGACCTTCTGGCCATGGACGTGATCGCCGCCATCCATGAACGGCTTCCCCACACCCATCTGGTCATGCACGGCGCCTCGACTGTTCCCGAGGCGTTGCAGGACCTGATCAACGCCAGCGGCGGCGAGATGGCGAAAACCTATGGCGTGCCGCTCGAAGAGATCGAGCGCAGCATCGCCATGGGGGTGCGCAAGGTCAATATCGACACCGATCTGCGCATGGCGCTGACCGGCTCGGCGCGCGAATATCTCAAGGCCAACCCGTCCTCCTTCGATATTCGCGGCATGCACAAGAACGGGCTGGCCCGCATGGAAGCCCTGTGCGCCGAGCGCTTCGAACGCTTCGGGGCGGCCGGCCATGGGGCGCGGCTGAGCAACCGGATGGCATCGACCACAAGCACGCCATCCAAGGCGGCGGTCCCGGCCTGAGCTTTTGCGCGGCGGGACGTATGGAGGCGGCCCGCTTCTCTGTGATAGAGAGCGCCATGACCAATCTCAAAACCCTCGTCGCGCCGGTGACGGCGCGGCAGGAGATCAAGAAAAGCCGTTTCGTGGCCTTCGCCGCGCCCGTCGCCGATGAGGCGGAGGCCAAGGAATTCATCGCAAGCCATTCCGACACCACGGCAACCCACAATTGCTGGGCCTGGCATATCGGGCAGAGCTACCGCTTCAGCGATGACGGCGAACCCGGCGGCACGGCGGGCCGGCCGATCCTGCAGGCGATAGAAGGACAGGGGCTAGACCGGGTCGCGGTGCTGGTGACGCGCTGGTTCGGCGGGGTGCTGCTGGGGAGCGGCGGGCTGGTCCGCGCCTATGGCGGCACGGCGGCCCTCGCCCTGCGCGGCGCGGAAACGATGGAACTGGTCGAGACGGTGCCGGCCTTGATTGCCTGTCCCTTCGGCGATCTTTCGCTGGTGCAGGCCCGGCTGGGGGCGCTGGCGGGGGTCGAGATGCAGGCGCCGCACTTTACCGCCAGCGGGGCGGAACTGCCCGCTGCCATCCCCAAGGCCATGGTCGCGGACGTGACCCGCCTCGTGGCCGATCTCACCAGCGGGCGGGCGACGCTGATGGAAATCGATTAGTATTTTGCGCTGGCGTCGGAGGCGGGGAAGCTCTCGTCGGAGGCTTCATCGACCTTGTCCCAGTCGTCCCTGTCGTTGCGGGTCGCCTCGGGCCCGGCGTCGCGAATCTGGGTTTCGGCCTCTCGCGGGCCGGGCAAACTGGCCTTGGCAAAGGCCGCGGCCTTGCGGCGCTTTGGAGCGGTCATCGCATCTACCTCCTGATGTCCCGGATGAACGGTCAGGGGCCGCAAAGGGTTGCCTTGCGACAGCCAAGGGTTAACAGGCGGACGATATTAACATAGATTAAGGACGCGGCGTCCGACCTGGGGTATCGTCGGGCACCAGCCAAGGGAGGACATCATGTATCCCTATATGGATGAACGCGAAGTGGTCTGCCCGGTCTGCCACACCGTCAATATCTTTGCCGTGGACCATCTGCCGGCCGACGCCCTGGTCTGCTGCTCAAGATGCGGCGAGCCGGTGGGGCGCTGGTCGGAGACCCATGAGCGGCCACGGGAGGACCTGGCGCTCGGCCCGCATGCGGGGTCGTGACCGCACCAAGTCGCTCTTTTGTCGCGCGGTCGAACCGGGAAAGTCTGCAACTTTTCCTCGTCGCACTCTAGCTTCCTGCCTGCCAGATGATGGCCACGAAGACGATGAGCACCGCGGCGGCGATGCCGGCATAGGCGATGACGCCGCGCCATGAGGAGACCTGCGGCGTCGCTATGGAAGCGGACTGGGTTTCCAGCCGCAATTCCTCGCGCGTCGGCGGGTAGCCGCCGGCCTCGTCATCGGTGCCCAGCGGCGAGGCGGCGGGATCGGGCCAGTCGACCTTGTCCCCCGTCTCCCCGCGATCGATGCGGTTTCTCAACTCTTCCACCGTCTCGGGCGGCGGCGCCTTGCGGCGGTCTTCCTCCGTCATCGTGTTTCTCCCTCGGGCAAATCAGCGCAGCGCGTAGGCGATGAAATAATCGCCGATCGGGGTCTCCATGAAGCCGTGGCCACCCGCATTGATGACCAGATATTGCCGGCCATCGACCTCATACATGGCCGGACCCGCCTGTCCGCCGGCCGGGAGCACGTCGCTCCACAATTCCTCGCCGGTCTCGATGTCGATGGCGCGGATCAGATCGTCGGTGGCCGCCGCGATGAAGATCAGCCCGCCGGCCGTGATCACCGCGCCCGCATTGTTGGGCGTGCCGATGGTGAGCGGCAGGCGCGAGGGGATGCCCCAGGGGCCGTCGCCGCGCGCCGTGCCGAAGGGCTGGTCCCACAGCACCTCGCGCGTCTCGAGATCGACCGCCATGATGCCGCCATAGGGGGGCTGGGTGCACAGGAGGCCGGTGAAGGGCACCCGCCAGCCGGCATTGACCTCCACCCCATAGGGCGTGCCGGCCTGCGGCGAGATGTTGTCGGGGCTGTTGTCGGCATAGCCGGGCTCGTCCAGCGGCACGATGCCGTATTCGTCGACCTCCTCGCGCGGCACCAGCCGGGTGCGGTTGGCGGTGATGTTGTAATTGGCCACCATGATGTTGCGGTCGGTGTCCACCGCGATGCCGCCCCAGTCCGAGCCGCCATTATAGCCGGGGAACTGGATCCACCAATCGGTGGAGGGCGGGGTATACATGCCCTCGTAATAGCTCTGCTGGTACTGGATGCGGCACCAGAGCTGGTCGAGCGGCGTCATGCCCCACATATGCCGTTCCTCGATCTCGGGCTGGAGCACGTTGGGGAAATCGACGACGAAGGGCTGAGTGGGCGAAAGCCTCTCGGGCTCCACCCCGCCCTGGGGCACGGGACGGTCCTCGACCTCGACCAGCAATTCGCCGGTCTCGCGGTTGAAGATCCAGAACATGGACTGCTTGGTGGGCACGATGAGGGCCGGGACCGGCCCCTCCGGGGTGGGATAATCGATGAGCGTCGCCTGCGAGCCCAGATCGTAATCCCAGATGTCATAGCGCACGGTCTGGTAGTACCAGGCCACTTCGCCGGTGGTGACGTCGAGCGCCACGAGGGCGGTGGCATAGGTGTTTTCCGCGTCCGAACGGTCGCCGCCCCAATAGTCGACGGCGGAATTGCCGAGCGGCAGATAGACGAGGCCCAGTTCGCTGTCGCCCGAGGCGATCGTCCACACATTGGGCGTGCCGCGCGTATAGGTCTCGCCCTCGGGCGGCAGGCCGGTCTCGCCGGGGCGGCCCATGTCCCAGGCCCAGGCCATCTCGCCGGTCTCGACATCATAGCCGCGCACCACGCCCGAAGGGGCGTCGCGCTTCTGGCCGTCGCGGACCTGGGAATGCACCACGGCGATGTTGCGCACGATGGTGGGGGGCGAGGTGGGTGCGTACCAGCCAGGCACCGTGTGGCCGATGCCCTCTTCCAGATCGACCTCGCCGCCGGTGCCGAACTCGGTGCACAGCTGACCTGTGTTGACATCGATGGCGAGGAGGCGGGCGTCGAGGGTGTTCATCAGGACCCGCTCGGCGCAGGGCTGGTCCGCAGCCAGGGTGGGCGACTGGTAATAGGCCAGCCCGCGGCAGGAGGCGTTGTAGGGGATGGCGTCGGTGGAAACCACCGGATCATAGCGCCAGATCTCCAGCCCGGTCGCCGCATCGAGGGCGATGACCTTGTTCATGGCCGAGCAGACGAGCAATTGATTGCCGATCTTGAGCGGGGTGTTCTGGTTGGAATATTGCTCCTCGTCCTCGGGCATGTCGCCGGTGCGGAATTCCCAGACCTGCTGGAGATCGGCGACGTTTTCGCGCGTGATCTGGTCGAGCGGGGTGTAGCGGGTGGCGTGGTGGCCGCCGCCAAAGGCCGGCCAGTCGGCGCCGGTTTCGAGCATGGCATAGGCGATGTCGGAGGAAGGGGGCTCCGCGTCGGGCGGGGCCGTTTCAGCCGCTGCGTCGGGTTCGGGAGTGGGCGCGGCGGGGGCCTCGTCCTCGGCCTGCTGGGCGATGGCGGTGGTTTCCGGCCCAGCCAGCAGCAGGGCCGACGCGGTGCCCAGCGCCGCGAGCCCCGCAAGGCCGGCCAGCACCCGATCCCGTCCACGCGGCCAGGCCCGTTCGAGGACTGGTATGGTGAGGAGGACCAGGATGAGGACGACGGCCGGGGCGAGGAGGCGCGGAAGCTGCGCCCAGGGGTCGAGCCCCGCTTCCCACACGGCCCAGATCAGCGTGCCGATGAAGGTGAGAAGATAAATCCACACCGCCAGCATGGAGCGGCGGAAGAGGAACCAGGCGGTCACCAAGAGGCCGATCCCGGCCAGGAGGTAATACCACGATCCGCCCAGGGCGATCAGCCACGCGCCGCCGCCCAGTATGGGCAGGCCGAACAGAACCAGAAGACACGCCAGTGCCATTGTAAGCCAGAAGGCCACTCCCCGCTTCCTGCTTCTCGACACTGCCATGGGTCCTGTCCTCCTCGGGTTTCTCCTTGGGAGGCACAACGACAAAAGCATGGAACCGTTCCGCAATCGGTGGGGCGGGGGGGTGGGAAGGGCGGCAGAAGGTCGCGGAGCCGGCCCACAGTCATGAAAATGAATCTCAATGCACCAATATGGATAAGGTGGCGGGGCAATTGTGAAAGGAAATTCCGCATGAGAATCGTACGTCCTCTGGTGTTGGCCGCGCTGCTGGTGGCACCCTTCTCCGTTCCGGCCCTTGCCGACGACCGGGCGCCCACGCTCGATGAGCGCGCCAAAATCGAAGCGGTCTTGATAGCCGAAGGCTTTGTGTCCTGGGGCGAGATCGAGCTCGATGACGACAAGGTCTGGGAAGTCGACGATGCGATCCATGCCGACGGTCGGGAATACGATCTCGAACTCGACGTCACGACGCTGGCGATCACCGATCGGGACCCCGACTAACGGGAACGGCTCCGGCGGCATCGCCGGAGCACGCCTCCCGGCGCGCCAGCACGTCAATGGGATTGGCGACCCCGACAGGATTCGAACCTGTGACCAATAGCTTAGAAGGCTACTGCTCTATCCAGCTGAGCTACGGGGCCGTTGCAGGCCCTCTAGCGTAAAATCGGCGGCTTGTCAGGTGCCAATGCGACGGGTTTCTCCCATCGCCCGCTTGACATTGCGGCCCGAAGCGCCGATATGGGCGCCATGTCGAGCGCTGCCGCGTGAGCAGCCATGGATGGTGTTTGGCCATCGAATTCGCCGGCATGTTTCATTCGAGTTCCCAGATCACGCGGGGTTCTGACAGGGTCGACGCTTTAGCGGCAATGTGGCCGCCGGGTTTGGCCGATCCTGCAACCGCTTACGGCACGTGCGCGTCCGCTTTCGAGGCGCGGCATGGGGCCGTTTCATGCGCGGCGTCCGGGGATCGGATTCGCCGCTAAAGGATATGATTTGACCGATTTCCAGGCCTTCGGCCTCGATGCACACATTCTCAAGACCCTGTCCGGCCTCGGCTTTACGGCACCGACGCCGATCCAGGCCAAGGCCATCCCCGTGGTGATGGAAGGGCGCGACATCATGGGGCTGGCCCAGACCGGCACCGGCAAGACCGCGGCCTTCGGCCTGCCGCTGATCCAGCACCTCCTGTCGGCCCTCGGCCGTCCGGCGCCCAAGACCTGCAAGGCGCTGATCCTGGCGCCGACGCGCGAACTGGTCAACCAGATCGCCCTCAACCTGCGCTCCTTCACCAAGGGCACGCCGCTGCGGGTCAATTCCGTGGTGGGCGGCATGTCGATCAACGCCCAGATCCGGACGCTCGCTCATGGCAGCGACATCCTCGTCGCGACGCCGGGCCGGCTGATGGACCTCGTCAAGCGCCAGGCCATCCGCCTCGATTCCGCAAAATTCCTGGTGCTGGACGAAGCCGACCAGATGCTGGACCTGGGCTTCATCCACACCCTGCGCGAAATCGCCCGCATGGTCGGCCAGCCGCGCCAGACGCTGCTGTTCTCGGCCACCATGCCCAAGCAGATGACCGAGATCGCCGCCGCCTATCTCACCGATCCGGTGCGCGTGGAAGTGGCCGTGCCCGGCCAGACCGCCGACAAGATCGAGCAGGCGGCCCATTTCGTGGAAGGCCCGGCCAAGCTCGCGTTGCTCAAGGACCTTCTGTCCGCCGATGCCGATGCGCTGTCGCTGGTCTTCGCCCGCACCAAGCACGGGGCGGAAAAGCTCTCCAAATCCCTCGCCTCGGCGGGCTTTGCCACCGGTTCGATCCATGGCAACAAGAGCCAGGGCCAGCGCGACCGGACGCTCAAGGCGTTCCGCAACGGGGAAATCCGGGTGCTGGTCGCCACCGATGTCGCGGCGCGCGGCATCGACATCCCCGGCGTGAGCCATGTGTATAATTACGACCTTCCCGAAGTGGCGGAAAACTACGTCCACCGCATCGGGCGCACGGCGCGGGCCGGGGCCGACGGCAAGGCGGTCGCCTTGTGCAGCGCCGCCGAATACAACCTCCTCGTCGCCATCGAGCGGCTGACCGGGATCACGGTGGAAACCGCCAGCGGCGAGCGGCCGCAGCGCGCCATGGGCGGCGGCAAGGCCAAGCGCAGCGGCGGACGCGGCCGCCCCAATGGCGGCGGCAAGCCCCAGGGCAAGCCGGCCGCGGCCAAGAAGCCGTTCGATCCGATGAAGGCCGCCTCGCAGCGCAACAAGAAAAAGCAGCAGCGCGCCAGAAGTTTCCGCGCCGCCTGACCGCCGCGATTTTCCTCGCGGAGCCGAACCCGAAGCCCCCGCGTCCTGCGACGCGGGGGCTTTGTCATGCGCGAGGCGCTTGACTGGAACCACGGGGCGGATAGTGTGCAAACGTTTACATTGAGATACGTACGTCAAAAACGGCCGGTGGGATTTTTCGAGGAGGGTCCGGACCGGCCCCGGTGGAGGAGACACCATGCGCACGCTGAAAGGCCCCGCGATCTTCCTGGCCCAGTTCGCCGGAGACGCGGCCCCGTTCGATACGTTCGACCATATCTGCAAATGGGCCGCCGGCCTCGGCTACAAGGGGGTGCAGGTGCCCACATGGGTGCCCGGCTTCATCGACCTGCAACAGGCGGCGCAATCGAAGAGCTATTGCGACGACCTCAAGGGGATCGCCGCCAGCCATGGGGTAGAGATCACCGAGCTCTCCACCCATTTGCAGGGGCAATTGGTGGCGGTGCATCCGGCCTATGACACGGCCTTTGACGGCTTCGCGGCGCCGGAGGTGCGCGGCAACCCAAGGGCGCGGCAGGAATGGGCCGTCAACCAGCTCAAATGGGCGGCACAGGCGTCGCGCAATCTCGGGCTCGGCGCGCACGCGACTTTTTCGGGCGCGCTGGCCTGGCCCTATGTCTATCCCTGGCCGCAGCGCCCGGCCGGGCTGATCGAAGAGGCGTTCGACGAACTGGCGCGGCGCTGGACGCCGATCCTCGATGCCTTCGATGAGGCAGGGGTGGATTTGTGCTACGAAATCCATCCGGGCGAGGACCTGCATGACGGGATCAGCTACGAGATGTTCCTCGAACGGGTCGGCCACCACAAGCGGGCCAACCTGCTCTACGACCCCAGCCATTTCGTCTTGCAGCAGCTCGATTATCTCGATTACATCGATATCTATCACGAGCGAATCCGGATGTTCCACGTCAAGGACGCCGAGTTCAATCCGACCGGACGGCAGGGCGTCTATGGCGGCTTCCAGAGCTGGGTCGACCGGGCCGGGCGGTTCCGCTCGCTGGGGGACGGGCAGGTGGATTTCGCGGCGATCTTTTCCAAGCTGGCCGCCTATGATTTCGCCGGCTGGGCGGTGCTCGAATGGGAGTGCGCGTTAAAGCACCCCGAGGACGGGGCGCGCGAGGGCGCGGAATTCATCGCCAGCCACATCATCCGCGTGACCGAGAAGGCGTTTGACGATTTCGCCGGCGCGGGGACCGACCGCGCCGCCAACCGCAAGATGCTCGGGCTGGATCAAGGGAGAACGACTGATGGCTGAAAACGGAAAACGGCCCATCCGGCTGGGCATGGTGGGCGGCGGAACGGGGGCCTTTATCGGCTATGTGCACCGCATCGCCGCGCGGCTCGACGGCGATTACCAATTGGTGGCGGGGGCGCTCTCCTCGCGGCCCGAGGTAGCGCGGGAAAGCGGCGGCAATCTCGGCCTCGCGGAGGACCGCATCTATACCGATTTTGCCGAGATGGCGCGGGCCGAGGCGGCGCGCGCGGACGGGATCGAGGCAGTGGCCATCGTCACCCCCAACCACATGCATTTCGCCCCGGCCAAGGCCTTCCTCGAAGCGGGCATCCACGTCATCTGCGACAAGCCGCTGACGTCATCGCTGGACGATGCCTATGCGCTGCAAAAGGTGACGCCGAAAAACGGCGCCAAATTCCTCCTGACGCACAATTATACCGGCTATCCGCTGGTGCGGCAGGCGCGCGAACTGGTCAAGTCCGGCGCGCTGGGCAGGCTGCGCGTGGTGCAGGTGGAATATCCCCAGGACTGGCTCGCGGTGGAAGCCGATGCGGGCAACAAGCAGGCCGCATGGCGCACCGACCCGGCCCGCTCGGGGGCGGGGGGGTCGATCGGCGATATCGGCACCCACGCCTATAATCTCGCCCGCTTCGTCACCGGCCTGCGCACCGAGGCGGTGGTGGCCGATCTCGATGCCTTCGTGCCGGGCCGCCAGCTCGACGACAATGTCCACATCATGCTGCGCTTCGAAGGGGGCGCCAAGGGCATGCTGTGGGCCAGCCAGGTGGCTGTGGGGTGCGAGAACGGCCTGCAATTGCGCGTCTATGGGGAAAAGGCCGGGCTGGAATGGCGGCAGGACAATCCCAATTCCATGTGGTTCACAGAATTCGGCAAGCCCAGGCAATTGCTGACCCGGGGCGGGGCCATCGAGGGCGCGGCGGCCGGCGCCATGGGCGTGCGCATCCCGGCCGGGCATCCGGAAGGCTATCTGGAGGCGTTCGCGACGCTCTACAGCCAGTTCGCCGCCGTCATAAGGGGCGAGGGGGGCGACTATGAAAGCCTGTTGCCCACGCTGGACGACGGGGTGGAAGGCATGGAGTTCATCATGGCCGCCGTCGCCTCATCGAACAATGACAGCCGCTGGACCAAACTGGGAAAGGCCTGATATTGCAGGCGATTGCGGGGAGGGGCGGACTCAGTTCGGGAGGGCGGAGGCGGCCAGAACCTGCGGCAGCGTCGCGCTGGTGAGCACCAGCCCGGAGACGAACAGCAGCAGCAGGACCAGCCGCCGGAAGGCGCGCGTGTCGAGGCGGTTGAAGAAATAGCCGCCGAGCAGGGCCGGGGCGACCAGCGCCGCCGCCACCAGCCCGAAATGCTGCCAGACGAGGGGGCTGGAAATGGTGCCGGCCAGGAAATAGCCAATCAGCGTCGTCACATGCATGGTGATGTTGAATCCCTGCATGATGCCGCGCTGGCTCTCCTTGTTCATGCCGGTGAGGGTACACCAGAGGGTGGGGATGGCGCCGGCCAGGCCGCCCATCCCGCCGAACACGCCCCCCAGCCAGCCCACCGCGCCATTGGCCCAATTGCCCCCGAACGTCACCCGGAAACTGGGGGAGACGAACAGCATGGCCGGGCTGTAGGCGAGCAGGAACAGCCCGAGCGCCAGCTTGAAGCCGGTGGGATCGAGAAGGCTGAGCAGGAAGATGCCCATGGGGACGCCGAGCACGCCGCCGACGATGAAGGGCGCCAGCCCCTTCAGGCGGAAATTGGCGCCGACCACGGGAATGGTGACCAATTGGCCGACCAGCGAGCCGAACACCGCCATGGGGGCGGCCAGCTCCGGGGAGACGGCCCAGGCCCAGACGCTGAGGCTGACCAGGGCGAAGGCGAAGCCCGACAGGCCCTGCACGAAGCCCGCCAGCGCCGCACCGCCGAGAACGATGACGAGATAGGGCTCCACCGCGGGGACCCTAATGGGTCCAGGGCGTCTTGCGGTCGAAGCGGAAATTGTCCGGATAGGAGACCTTCTTGATGGTCGGCTCCTGCACCGGCTGCACGCGATAGGCGATGCCCTCGCGGCGCGCATAGGATTCGGCTTCCTCGAGCGTGTCGAATCGCAGGCTGATCTGCTGCTTCATGTCGGAAGAGGAGGTGTAGCCCATGAGCGGCTCGATGGAGCGCGGCTTTTCGGGCTCGAACACCAGCACCCAATCCTGGCTCTTGCCCTTGCCGGACTGCATGGCATTGGGGGCGGGACGATAGATGCGTGCGACGGCCATTTCACTTCCTCGAAACAGGCCGATGGTCGGGGCAGCAAGATTCGAACTTGCGACCCCCGGTTCCCAAAACCGGTGCTCTACCAGGCTGAGCTATACCCCGTCACGGCCACGGATGATGCGATACACATTCTTTCTTCCCAGCACAAGGCATGTTACCCCCATGCCTCCTCAAGCCCCGGGAAATTCCAACGCCTTGAAGCCTTTGCTTTCTCCCCAGACCGTCAGCATGCGCTGGTTGCGCGCCGTTGCAGAGGACCGCGACCGGGCAAAACGCCTCGCCTTATGGGCGCTGGCCGGGGCGGCGCTGATGCTGGCCATCGCCGTGCTGTTCGACGCGCCCGTATCGCTGGCCCTGCAGAGCTGGCCCGACCACGAGCGCGCTTTTTTCCGCGCGATCACCGATCTGGGGAAATCGGACTGGCTGCTGCTGTGGAGCCTCGTGGGCGGGCTGGTGAGCTTGGGGCTGTCGCGGCTGCCGCTCGGCTATAGCTGGCGATGGGCGGCGCGGGGGCTGGGCTCCGTCTCGGGCTTTCTTTTCGCCGCCATCGCCTTTTCCGGCATCGTCGTGGTCATCCTCAAGCGGATCGTCGGGCGGGCGCGCCCCATGTATCTCGAGGATCTGGGCGTGCTGCATTTCCATCCCTTCGACATCATCGACTGGAGCTTTCACAGCTTCCCCTCGGGGCATGCGACGACCATCGTCGCCTTCGCCTTCGTGCTGCGCACCTTCTCCAATCGCCGCTATCACGGCTGGATCATCGCCCTGGGCTTCGCGGTCGGGCTGAGCCGGATCGTCGTCGGCGACCATTATCTCTCGGACGTGATCGCGGGCTCCTGTGTCGGCCTCGTCTCGGCGCTGCTGGTGCGGGACTTTTTTGCCACGCGCAACTGGGGCATGCGGATTGAAGACGGCAAGGTGCGCTATCGCATGTTCGCCGCCTTCGGCCCGCTCTGGAGGAAGCTGCGGCGCGGTCAGTCGCCTGCGCTGCTGAAATAGCGCTCCAGCCCGGCGGCGAGATCGGCTTTCAGCGCCTCGAAATCCTCGAAGCCCACATGGACGCGGAAGAGATTGCCGGAATGGGTCCACGGGGTCGCGGTGCGGATGCGATGCGGCTTGGTGGGGAGGATGAGGCTCTCATAGCCGCCCCAGGAATAGCCCATGCCGAAGATCTCGAGATGGTCGACGAAGGCAGCGACGGCTTCGCGCGGGGCAGGGGGCAGGACGAAGGAGAAAAGGCATCCCGAGCCGGAAAAATCGCGGGCGAACACCGCGTGGTCGGGATGGCTTGGAAGGGCCGGGTGGAGGACCTCGACATCGCCGCGCCCGGCCAGCCAATGGGCGAGGGCGAGGGTCCGGCGCTCATGCTCGCGCATGCGGACGCCGAGAGTGCGCATGCCGCGCGCCACGAGGAAGCTGTCGTCGGGCGAGGCGGTGAGCCCGAGCGTGCGATGGGTGGCGGCCAGGGGCTTGATGAAATCGGCATTGGCCGAGACGGTGCCCATCATGACGTCCGAATGACCGGAAAACATCTTGGTCGCCGAGTGGATGACGAGGTCTGCCCCCAGCGCCAGCGGGCGATGGAACAGCGGCGTCGCCCAGGAATTGTCGATCAGGATGGCGATGCCGCGCCCCGCCAGCGCGGCGTGTATGGCGGGCAGATCCTGGATCTCGAAGGTGAGCGAGCCGGGGCTTTCGAGAAACACCGCCCGCGTCCGGGGGCCGACCATGCCGCCGATGGCGTCCCCGATTCGGGGATCGAAATAGCGGGTGGTGATTCCCATGCGCGCCAGCAGCGTGTCGGCGAGGACGCGGGTCGGCTCATAGACGGAATCGGTGATGAGGACCTCGTCGCCGGACGAAAGGCAGGTCATGAGCGCCAGCGAGATCGCCGCGACCCCGGACGGGGCGAGCACGGTGCCCGCCGCCCCCTCGAGCTCGGTTATGAGGTCCTCCAGCCCGTCGGTCAGCGGCGTCCCCTGGCGGCCATAGCGATAGCGCAGGCCCATGTCCTCGAGGGCGTCGAGAGCGGGGAACACCACGGTGCTGCCGCGATAGATGGGCGTATTGACGAAACCATGCTGGCGGTCCGGCCAGCGCCCGCCATGGGTGAGTATCGTTTCAGTCCCGGCGGGGTAATCTGGAGTTCTCTCGTCTGTGTGCATGTCGATCTACTGCTGGGGTTTCCGAAATAGGTCAGTAATGTTGCATGTTATTGCGTGAACAAGGTGTATTGATTACGCCCCGGGGCTATTTGGCCTTGACGCCAACAGCCAAACTAGGTTTCGATGCTGAACGGCAATGCGTCCGATGGCAATAGGACGCTGCTGTCCCATCTCGATGGGATCGGGCCTCGGGGATAACCTCGTGGCTTCAGATAAAAAGGGTTAGGAAACAAAGGCAATCTCATGAAAAAACAACTGATCACTTGCGCAATGGCCGCAGCGATGGCCTCGACCGCGACGGCGGCCTTCGCGCAGACTCTGGCCCAGGTCGAGGAACGCGGATACATCCAGTGCGGCGTGACGGAGGGTGTCGCAGGGTTCTCCTTCCCTGATGAAAACAACAATTGGAGCGGGCTCGAGGTGGATTTCTGCCGGGCCATGGCCGCGGCCATCTTCGACGATCCGGACGCCGTCCGCTACACCCCGCTCAACACCAATGTCCGCTTCGAAACCCTTTCGAACGGCAATATCGACGTCCTGTCGCGCACCACGACCTGGACCATGACCCGCGACACCGATCTGGGCCTGACCTTCGCCGGCACCATGTTCTATGACGGCCAGGGCTTCATCGTCCCCGAAGGCACGGTCGAATCGGCCCTCGACCTTTCGGGCGCCGCCGTCTGCGTGCAGTCGGGCACGACCACCGAGCTCAACATGGCCGACTATTTCGCGGCCAACGACCTCGACGGCTCGAACTTCGTCGTCTACGTCACCCGCGACGAGGTGACCCAGGCCTATCTCGACGGGCGCTGCGACGCCTACACCACCGACGCCTCGGGCCTCGCCGCCGACCGCACCCAGTTCCCCGATCCCTCGGCGCATGTGATCCTGCCCGAGATCATCTCCAAGGAGCCGCTCGGCCCCGTGGTCCGTTCGGGCGATACCCAGTGGTTCAACATCGCCAAATGGACCTATTACGCGCTGATCAACGCCGAAGAGCTCGGCGTGACCTCGGAGAATGTCGACGACATGCTCGGCTCCGAGAACCCCTCGATCCGCCGCCTGCTTGGCGTCGAGGGCGACTTCGGCACCCCGCTCGGCATCTCGTCGGACTGGGGCTATCGGATCATCAAGCATGTGGGCAATTACGGCGAACTCTATGAGCGCCATGTCGGCCCCAACACGGCCCTGGGCCTCGAACGCGGCCTCAATGCGCTGTGGACCGATGGCGGCCTGATGTACGGCATGCCGATCCGGTAACCGTCCATTCTTCCGTTCCCGGCGGCCGCCAGCCGCCGGGAATATTGTCTGGACACACCTCTTTGCCGGCGACTGCCCCCGGCAAAGCGACAGCAGGGATGTGCCCTGACTGACAAGAGGCAAACATATTATGACAGACGCAACCAATAATGAGCCGGTCACGAGGACCGGGTCAGGCCATGGCGCGTCACTGATCAACAACCCCAAATTTCGCGCCGTCATCTACCAGGCCGCGATGCTGCTGGGAGTGGTGTTGTTGATCTGGTGGCTGCAGTCCAATGCGGCCTACAATCTGGGCCAGCAGAACAAGTCGATCGGCTTCGGCTTCCTCAATTCGACCTCCGGGTTCCAGATCGGTTTTTCGCTGCTGCCCTATGAGCGGGCCTCCACCTATTTCGACGTCTATCTGGTCGGCATCGTCAACACGCTCCTGGTCGCCTCGATCGGCATCGTGCTGGCGACCATGCTCGGCTTCACCATCGGCATAGCGCGCCTGTCGCCCAACTGGATCCTGCGCAAGCTGGCCATGGTCTATGTCGAGGTCATGCGCAACATCCCGCTGCTGCTGCAATTGTTCTTCTGGTACTTCCTGCTGCTCAACGCGCTGCCGGCGGTCCGGGACAGCTACGCGCTCGGCGACCTGGTGTTTCTCAACCAGCGCGGCCTCTACCTGCCGGCCATCGTGTCCGACGGGCGCTTCCTGATCGTCGTGGCCGGGTTCCTGATCGCGCTCGGCGCCGCCATCTGGTTCCGGCGCCGCACCATCAAGAAGATCGAGGAGACCGGCGACCGCAAGCCGATCTGGCTGCCGATGATCGCCATCTTCGCGGTGATCTTCGCCATCGCCTATTTCGGCAGCGGCGCGCCGGTGGAGCTCGATTTCCCCGAATTGCGCGGCTTCAACTATGCCGGGGGCTTCCAGGTGCCGCCCGAGCTGACGGCGCTGATCCTCGGGCTGGTGATCTACACCTCGGCCTTCATCGCCGAAGTGGTGCGGGCCGGCATCCAGTCGGTCAGCTACGGCCAGGTCGAGGCGGCCGAAGCCCTGGGCCTGCGCGAATCGGACCGCATGCGCCTCGTGGTCATCCCGCAGGCCATGCGGGTCATCGTGCCGCCGCTCACCTCGCAATATCTCAACCTCACCAAGAACTCCTCGCTCGGCGCCGCCATCGGCTTTCCCGAACTGGTGAGCGTCTTCGCCGGCACCGCCCTCAACCAGAGCGGACGGGCGATCGAGATCATCGCGCTGACCATGGCGGTCTACCTGACCTTCTCGCTGCTGACCTCGATCTTCATGAACTGGTACAATGCGCGCGTCGCGCTGGTGGAACGGTGAGGGCCGAGCGATGACCGATCTCTCTTTCGTTCGCGGGGAAATCGTCGGGCAACGCCCGGCCCCGCGCCGCTCCACCGGGGCCGTGGCGTGGATGAAGAACAACCTCTTCTCCTCGGTCGGTAACACGATCATGACCGTGGCGAGCGTGTTGTTCGTGCTGTGGCTCATCCCCCCGCTCTATAATTTCCTCATCGGCGACGCCGTGTTCACCGATCCGGAAGGCTTGCGGGGCCAGGCCTGCCGCATCGAGGGGGTAGGGGCGTGCTGGGTGTTCATCCGCGCCCGCTTCGGCTTCTTCATGTACGGGTTCTATCCCGACAGCGAGATCTGGCGCGTCAACCTGATGTTCGCCATCGGCATCGTGCTGATCATCCCCCTGCTGGTGCCGAAAATGCCCTTCGTGCGCACGGCGGCGGTTCTTTTCTTCGTGGTCTATCCGGTCGTCGCCTATTTCCTGATGGCCGGGGGCATCTTCGGGCTGCGGCAGGTGCCGACCGGCCAGTGGGGCGGGCTGACCCTGACGCTGATCATCTCGCTGATCGGCATCATCCTCTCCATGCCCATCGGCATCCTGCTGGCGCTGGGGCGCCAGTCCCGGCTGCCGATCATCAAGGCGTGCTGCGTCGGCTTCATCGAGTTGTGGCGCGCGGTGCCGCTGATCACCGTGCTGTTCATGGCGGCGGTGATGTTCCCGCTGTTCATGCCGCGCGGCGTCAGCCCCGATACGCTGCTGCGGGCCATCATCGGCATCGTGCTGTTCGAATCGGCCTATATGGCCGAAGTGGTGCGGGGCGGCCTCCAGGCCATGCCGCGCGGGCAATACGAGGCCTCGGCGGCCCTCGGGCTCAACAAGGTGAAGACCATGGGGCTGATCATCCTGCCCCAGGCGCTCAAGCATGTGATCCCTGGCATCGTCAACACCTTCATCGCGCTGTTCAAGGACACCTCGCTGGTATCGATCATCGGCATCTTCGAACTGCTCAACACGGTTCGGGCGGCGGGTTCGGACGTCAACTGGTCCTCGCCCACCCATGCGGTGACCGGCTATATCTTTGCCGCCTTCGTCTTCTGGATCTTCTGCTTCGGCATGTCGCGCTATTCCATCTACATGGAAGGCCGCCTGCACACCGGGCACAAAAGGTAAGTATCATGACTGTACAGACTGACATCGCTGCTCCCCCCTCCAAGATGACGGTATCGGATACCCATGTCGCCATCGAGATCCGCAAGATGAACAAGTGGTACGGTAGCTTCCACGTGCTGCGCGACATCGATCTCAAGGTCATGCAGGGCGAGCGGATCGTCATCGCCGGGCCCTCGGGCTCGGGCAAGTCGACCCTGATCCGCTGCATCAACCGCCTGGAGGAGCACCAGGAGGGCGACATTATCGTCGACGGCATCGAGCTCACGAACGATCTGCGGCGCATCGACGAGGTGCGCCGCGAGGTGGGCATGGTGTTCCAGCACTTCAACCTCTTCCCGCACCTCACCGTGTTGCAGAACCTCACCCTCGCGCCGATCTGGGTGCGCGGCATGCCCAAGGCCGAGGCCGAGGCGACGGCGATGCAATATCTCGAGCGGGTGAAGATCCCCGAACAGGCCAACAAATTCCCCGGCCAGCTTTCGGGCGGCCAGCAGCAGCGCGTGGCCATCGCGCGCTCGCTGTGCATGAATCCCAAGATCATGCTGTTCGACGAGCCGACCTCGGCCCTCGATCCGGAAATGATCAAGGAAGTGCTCGACGTCATGGTGCATCTGGCCGAGGAGGGCATGACCATGATCTGCGTCACCCATGAAATGGGCTTTGCCCGCCAGGTGGCCAATCGGGTCATCTTCATGGACCAGGGGCAGATCATCGAGCAGGACGAGCCCGAAAAGTTCTTCTCCAATCCCCAGCACGAGCGGACCAAGCTGTTCCTCAGCCAGATCCTGCATTAGGGTCGAAACGGGCGCGCGAAAGGACGGGACAAGCCAAGGCTTTGGCTTGACCCGTCCGGTCGCCGTGCCAATATGGCCGGCAGTTGAAGGAGCGGTTCGGGCCGCAGCGAATTTGCAGGCAGTTTCACCGATATTCCGCGCTTTCGGCCCCCTGGCCATGCTCTGCGGCGCCTTGCTGGGCGGGACGGCCCTGCCGGCCCCGGCAGTGGCGCAGCCCGTGGTCTCGGCGCCCTTCACCATTTCCACCCTCGAAACCGTCCGCACCCGGGGCTATGTCATCTGCGCGGCGACCGGGCTGCTGCCCGGCTTCGCCCAGGTCAGTCCCGAGGGTCTGTGGTCGGGCTTCGACATCGATATCTGCCGCGCCATCGCGGCGGCGGTGTTCGGGGACCCCTCCAAGGTCGAATTCCGCCCGCTGTCCGGACAGAGCCGCTTTGCGCATCTGGCGACGGGTGATATCGACGTGGTGTCGCGCAACGCCGCCTGGACCATGGCCCGCGACACGCAATATGGGGTCACCTATGCCGGGGTGTCGTTCTATGACGGCCAGGCCTTCATGGTCCCCGACCGGGTGGGCGCGGTCTCGGCCTATGAGCTCGAGGACATCACCATCTGCGTGGCCGGCGGCAGCGAATCCGAGACGATGATGGAGGAGTTCTTCTTCCGCAACCAGGTGAGCTTCGATACGCTGGTCTATGAGGATCGCGAGGACCTTGCGCTCGCCTATCGTTCCAGCCAGTGCGATGCGCTGACCGGCTCGGCGAGCTGGCTGCAGGCCGTGCGGCGGACCCTGCCGGAACCCTCGGCGCACAGCATCCTGCCCGAGCGGCTGAGCAAGGACGCCTTCGGCCCCGTGGTGCGCTCCAACGACGCGCAATGGCGCGACATCATCGCCATGACCCTCAACGTGCTGATCACCGCCGAGGAGCTGGGCGTCACCTCGGCCAATATCGAATCCATGCTCTCGGCGCGCACCATGGCCATCCGCCGCCTGCTGGGCGTCGAACCCAGCGTCGCCGGCCGGCTGGGGCTGCGCGAGACCTGGATGCGCGACGTGATCGCCGCGGTGGGCAATTACGGCGAGATCTATGCCCGCCATTTCGGCAGCAACACCTCGAGCGCCTTGCTGCGGGGACAGAACGCGCTGTGGACCAATGGCGGGCTCATGTACGCCCCGACCCTGCGCTAGACGACCCCGCTCGTCCTCAGAGAATGGGCGAGAACAGCCGCGCGCCCTGGCACAGCAGGCGGAAGAAGAAGCTGCGGCGTTCCAGATTGCGCTCGGTGGTGAGGTAGGACGCCTCGAAATCGGTTTCGAGCATGCGCTCGATATTGCCGATCATCGCCTTATGGGTGAACCACAGCGTCGCCTCGAAATTGATGTTGAACGAGCGGTAGTCGAAATTGACGGTGCCAACTCCGGCGATGCGGTCGTCGCACAGGATCACCTTCTGGTGCAGGAAGCCGTCGGAGTAGCGATGCACCTTGATGCCATGGGCGACCATCTGGTCCGCATGGGCATAGCTCGCCAGCCAGACCAGCATATGGTCGGGCTTGCGCGGCAGCAGGATGCGCACATCGACCCCGCGCAGGGACGCCGCATAGAGCGCGGTCTGGATCTCGATGCCGGGCACGAAATAGGGGCTGACGATCCACAGCCGCTCGCGCGCCTGGGAAATCACCTCGGTAAAGGCGATCGCGCAGTCCTCGAGCGTATCGGCGGGGCCGGTGGGCATGACGAGGACCGGCTGGTCGCCGGGGGTGGGGATGTCGGTGGGGTAGCGGATCGGCAGTTCATTGCCGGTCGACCAGTGCCAGTCCTCCCGGAACATCAGCGCGCAGGCGAGGGCGGCCGGCCCGCTCACATGCACATGCGTGTCGCGCCAGCGCCCCAGCTTGGGGTCCTTGCCCAGATATTCGTCGCCGATATTGTGGCCGCCGACCCAGGCTTCGAGCCCGTCGATCACCACGTTCTTGCGGTGGTTGCGGTAGTTGATGCGGGTGAGGCCATAAAGACGCAGCAGCGGGTGGCGGTGGTTGAAGCCGTAGACCTCGATGCCGTGATCGCGCAGGCGCTGCCGGTAGCGGCGCGGCAGGCCGGTACTGCCCGCATCGTCGTAGAGAAAGAAGATCTTGACCCCGTCACGGGCGCGGGCGATCAGCGCATCGGCGAAGCGCCGGCCCAGATCGTCGTCGCGCACAATGTAGAACTGGACGAGGATGTAGTTCCGGGCTCGGGCGATGCCGTCGAAGATCGACGCGAAGGTCTCCTCGCCATCGATGAGCAGGGTCGCCGCGTTGCCGTAGAGGAAGGGCAGTTCCGCCACCTTGCGCAGCACCGGCCAGTCGTCGCCGGTGGCCCGGTCGACGATGCGCATGTCCTCGGAACGCGCCAAGCGCCAGTTGCGCCCGGACTGGGTCTGGGTCTCGGCGTAGTCGTCGAAATATTTCCAGCCGAAGAT
This sequence comes from Pelagibacterium lacus, assembly GCF_003345525.1. GTDB lineage: Bacteria > Pseudomonadota > Alphaproteobacteria > Rhizobiales > Devosiaceae > Pelagibacterium > Pelagibacterium lacus. The sequence continues at coordinate 66,916 of NZ_QQNH01000016.1, forward strand.
CAGATAGACGATGGTGGTGGGGAAGGGCAGGATGAGCAGCGACAGCAGCCAGGCAATGGTGCCCTGCGAGGTGCGCGAGTTCATGATCTCGCGCACGATGCAGACGAATGCCAGGATGTAATTGGCCGCATAGAGCATGGCCAAGAAGCTGAAATTGTCGATGATGGCCCTCAGAAGGTCCACGCTTCGCCCTTATTGTGCATCGGCCTCCAGCACCGCGCTGATGTCGACCGTGGGTTCGGCTTCCAACCAGTCCGGCACCGGCAAATCCTTGTCCCTGAGGAAAGCCGGGTTGAACAGCTTCGACTGGTAGCGGTTGCCATAGTCGCACAGCACGGTGACAATGGTTTTGCCGGGCCCGAGTTCCCGCGCCAGACGTACGGCACCGGCTATATTGATGGCTGACGAGCCGCCCAGGCACAACCCCTCCTGACGCAAAAGGTCGAAGATATAGGGCAGGGCCTCGGAATCGGGGATCTGGTAGGCGTGGTCGACCGCAAGATCGGCGAGATTGGCGGTGATGCGGCCCTGGCCGATCCCCTCGGTGATCGAGGAGCCCGAGGATTTGAGCTCCCCGCTGGTATAATAGCTGTAGAGCGCCGCGCCCTCGGGATCGGCGAGGCCGATCTGGATATCCTTGTTGCGCTCCTTGAGCGCCATGGCGACCCCGCCCAGCGTGCCGCCCGACCCCACGGCGCAGATGAAGCCGTCGACCTTGCCCTCGGTCTGGGCGAAGATTTCCGGGCCGGTGGTCTCCACATGCGCCTGCCGGTTGGCGACATTGTCGAACTGGTTGGCCCAGATGGCGCCTTTGGGCAGCTCCGCCGCCAGCTTGTCGGCCAGGCGCCCCGATACCTTCACGTAATTGTTGGGGTTCTTGTAGGGCTTGGCGGCGACCTCGATCAGCTCGGCCCCGGCGAGGCGGATGGCGTCCTTTTTCTCCTGGCTCTGGGTTTCGGGGATGACGATGACCGTCCTGAACCCCAGCGCATTGCCGACCAAAGCGAGGCCGATGCCGGTATTGCCCGCCGTGCCCTCGACGATGGTGCCCCCCGGCGCGATGGCGCCCCGCGCCACCGCATCGCGGATGATATAGAGCGCGGCCCTGTCCTTGACCGACTGGCCGGGATTGAGGAATTCCGCCTTGCCCCAGATTTCGCAGCCCGTGGCTTCGGATACGGCATTGAGGCGGATGAGCGGCGTATTGCCGATGGCGGCGGTGATGTCGGGATAGCGGTTCATGATCTCTGGCGGTTTGCTGACGTTGGGCCAATGGTAGGCAGGCCCGCCATGGGGGACAAGAGGACAAGCGCCTGCTTTACCGAGGTTTTCTCCCGCGCCGGGTCCCCGAGAAAACTGCTGCCCCAAAACCGCCAAAGCCCGCAAAGCTGTTGCTTGGACCGGGCTGCTGTGACGGGAATCGGCGGCGGCACGGCGGGGAGTGAAATAGTTTTCTCGCAATCAGAGCCTTCTCCGCACGCCCTTGCTGGCCGACGTCGTATGGGGAGAACTCGAGCGGCGTCTCGCGGTCCCTGCGTAAAAACCGCCCGGTCCGGCGGGGTTTGGAGGGCCGGCGCACGGTTGTTGCGGGCTGGAAACCGGCATATTCAGAGGCTCCATCTTGCAGCCGAGCCCTTGCCATGACCGCGCCCGCCGCCCTTTCGCATCTCGCCCGTCTTGAGTCCGAAAGCATTGAGATTTTCCGTGAGGTTGCGGCGAGTTTCGAGCGTCCCGTGATGATGTATTCGATCGGCAAGGATTCCTCTGTTCTGCTGCATCTGGCGCGCAAGGCGTTCTATCCCAGCCGTATTCCGTTCCCGCTGCTCCATATCGACACCACCTGGAAGTTCGCCGAGATGATCGCCTTTCGCGACCGGATGGCCGAGGAATACGGGTTCGAGCTGCGCGTCCACACCAATCCCGAGGGCCGGGCAGAGGGGATCAACCCCTTCGACCACGGCCCGGCCTATACCGACATCATGAAGACCCAGGCGCTGCGCCAGGCGCTGTCG
>NZ_QQNH01000017.1 GCF_003345525.1 Pelagibacterium lacus
CCGGCGCTCGATACCCCCAACATCAAGTGGCCTGGTTTTGCGCCGCCCAATGGCCGACTTTTACCCCGCCGTTGACATGTCTCTTGTTTCTCGCATGGAGGCGATACGCGGCTTGAGCGTTGCTACCATCGGCCTGATGGTCTTGAGGCGGGCCATGTCACTCCTGCTGATCGCGCTTGCGGTCATAGGCGCGCTGCTGGGCTTGCCTGCTCTGCTGAGCAGCGGGCTTGCGGGATGGGGGCTTGCGGGGCATGCTACTCAATTGGTTTGGAGGGCCAGGCATGCGCTGGACGCTGCATTACCACGCCACGGACTCGCCAGAGGAAAGCGAGCACTGGTGGACCTTATGCCGAGTAAAGGGCGAAGCCGCATATGTGGAGCACACTTGGCTGATAACAGCTTCTGGAACTTCCTCTGAGGGAACAACCCGATATTCGATCACGCAATCGCTCAAGCGCGCTCCGCCGGAAGCCATCGCCAAGCTGGCAGAAATCCTGGCTACTGAGGACATCAGAGAAGTTGAGGGCCTTCCCAAATCCCCCCACTAGATGAGCATACGCCAATTGGCGAAGCCTGGCGCCCGATGTGGCTCTACGCCGCTGAAACTGATGCGGGGCTTCTGTTGCCAGGTGCCCGCGAACCCCGATGCTGATGCATCATGACGGCAGGGCCTTGCCCCGCTGCGTGCTTGCCACCAGTTACCCCGTGGTGTCGTGAGGCGCGGTATTTGGCTGGTCCGCTCCGTCGAGCCCTCCTGCCTACTGACCGCCTGTCGTCCGCCTCAGGCATCTAAGGGACCGTCTCCCTACTCTGCCCCGGACGCTCCGAGAATCGCTTACCCGGCCAGCTTGTCGGAAGCGCCTGTACCGGGAGTATCGCAGGTTCTGGGCCTGCAATGGAGATTGCGACCGGGTCTGTCGCATTGCCCTTTCGGGTCACTACGGCTTCCACTCGTCGCAAATCGATTGAATTGGGGGCAGCGTATTGCGTCTCTCGACCTGCACGAAACCCCTACGCGCCGCTTTCGCCCTACGGTCAGGTTCGGACTACTCGCGTTCCCCAAACTGAATTGCCGGCCAACATGCCTAGACGGCAAGATTCGCTATCGCCACAATTTAGGACTACGCTCACTCAGCGCCAGCCGATGCGGCGGGCTGGCACTGAGAGATTGAGACCCGACAAGAGGTTAACTTTCGCCGTAACCACGGAAGGAAACGTTATGCCCCATGCGATCTTGTCTGACCGAGTGGCCACCTGCCCTGAATGCCTATCCGACAATGAACTGATCGGAAGCGAACTGGTGCCCGGCATCGAAATCCACTGCTCTCAATGCGGGGCATTGATCGGCCGTTGGTCTGATACGCGAGATAGGCACGTTGACAGTGTCCCGCATCTCGATGAAGCAAAAAGGCCCACCGAAGCGAGCCTTAATCTATAGTCACATTGACCACCAATATCTGATCACTACTATGATTTGGCCCCCTTCGCAAGGGGGGCCAGCGGGGGGCCAGCCTATGCCGCCTCCTCGGTTTGCACCGGATTTCCATCCTCGTCACGAACGATCTCGACCTTGCTTCCGTCGCTCCAGCGGTGTGGCCGGGTCTTGGCTGGCGGGTCGAGTTTGAAGAACACGACAAGTTCCTCGACCGCCGCCAGCAGGTCCGCCTCAGCCTTGCGCCGGGCCTTGCCGCTCTCGCCATATTCGAGCTTGGCCGCGAGCTTGCGAATGGAGGCGCCGCCAATCACCACCATGTCGACGATGCCGGCCGACCGTGTCCCGAGGGCTTTGCGGGCATTGGTCAGTTCGCGCCGCGCATCGTCCTGGGCGCCGCTGATCTGATCTTGCTTCGGGCCCGAGGTATCGACCTTGACCTGTTCATAGTCCGTCGCGCGGGCGCCACCGATCTGGGCGCGGTCAAACAGGTTGCCGTACCGGATGGCGGCGAGCGTCTGGGCCTCGGTCCTCGCCTTCACCCGTGCCAGCCCGCCGATCAGGATGACCATGTTGTGCGGCGTGAACTTGCGCTCCTGGTGCTTGGTCTGAACCTCGCCATTGGCCACCGCCTCCAGCAGTCCCTTGGTGACACTCGGATCGTCCGTCAGGCGGCTGGCGATGACCTTCTTGTCGTCGCCCGTGCCTTTGTTGACGATAGAGACGAGCTCGTTGTATCGGCGGCGGGCCAGCTCGCGCTGGGCAGCCTCTCGCGCCATCGCGTCGTAAAGCTGGCGCAAGTGATCCATGGCCAGCATGTATTCTGGGGAATGCTCGGTTACAGCCGCGCTCAGCGCCGCCTGGGCAGCGGGGAGGGCGGCAAGGGCCTGCTCATAGGTGAGCGGCTTGGTCTTGGGGCCCGAACGGGGCTTAGACATAGATCGACCTCTCGGTTGAATGAGAGGTCGGGCAGTCGAAGTGAGAACAACAATATGGAGCATTCGACTTAACGGATCAAGCGCAAAGCGAATCCGCGAACAATCGCAGGTTATCGACCCCTGGCGCTCGGGAACGCGGTCTGGTCTCCGCCGTTCCGGTGTTCCAACAAAGGAGTTTAGCGACCATGTTCATGCGTGTGGACCGACTGATAACCGACCTGCCGCCTCCCAAAAAGCAGGATCCAAATGCAGCGGCTGCCTTGCAGGAATTGCTCGGGGGCAAGTACGGCGAAATGTCGACGCTCGGAAACTATATGTTTCAGAGCTTCAACTTCCGAAGCAAGGATAAGCTGCGCCCATTCTATAGCTTGGTCGCTTCGATCACCGCCGAGGAACTGGCCCATGTTGAACTGGTAGCCAACGGCGTTGCCATGCTCAACAACGGACCGGAAAAGCCCGGCCAGGATGAGGGAGACGGGGGCGACATCTCCAAATCGCCATTCGAGGCGATGCAGGATATCCGGCTCGCTTCGGCGTTCCTGTCGAATGGCGGCGGCGCGACGCCCGTCAATTCAAACGGCGTATCCTGGAGCAATGACTGTGTGACCACGACGGGTAACGTCCTCTTCGATCTGCTGCACAATTTTCATCTCGAATGCGGGGCGCGCATCCACAAGATGCGGGTCTACGAGACCCTTAGCGATCCGACCGGCCGCGAGGTTTGCGGATATCTCCTCGTTCGCGGCTCGGTGCATGCCCACTCCTATGCGCTGGCGATCAAGAAGCTGACCGGCGTGGAAATCGAAAAGATGCTGCCGACGCCGAATATCCCGCTTGCGAAGATACCGGAATGTCAAAAATACCTGGATGAAGGCTCGCATCGCCGGCTCTACACATGGAGCGAGACTGACTATGCCGAAATCGCCGGCATCTGGTCAAATGATGAGGTCGCGCTGCCTGATGACCCTCCAGGACCGCTAGAGGTTGTCGAAGGAATGCCGGACGGCGGCAAAATACATCAACTGGCTGGCGTACCTTCTGCATTCACGCCCGACTACGCACCAGAGGAGTTTTACGAGATCGCGGCGAAGCTCTACAAGAAGTCGTTGTGAGCATGTTGGCGGCCCTCCCTTCCAGGATTAGGCCGCTTTCCTCTTTTTCCGCGTCTTCCTGAACCACACCGAGGCGAGCGCTCGACCGACCGGCATGCGGTGGGTCTTGGCAAATGCCTTGGCCTCGATGCTGAATTCCTCGCCATTGCCGCTCAGCGCCTCCGATAGCGCGTCGGGCTCGACACTGTGCCGGAACTCGTCATCGGTCATCAGGATTTCCGCTGCCCGAACATGCTCGCCCTTGATCGGTGCGAGTTCGGCTTTCGCCAGAACCTCAAGGATTTGCCGTGCCCGCATGGCGCCGCGCTTGTCGACGAGCGAGCGGATCGCGCTGACGGCCACGGTTTGGCCCGGCTCGTACTGCGCGCCGGGATGACGCATGATCGTGACGCCGGCCCTGTTCGTGACCTGGGCAATGGTCAGAGCCTCAGGATCGTCCGCGGCCAATTCGGCCCAATACATTTCGAGGGGTGAGACGTTCTTGCGGTTGGCGTTGACCGTGACAAACGTTTCAGCCTCGGCAACGGTACCTCCGGCCTCGATGATCGTGCAGGGCACCAGCGTGACGCTGGGATGGCGCTTCGCCGCCTCAAGGCGGTGCTGGCCATCGATGGCGTGATACCGCCCGCCCTCGATCTTGGAGAGGGTCAGCGCGCCGAAACTGCGCCAGGAGAACCAATCGAGGATTTTCTGAACTCGGTTCTCGTCGATCCCGCGTTGATAGGTCGGGTCGACGTCAATAAGGCTCACGTCGATCCAGTCCAGGTCGGGCAGAGGCCCGGGGTCTCGATGAAGTGTCTCGGTCATGATGCACCTCCTTCGGATTTATTGCGCACTTTGGCGAGCATCATCGGATCGACATTATGGAGGTCAGACACCTCTTCCTGGGTCGGGATGCGGGCATTGAAAAACGCCAATACATCGGGGAATTCCCACAAGATATCCTGATGCCCCGATGCGATCACTGCTGAAACAACCTTGCGCAGGAGCTTCGCAGGATCGATGTCGATTTCTCCATCGATACCGAACGGTCGCCCATCTACCATCTGCGAGGAACTGCCCTGCATCATCTTTGCGATTGCTCGGATCGTGATGTCAGCCGGCTGACTGGCGGTCGCTTGCGAAGTAACGGTCGCCGCGTTTCTATGGGCACGCTCCGAACGGCCTTTCCGACCAAGCGCCGTCAGGGCGTCCGCCATCTCGCTACACGTCGCCTGGACGGGCACATCGAAAAGCTGCGCTGCAGCAGCGATCAGATTTTCTGTGGTTGCGAATTGGCCAGTTTTGATGCCAAAGGCGCCTACATAGGCCTCCAACTGCGGGCCTCCCGATTGGGATTTCCAAGGTTTACCTGTCATTTGCAATCTCCGTCTTTTTCGCTTTTCCTAACCTTTAGGGCACTGCATCACCCGCCTAATAGCACTTCCTCCAACGGGTTAAGACCTTGAGGGAAGGTGTCAGGAGACACACTACGCCCAGCGGACTGGGCGCAATGATCGATAAGACCTCTCGGTCGGGACTATCGACGCAGTCGGATACCGTTTGTCCTTGCTTAAGGGCGCGTAGCGGCGGGCTTTGACTACGCATGAACGGCGCTCGCAGGCCGAAGCCTCCCAGCGGCACTCGCAACCAGCCATCCGACCGACAGGGTTGCGCGTCCCCGGCATTATCCGGGATCTAGTGCGGGAACGGGTAAAGCAGTGCCCCTCTTGCTGCGTCCGGCCGCGGTCTCGACCCGCATTATGGCCATGTCACCCCTTGCGAGGGCTTCGACTCTCTTAAGCAGCTATGGCCGATCCTTTCAGGCGATCGGGTTGGCGGCGTTCCATTCCGCCATGCCTTTCAGCTTCCTCGTGGCATTCTGCCTGCCACGTCCCGGAGGGTTCGGGTCCGCTATGGCCTGCCGTTCACCGCTGTCGCGCTACCGGCTCCCGTTGCGGGCGGTCGGGGATCAGCTCATGGCCGCGCCTCCCGGATCAGCTTGGACAAGACACGCTGAACGGCAAAGATGCCCTCCGACTGGTGCATGTCGTTGAAGTCGTCGCCCATCTCAGGCGGAATGGTGTAGGGCCTTTCGGCCTGCCGGGCGAAATATTCCCCTGCCCCCAGCCCGCCGAACTGCTCCGGCTTGACCTTGGGCGGGGCGTCGTGGTCGGCCGCAATAAAACAGCGTCCAGAAATGGCGCGCGCCACCTTCACGATATTGGAAGCTGAGAACCCGACCAGCACGGCATCGTGGCGATTGAGCCCGCGCAGGGCCGCGCAAACCGTCAGCGCGGTCGCATAGCCCTCGCATATCCACGTAACTCTTCCCGAGGCGACCGTATGAAAGGCCCCGGACATTTCGCCGCCGAACAGGAATTTTTTGGTCCCGTCCTCCCAGATCAGTTGTACGCTCGAAATGCGCTTGCCGATCTGGGCCGGCACCACAATCGCCGATCGGCCGCCAGCAGGGACAAGATATTCACCACCAAGGGCCCCGATAATTTCGGCGGAGGCAACGAGCGCTTTTCCCGAAGGAAACCCCTTGGCCGCGAGATAGCCATGCGTGTCGAATTTTGCAGCCCTGATGATCAGGGCTGCGATTGAAGCCGCTCGCGCCGCCCTCTCGCGATCATCGCGCCGGTCCCTGGCTCGGCGCTCTGCGAAACGCTTCTTTTCGGCCGGGGTGAATTCGGATTTCACCCAGACCGTCGCTTTGTCCCCTGTCTGCCAGTTGACGCAGGTAACGCGATCCTCATCACAGATCAGCCGGCCATCACCCTTGCCGTTTTTGGCCGTGGTATCGGCCTGCACCCATCGCCTCATGGTGATCCGCCCTTTTGGGGGCACCACGCCCACCGACGAGCAGGCTTCAACAATGGCCTCTTCCAAAGTCATGCTGCATGCCTCCGATTTTGCTTCCGGAAGCGTTTCACCTCGCGCTCAACCAGCCCATAGTCATCAACCGAGACCTTCTGGGCCTCGTGCTTCATGTCGAAAAGTCCATGCGGGAGCTTGCATCCCGGATAGATGCCAACCCAAATTCCGTAGGCCCACTTCCGCGCGGCCTCCGGGCCCTTGCGAGAATTCGCGAAGCAATAGGTCAACGCCGCGTTCCAGATCCTGCGCGGGTCTTTGAGGCAATCTGCGCGCAAGCCCTTCCGGGGCTGAAAGGCGCTTTTTGTCGAATGCTCAAAGTCGATCAGTTCGCCGGCGACGGTCTGGATTTCGCCGCGCGCCGGCCGCTCCCATCCGCATTCGCAACGATCCGCAGCTGGCTCCATCTGGGTGCCGCACTCTCCACAGAACCGTTCACGCTTAATCTTTTCGGATGGCTCGCGAACCTCGCTGTCCTTCGCTTGTGCGTTCGAGAGGCTGTCGACGCCATATTCGTAGAGCCAGGCCGTGTCGTCGGCGAAGGATATGCAGTTGCCCGAATGATCGAGCCACAGGCCGAATTCCTTGCCGGGCGCGATCCGCATGACGCGCCCCATCTCCTGAATGTGACTGGAAAAGGATTTGCGATACGGGCGGCAGGAAATGCCACAGAGCACGTCAGGGACGTCGAAGCCCTTCGTCAACACCTCACACGACACCAGGCCGTCAATGGCGCTGTCGGGCTTGCGGAACTCCGCAATCTTGTCCTTGCGGTCGGTGGTGCCGTTATCGAGATAGCTGATCTGCTGGAAATTGTACCCGGCCTGGGCGAACTGCCGGCAAAGCTCAGCGCCGTGCTTGACCGACGGAGAAAATACGATCGTCTTGACGGGCCCGCCGAAATGTTTGGCGGTCTGCGCGATCCAGGTCTGAACCACGTCACCAATGATCGTGATGCCGCGCTGCCCGGCCTCTTCCTCCTCGTACTCGCCGCTAAACTTTTTCTTTGCGCCCTTCATGTCGGGCGAGACGCAAGCCTTGATCTTAAGGGGCGCGAGATACCCCTGTTTGATAAGCGCGTTGACGGTGATCGAGTTGACCAGCCCGTCCCATTGCTCCGCCATGCCGGCTGTAAATGGCGTGGCCGTCAGCCCAATCGCTTTGGCGGCCGCGGCGCGCTCGATCAGATCCGTGACCGACTTGTAGCGCGAGTGGCATTCGTCCCAGATGATGAGGTCCGGTAGATCCCGGACCGAGCGCCGACCGAGCGTCTGGGCGCTGACGATCTGCACCTTCTTGCTGGAATCCGTCAGCCAGTGATCAGCCTGCATGACCCCATACTCAATTCCGTAGGGGTCAAATCTCTCCATCGTCTGGTCGACAAGCGTCACCCGGTCGACGATGAACCAGATGCGGGAACCCTTCGCGATCGCTTCCAGGATCAGCTTGATGGCGGTTTCCGTCTTTCCCGAGCCGGTTGGCGAGACAAACACCTGCCGGCGCCTGCCCTGCCTCACCCCATCGCGCAGGCTCTCGATCCCATCTTCCTGATAGGGTCGCAGTTCGATCTGCTTGGGCTTGAACAGCATCATGCCGCCACCTTGGGAGCTTCATCGATCATGCGGCCGCACGTGCCGAGGAACCACGACCATTCAATTTCGGAGACGTGGGCGGGCTTTGTGCGCGTGAGAAATCGGGCAAAGGCTTCGGCCCACTCGCGAGGAGCGCCGGCATCGAATTCGACGATTGCCGCTCGCTCCTCGAACGATGCCTCGCGATCGCGCCGGAGGAGGTCTCCGATGGCCTCCCGATGTTGCGCGAGAAAGGCCCGAGCCTCGGCGGGCAGCTTGCGGCTATTGATCAAACGCAGCTGGTCGCCGTCGAGCACGACGTTGGCACCGAATGACCGGATGCGATCGAGGATGGCGGCAGCATCAGCCATTGCCACCGCCTCTCGGCGCGAGCGGGATCACATCGTCATCGCCATACCCCAGCTTCTCGGCTTCGGTCTTCCAGAACTTGGCCGATTTCATCCAACTGACCTTGTCCGCACTCTCGGTTTCGAGCCGGGTTTGAAGGACGCGGATTTCTTCGTCCTTGTCGGCGATGACCTTCTCGAACCCGCCCCGCTCGAACTGGACCTTCATCTCCTGCCATTTGGCGTTGTCGACCTTGAACGCGGCGACCTCGGCTTCGAGCGAGGCGTTGGCTTCGCGCAGTTCGTCGTTCTCGGCCAAGAGGAATTCGATCCGTTCGGCGTCGTCAGCCTTGGTGGCGCCGCGCGCCGCGATACGCTCAACCTTCCGCGCATTGTAGGCCTTGAGGTGGTCGGGCAGGTTTTCTTGGTTCGCTTCGCGCTGGCGGTCGAACTCGGCTCTTTCGTCCTGACGCTGTGCCTTCTCCGCCTCTCGCCGCTCCTTTTCGGCGGCGACACGCTCAGGGTTCAGGGCGCGCTCGACGGTGGATTTGGAGAGACCCGTTTCATCGGCAACCTTGGAGGCCACGCCTTTCGGTCTGTGTCCCTTTCCGTCCTCCCTCTGACTTTCAATCGCGTCAATTTGCGGCGATTGATGCTCGCGCAATTCGATCAATTCCGCGTATCGCCGGATTTGTTCGTCCCGTTGCTGCTTCGTCAGGCCCGCCCGATGCAGGTTCTCCGCGAGGGCCCACATTTCGGTCAGCACATCGATATCGCCAAATTCCGGGATCGCCCCGTTTTCTTCGAACCGGATGGTTTCGATTTCCGTCCAGCCTAGTGTGCGAGCGGCGGCGATGCGGTGGCGGCCAGTGACCACACGATAGATGAGCCGGTCGTTGCGACCTCGTTCGTCCGTATCGAACCGCTCGAACGTCACGACAACCGGAGTATGCATCCCGATTTCCGACATCGATCGCGCCAATCGCGAAACCGCATCAGGCTCAATAGGACGCGGTCCCTCGTCGAGGACGATATCGGCCAAAGGAACAATCGTGATCTGCCGAGACTTGATCATAGCCGCGCGACCCCGCTCGCATCGCAGAACCGGTTGAGGGCGCGGCGCAATTCCAACTTGGAAAAGGTGCTTTTGGCAAACACGCTGATATGACGCAGGCCGCCGTTCGGCCCAGGAGCGTCAGCGCACGCATCGATGAACTGCACAAGTGCCGCCCTGAGTTCCATCGCCCTGGCCTCACGTGGCGCTATGATTTTCGGCGCAGCTTCGCCGGTCGTGATCTCGTCACGCATTTTTCATCCTCGATGTCTGGGGTCTGGCGCGGATCTCACTTCGACTGCCCGACCCGGTTAAATTCGTGTCAGGCGGCGCGACTTGGCTCCGGCACCATGTCCGGCCACTCCACGCCATCAGGCCAGTGCTCAGCGAACCATCTCACCGCCAACCGATAGCGACCGGTCGTCAGATCGGCACCGCCGCGTAAAAGGGCGAGCTTCTTGCTTTCTCCAAACAAACGGTTGCTTAGGGTCGTTTCTCGAAGACCCGTTGCCTTGAGCCAGATATCGGCTAGCGCGATGATGTGTGAAACATGGGGCATAGCGCCGTTATCGGTTATTTAACCGAGTATGTCAACGGTCTTCTAACCGATGGCGGTTTTAAAACCCATTCAATAGGATGGGCGCCATGTTGAAAGATGTTCTCGACCGGATCGAATCTCGCCTGGATGCGCTGGGGCTTTCAGCGACGGCAGCGTCTCGACGCGCCAATCTCTCACTTGATGCCATTCGGAATATGCGCCGCAAGGTTCAAGCCGGAGACATACACGCCGGGGTGAGTTCGCGCACGATCGATGCACTTGCTCCCGTTCTGGGAACAACGGCATCATGGCTTCTGACCGGCGACGGACCGGCGCCGGAAGGAGCACCTGCTCCGGCCAAGCCCACGACTTCCTTGATCCCGGGGCATGAACTTCTCGGCACCGGGACCATGCCTGTCTATGCTGCCGCGATGGGCGGTGAAGGCCACATCATCGTTACCTTTGATGAGATCGATCGTGTGAAGCGCCCCGCCGAGCTTGAGAACGTCAAGGGCGGCTACGGCCTGCTTATCAAAGGCGATTCAATGGTGCCAGCCTTCGATGAGGGCGATATGGCGCTGGTCAATCCCCATCTGCCACCAGCGCGAGACAAGAATGTGATCTTGTATCACACCCCCCCTGACGGTGCCGAAGCCGAGGCAATGGTGAAGCGCCTCCTGAACTGGACCGACAAGGAATGGACCTTGCGCCAATACAACCCACCGATGGATTTCAAGGAGTTCCGGCAGGAGTGGCCGGTGTGTCATAGAGTGGTTGGAAGGTATGACGGCCGATGACCCCCGAACGCTACGTCCAATGCCTTGAGATATTGCGCTGGACCAACGAGACACTGGCCGAAGCGCTGGGGTGTGATGAAAGCCTGACGGAAGCCTATGCTGTTGGGCTTGCGGAGGTGCCGATGAAGCTGTCTGCCTGGCTGGAAGTTGCGGCGCAGACGCATGAAGCGCTGGAGACCGAGCTGCCGACATCGCTCAAGGGGAAGCGCTTCACCGAACGGGAGCTGTAATCAGTAAGGAGGCCACGTGAACCAGAAGGAACGCGACTGGATTATCATCGGGCTCTTGGGCCTGCTCTGCGTATTGGCAGTCATCCTGATTTTCCTGTTAATCTATGGGTTCCGGTTGTGACCACAAAGCCAGGAGACGGCATGAAACGACTGATCATTGCGGCGGCGTTTATGACGCTGACCATGCCGACGCTGGCGCAGGAGATCCATCCTCCTACAGATACCCAGCCGCGCTGCTGGCTTGGCAGTGCCAGCTTCTCACCGGGCGCAACGGTTAAGGCCGGCAACGCGGTACTGGAGTGTTCATCGGATTACCACTGGATTGCTACCGAACAATGGTCTGCCGGCTGCTATCACAGCGGTGCCTTCTTCAGTACCGGCGCTATTCAGAACTCATCAAATCAGCAGCAAGTGCTCACCCGCTGCGAGCCTGACGGCACATGGGCGATCTACACGCCGGAGAGATGATAGAGCAGCATTTGAGGTAGGCTCCGGCGAGATGTAAATCCGCAGACAGACCTATGGGGGAAATATGCGGTTACAGCAGGTAAAGATCAGTCCTAAGACGGCGATAAAAATTGGCGCGTGGTCGGACGAAAAATTAAAGGCCAAGGATTTTCCGTTATCGAGGAAATCAGGCGGCCGTTATCCGCTGACCCGGCGCTATCGCTGGCAAGTTATAACGTTCGAGTGCCATAGCCGATCGTTTCGCGTACTTTGCGCTTACCACCAGCAAATACCGGAGTTTTTCGCCGTTCTTGCGGAACAGTCTGACGGGGATTGTAAGGTAATCCTGCGCGTGGAATGGCACCAAAGCCATCCAGGCTGGCACATACATTCGGTGTGCGGCCATTTTGAGGACACGGTTTCAGGTATATCTTCACCGAAGCAGATGAAGCGAATCCCCGACAGCAAATCCGGCCATAGAAGGAAAACATTCCTTAACACCGGGCACGTTATGGGGGATAATGTCGCGACTGCCTTAGCCTGCGAGGCGCTAGGCATCCAGTACGACAAGGAACTTTACGTCTACGGCGCTCTATCATGGTGAGCAAGAAAGATATCTGTCAAGCATTCTGCCAGTCCGTAGAGGTTAGCTCCTTTTCGGGCGGCTTGGCCGTGAGTACGCCGTACCTCAACCATCTTGGCGATCCAATCGGCATCTATCTTCTCGGCAACGATGGCGGCCCCTATCGGATCATCGACAATGCAATGACCGTCGCATATCTGGAGGCCGAGGGTGCAACGCTCGATAGCGCGACCCGGCAGCAAGCATTCGTGCAATTGCTCAATCAATACGGGGCATCCTATGACGCTGAGAACGGTGAGTTGTTCATCGACGCCGTGAGTGAGGCAAAAGCGCCAAAAGCGATCCTCGACTTTTCGGCACTCCTGCTCCGGCTCAATGACATGCTTCTGCTAACTCCAGAGCGGGCGGCCAGCACATTTACTGACGATGTGAAAAAGGCCCTTCTGGGAGAACTGAGCGGTAACGTGCCCTACACCGAAGGCGAACCTGTTTCCGACTCGATCAAAGAAGTGATCCCTGACCTTACATTCTATCCTGAAGGCCGGGACCCTGTTGCTTTGTTTATAGTCACATCAGAGCCGAAAGTTTGGCAGGCCATCCATCTCAGGATGGTGGCCGATCATGAGGCGCATGTTCCGCTTTCGATCATGGCGGTACTCGAAACAGACAACTCTGTGACTTCATCGCTCCGGGTTCAGGCGGACAATAGACTAGATGCCGTACCAAGGTTCAGAAACGAACCGCAGCAGGCGCTAAAGCGGATGGTGACTGAGATCGTCGGCAGGCACGCAACGGTTCACTAAGCGCCCACTCAAAGCAGAACCCACCCCGCTCCGGCAGCCTTTCTTTTGCCCGATGGGCGCTGTCAGCGCGAATTGCGCCATGCCTCTATGTCTTTGCAGAAGAACGGAATGATGATGCCGCTTATCACAGGCCGGTCTTGGCCGTCCGGTGTGAACTCATAAATTGCATCGTTCACTGCATCCCATGTCCCGAGGTATTCGCCATCGGCCGTGACGACTGATCCATCATCGAGAAGGTTGATCGCGTATGGAAGGGCTGGACTGGTCATCCAGTCAGAATAACCGACCTATCCCGTTTGTCAGCCCCCCTACCCCAGTCCGCCCCTTACGGGCTTATCGCCTCCAACGAAAGTTCAAGCCCCCCCGCCCTTTACCTCTCGGGCTCAATGGCTAAGCTTGGCAGCGTCATAATGGACGTTTCCTCCCTACCCCGCCCTTTGTGGTGGGGTCTTTTTTAACGGGCCGACCTGCCGATACTTGGGGGCTTCTCGACAGGCCGGCCCTACCCCACGCGTTGGAGGTCCGCCGCAACAGGGGTTGCCATAGGCTCGGAACTGAATGTGGCTATGGTGAGGCCCGCCGGTCGACTCTCCCCGTTCACTATGGTTTGATGGTCCCGGTGTAGTTGCGTGGAGTATGAGTATGGTGAGCCCAACCGATGGCTTTCAGCGAACCCGCTACATTTCCAGGATATCGGTTACCTTGGCTCTCACTGTCGTGGTGACAGTGATTAGCGTTTACCTCGCCATCGATTGGCTTCCGCTCTGAGGGTCAGTGAAGCCCCGGCGTTAGCTCGAACTCCCTCAGCATTTCCTGCATAGCCTCGAGCAGCCATTTCGGCGGATAGCGATCCATTAGCGTTTCGCCTGCCGCGAGCGGCGCAACCCCCTCGCCAATCGTTCCCATCATCGGCAGGACGACAAACTCCTCCTCTTCCGCCAGCGGACCATAGGGCTCCAGATGGAATAGGTAGCCCGGAAATGATCTCCTGAGCCGTTCTATGATCCTTGGGGCAGCATACTCAGCCGCCTTGCCCATGCTGGCCGGCGCGATCACAACGAATTCCGTAATTTCCTGCGTCATCGCCCTACCCCGCCATTTCCATGAGCTCATCCGGCAACGGCCCATATTGCGCTAGGATCACTGCATCCTCCCAATCGCCGGTCGACGGCTCGCCACGCCGAGAGAACGCCACCGCGGCGTGAACGCTGTGCGACAGGCGCTCAGCAAGATACTTGCAATGCGCCTCATCTCGGGCCTGCCTCGGCTGATCCGCGATCAGCACCCCCTTCTTTCCCTTCTGAAACGTCTGAACGACAAAATAGGTGACCATCACCTGCCTCCAGTGTTCTCGTTATGTTCTAATTAAGGCGGAGAACTCCGGAGGAGTCGAGTCCAAAAATCGCAGAAGAGGCAATGTAGGTTAATTAACCGATAACGGTTGACTTCGGTTTAAAAACCGATATGGTTACTGAAGTCTTGCCGCCGAGATAGGGCCGGCGACTAGACGAAAACGGCTCAGGCGGTGCGCTAACACCCGCCTGAGCTTCAACCAAACGACCGTTGGAGGTTCATATGGCTACCAAGGACAATACCCCACTTGTCTGCCCTTCACCAGATGGCCAGTCGATTGCCGATCTGATGGCGGAAGCCGACAAGGTCGCAATCAATATCGATGCGCTTTTGTTTCTGATCGAGGAAGCAGCGTGGAAGATGGTCAACTACAACACAAGCGGTCGCGTCTGTACGTTGGAAGACCACAACCGCGCTGCTGCGCTTCACACAGCCGCCGAAATGGCACGCCGAGACTTCCTGATCGTTCAGGAAGCCGTGTCGGAAGGAGGGCAATTCATCACCGTTCGAGCATCGGGGAGCGCGGACGAGGAAATCATTGCTGCTTATCAAGATTGGGCAGCGGCATATGATGCTCTAGCACTTGCGGAGAACGATACCGAGAACACCGCCTCCTATGAGGCATTTCGGGACGCGGAAGCCAAAGTGCTTGGCTTCGTTCCGACCACGGCGCGCGGTCTGGCTATTCAGGTCACGGTGTTCACCAGCTTCTATGAGTTTGACACCCTAGCCGACAAGCACTTCGACATAGAGGCTCATCTTGAGGCTGTCGCGTCTGTCAAGCGACCGGCGTCCTTCCGCGGCGGCGAGGCCTTGGACCTGGACCTGGAGGAATTGGCATGATCACCGAGGCAGTTGATACCGTCACCGACCAGTTCGACAAGGTCGGCGGCATTATCGATAACATGGAGACGGTTCGGCATCTGAGCGACGTGATCAACGGCAAGATCGAGAAAATCCTGCTGAGCGAGCGCCGCCGCCGAGATGAGCCCGGCGGTTCCGTCGCGGTCAGCTTTACGCTGCGCGAGATCGAGCTTTTACTTTGGGCCACCAGCAAGGCTGTAACTGCGGCGGACACTCTCTCTGCGGAGCTTGATGTTGCCCGCAGCCGCCTGTTGGACGCGTTCAACCAGGATACGAGGGACGCAGCATGAAGCGGCGTGACGCGCTCAAGGGCCTAACGCTTCTCGGGTTTCTCTCGGCTGGCGCACCAGTTCAAGCCCATGAGGTTGTACCGGCGATTTCTGAACCGGAAATATCGCCCGAGCTTCGGAAGCTGTCCAAGGCTCTCGAATTGATGAAGCTGTTCGAGAAGGCCGATGACAAAAATCACCTCGAGATGATCGCTGATCTTCGGGAGAAGGGTAACGAGGGCGTCGCCCGATCCTTCGAGGACTACCGGCGCACGCTCATAGGCGGGAGGGGAATAGCATGACCCGCCGCCAGATCGAAGACGAGATCGAGCGGCTTATCGCGCTGCTCGACCAGATGGACGGCAATCCCGACGCGGAGATCGAGACCGACCACGACCTCAACCCCATCAGCCTTGATTTCGACCGGCGCCCAGAGTGGCGCGTCAGGAGGGCAGCATGAACCCCTTTACGACCGATAGACAAATTCAAGACGTCGCTTCCGATGTGCGCCATGAACTGTTCATTCTCAGCGCCCTGCTGGTGTCGCTGGAAATTTGCTCCGACGTCCAGTTCGAGAACTGCGCCGAAGAGGCCACGTCATTGATCATCGTCGCCCGCGAAAGGCTGGGCGTGCTGCTTACTCACGCGGACAACGCCGTCGCCGGAATGGGAGGCGCAGCATGAGCGCGAAACCTATCGAGGAAATGACAAGCGCGGAGTTGGACGCGGAGTTTGCCCGGCTGCTGCGCCGCCTCCCAGTCGATCAGCTCGAAGAAGTCGCCCAGCGGCTGCATGATCTAGCGGCGGAATACCGAAAGCCGGAAGGGAAGGCAGCATGAGCTACGATCCCATCAAGGTCACACAGGCCGGTGACGCCCTCAATCGTGGCATCCCCATCGTCAACACAGTCTGGCTCGCCCTTGGCAATGCCGAACTGGATCGGGACGTGGATCGCGCCGCAGACACGCTTTTCGAGGCCCGCGCCAAACTGATCGAAGCCCAGCGTCTTATCGGCCTCCATAACGAGCCGGAGCCCGGCGAATGACCAATATCAAGCCCAAGTTCATCGAGATCGACGGCGGCCGGGTTACGTCCGTCAGAATCACTGACGCCGATGGCGAGCGCTTCGCCCACTACGACGGCGACCCCTTCGTGTTCTTTATCGACCTTGTGGATCAGGACGGGGGCCGTACGGGACTGTGGACCGGATCTGACTATCAGGACGCCGTCCGCGAGGCCGAGTTGTGCCGTCGCGAATGGGAAATCGACGAGCCGGTCCACGACCTGATCGCGGGAGGGACGGCATGACTTATGCCACCAAGCAAAACATCACCGACCCTGCGACCACCGCACTCGATATCGAGATCGCGCCGGGCCTGCGTGTCCGCGACCTGTCGTCTCGGGCCGAATGCGCACAAGCCGTCGCCCTTCTCCAGAAGGACGTTAACCGCGTCGTCGGCCAACTGCACAATGCGGAAAAGGAGCGCATCGAAACCGGAAAGCCAATCGACAAGGTTTGGCGCCTCCGCGCGCAGGGCGCCATTGGCCACATGCGGACAGCCATCAAGGCCGTCAACGTCCACGCGGGCACGTTCCCTCGCGAGAAGAAACCGTACGAAATCACCGCGCCGCAAGCCATCCTCGACACGATGCGGGAGGAACTGGGCGATGTCGAGTTCGACCGGCTCAAGGCAATCGCGAAAGAGCGTCGGCCCGAAGCATTCCAGAGGCGGGAGGCCAGACATGACCCAGCCTGATACCGACCATCAGCCCCCGTTTACCCCAGAAACACTTTCGCGGCGCTGGGACTGCTCTCCGCAGCATATTCGTGATTTGGTAGCGGCGGGTCAGCTTCCTGCCTTCCGGGTGGGCCGGTTGATCCGCATCCCAGCAACCGCAGTGAGAGACTTCGAATGTCCGAACTCCGAACCAAGCTCTACCGGGGCACCTGGTACGCCGTATGGAACGATCCAAGTGGCGCCACCCAGAGGCGTTCCCTTCGTACCAAAGATCGTGAGGAAGCCGAACGACGCCTGATCGACCTCAAGGTTGAGATGGCGGCGCCGCCGGGCTCCCTCGTGGGCGAGATCGTCGATGCCTACCTTGCCGAAAAAGAGGGCCGGATCACCGATCACGAGCGCTTAAAATATGGATGGGAGAAGGCCAAATGGCATTTTTCCTACCTGCGGCCCGACCAGATCACGCGCGACGTCTGCCGAGAATATGCCGAGGCCCGAAGAAAAGAAGGGGAAGAAGCTCGGGGACGCCCCACCGGAGATGGCACGATCTTGAAAGAGATCAACATCATCCGCCAGGCGCTCAATTGGCGTGGCGTCCAGGGCGCGGTGTTCGAAGCACCGAGCCAGCCGCCACCGCGCGATCGTCATCTGACGCGTGCCGAGTTTGCAAAGCTCCTCGCTTCATGCGGCATGTCCCACATACGGCTGTTCATGGTGCTGGCATTGTCGACGGCCGGACGCAAATCGGCGATCCTGCAGTTGACGTGGGACCGGGTGGATTTCGACCGGGAACAAATCCGGTTGGCAGTCGTGGGGGAAAGGAACCGCAAGGGCCGTGCCCTCGTGCCCATGACAGATCGTGTCAAAGCCGAACTGCTCGAGGCAAAGAAGGGCGCGGTGACGCCCTATGTGATCGAGTATGCCGGCAGCAAAGTGCTGAACATCAAGAAGGGATTCGCCGCGGCAGTGAAGCGGGCCGGCCTGGAAGATGTCACGCCACATGATCTACGCCACAGCGCCGCTGTGTGGATGGCCGAGCAGGGAATTCCAATGGACGAGATCGCGCAATTCCTGGGCCACTCAGACCCTCGAATTACGTATCGCGTCTATGCCCGATACTCTCCGAAATATCTCAAGAAGGCGGCCACCGCCCTCGAATTCTGACCCAACTGGTTCAATTGAACCACGGTTCACTGTCTGCAAACCGCCCCTCGATGAAAAAATATCAGTAAATTCAAGGGGTTAGATGGTGGGTGTAACTGGGATTGAACCAGTGACCCCTGCCGTGTGAAGGCAGTGCTCTCCCGCTGAGCTATACACCCGTCTGGCCTGGCCGCGTTGGGCTGCGCCGAAGCCTGCCTCCACCAGGGAGGACCAGGAGAGAATGGTGGGCGTAACTGGGATTGAACCAGTGACCCCTACGATGTCAACGTAGTGCTCTCCCGCTGAGCTATACGCCCATATTCTCCTGGAGCGCGCGATGCCACAAGACGTCGCGCAGGGCGGATACACCACAATCGCCCGCCGGGGTCAATAGGGTTTCTCCGATTTGTGACGGCCGGGATCAGGCCGCTAGAAGCCGTTCGACCTCGCCGACCAGTTCGCGCAGATGGAACGGCTTGGAGAGCACCGAAGCGCCCTTCGGCGCCTCGCTGTCGGGATTGAGCGCGACCGCCGCAAAGCCGGTGATGAACATCACCTTGAGGTCCGGATCGAGCTCGGTGGCCCGCCGCGCCAGTTCGATCCCGTCCATTTCCGGCATCACGATATCGGACAGCAGCAGGGTGAAGGGCTCTTCGCGCAGCCGCTCATAGGCCGATCTGCCATTGTCGAAAGCCACCACGTCGTAACCGGCATTTTTCAGCGCCCGGGTGAGAAACCCGCGCATGTCGGCATCGTCTTCAGCCAGCAAAATCCGGTTCATATGTCGTGACCCTCGTCGCTCGATCCCAGGTGCCTGCCGCAGGGCTCCGTGATTCGCAACTTTTTACCAATCCAGCCCGGGGCGCAACACTCACATTCGCGTCTGCGGCACTCCGCGCATGTGGACATTCCCGGCCCGGCCATGCAAATTATACGCTCCATGCCAGCGGCCCCGCGCCCGGAGCGATACGTGCAGTCAGACTATCACGACAGACCGGCTTTCGAGACGATACGCCCCCGGCGTCAGGTCGCTCCCATCGTGGTCAACTCCCCCCATTCGGGGCGCGACTATCCCGACCGCTTCCTCAAGCTCTCCCGCCTCGACGAAACCGTGATCCGCCATTCGGAAGATGCCTGGGTGGACGAGATCTTCGCCCGCGCCCCGCATATGGGCCTGCCGCTGCTGCGCGCCAATTTTCCCCGCGCCTATCTCGACGTCAACCGCGAGCCCTACGAACTCGATCCGCGCATGTTCCGCGATCCCCTGCCCGAGCATTTCAACACCTCTTCGCCGCGTATCGCTGCGGGACTGGGCACCATCGCCCGCATCGTTTCGGAAAACCGCCCCATCTATCGCGAAGCGCTCACTCTCGAGGACGCGCTGATGCGGATCGAAGGCATCTACAAGCCCTATCACAAGACCCTGCAGACCCTTTTGAGCGAGACCCTCTCCCGCTTCGGCGTCGCCATCCTCATCGATTGCCACTCCATGCCGCGCCTCAATCGCGGCAATGACCGCTCGGTCCCCGACGTGGTGCTGGGCGATCGCTACGGCACCACCTGCGCGCCGGTGCTGATGGATACGGTCGAAACCGTCTTCGCCGCCGCCGGGCTCAACGTGGCCCGCAACCGGCCCTATGCGGGCGGGCACACCACACGGGCCTATGGCCGGCCGCAATATGGCATTCATGCCATACAGATCGAATTTTCCCGCCACCTCTACATGCACGAACTGACCCTGCAAAAACATCGCGGGTTCCCGCTCATGCAGCAATTGGCCGAGACGCTGCTCGCCGCGCTGGTGCGCTTCGACGCCATTGCCCTGGCCCGCACCCCACACGCGGCGGAATGAGCCCTGAACGATCCGGAAAGCTGGGGGAGAAAAGAGTGGGCCGCACAAAGCGGCCCAAGTCAAGGGAGGAAACATTGGCAGTTCAGAAACGGAAATCCGCTGCAAGAACCACCAATCCATCATGCAATATTGTGCTTGAACCTTTTTTCCCTTCGGCGCAACCCTGAGCACGCGCCCGGTTTTGCAATGGGACAGTCCTGTTGCAAAAAGGAATCACTTTCTTAAACCTTTTGTTAGGATATTTGGCCAAACCGGCCCTTCCCTGCAGATGAACCCTCTTTTCGCGCAACAAACTGGATCTTCATGACAAATCCGTCATCCGGGCCCCTGGAGCCAATCCGGATCGCCCAGACCCTGGGCGCCTGCGCCGATGCCGCACGCCCGATCACCCTGGCCATGTTCCGTACGCAATTGTCTGTGGATAACAAGCTCGACAAGGGCTTCGATCCGGTGACCGCCGCCGACCGCGACGCCGAGACCGCCATCCGCGCCACCATCGCCGCCGCCTTTCCAGACCATTCGATCATCGGGGAGGAATGGGATGCCAAATCCACCGCCAGCCCCTATTGCTGGATCGTCGATCCCATCGACGGCACCCGCGCCTTCATCACCGGCGTCCCCGTATGGGGCACGCTTGTCGGGCTGACCGAGAACGGCCGCGCCATCGCCGGCCTCATGGAACAGCCCCATAGCGGCGAACGCTGGCTGGCCGTCGACGGCCAGCTCACGGCCACCCGGCACGGCACCCCGTTCCCGGCCCGGGCCAGCGGGGTCACCGAATTGGCGCAGGCCCGCGCCAGCACCACGTCTCCGGAGCATTTTTCCGGGGCCCATCTCGAAGGCTGGGATGCCCTGTGCCGCGAAGTGCTGGTCACCCGCTACGGGCTCGATTGCTATGCCTATTGCCTGCTCGCCAGCGGCCATCTCGATCTCGTCGTCGAGGCTGGATTGAAAAATGTCGATATCGCGCCGCTGGTCCCGATCATCGAGGCGGCCGGCGGGGTGGTGTCCACCTGGAACGGCGAGCGCGCCGAGCAAGGGGGCACCTGCGTCGCGGCAGCCACGCCCCAATTGCACGAGCAGGCCATGAAGATTCTCTCCGACGCCATGCTGCGCTGACCGCCTGCGGCTCAATCGGACTGTTCGGTCACGAAGGCGTCGAAGGCGGCCAGCACCTGTTCGCGCACGGCGTCGGTCTCCATGAACAACTCATGCCGGGCACCGGCGATCACCACGTGGTGGCCGGCCTTGAGCCGCACGCCCAGCGCCTCGGTGGCGGCGGTCGCCACCACGCGGTCGAGCGCCGCGGCGCAGATGAAGACGGGAATTTTGAGGGTGGCGGGAAAACCATCCGCATTGGCCCTCACCATGGCACTCAGCGCCGACCCGATCCAGCCCAGGGTTGGCAGGCCCACCATGAGGTCCGGCCGCGCCGCCAGCACCACCGATATGCGCCCGAACCGCACCTCGTCCCGGGTCAGCGGATTGCCGGCAAAGGCCATGTTGGCCGGGCTCATATCGGCGCCGCGCCCGATCGGCAGGCGTGACAGCCCGAGATAGCGCAGGGCGTTGACCACCCGCGCGCTCCATTTGAGCGACAGGGGCAGGCCCGGCAGCCCGATCATGGGGGAGGACAGAAACACCCGGTCGAACATCAGCCGGTCGCGCGTCGCCGCCAGAAGCCCGATCAGCCCGCCCGTCGAATGGCCGACGAGGTAATAGGGGGGCGGGCAATCCGGCAAGACGATCCCCGCATGGAAATCCCTCAGATCGGTCCAGTAATCGTCGAAATGCTCGACATAGCCCAGCCGAGGATTGCCGATCAGCCGGTCCGAGCCCCCCTGCCCGCGCAGATCGTAGGTCGCGACGGCAAAGCCCCGCTTCTGAAAGTCGGCAATGGTCTCGAAATATTTCTCGATGAATTCCGTCCGCCCCTGCACCAGGACCACCGTGCCCCGCGCCGCTTCGCTCGTGCGGGGAAACAGGGCATAGCGCAGCCGCACCTTGTCGCTGGTGGTGAAAAACCCCGCCCGCGCGCCCGATGGGACGGGATTGGAGTCGAGATGAACCAGGCTGGGTTCGGAGATGGTGGCGGCCATGTTCACGTGTGCGCTCTCCTTGGCGTTGCCGCAAGGATAGCCCAGACGGGCGGTGATGGGAAAGCGGGGGAGGGGGAGGCGCAGACGCCATTGCGGGGGGCGGTGAACGGCGTCTGCGCTGTTTATGACCCCGTCTCCGGGGCCACATGCCCCTTTCTATGGCCAGCCACCTGAACGCGAGCCGATGGCGCCGTTCAGATTCAATTCAGGTGCCGTTGGCCGCGCCCGCTTGTTGATTCCAAACCCCTTGAAGGGCGAAAACGGCTTCCTACCTAATGGCTGTCCGCCGGATGATCCGGGGACGCCGCCCGCCGACCGCTCGCCGCCTCAGGGAGCCATGGCAGGCAGCACTGATCAAACGTTCTTGCTCAATGCCAGGAGAACTTGAAAATGCAACGCTACGATTTTTCCCCCTTCTATCGCTCGACCGTCGGCTTTGACCGCCTGTTTTCGCGCCTCGACAACCTGGTTGCCGAAGACGCCAAGAGCTACCCGCCCTACAATATCGAACGCACCGGCGACGACGCCTACCGCATCACCATTGCGGTGGCCGGGTTCTCGTCCGGCGACATTGCGATCGAGACCAAGGAAAACAGCCTTCAGGTCAAGGGTGCCCGCGACAACAGCGCCAATGACAAGCAGCGCGAATTCCTCCATCGCGGCATCGCCGAGCGCGCCTTCGAGCTGCGCTTCCAGCTTGCCGACCATGTAGAGGTTTCCGGCGCTGCGATCGAAAACGGCCTGCTCCATATCGACCTCAAGCGCGAGCTTCCCGAATCCAAGCGTCCGCGCCAGATCGAGATCAAGTCCGGCACGACCCAGACCATCGAAGACAAGACGGTCAACTAAGCATGCCTATGGCGCGGCCCCATTGGGGCCGCGTCTTTTTGATTCCAGCGGAACCGTCCGGCCGGCTCGGCAATTGTCCGCTCGCTAGCTGTCACAGCAAAAAGGATTTTCATTATGGCCATTCCCTCGATTTCCCTCGGCAAGGACGACAACGCCCGCAAGGTGGTGATCGACATCCTCAACGCCCGCCTCGCCGACGCCATCGACCTGGCGCTGATCACCAAGCAGGCCCATTGGAATCTCAAGGGCCCCGACTTCATCGCCGTCCATGAAATGCTCGATCCCATGCGCGCCGCGCTCGACACCCATGTCGACACCATCGCCGAGCGTGTGGCCCAGCTGGACGGGATTGCGCTCGGCACCTCCCAGATCATCGCCAAGCAGACCTCCCTTGCCGCCTATCCCACCGATATCCGCAAGACCAAGGACCATCTGACCGAACTGGCCAAGCGCTATGCCACGCTGGCCAACAAGGTCCGCGAGGACATCGACGCCACCGACGAAGCCGGCGACGCCGACGCGGCCGATATCCTCACCGCCCTCTCGCGCGATCTCGACAAGAATCTCTGGTTCATCAAATCCCATCTCGAATAAATCCGGTTTTCGGTCTCTCTCGAAAAAGGGGCGTCCCGCACATCGCGGGGCGCCTCTTTGTTTTGGACTGCCTGTCCTCAAAAACCGGACCTGATCGCCCCAAAAGAGGACGGAAATGCCGTGTTGTGCATATTTTTAGGGCAGCATTGCTGTCTCTTATTGACATTTGCCGCATAATCAGTCACAACTCATCTCATCGATGACAAGCGGGATGCCGCTTTCGCCGCTGGGAAGCGCGGCTTAAATTGCTGGGAGCGCCGGTCGCATCGAACCGGGTGCGGCTCCCGAACCCAAATCGCGGGCGCAGCCGTCTCCCGGCCCGGACCCGCGTCACCGCCCGTCCCTCGTCCTGCGAGGCGGCAGGGTTGGATGATCCGCAGCGCGGATTGATTTTGAGTGGCCATTTGGATGCAGTGCCGCTCCATAGGAAAGAACCGGTCTGCTCATCCGAGCCTGCAGCCGTCGCTGCATGCTTCGCACGGGCGACCTGCACGAATGGCGGGCTTCCCCGGCCCGCCCATATTGGCGAGGACCTGGAAATGGGCGAACTGGACCTGAACTGGATCGATACGGCTGCACCGGCGGCGGCCACCACAACGACCGGACGGCCAGAAAAACCCCAGGGCCTATACGACCCGGCCCATGAGCATGATGCCTGCGGCATCGGCATGATCGTCAACATCAAGAACCGCAAGAGCCACGAAGTGGTGCAGAAGGGCCTCGAGATCCTCGAGAACCTGGAGCACCGCGGCGCGGTAGGCGCCGATCCGCTCATGGGCGACGGCGCGGGCATCCTCCTCCAGATTCCCCACGCCTTTTTCGAGAAGGTCGTCGATTTCGATCTGCCCGAACCCGGCCATTACGCCCCCATCATGGTGTTCTATCCCAATGACGGACTGCGCGACCGCTGCGCCGAGCTGATGCGCCGGACCATCGAGGCCGAGGGCCTCGCCATTCTTGGCGAACGCCGCGTGCCCTTCGACAATTCCGCCCTCTCGCAAGGGGTGATCGCCACCCAGCCGATCATCGAGCAGCTATTCGTCGCCCGCCCCGAGGGGGTCGAGGACGTCGACGCCTTCGAGCGCAGACTTCTGATCGTGCGCAAGGTGATCTCCAACACCGTCTATGGTGAAATCCCCGAGGTTCAGGACGACAACGGCTTCTACATCGTTTCCATGTCGGCCCGCACCATCGTCTACAAGGGCATGTTCCTAGCCGACCAGCTCGGCAAGTTCTATCCCGATCTGGGCGACCCCGATTTCGAAAGCGCCATCGCCCTCGTGCATCAGCGTTTTTCCACCAACACCTTCCCCTCCTGGAAGCTGGCCCATCCCTATCGGATGACCATCCACAACGGGGAGATCAACACTATCCGCGGCAACGTCAACTGGATGGCGGCCCGCCAGGCCTCGGTCGCCTCGGAGAATTTCGGCAGCGAGATTTCCAAGATCTGGCCGATCTCCTATGAAGGCCAGTCCGACACCGCCTGCTTCGACAATGCGCTCGAATTCTTGGTGCGCGGCGGCTATCCCCTGCCCCATGCCGCCATGATGCTGGTGCCCGAAGCCTGGGCCGGCAACACGCTGATGGACGAGGATCGGCGGGCCTTTTACGAATACCATGCCGCCCTGATGGAGCCCTGGGACGGTCCGGCCGCCATGGCGATGTGCGACGGCCGCTATGTAGTGGCGACCCTCGACCGCAATGGCCTGCGGCCCGCGCGCTATATCGTCACCCGCGAAGGCCATGTGGTCCTCGCCTCGGAATCGGGCGTGCTCGATATCCCCGAGGAAGATGTGGTCGAGCGCTGGCGCCTGCAACCGGGCAAGATGCTGTTCATCGACCTCGAAGAGGGGCGCATCGTTTCGGACGCCGAGATCAAGAAGACCCTCGCCACCGGCAATCCTTACGCGAAATGGCTGGCCAGGAGCCAGATCGTGCTCGAGGAACTGCCCGAGACGGCCCCCAAGGCGCCCGAACCCACCGACGCCCTGCTCGATAGGCTGCAGGTGTTCGGCTACACCCAGGAAGACATCAGGCTGCTGATGGCGCCCATGGCGATCACCGGGCAGGAAGCCGTGGGGTCCATGGGCACCGATACCCCCCTCTCGGCGCTGTCGGACAAGCCCAAGCTGCTCTATACCTATTTCAAGCAGAACTTCGCCCAGGTCACCAACCCGCCCATCGACCCGATCCGCGAGGAATCGGTGATGAGCCTGGTCTCCTTCATCGGGCCCCGGCCCAATCTGTTCGATCTCGAGGGGCTGTCAACCACCAAGCGCCTCGAAGTGCGCCAGCCCATCCTTACCAATGAGGACCTGGAAAAGATCCGCGCCCTCGGCGACATGGCCGACAACCAGTTCCATACCGCGACCCTCGACATCACCTATCCCGTCGAACGGGGCGGCGAGGGCATGCAGGCGGCGCTCGATCAATTGTGCGAACGGGCCGAAAACGCCGTGCGCAACGGCTATAACATCATCATCCTTTCCGACCGCCTCGTTTCGGCGCAGCGCCTCGACATCCCGACCCTGCTCGCCCTCTCGGCTGTCCACAACCACCTGATCCGCAAGGGGCTGCGCACCTCGACCGGGCTGGTGGTGGAAACCGGTGAAGCGCGCGAAATCCACCATTTCGCGATGCTTGCCGGCTATGGCGCCGAGGCGATCAACCCCTATCTCGCCTTCGAAGTCCTCGCCTCGCTCCATGCCGAGGGCGAGTTCCCCGAGGAGGTCGACGCCAATGAAGTGGTGCACCGTTATATCAAGTCGGTGGGCAAGGGCCTGCTCAAGGTGATGTCCAAGATGGGCATCTCCACCTATCAATCCTATTGCGGCGCGCAGATCTTCGATGCGGTCGGCCTCTCCTCCGAATTTGTCGAACGCTTCTTTTTCGGCACCGCCACCGCCATCGAAGGCATCGGCCTGCGCGAGGTGGCCGAAGAAAGCCTGCGCCGCCACAAGCTGGCCTTTTCCGACGACATGGTGCTGCGCAAGGCGCTCGAGATCGGCGGCGAATACGCCTACCGCAAGCGCGGCGAGGACCACGCCTGGAACGCCGACATCATCGTCGATCTCCAGCACGCCGTCCGCACCAGGGACGAAAGCCCCGAAAGCGCGCAGGCGCGCTATGATGCCTTTTCCCACGCCGCCAATGGCGAGAACGAACGGCACCTGAGCATCCGCTCGCTGTTCGACATCCGCCCGCTCGGCGATCCGGTCGATATCTCCGAAGTCGAACCGGCCGAGGCTATCGTGCGGCGGTTTTCGACCGGTGCCATGAGCTTCGGCTCGATCTCGCGCGAGGCCCACACCACCCTTGCCATGGCCATGAACCGGATCGGCGGCAAGTCCAATACCGGCGAAGGCGGGGAAGACCCCGACCGCTTCCGGCCGCTTCCCGATGGAACCATGAACCCTCAGCGTTCGGCCATCAAGCAGATCGCCTCGGGCCGTTTCGGGGTGACCACCGAATATCTGGTCAATGCCGACATGCTGCAGATCAAGGTGGCCCAGGGCGCCAAGCCCGGCGAGGGCGGGCAGCTTCCCGGCCACAAGGTCGATTGGGTCGTGGCCAAGACCCGCCATTCGACCCCCGGCGTCGGCCTCATTTCCCCGCCGCCCCACCACGATATCTATTCCATCGAGGATCTGGCCCAGCTCATCTACGATTTGAAGAACGTCAATCCCGAGGCCGATATCTCGGTCAAGCTCGTCTCCGAGATGGGCGTGGGCACGGTGGCGGCGGGCGTCGCCAAGGCGCGGGCCGACCACATCACCATTTCGGGCTATGACGGCGGTACAGGGGCTGCGCCCCTCACCTCCCTCAAGCATGCGGGCGGCCCGTGGGAAATCGGCCTCGCCGAAACGCACCAGACCCTCGTCCTCAACCGCCTGCGCTCGCGCGTCGCCCTGCAGGTCGATGGCGGCTTCCGCACCGGGCGGGACGTGCTCGTCGGCGCCTTGCTGGGGGCCGACGAATTCGGCTTCGCCACCGCGCCGCTGATCGCGGCAGGCTGCATCATGATGCGCAAATGCCATCTCAACACCTGCCCGGTCGGCGTCGCCACCCAGGACCCGGTGCTGCGCAAGCGCTTCAAGGGCACGCCCGAACATGTCATCAATTATTTCTTCTTCGTCGCCGAGGAACTGCGCAACCTGATGGCCGGACTCGGCGCACGTTCGCTCAACGAGATCGTCGGCCGCTCCGACCTGCTGCGCCAGAAGCGGCTGGACAGCCACTGGAAAGCCAGGGGCCTCGATTTCAGCCGCCTGTTTTTCAAGCCCGAGCCCCTGGGCGGCGATGCCATCCATCACACCGAGCGCCAGGACCACCATCTGGAGGCCGTGCTCGATCGCCAGCTCATCGCGGCAGCCCGCGACGCCATCGACACCCGGCAGCCGGTGCAACTGGACATGCCGATCCGCTCGCTCAACCGCTCGACCGGCGCCATGCTGTCGGGCGAGGTGGCCAAGGCCCATGGGCACAAGGGCCTGGCCGAGGACACCATATCGGTCACCTTCCGCGGCACGGCGGGGCAGAGTTTCGGCGCCTTCCTCGCCAAAGGGATCAGCTTCGACCTCATCGGGGACGCCAATGACTATGTCGGCAAAGGCCTTTCGGGCGGCCGCATCGTCATCCGGCCCTCGGACAAGACCCGCACCATTCCGGAAAATTCGATGATCGTGGGCAACACGGTGCTTTACGGTGCCATTGCCGGCGAGTGCTATTTCCGCGGCGTTGCCGGCGAACGCTTCGCCGTGCGCAATTCCGGCGCCATCGCGGTGGTCGAGGGCACCGGCGACCACGGCTGCGAATACATGACCGGGGGCGTTTGCGTGGTCATCGGCCAGACCGGGCGCAACTTCGCCGCCGGCATGTCGGGGGGCGTCGCCTATGTGCTCGATGAGGACGAAACCTTCCGCTCCCGCTGCAACCTCGCCATGGTCGATCTCGAACCGGTGACCGAGGAAGAAGAGCTGATGCGCAAGATCCACCACCATGGCGGCGATCTCGAATGGCATGGCCGCGTCGACGTCTCCGGCGACATGACCGGGCACGACGACGAACGTCTCTATCAGCTCATCTCGAACCACCTGCACTATACTGGCTCGGACCGCGCCCGGACCATCCTCGACCATTGGGAGGAGTACCGGCCCAAATTCGTCAAGGTCATGCCAGTCGAATACCGCCGCGCCATGCAGGAAATGGAAGCTCTGAAAACGGGCAGGGCGCGTCCTGCCGCGACGGAATAAGGGGAAAGCGAATGGGCAAGGTCACAGGCTTTCTTGAAATCGACCGCCAGGAACAGCGTTACGAACCCGCTTCGGACCGCGTCAGGCATCATCGCGAGTTCACCCTTCCGCTCACCGAGCCGGAGGTGCGCAAGCAGGCCGCGCGTTGCATGGATTGCGGCATTCCCTATTGTCATTCCGACAAGGGCTGCCCGGTCCACAACCAGATCCCCGACTGGAACGACCTGGTCTACCAGGACGATTGGGAAGCGGCGGCGCGCGATCTCCACTCGACCAACAATTTCCCCGAATTCACCGGCCGCATCTGCCCCGCCCCGTGCGAGGAAGCCTGCACGCTGAACCTCGAGGACAGTCCGGTGGCCATCAAGACCGTCGAGCAGGCCATCGCCGACAAGGCGATCCGGGTCGGACTGGTGCGTCCGCAGATCGCCGCCCACAAGACCGGAAAGTCGATCGCCATCGTCGGGTCCGGCCCGGCCGGGCTGGCCGCGGCCCAGCAACTGGCACGCGTCGGGCACGCGGTCCACGTCTATGAACGCGAGCCCCGGGCCGGCGGCCTGCTGCGCTACGGCATTCCCGACTTCAAGATGGAAAAGCACCATATCGACTTCCGCCAGGCCCAGATGGAGGCCGAGGGCGTCGTGTTCCATTTCGGCGAGAATATCGGGGTTTCCCGGCCCCTAGCCGAGTTGCAGGAGCGTCACGACGCGGTGCTTCTCTGCGGCGGTGCGGAATTTCCGCGCCATCCGGGCTGCGAGGGCAGCGACCATGCCGGCGTCCACTATGCCATGCCCTATCTGGTGCAGCAGAACCGCCGCAATGGCGGCGAATCGGTCACCGAGGAGCCCATTCTCGCCGCCGGCAAGCATGTGGTGGTCATCGGAGGCGGCGACACCGCTTCGGACTGCGTGGGCACCGCCTTCCGCCAGGGCGCCGTCTCGGTCACCCAGCTCGACATCCGTCCCCAGCCGCCAATCAAGGAAGACAAGCTCACCTCCTGGCCCAATTGGGCGATCAAGCTGCGCACCTCGTCCTCCCAGGCAGAAGGCGCCAATCGCGAGTTCCAGGCCGGCACCATCGAGATCGTCGCCGATGAGCGCGGCCACGTCGCAGGCGTCAAATGCGCCCGCGTGGGTACGGACCGCCACCCCCTGCCGGGCAGCGATTTCCTGCTGCCGGCCGACCTGGTGCTCATGGCCATCGGCTTTGCCCATCCCGTCCATGAGGGCATGCTGGAGCAATCGGGAGCCAGGCTCGACAGGAGGGGCAATGTCCTCGCCGACACCTTCAGCTACAAGACCTCCGTCGAAGGCCTTTACGCGGCCGGCGACATGCGCCGCGGCCAGTCCCTCGTCGTCTGGGCCATTCGCGAAGGCCGCCAGGCGGCCCGCGCCATCGATCTCGACCTGATGGGGGAGACGACACTGCCCCGCTGACCCAGAGCGCTTACCGGCCCCGGGGGTTTTCGATCACCCGGGGCAGGGCCCCGAAGGCGTCGATGCGGCCCGGTGGCGGGTCGAGCATGTCGGTCAGCGCAAAGCTCTGCGTCCCCGCCGTCTGCGCCCCTGCAACGATCAGGTCGCCGGCCCTTTGCGCCGCGGCGCCCAGATCCTGGATGATGCTGGCCATCTCGACCAGACGCATCTGTTCGAGCCCTTGATAGGGCGGCCGGATCATGCCCGCCGCGTCAGTTCCCGCCAGAAGGTCGGCGACCTCCACGGTGCTGCCCGAGAGGCTGACCCGCGTGCCCCCGCTTCCCGCCGCCAGCGCGCGATCGACATAGAAGGCCAGCTTGTCGGCGCCCTGCGCCGAAAAATGGATGCCGTCGCCCTTGCGCATGGTGGCGATATTGCCGTTGAGATCAGGCCCATCGGCGCTGTAGCGCCCGTCCTCGCCCAGATAGCGCTCATAGGTTTCGACCCACTCCCCCCGCGCTGCCGCGACCGCGGCCTTGTGGATCGAGGAGATCTGCGCCATCGCCGCGCCATAGCTCGGCTGCTGCATGGGGGGCAGTTCGATCCAGACGATCCCCTTGCCCGCATCGTTGAGCGCCGAGAGGAAGCCGTCGATCCGCGCCCGATAGGCCTCGCGCCATCGATCGGACAAAGCCTCGGCACCGCCCAGCGCCTGCCGGTCGTTGATCCCGATCGCGATCACCGCCACGTCGAAGCTGTCGGCAGCGATTTCCCGCCCGATCGCCGCGTTCCAGTCGAAGAAGTCGTCGCGCACGAACCCAGACGACCCCACCGCCTCGTCGAGAATGCGAATGTCGCGGTTGTCGCTATAGAGCCGCTCGAGCGCCCGGGCCAGGTCCACCCCGAGGGAATCGCCGAACACGGCGACCCGCTGCGCAGTTTCGGCCTTGTCCGCCGTCTGGGTCGCGGGCTGTACCGATGGCGCAGGGCTTGGAGCAGGTGCCGGCGCGGGGCGCGGAGCCTGGGGTTGCGGCTGGGGCGCCGGTTGCGGCGCCGGCTGGCTTTGCTCGTTCTGGCTGCCGAACAGGAATTCGAACAGCGTCCGGCTCGAGCGATCCTGTGCGGCGGCCAGCGATACCGAGAGCGCCAGCACCACGAGAACCAGCACCAGACGGGCAGCCAGGGAACGCATCAATAGATCGAGGGCCTGTCGTTTCGGGTGTCGAGATATTTCTCCCAACGATACGCCATTTCGACGATTCCGGCCAGATCGTCATAGCGGGGCGTCCAGCCCAGCGCCTTGATCCGGTCGGCGCTGGCGACGATGGAGGCGGGATCGCCCGGGCGGCGCGGCCCGTGCTCGACGGCGAAATCGATGCCCGTCACGGCCTTGACGGTCGAGACCACCTCATCCACCGAGAAGCCGCGCCCATAGCCGCAATTCATCGTCGTGCTTTCCCCGCCCTTGCGCAGATGGTCGAGCAGGAGCGCATGGGCCGAAACCAGGTCGGCGACATGGATATAATCGCGCACGCAGGTGCCGTCCGGGGTCGGGTAATCGTCGCCGAACACGCTCATCTTGTCGCGGTGGCCCAGCGCCGTCTGCACCGCCACCTTGATCAGATGCGTCGCCCCGGCCGTCGATTGCCCGGCCCGCATCTGGGGATCGGCCCCCGCCACGTTGAAATAGCGCAGCACCCCGCAGGTCATGGGATGCGCCGCCGCCACGTCGGCCAGCATCCATTCGGTCATCAGCTTGGACTTGCCATAGGGCGAGACCGGATGGAGCACCGCATCCTCGGACACCGGCTCGAGCCCCACCATGCCATAGACCGCCGCGGTCGAGGAGAAGATGAAATGCTTGACCCCGCCCTTGACGCAGGTCTCGATCAGGTCCCGCGTCGCCGCCGTGTTGTTGCGATAATATTTCAGGGGATTGTCCACGGATTCGGGCACCACCACCGATCCGGCGAAATGGATCACCGCATCGATGTCATGATCCCCGATTACCTTCGCAACGAGATCGGCATCGGCGACATTGCCTTTGACGAAGTGCACCCGGTGGTCCACAAGCCACTCGAAACCCGTCACCAGATTGTCGAGCACCACCACCGTTTCGCCGGCATCGGCCAGATTGAGAACCATATGCGAGCCGATATACCCCGCGCCGCCGGTAACGAGTACGCCCATGATGTTTCCTCTTTCCGGCATTATGCCGATCTGTCACATGCCCATGCTTGCATCGGGCTGTTGAATTTGTGTTAGTCTATTGAGCAATAGTTTCAAGGAGTAAGACGTGACGCGCAGAGTCCGTACAGCAGTTTTCCCCGTCGCCGGTCTGGGGACGCGCTTTTTGCCCGCCACCAAGGCCATGCCCAAGGAGATGCTGACGGTCGTCGACAGGCCCGTCATCCAATACGCCGTCGATGAAGCCCGTGAGGCTGGAATCGAACATTTCGTCTTCGTCACCGGCCGCAACAAGGGCGTCATCGAAGACCATTTCGACCGCCAGTTCGAGCTCGAAACCACGCTCGAAACCCGCGGCAAGCATGAAGCGCTGGAGCAATTGCGCCGCGACCTGCCCAAGGCCGGCCAGACCAGCTTCACCCGGCAGCAGGAGCCGCTCGGCCTCGGCCATGCCGTATGGTGCGCCCGCGACATCGTGGGCCGCGAACCCTTTGCGCTCCTCTTGCCCGACATGATCTTCAAATCCGAGCCCGGCGTCCTCAAGCAGATGATGGATGCCTATGAGCAGACCGGCGGCAATGTCATCGCCGTCGAAGAGGTCGACCCGTCCGAAGTCTCCTCCTATGGCGTCGTCGCGCGCGGCAAGGGCGACGATAAGAGCTTCGAGATCACCGGTATGGTGGAAAAGCCCAAGCCGGCGGACGCGCCATCCAACCTCATCATTTCCGGCCGCTATATCCTCCAGCCGGAAATCTTCGCGCTGCTCTCCGAGCAGACGGCGGGCGCCGGCGGGGAAATCCAGATCACCGACGCCATGCAGCAGCTCATGGACATGCAGAGCTTCACCGGCGTCAAATATGACGGACGCTCCTTCGACTGCGGCTCCAAGATCGGCTTTTTGACCGCCAATGTGGTGTTCGCCCTCGACCGCTCCGATATCGCCGAGGCCTTCATGGCCGAATTGCGCGAACTGACCGGGGAAATCCCCATCAGTATCGAAGAGTGACGCCGCCGCTGATCCGGTGCTCGTCGCGAGGCGGCGCGGCCGGATCGCCATCGTCGCGCCAGCCATAGCCATAGTCGAACTCGGCGCTGGCATGCGGGCCGATCGCAAGCTCGGTTCCCAGCCCCGCGCCATAGGTCCGCGCGGTGGCCGAGCCATCCACCGGCACATCCCACTGCGCCGAGGCGCTGGCCCGCAAGGCCAGCCAGGGATTGATCCGGTGATGGGCCGCAAGGCTGGCAAGATAGACCGCATCGGCCCCCGAAGCCCCGCTGCCGGCCGCAAGTTCGGTCTCGAACCCGGCGGTGAATTGCGTCGTCGACGTGGGCGCAAAGCCCAGCGACACCCCATAGAGCCAGGCCTGCGCGTCGCGGACCAGCGGGCTGTCGTAATCGCGCCAGCTCGTCCCGATCGACGCTTCGGCGGTGATCACGTCCGACCAGTTCCCGGTAACCCCCGCCCGGAGGCTCGCAACCATGCCCGAGCGCGAAGCGAGGAGGTCGGGATCGGCGGCCAGATAATCCTCGCGACCGATCTCCCCCGAAACGAAGGTGCCCAGGATCGGGGTAGCCGCATAGCCGAGGCGCAGGCCGCCCTCATAGGCGAGGGCGCTCCGGTACGCATTGTCCCGCATCGTGCCATCGGCAAGCAGGGTCGGCTCCATCCAGCGGTTGGAGAGCCCGGCCGACAGGGTAAGGTCGAATTGCCCGAAGCGCTGGCCATAGGCGGCCGATACCCCGCCGGATAGCGTGGTCGGCGCCTGCGCGACATTGGCTTCATCCACGCCCAGCCCGTCGGGCGCATCCTGCTCTATGTCCAGATCGGCGTTGAAGACCAGCGCGGCACCCGGCGCCAGCCGGTGCTCGATAGTGCCCGAGACCCCCGCCCCACCCAGCCGCATATCGCTGCTGTCGGGCGCGACGATCGTGGCATTGGCATCGAAATCGTACCGCGTCGCCGCCGCAGCGCGCGAAAAGGAAATCTGCGGAATGGCCAGAAGCTCGAACCGCTCTTCCGACCCGGTCCGTACATAAGCCCCCCGCAGCCCGAGGGCGTAGGCCCCCTCCCACTCGGTTCGCGGCTGGATGGCGCCCGCTTCGATGGGGAGCATCGGAAGGGTCGCCGGCATCGCCGCGACCGGGGGCAAAAGCGGGGCTGGGGCGACGGCAGGCGCCGCCGGCAGCGGCATGGGCCGGACAATGGGCGGGGCGAACAGGTCGACCTGGGGAAAATCGCACAGCGTACCCGGCGCGCAGCCGGCCGCATAGGAACCGCGCAGGAGGTCGGGATTGTCGGTGCCCGATCCCTCTCCCTGCGCCAGGGCGAGGGCGGCAAAGCCCGCGCTCCCGGTCCCGGCCAGGCACAGAACAGCGAAGATATGCGCGGGGCGAAGCACGGCTGGGCGAATCCGGAACGTTGCGCGCCAAGGCTTTCAATTTAAGGTTAACAAAGCCTTACCGAAGGCGCTTTTACCGGACCGGTTCGACCTCCAGCACCGCGCCGCGCGCGCCGGTGATCCGCACCGTGGTCCCTTCCGGCAGTTCGGGACCCGAAACCCGCCACACCGTATCGTCCACGCGAATCCGCCCCACCCCGTCGCTGATCGGCTCGATCAGTACGCTTTCGCGGCCCAGAAGCCGCGTCGTCCGCGCATTGAGCTGCGGCTCGGTGCCCTGGGGCGCATTGGCGTCGCGATAGCGCGAATACGCCAGCCAGCCAGCAACCAGGGCCAGAGAGAGCACGCCGAACAAGCCCCATTGCAGGGGCCAGCCGATGCCGACCTGCAACACGGTCAGCCCGGTGAGGATGGCCGCTCCGCCCAGCCAGACCATGAACACGCCGGGCACCAGCAATTCGAGGGCCAGCAGGGCCAGCCCCAGAATGATCCAGGCCCAGGGGGCGTTTTCGGCAATCAGCGCGATCAGATCCATCGCCTATTCCTCGCGGGTCGTCGCCGGCGGGCGGGTCGATGACCGGCGCGGCGCTTCCCCGCCGAACGCCTCCCGGGCGATTTCCGCCACCCCGCCCAGCGCCCCGATGACATTGGCCGCCTCGACCGGCAGCATCAGCACCTTCTGGTTGGGCGCCGAGGCGATCTTTTCCAGCGCCTTGACGTAATTGTTGGCGACGAAATAGTTGATGGCCTGCACGTCGCCCTTGGCGATGGCCTCGGACACCATCTGGGTCGCCTTGGCTTCGGCTTCCGCCGAACGTTCGCGCGCCTCGGCGTCGCGGAACGCCGCTTCCCTCCGGCCTTCGGCCTCCAGAACCTGCGCCTGTTTTTCGCCCTCGGCCTTGAGGATCTGCGACTGCCGCTTGCCCTCCGCCTCGAGGATCGCGGCCCGGCGGTCGCGCTCGGCCTTCATCTGCCGGCCCATGGCGTCGACCAGATCCTTGGGCGGGTCGATGTCCTTGATCTCGATGCGGGTGATCTTGACGCCCCAGGGCGCCACGGCGGCATCCACCACCTTGAGGATGCGAGTGTTGATCTCGTCGCGATGGCTGAGCAATTCGTCGAGATCCATCGATCCCATGACCGAGCGGATATTGGTCATGGTGAGGTTGAGCACCGCCTGTTCGAGATTGGCGACCTCATAAGCCGCGGCCGGCGCATCGAGCACCTGGTAGAAGGTCACCCCATTGGCGGTGATCGACGCGTTGTCGCGGGTGATCACCTCCTGGTGCGGCACGTCGAGCACCTGCTCCATCATGTTGAGCTTGCGCCCGATGCCGTCGATGAAGGGCACGATCAGATTGAGGCCGGGCGCCAGGGTCCGCGTATATTTGCCGAACCGCTCGACGGTGAAATTATAGCCCTGCGGCACGGTCTTGAACCCGGCCAGCAGCACCAGCACGGCCAGAACGCCGATAACGATCAAAACGATTGACAACCCGTCCAGCATGTTTCGTCCTCGTGATGAGTCGGCCCCTGCCGAACTGGGAGCAGATTACGGGCGACAGGGGCGGGTGACAACGGTTTTGCGGATGCGGGAGAACCGGTCTCTACAGCCAGCCGCCGAGTTCCCGGCGCACGATGTCCTCGAGCATCGCCATGCCGTCATCGGTATCGTTGAGGCAGGGGATATAGGCATAGTGCTCGCCCCCGGCCTGCAGAAATTCCTCGCGGCCGCCGATGGCGATCTCCTCGAGGGTCTCGATGCAGTCGGCCGAAAAGGCCGGCGCCAGGATGGCGACCTTCTTGATGCCCTTGCCCGGCAGGGATTTGAGCGTCACGTCGGTATAGGGCTCGAGCCATTGCGTGGGGCCGAACCGACTCTGGAACGTCACCATCATCCGGTCCTCGGCCCAGCCGAGCCTTTCGCGCACCAGCCGCGTCGTCTTATGGCACTGGCAGTGATAGGGATCGCCTTTCTGGAGATATTCGAGCGGCATGCCGTGATAGGAGGTGATCACCAGATCGGGGGTGAAATCGAGCTTTTCCACCCCTTCGCGGATCGAGCGCGCCAGGGTCTCGACATAGACGTCCTGCTCGAAATAAGCCGGGACCGTGCGCACCGCCGGCTGCCAGCGGATTTTCTGCAGCGCCCTGAAAGCCTGATCGTTGGCCGTTGCCGTGGTGGTCGCCGAATATTGCGGATAGAGCGGGAACAGCAGGATTTTGTCGCAGCCCTGCGCAATGAGCGAATCGATGGCGCTGCGGGTCGAAGGATTGCCGTAGCGCATGCCCCACTCCACCGCGATGCCGTCTCCGGCCAGCGCCGCCCCGAGCTTTTCCGCCTGGCTGCGCGTGATCACGCGCAAGGGGCTTTCATTGCGCTCCTTGTCCCAGATAAGCGCATAATTGGCCCCGGTCGCCTGCGGCCGGAACGAAAGGATGCCCAGGTTGAGGATCGGCCACCACTTCCATTTCGGCGTCTCGATGACGCGCGGATCGGAAAGGAATTCCTTGAGATAGCGCCTGACGCTCCAATAGTCGGTCGCATCGGGCGTGCCCAGATTGAGCAGCAGGACCCCGACCTTTCTCGGCTTGATGGTCGGATGATCGGAAGGCAGGGGAGCGTTCATCTTGATCCTGGAATACGGGATGTGAGGCAGGGCTTTTTCTTGGCGCGCACAATAACCTCAATGGAGCGAGGGGCAACACTTGCGCGCCATTATGCGGCCATTTGCCCAGCAGAATATGGACCGAACCCCCTCCTAGAGCGCGGCGAAGAGCAGGATCAGGCCGAAAGCCATGACCAGGAGCGCCCCGGCCAGTTCCATCCACCACAGCACTATGCCCGCCGCCGCTCCCCCGCCGCTGAGCCGCATGGCGCCCCCCTTGAGGGCCACGGCCAAAGAAGCGAGGGCCGAAACGGTGATCGCCGTGCCCAGCCCCATGAGGAAGGTCGCAAGAATCC
This sequence comes from Pelagibacterium lacus, assembly GCF_003345525.1. GTDB lineage: Bacteria > Pseudomonadota > Alphaproteobacteria > Rhizobiales > Devosiaceae > Pelagibacterium > Pelagibacterium lacus. The sequence goes on from NZ_QQNH01000017.1 coordinate 37,695, forward strand.
CCGCAGCGAGGAGGTTCTGGCTGAGGGCAAAGACCAGCACCACCAGCGCCCCCGAGCATGGCCGCATGCCCACCGTCAGCACAACCCCCAGGGATTCGCGCCAATTGCCCGAGGTCTGCTCGGGCCGCACCATGTGATGGTCACAGGCATGGTCATGGCCGTGATCATCATGATGGTGGTGGTCATGATCATGATAGCCATGACCATGGGCGTGCCCGTGGTGATGGCCGCGGGGAGACAGGATTTTCCGGCTGGCCAGCCAGGCGCCGAGCAAGGCCACCATGGCGTAGGAAATAATCTCCATCCACCAGGCGGCCGCGCTCATCGCCATCGACGTCAGGCGCAGCAGCCCCGCGGCCACGAGGATGAAGGCCACGGCAACCACCGCCTGCATCATGGCCGAGAGAAAGCTCAGAACGATTCCCCGCCGCAATTGCCGCTCGCTGGCCAGCACATAGGAGGAGATCACCACCTTGCCATGCCCCGGGCCGGCCGCATGGAAGACGCCATAGAGAAAGCTCAGCCCACCCAGAACCCAGAAGGCGTTGCCATCGGTACGCAGGGCGCCCAGCGCGTCGGTCATGGCGCGATAGAACCCGCGCTGCTGCGCCGCGATCCAGCCGAAAAACCCGCCCTGGGTCGGCACCAGCGAGGTTTCCGCCGGCGGCGCGGCGAAGGGCGTGGGCGGGCGCTGGGTCGTTACCGTCTCGATCGCATCCAGCGCCGTCACCGGAACCGTTCCCTCGCAGGTGATGGTCACCAGATTGGCGAGATCGCGCGCCGCCTGCCGCAAATCCTCGGGCAGCACGGTAACCTCCGGCCCCAGCATCCACAGCCGTTCCTCGAGTTTGGGATCGATGGGCAGCGGTTCCTTGGCGATCACCGAACAACTTTCGGGCGCCCCTTGCAGCGTCACCGATTCGGCGCCCGGAAACGTGAAGGCGGCGTAATATTCCGGATCGCCCACCTCGATGTCATAGACCTCATTGACCCACTGCGGCTCGGCAAAGCCCATGGTGAAGCTCAGCGTCACCCGTCCATCGGCATAGACCATGGACGGATCGCGCGCGCCCGCCACCGCCGCATGGCCGTCAAAACCCTCCGGGTCGGCGAAGGTGTAGTAGGAATAATAGTCCAGCCCCTCGATATTTTCCTCGGCCAGCGGCTGCAGTTCCTCGGGGGTCAGTACCCCGTCGCCATCCGCATCCAGTCCCTGGATGGCCCAGGCGGAGAAATACTGGTCAAACGTCCAATGGTGGCGCATGCCGACGATGGCGCCGCCCTCGAACAGCACTTCGCCCGCCGCGTCGATCCACACATGGGGATGCGCCCCGGCCGCCCCGGCTGCGCCCGCAAGCGCCGCCGCGCCCAGCACCAATCGGCAAAGCGCCCTGAAAACCGTGTTGATCATCGCTTATGTGTTGACCGAATTGGTTTCGAACCACTCGACGAGGAAATCGATCAGGGCCCGCACCTTGCCCGACAAATGCCGGCGATGCGGATAGACCGCCTGCAGGAAGGGACGTTGGGGCAGGAAATCGGTCAGGACGGGCACCAGTTCCCCTTTGCTTATGGCCGAATCGGAGAGGAAGCTGGGCAATAGCGCGAAACCGAGGCCCTTTTGTGCCGCCACCAGTGACCCCACCGGAGAGTTGACCTTGACCGGCCCGTCCACATGCACCGTCACCGTGCGCCCATCCTCGACGAACTGCCAATTGGCCTGTCCGGTCATGTTGGTGTCGACGATGCAGGGCACACCCTTGAGCGCTTCGGGGGTTTTGGGCGCCCCATAGGCGCGGATCACCCCCGGCGTCGCGCATACGGCCACCGAGGTCTCGGCGATCTTGCGCGCGATCAGCGAGGTGTCGGGCATGCGCGAGATGCGCAGGGCCACGTCGATCCCCTCCTCGACCAGGTCGACCATGCGATCCTCGAGCCGCAGGTCGAGCGTCACGTCCGGATGCTGGCGGGTGAATTCGAACAGGGGATCGAGCAGGGTCCGCTCGCCGAAATTGCGCGGTGCCGAGACGCGCAGGATGCCGCGCGGCGCGGCGCTCTGGTCGGTGATGGTCGCGTCGAGATCGTCGAGCTGGCTGAGGATTTCCCGCACCTCGCGGTAATAGGCCTCCCCGGCCTCGGTCAGGCTCAGCTTGCGCGTGGTGCGGTTCATCAGCCGCACTCCGAGATAATCCTCGAGGTCGGTCACATATTTTGAGAGCAGCGCCTTGGAGCGCCCGTGAATACGCGCCGCGGCGGAGAACCCGCCCGCATCGAACACCTGAACGAAAGCGCGGATACGCGCCAGATCCTGGGTCATTGCCGCCCCTCTTGCCTGTCCCGCCCCGCCAGCCGGTCGAGATCGAACCGCTCGACATCCTCGAGCAATTGCGCGAAGCTCGTAAGAATATGCTCGGCGAGCGCGGCGCCCTTGCCGGCGCTGGCCGCTTGCGCATCTCCCACCACTCCGGCCGGATTGAGATCCGAACTCAGCCAGCCGAACCGATGCCGCCCGAAAGCGCTGAGATGGTGCATGCCGGCCTCGATTTGCGCAAGGGCGGACCCAAAATCTTCGGCCTGCTCCATGGCGACCAGATGCGGCGCATAATGCAGCATCAGCGATGTCTCTATCGCCCCCCCATGGATGCCCAGCCGCCGCTCGGTATCCGAAAACAGCCCCTCGGGCTGGCCGAACCGCAGCCAGGCCGTTCCCACCGCCAGCATACCAAGCTCCGCCCGCGCCTTGAGGATGACGCTGTCGACCACCGCCGAATTGCCCCCATGACTCGACACGAACACCGCCCGCTTTCCACCCGCCTCGGCGATACTGGCCGCAATGGCGAACCAATCGACGATGAGATCGCCCTCTTCCCGGCTCCGGGTCCCGGCGAACTCCAGATGCTCGCGCGACGCACCGATGCGTTGCACCGGCAGGACCACGGCATCGATGGACGCCGGCAGATAAGCGGCGAGCGCTCCCAGATGCCCCTCGGCGATGTCGCAATCGGTGGAAGCCGGCAAATGCGGCCCATGCGCCTCGGTCGCGGCAACCGGAACGATCGCGATGCTGCGCGCCCCGAGGCTCACGCCGTCGAGTTGATCGATTTCGTCGAGCCTGACCAGGGACAAGAGGGACGCTCCATCACAAAACATTTTCCCTTGTGACCCCGATCGCGTTTTCGGGCAACCTTTTGCCCGGCCGCACAGTTGATTTCCCATCGGTTTTGCAACCACCGGAGGCGGGCCCATGGTGCGCCCGGTTAACTTTCCCGCCAAAGGCGATTCGACGGAGAGCCCGGATTTGGCTAGATCGATATCCATGTCCAAGTCCGCCGCCGGCTCGACCCTTTACCGCCTGATCGAGGCGGGCCACCTGGCCCGGCAGGCCCTGCTCGCCCCGCTTGCGGCGCGCGGGCTTGAGGCGGGCGACGATGCCGTTCTCCTCGGCCTTGCCGAACCGGGCGGCGCGGCATTGGAGTCGCTCTCGGCCTTCACCGGCCTCGACCCCGATCACCTGGCCGCGCGCCTTGCCAAGCTCGAGGACCGGGGCCTGTTGCTGCGGTTGGCCGTGGGTCCGGAAATGGAGCCCGGCGCCCGCCTCTCCCAGCAGGGCCAGGCCATGCGCCAGGCCATCGAGGAGCATTGGGTCCATCTGGAAGAGGCACTGGCCGAGGATCTGGGCACCAGGCGTCACAAGAACCTGCGCAAGGGCCTGAAACGCATCACCCAATTGCTCCGCCTCTGATTTCGCCCATTTTTCGCCCATGGACGGACTAGGCTCTGCCGTCCCGCCAAAGGAGGCCGATATGAAGATCGCGCTACCCGTCCTTCTCGCGGCCCTTTTGGCCACGCCAGCCCCGGCGCAGGTTTCGAGCGCGTACACCCGCTATACGCTCCCCGACGACTGCACGCGCATCGCGGCGTCGGATGGGGAAGGCGACTGGGCCGATTTCGTTTGCCCCGGCTTTGGCGGCTATCCCTTCGTGATCCGCTACGGTGATGGGCGCGAGAGCATCACCTATGGTTTTGCCACCGCCAGCGGCATGTCCACCTTCGCCGCCTTCAATTATGCCAACGAAACGGTGGAATGGCGCATCATCGAGAACGGCGAGACCGTCCGGCCCTTTGCCGCCATTCAGCGCTGGCGTCTCGCCAATTCCGAAGGCGAATGGGCCCATCAGATGCTTGTGGTCTCCCGAGTCGGCCAACCCTCGGATGGAGGGGCGTGCCCCATCGCCTTCGTCGCGCCGACCGATGGAGCCAATGACCGTGCGCGCGACTATGCCGATAGGCTGGCGGACGACTTCCATTGCGGCACCGACATGCCGGTGATCGAGGACCTTATTTCTCCATTTGTCGGCCCTCCAAACTGATTTTTTCGGCGACGGCTGTCGGCTGCGGTGGTAAACAGGCGTCCTTGCGGCGCGAGGGTTGGCCGGCCGGCAGACCCCAAAGGCCGGTCTGGACCCCAAATGAGCCCCTTTCATCTGATTCTCGGCAACAATCTCGTCGCCAACATCACCAATTTCACGGTGTGGTTCGCCATCACCTTCTGGATCTTCATCGAGACCCAGTCGGTGTTCGCCACCGGCATGATCGCGGGCATCTATCTGGTCTTCACGGCGGGGTTCGGCTTCTGGCTCGGTTCGATCGTCGATCACAATGCCAAGCGCGACGCCATGCTCGCTTCGAGCGCCGTGTCGCTGATCCTTTACGGCCTGGCCTTCGCCATGCTGCTGTTCGAACCGGACGGCGCGTTCTCCGATCCCTATTCCCTCTATCTGTGGGCCTTCGTCTTCGTCGTCATGCTGGGGGTGATCGCCGGCAATCTGCGCTCGATCGCCCTGCCCACCCTGGTCACCATCCTCATCCCCGAAGACGAGCGCGACAAGGCAAACGGGCTGGTGGGCATGGTCACCGGCATCGGCTTTCTCACCACCTCGGTGATCTCGGGCTTTCTCGTCGCCTGGGGCGGCATGTATTCGACGCTGATCCTCGCGCTGGTGCTGACCGCCATCGTCCTTCTCCACCTCGCAACCGTCAGGATCGACGAGGGGCGGGTGGTGCCGACCGGCGACGCCCCGTCGCTTCCCAGGCGGGTCGACATCGCCGGGACCATCGCGGTGATCGCCGCCGTGCCAGGGCTTTTCGCGCTGATCTTCTTTTCCACCTTCAACAATTTCCTCGGCGGGGTCTTCATGGCCCTGCTCGACGCCTATGGCCTGTCCATGGTGTCGGTCGAGGTCTGGGGCCTTCTGTTCGGCGCCCTCTCCTCCGCCTTCATCGTCTCGGGCCTCGTCATCTCCCGCTTCGGGCTCGGCAAGAACCCGCTGCGCACGCTGCTGCTGGTCAACCTGGCGCTGTGGACGGTCAGTTCGCTCTTTGCCATCCAGCCCTGGCTGTGGCTGCTGGTCGCCGGGTGCTTCGTCTGGATGTTCCTCGGACCCTTCGCCGAAGCGGCCGAGCACACCACGCTGCAAAAGGTCGTGCCGCTGGAACGCCAGGGGCGGGTATTCGGCTTTGCCCAATCGGTGGAACAGGCCGCCTCCCCGCTGACGGCCTTCCTCATCGGGCCCTACACCCAGTTCGTGGTCATCCCCTTCATGACCGATGGCGCGGGCGCGCGGACCATCGGGACCTGGTTCGGCACCGGCCCGGCCCGCGGCATCGCCCTGGTCTTCACCGTCGCCGGCCTCATCGGCGTGCTGGTCACCATCCTGGCGCTCAATTCGCGCCCCTATCGGCGGCTGTCGGCCTTTTACGCCCGCACCCCCGATCCAATGGAAACGGCGGAAGAGATCAAGCCGGCCTGAGAAGGGTCAGGCGGCGCGGAGCGGCTTCAGCGCCCGGGCCCATTTGGCCAGTTCGCCCAGCATCAGGTCGGCGCCCTCTTCCATCTGCGCATTGGGCGTGAAGACCCCATCGGCGATGAATTGCGGGAAGAACGGCACCGGCACCGATTGCGGCAGCGCGTGCACATTGACGTTGCCCAGCAATTGCCGCAGCCCCTGAGCTCCCCGGAGCCCGGCTGAAACGCCGCCAAAGCTCATCACCCCGGCCGGCTTGTACGCCCATTCCTTGAGCACCACCTGGATCGCGTTGACGAGGGCGGCGGGCGGGAAATAATCGTATTCGGGCGTGACGAACACATAGGCGTCCGCCGAGGCCACGCTGGCGCTCCAGCGCTTTGTCGGCTCGTTCTGGTAATTCTGCAGGCGAGGGTGGCTCTCTTCGTCGAGCAGCGGCAGGTTGAAATCCATCAGGTCCACCAGTTCGACCTCGAACGCGTCATGGCCCCTGGCCCGCGCGGCGATCCATTTGGCAAGGATCGGGGCCACGCGGCCCGGGCGGGTGGAGCCGATGATGATGTTGAGCTTGATGGTCATGACTGGTCCTTAAAATCCGAAAAGCGCCGCGAACATAGGCAGGCGCGCCCGATCCGCAAGACGGCACACCGATGTAACCGGACCAACGATTAGGGCTGGATACGCGACACCTTGCGGTCCGCGCTCATGGTCAGCGCCAGGACGACAAAGGCAAAGACCAGCATGCCGAAGGCGATGATATGGGCTTCGGTCCAGCGCAACTGCTCGACATAGTCGAAAATGGCGATCGAGAGCACCTTGGTGCGGCCGGGAATATTGCCCCCGATCATCATCACCACGCCGAATTCGCCCACCGTATGCGCAAACCCCAACACTGCGGCGGTGAGATAACCCGGCCGGGCCAGCGGCAAGATGACCAGCAGGAAAGCCTTGGGGAAACTGAAGCCCAGCGAATAGGCCGCCTCGAGCGGCCCCGACCCGAGCGCGACAAACGTATTGCGCAGGGGCTGTACGACGAAGGGAAGGGAATAGAACACCGAGCCGATCACGAGGCCGGGAAAGGTGAAGGCGAGCGTCCGCCCGCCCCACAGCCCGGCCAGCCATCCCCCCGGGCCGTTGGTGCCCAGGAGGATCAGCATGTAAAAGCCCAGCACCGTAGGCGGCAGCACCAGCGGCAGCGCCACCAGCGCGTTGACCACCACCGTCCAGCGCGATTTCGACCGCGCCAGCCACCAGGCCATCGGGGAGCCGATGACGAGGAGGATGACCGTCGTGACGAAAGCCAGCGTCAGCGTGAGCTGCACCGCTGGCCAGATATCGACGAGAAGACTCACTCGCCGGCGAACCCGTAGCCATAGGTCGCGATGATCGCCCGGCCGTCTTCGCCCTGCATGAATTCGAGGAAGGCCCGCGCGACGTCATTGTCTGCATTGACCAGCACCGCATCCTGCGCGATCGGCGTGTAGAGATCGGCATCGACGATCCAGCGCGACCCGTCCTCCCGCTCGATGATCTGCGACAGCGCTACGAACCCCAGTTCGGCATTGCCGGTATCGATGAACTGGTAGGTCTGGGAAATGTTCTGCCCCGTCACCAGCCTGTCGGCAACGGCCTCAGTCAGGCCCAGGGCCACGATGGTTTCCACCGCCGCGGCGCCATAGGGCGCGGCCGCCGGCTCGGCGATGGCCAGCTGCGTGAAATCGCCCTCCAGGCTTTCCGGACCGGTCACCCGGTCGGGCTCGATCGAAAACAGCGCCAATTGGCCGATGGCATAGGTGAACAGGGTATCGCCTTCCGCCAGCCCTTCCTCGACCAGCATGGCCGGCCGCTCGTCATCGGCGGCGAGCAGCGCATCGAACGGCGCGCCCTGGGTGATCTGCGCATAGAGCTGGCCCGTGGCCCCGAAGGAGAAACCGATTTCGTGACCCGTTTCCGCGCCGAAAGCGGCGGCCAGTTCCTCGGCTGCGGCGGTGAAATTGGCCGCGACGGCGATCTGTGCGTCCTGCGCGCTGGCGGCACCGGCAAAGCCCAGTCCTAGAGCGGCCAGTACGATGGAAGAAGCAATGCGCATGAAAGTCCTCGATATGTCTGAATGAATAGGTCGAGCCTTGCACAGCCCGCCTCAGGGATCAATCGATATGTTCGCACGGAAATATCGCTCGTCGGAATTCTCCGGCCTCAGAGCAATTTGCGCAGGGCCGTGACATCCTCGGCGATCGCCGCCTCGGTCTTTTGCTCCATGGCGCGATAATAGGCGAGCACGGCCTTGCCGGTTTCGGTCAGATGCGCCCCGCCCTGCGCGGCCCCGCCGCGCATGGTCTCGACCAAGGGCGAGCCGAGGCCGGCATTGAGCGCCTGCACGAGGCTCCAGGCGCGCTTGTAGCTCATGCCCATCGCCTTGCCCGCCGCCTGGATCGATCCGGTCGCGGCGATCCCTTCGAGCAGGTCGGCCCGGCCCGGCCCAATATAGAAGTTTTCGCTGAGGGTAATGCGCAAATGCCCCAGCCCCGAACGCGGTACGGGCCGCCGCATCAGGCGGAAAGCTGGGCGGCCTGCGCGGCCAGCGAGCGGATGGCGTCGAAATCGCCCGCCGCGATCGTCTCGCCCGGCACCACCCACGACCCGCCGACGCACACCACATTGGGCAAGCGGAGATAGGTCTTTGCCTTCTCCAGATCGATCCCCCCGGTGGGGCAGAACGAAATGTCGGGCAAAGGCGACGCGAAGGATTTGAGCACCGGCGCCCCGCCCATGGCCTCGGCGGGAAAGAATTTGAGATAGCTATATCCCATGAGCGAAGCCGCCATGGCTTCGCTGGGCGAGGCGATGCCCGGCAGCAGCGGGATGGCGATGTCCTCGGCCGCCTCGAGCAGCGCCACCGGCGCGCCGGGCGAGACCATGAACCGGCAGCCCGCATCGCGGGAGGCCTCCATGTCGGCCTTCTTGCACACCGTGCCCGAGCCGACCACGGCGCCCGCGACCTTGGCCATTTCCGCGATGACCTTGAGCGCATTTGGCGTGCGCAACGTCACCTCCAGCGTGGTGAGCCCACCCGCCACCAGCGCCTCGGCGAGGTTGCGCGCGCTCGCCACGTCGTCATGGATGATCACCGGTACGACCGGAGCAGCCGTGAGAATGGATTTGAGTGTCGCGGCATCCTGGGCCATGGCGGTCTCCGTCGAAAGTCCAACTCCGTGGTGACCCTCTAGCACGGGCTTTATTGAATTGGGAACCAAAACTCCCTAAGTGGACCCGGCGGCACTGACGTCGCATCGTATATTCGCCGCGCGGGGGACCCCCATATGATCCAGCAGATCAACGCCACGACGCCCATCGATGAGGCGCGCGCCGTGCTCGCCGCCGATTTCGACCTGAAATATTCAAAGGCGATCGAGACCGAGACCAGCCCGATCTTCGAGAAGCTCAAGGACCGCATCCCCGACATCGAATGGCCCTTCTATGCGCCGCTGATCTTCCAGATCAATCGCCTGAAGCGCGAGAAGAACGCCGTCATCCTGGCGCATAACTACCAGACGCCGCAGATCTATTACGGCGTCGCCGACGTGGTGGGCGACAGCCTGCAACTGGCCGTCGAGGCGACCCGGGTCGATGCCGACATCATCGTCCAATGCGGCGTGCATTTCATGGCCGAGACCTCCAAGCTGCTCAACCCGCAGAAGACGGTCCTGATTCCCGACAGCCGCGCTGGCTGCTCGCTGGCCTCCTCGATCACCGCCGAGGACGTCCTCGCCATGCGGGCGCAATATCCCGGCGTGCCTGTGGTCACCTACGTCAATTCCTCCGCAGCGGTCAAAGCGGTCACCGATGTGTGCTGCACCTCGTCCAATGCCCTGCGGATCGTCGAGGCGGTGGAAGGCGACACGGTCATGATGATCCCCGATCAGTATCTGGCCCGCAACACCGCCAAGAAGACCAAAAAGAAGATCATCACCTGGGCCGGCGCCTGTGAGGTGCACGAGACCTTCACCGCCGCCGACATCGCCGAACTGCGCGCCGCCTATCCCGGCGCCAAGATCATCGCCCATCCCGAATGCCCGCCCGAAGTGATCGACGCCGTCGATTTCGCCGGCTCGACCTCGGGCATGATCGATTGGGTCAAGAGCGAAAAGCCCGCCAAGGTGGTGATGGTCACCGAATGTTCGATGAGCGACAACGTCGCCGCCGAGACCGAGGGCGTCGCCTTCCTGCGCGGCTGCAACATCTGCCCGCACATGAAGCGCATCAACCTCGAAAACATCCTTTGGAGCCTGCACACCGGCACCGAGGAAGTGACCATCGCCCCCGAACTGATGGAGCCGGCCCGGGCGGCGGTCGAGCGCATGATCGAGATGTCCGCCCCTAAGGGTTGAGCGCGCACATACACTTCAGTAGTGCTTGCCAACCGGCTTAGCGGGCCATAAACCTCCCCCAACTGCAGGGGACCGATGGACATTTTCGATAACGTCTTCAACGCCGAGGGCGTGGTGATCGTGGGCGCGGGCCTGGCGGGCTTGTTCTGCGCGCTCAAGCTCAGCCCCCGCCCGGTCACCGTGCTCTCGCCCATGCCGCTGGGCTCCGGCGCCTCCTCGGCCTGGGCCCAGGGCGGGGTTGCCGCCGCGGTGGGCGAAAACGACAGCGCCAGCGCCCATGCGCGCGACACCGAGATGGCCGGGGCCGGCATCGTCGACCATGGCGTAGCCGAATCCGTCACCGCCGAGGCCGCCGCCCGCATCGACGACCTCGCCCGCTGGGGCACCCCCTTCGACCGCGATGCCCTGGGCCAGTTCATCCTGTCGCGCGAAGCCGCCCATTCGGCCAATCGGGTGGTGCGGGTGTCCGGCGACCGGGCCGGCCACGCCATCATGCAGGCGATCATCGCCAAGGTGCGCGCCACCCCGTCCATCCGCGTGGTCGAGGGCATCACCGCCGTCGATCTCGCCCATGCCGAGGGACGCATCATCGGGGTGTTCTGCCGCCGGCTGGGCGATCGCTATGTGGAGCCGGTCTTCATCCGCGCCCGCGCCACCGTGCTCGCGGCGGGCGGGCTGGGCGGGCTCTATGCCACCACCACCAATCCGCCCTCCGTGCGCGGCCACGCCATGGGCATGGCGGCCCGCGCCGGTGCGGTGATCGCCGATCCCGAATTCGTCCAGTTCCACCCCACGGCCATCGTCACCGGCCGGGACCCGGCGCCCCTCGCCACCGAAGCGCTGCGCGGCGAAGGCGCCGTCCTCGTCAACGATCTGGGTGAGCGCTTCATGCCCGCCATCCACCCCGATGCCGAACTGGCCCCGCGCGACATCGTCGCCCGCGCCAATTTCCGGCAGATCCAGTCGGGGCGAAAAGTGTTCCTCGATACCCGCGAGGCGCTGGGCGCGGCCATCCTCACGGCCTATCCCACGGTCGCCCAATATTGCCGGATGGCCGGGATCGATCCCGTGACCGAGCCCATCCCGGTCACCCCAGCCGCCCATTACCACATGGGAGGCGTCAAGGTGGACGAGGACGGCCGCTCCTCGCTGCCCGGCCTCTGGGTATGCGGGGAAGCCTCCTGCACCGGGCTGCACGGCGCCAACCGCCTCGCCTCCAATTCGCTCCTCGAGGCCATCGTCTATGGCGCACGCATCGCCGAGGATATTTCGGGGCTCGAGCCGGCCCGCGCCCTCCTGCCGCCCTTTGAAGGCATCGGGTGGGACGCCGATCTGGGCGCCCGCGCCGAGGACGTCTTGCGCAATCTCAAGGCAGTGCGCGACCTGCGCGCCGTGATGACCGCCGATGTCGGGGTGGAGCGCAACGCCGAGGGGCTGAGGCGCGCGCTGCGCACCATGCGCGAACTCGAGGAGACCGCGATCGAGGTCACCCGCGCCTATCTCAACATGACCACCTCGGCCACGCTGGTCGCCGCTGCCGCCCTCAAGCGCACCGAAAGCCGCGGCGGCCATTTCCGCACCGACTATCCCCAGTCCTCCGAGAACTGGCAGAACCATACCGAAATGACCCTCGCCGAGGCCCGGGCCATCCGCGACCTGTAGAGGGTTTCCAGGAAAAGTGGCACCGGTTTTCCGGTTCGGAAACGCGATAAAATAAAAACTTAGGGCCGTTGCTCAGCCTTGGGCCAGCACGGCGTCCACTTCGGCCCGGCTCGGCGGATTGCAGCCGATATAGCCGCAATTGAGCCCGGCGGTTATCGCTCCGAAGCGGAGAACCTCCCCCAGCGCCGCGGCGTCGAGGCGTCCCATCACGCCGGGCTTCAATGCGTCGCGGTCGGCGAGCGCGGTGAGAACGCCCGCCATCAGGCTGTCGCCCGCCCCTACCGTGTCGCCAAATTGCGCGGGACGATGGATCGGCGCCCGGGCTTCCTCGGTCGCCGTAAAGGCGCGCGAGCCCCCCTCCCCCAGCGTCACGACCACCAGCTCCACATGCGGCCGGGCCAGCAATGCGCGCGCATGCGCCTCGATCGATTTGCCCGGGTCGAGCGCCGCCAAATCCTCGTCGGACACCTTGACCAGATGCGCCAGGTCGAGAAAGTCCGACAGCCTCTGCCTATAGCCCGCGAAGTCGGAAATCAGCGACGGGCGCACATTGGGGTCGATCGACAAGGTGGTGCCCCGCGCCGCCACGGCCTTGACCACATCGAGCCAGATCGCCGCGTCCTCCGCCTCGATGGGCAGAAAGCCGCCGATCTGGAAGAGATCGATCCGTTCGGGCAACGCCGCCAGCAGCATGTCGCGCGAGATGTCGCGCTCGGCGGTTCCCTGGCGGTAAAAGCTGTAGGCGGGCAATCCCCTGGCGTTGCGCGTCACCACCGCCAGCGTCGTATTGCACGCCGACCGCTCGCCGATCAGCGTCTCCACCCCCGCCGCTTGGAGCGGCCCCAGCAGCAGGTCGCCGAAGCTGTCCTTGGAGATCGGGCACAAAAAGCCGGCCTGGCCTCCCAACCGCGCCAGCGCGATGGCGCAATTATAGGGCGAGCCGCCTTCATGGGCTTCCATTTCCATGCTCGCGCCATGCGCATGCGGCCGCGCCACCAGATCGATCAGGCTTTCCCCGGCCACCACGAACATAGATGCTCTCCCTCACCATTGCCGGTTCTCTAGCCCAGATGCTGGCATTCGCCAAGATGGCGGGCGGATGCCAGGAACTGCAACCTTTACAGCCGCCTCCCGTTCTGCAAATCAGGGCGCAAAGCCGCCCATCAACGAGGGAACCTCAATGGATACCATAGAAATCCGCGTCGATCCCTTTCCGGGCCAGCGCGAATTGTCCGACCTGTGGCGGGCGACCTGGGAAATCGATGGCGTCGCCGATTTCCAGTCGGTCCTCACCCGCAGCCTCACCCATGTGGCCGCCTATCTCAACACCCAGGTGATCGGCTTTGCCAACATGGCCTGGGATGGCGGCGTGCATGCCTTTCTGGTCGATGTCTGCGTGCATCCCGACTACCGCGACCTCGGCATCGGCCAGTCCATGGTGCAAAAGGCGATCGCCATCGCCCATAAGCGGGGCATCGCCAAGATCCATGTGGATTTCGAGCCGCATCTGCGCGAGTTCTATCTGTCCTGCGGCTTCACGCCCACCGATGCTGGCGTGCTCACCATCCAATAGGTTTCCCAATGAACGACGACAGGCTGACGGCGCTGGAAGAGCGCGTGGCGCACCAGGACAAGACCATCGAGGAACTGAGCGAATTGATCGCCGCCCAGTGGCGGGAGATCGACCGGCTGAAACGCCAGCTTCAAATGGTCGACGACCAGCTCGCCTCCGTCGAGCAGCTGGCCCGCAGCGGCCGCGCCGAGCCGCCCCCGCCCCATTACTGATCCGGCCTAGACCGACAGGCACAGATATTTGATGTTGAGGAAATCCTCGACGCCATATTTGCTGCCCTCGCGCCCGAAGCCGGACTGCTTGACCCCGCCAAAGGGAGCCACTTCGGTCGAGATGAGGCCGGTATTGATGCCCACAATGCCATATTCGAGCGCTTCGGCGACCCGGGTGATGCGGGATACGTCGCGGCCGTAGAAATAGGCGGCGAGTCCGAATTCGGTGGCATTGGCGAGTTCGATCGCCTCCTCCTCGGTGTCGAACCTGAACACCGGGGCCACCGGTCCGAAGACTTCCTCGCGGGCCAGCCGCATGGTCTTGTCCGCTCCGATGATGAGGGTGGGCGGATAAAAAGTCCGCTCCCCGGTCGGCGCACCGCCCATGGCGATATCGGCGCCCTGCTGGCGCGCATCGGCCACCAGTTCCTCGACCTTCTCGACCGCCTTTTCCGTGATCAGCGGGCCGAGCGTCACGCCCTCCTCCATGCCGTTGCCGACCTTGAGCCCGGCCATCTTCTCTCGGAGCTTTGCAACAAAGGCGTCATGAACCCCGGCCTGCACATAGATCCGGTTGGCGCAGACGCAGGTCTGCCCCGCATTGCGGAACTTGGACACCATGGCGCCCTCGACCGCCGCATCCAGATCGGCATCGTCAAAGACGATGAAAGGGGCATTGCCGCCCAGTTCCATGCTCATGCGCTTGATCCCGTCGGCGCATTGCCGCATGAGGATCTTACCCACCTGGGTCGAACCGGTGAAGCTGATTTTGGCGACATGGGGATTGGCGCACAATTCCTGCCCGATCGCCGCCGAATCCGTGCCCGGTACCACATTGAACACCCCCGCGGGGAAACCGGCCCATTCCAGCAGCCGCGCCATCGCCAGCGCCGAGAGCGGGGTCTCCGAGGCCGGCTTGGCCACCACGGTGCACCCCACCGCCAGCGCCGGCGCCAGCTTGCGCGCCAGCATGGCATTGGGGAAGTTCCATGGGGTGATGACGCCGACCACACCGACCGGCTGCTTGATCACCGAGATCCGCGCCTGCGGCGTATGGCCGGGGATCGTGTCGCCATAAACCCGCCGCGCCTCCTCGGCGAACCATTCGACGAACCCGGCGCCGTAAAGGATTTCTCCCTTCGCCTCGGCCCAGGGCTTGCCCATCTCCAGCGTCAATATGGTGGCTAGGTCGTCGGCATGCTCTACCATCAGCCGATGGAGCACCTTGAGGAGGTCCGCCCGTTCCTTGGCCGATCTGGCCGCCCAGTCGCGCTGCGCCTTGCGCGCCGCGGCGATGGCGTCCCGCGTCGCCTGGGTGGAAAGATCGGGCACCTGCGCCAGCACCTCGCCCGTCGCCGGATTGTCCACCCGGAACACCTTGCCCCGCGAGGACACGGTGTTCCATTTCCCGCCGATGAACCCGCCGGCCACCAGCAGGCGCGGCTCTTTGAGCTTGTCGGTCAAGGCGGCTGTGAGGGTCATGGCGTACTCCTTTAAGACCGTGTCCTGCCCGCTCGCCGGAGGCCGAAATCGGGACCTCTGCAGCCATGCGACTTTTCCGGCGGGCGGAAATGTGTACTTTATATTGAATTTGCGCCCGGATGGGCCACGATGACACTATATTTTTTACGAGCTTCATGACCAGCGCCGATCAAACCTACGCCTTTCTGACCCCCAATCCCGAGCTTCCGCGCGGTAGTCTCACCAATCATGTGACACAACAATTGCGGCGCGCCATTATCGGCATGCGTCTTCGGCCCGGCACCATGATCGACAAGGCCGAGATCTGCGCCCGGCTGGGGGTGTCGCGCTCGCCGGTGGCCACCGCCTTTGCCCGGCTGGAAGGCGAAGGGCTGCTTGAGATCATCCCCCAGCGGGGCACCATGGTGTCCTATGTGTCGTTTGACGCGGTGCGCGAATACGTCTTTATCCGCAAGGCGCTGGAAGGGGAGATTGTGCGCGCCCTGGCCAGCGCCCACGAGCCCGGCCTGCTCGACCGCCTCCACGCCAATATCGCGCAGCAGGAGGCGTGTACCGAGCCCGAGGACCGCGAGCGCTACGACCGTCATGATCTCCAGTTTCACCGCATGCTCACCGATGCCCTGGGCTTCCGGCGCCTGCAGGCCATGGTCGATAGCGCCCGGGGCCATCTCGACCGCATGCGCCGCATGACCAATTCCAGCCTCCGCATGCGCGAAAGCATCGGCGAGCACCTAGCCATCATCAAGGCGATCGCCAAGGGCGACGGCCAGGGAGCCGCCACGGTCATGCACGCGCATCTGGACAGCATCATCACCGAGATGCAAGGACTGCGTCACAAGCATCCCGACCTGTTCGACGACCGCAAGCGCTGATCGCCCAGGGAACTCCCGCACCGGGTTCGGGCTTCATCCAGGGTGAAAGGAAAAGGCAATGAGTGAACCGCTTGCCATCGAACATCGCCGCGACGGCAGCCGCGGCCGCTATTGGGCCGATCTGGGCCAGGGCGCCGAGGGGGAACTGACCTATGTCCTCCGCGACGACGGCACCATGGTCATCAACCACACCGGCGTCCCGCCCGCCTTCGAGGGGCGTGGCATCGCCCTGCAACTGGTCAAGCGCGCCGTAGCCGACGCACGCGAAGGCGCGTTCAGGATCGTGCCGCAATGCCCCTATGTGGCCGTCCAGTTCCGCCGTCACCCCGATTGGAGCGACCTACTGGCCTGAGGCCGGGCGCAAGACCTCATCCGCGATGGACCGCGTCGCTTCCCGGTCGAACACTACGGCCCGGTCGCGGCCGCCATCCTTGGCGGAATAGAGCGCCGCGTCGGCCATGCCGATCGCCACGTCCAGCGTATCCTCGCCGGTGATCACCGTCGCCCCGATACTGATCGTGGCCGAAATCCGCTCCCCCGACCCGAGCACGATCGGCTTTTGCCGCATCATGTCCCCGAGCGCTTCGGCCACCCGGCGCAGCCCTTCCGCCGTGCAGCCATGCACGAGCACGATGAATTCGTCCCCGCCCCAGCGCGCGCAGATATCGACGCGCCGCAGCGCCGCCGTCAGCCGGCGCGCCACTTCGATCACCACCTGGTCCCCCGCCGCGTGCCCGGCGCTGTCGTTTATGGATTTGAAATGATCGATATCGACCAGCATCAGCCCGCTGGTCTCCTGGGCATCGCCCGCGCGGCGCCTCTGGGTGGCAAACCGCGCCTCGAAACCCCGCCGGTTGTGGATCTTGGTCAACTCGTCGAGATTGGCCAGCGATTGCAGCACCTCGGTGCGCTGGCGCACCTGGCCTTCGAGATCCAGCCGCGCCTCGGTGATGGCGTCCGACATTTCGATGACCGCATGCGACAGCCGCCCGATCTCGTCATTGGACGGGTCGGGCGCCATGCTGGCCCGCCGCCCCTCGCGCATGGATCGCAGCCCCGCCTCCACCCGTTCCAGCCTCCCCAGCACCACGACGCGAAACATGATGCACAAGACCAGGGCCACCGACAGCAGCACCCCGATGGTGCCCGCCGCAACCGGCCAGAACACCTTGCGGTCGATGATCGCGCCCAAATCCATCGCCGTGACATTGTACCAGCCGATATGGTCGAGATAGCCGACCCCGACCAGCCTTTCGACCCCGCCCATGCTCATCGGCGCGCTGATGAAGGCATTGGGGTCCTCGCGCGCCGCATCCATCAGCGCCCGCAGCACGCGCTGGCCCTCCGCGGTATCGACCAGGGCGAATATGGTCTGCTTTTCCGCCATCTCCTTGGTGATCGAGCGGAAATCGACCAGCGAGGCATCCGGGTGCGCCTGCACCGCGCCGCTCTGGTCGACGAAGATGGATTCGATCCCCCGCCCGGGCAGTTCGACCACGTCGCGGATGAAACCGGACAGATCGAGCCCCGTCCCCACCATGCCCAGAACGCGCCCGTTCTCGCTGACGAGGCAGTTGATCCACACCTTGGTGACCTTGAGCACGTCGTCGACATTGACGTTGGGATAGCATCCCTCGCGCCGCTCGCGCGTGGCATAGTACCAGGAGTCGCGCTCCAGCTCCGGATCGAGCGTATAGCTCAGGGGATTGGCGGCGTAGCTCTGCTGGGCGTCGTTGAAATAGTAATTGCCCGACCCGTTGACCACCAGGAACACGCTGCCATCGGCAAAAGCGCTGCGGTAATGCTCCATATCCGCCAGCCCGCGCGCCTTGAGGTCGGGATCGTTCTCGTCCTTGAACCAGGCGACGATGGCCGGGGCGCGGGAAAAGCTTTCGGCCAGCGCCAGTTCCGCATTGAGAACCGCCATGCCGCGATGGCGGTCATACTGCACCTGCCGTTCGGCGATCATGGCGCCGAACTGGCCGGTAAGATGATTGATGATGTGGGAAAAGGCCAGCCACCCGGCCGCGCCCACCACGATGACCACCGCCAGGGCGAGCGAAAACACCCGCGTCCGCAGCGTGTCCCCGACGATCCGTCCTGCCAGCGATCGCAGCATCGCCCTTGCGTCTCCCATTCCGGCGCATGGGGCCGGAACGGCAGGGACCCTAAGGGACAATGGTTAGTGGCTTGTTAACTTTGGGCGAACGAAACGAAGCGCGCCACGGCGTTGAGTTCGCCCGGCACGATCTCGTGGCCGCCCTCGTGCCAGAAGGCTTCGGTGGCCGCGCCCTGGGCGGAGAACCACGAGATCAGCGCTTCCGTCTTTGGCGCGGGGCAGATGGGATCGCGCCGGCCGGCGGTGATCAGCACCTTGCGCCCTGAAAGCCCGGCCACATCGCCCGGCGTCCAGGGGATGAGCGGATGCATCAGCACCGCCGCGTCGACCAGTTCGGGGTGGGCGATCATTACCGCGGCGAGGATATTGGCACCATTGGAATAGCCCAGCCCGATCAGCGGCCCGTCCGCCTCGAGGCCCTTGAGGAAATCGGCCATCTTCTCGGTGCGCAGCCGCAAATCGTCCATGTCGTAGACGCCTTCGCCGGTGCGCCTGAAAAAGCGCAGCGCCCCGCCCTCGGATACATCGCCCCGCGGCGCCACCAGCCGCGCCTCGGGCAGCAACTGCTCGCCCAGCCCGAAGAACTGGTTCTCATCGCCGCCGGTCCCGTGCAGCAATACGAAGGTCGGGGCCTCGGCCTCGGTGGCCGGCTTTTCCTTGAAGATATAGGTCATCGTCCAAATTCCCTGTCTGTGCCGCTTACCGGTCGTCGATGTCGGGCAGGTGGGTTTCCAGCCAGCCCCTCAGATGCTCGTGCTGGCTCGGGAGCTTGAGGGCTTCCCCCAGATGCGCGCTGTCCTCGTCGCGGTCGAAACCGGGCTCATTGGTCGCGATCTCGAACAACACGCCCCCCGGCGTGCGGAAATAGATCGCATAGAAATAGTCGCGGTCGATCACCGGCGTGACCTGATAGCCCGTATCGAGCAGCGTCCGGCGCACATCCTCCTGGACCGCGCGATTGTCGACGGCAAAGGCGATATGGTGCACCGAGCCGGCCCCCAGGTCGCCGCGCGGCATGTTGGGCAGGGTCTGCAGGTCGATCACATCGGCCCCATTGCCGCCCGGAATGACGAAGCGCTTGATGCCCTTGGAGGTGTCGGCATGTTCATAGCCCATGAATTTGAGCAGATCCTCGGTCGGCCCGCTGTCCCGCAGCCGCAGGACGGCCCCGGCAAAGCCGCGAATGGCCTCGTCGCCATCCACCGCCCCGCCCGTCCAGGCCGCGCGCGGATCATCCTTTGCTTCCACCAGCGCGAAATGGTCACCATCCACCGCCGCGAAGCGCAGGCGCTTTTCGCCAAAGCTCTCCTCGTTCATCACCCCGGCAACGCCCTTTTCCGCAAAGCGTTCCTTCCAGAAACCCAGGCTGCCCTCGGGCACCGAGAACACGGTCTCGCCCACTTCCCCGGTGCCGGGACGGCCCCGGATGATATTGGGAAACGGGAAATAGGTCATCACCGAGCCCGGCGTGCCCATCTCGTCGCCATAATAGAGGTGATAGACCGACGGTTCGTCGAAATTGACGGTCTTTTTCACCCGGCGCAGGCCGAGCGTATCGGTGAAGAAGCGGTTATTGGCATTGGCATCGCGCGACATCGACGTGACGTGATGCAATCCCCTGATCTGGTCCAGCATGGTTCGGTCTCCAATCCCTGAGCAAGGCGCATGGGTTTCTGGAGACCAATATAGACCGCCCATCGGCGCCGATAACCGGCCCGATGCTTCATGGACCATTCGCTATCGTCGAACGATCAGGTAGGGGAAATGCGATAGGCGCAGCGCCGTGCGCCCATGACGATGTGATCCTCGCGCACCACGCTCGCTCCGGGTCCGAGCACGTCCCGGAACACCGCGAGCTCGGCGCGGCAGAAGTTCTGGCACGCCGTCGCCGCGGCGCAGATCGGGCAGTGGTTCTCGAACAGCCGATACCCGCCCGCCCCATCGGCCTCCCAGGCGGCCATATAGCCTTCGCGGGAGCGCAATTCGGCCAGCTTGGCCACGCGTTCCCCCAGCGATTTCGCCCCCTGCATGGCCGCGTAATAGGCTATTTTGGTCCGGTCCTCGCGCGCGTCGATGATCCGCGACACCGCATCGAGGCCGAGCTGTTCGCCCAAAAGCCCCAGCAATTCGACGGTCAGCGCGGCATGGGTATCGGGAAAGCGCTCCTGTCCCTTCGCGCTCAGGCGCCAGAATTGCGACGGGCGGCCCACCCCCTGAGACTGGCTCCAGCTCTCCACCACGCCCTCGTCGGCCAGCCGCACCAATTGCTGCCGCACCGCCTCCCCGGACGTCCCCAGAGCCTTGCCCAGCGCCGCCGCCGTCTGGTCGCCATGCATCTTAAGATGGAACAGCACCCGCTCGGCCGCATTGCGGGGCGTCCAGCTCTGCGCATCGGGCTCCGGCGCCGGCAGGGAGCCGGGCGGAACGGGCGCTGGTGTGAGCATCGGTTTGCTGCTTGACATGGCTTCGGAGCGACATTTAGAAAGCACTTGCTTGGAAAATACAAAGTCCGGCGGCCAAGATCAACCCCGCTCACATCGCGTCGCCGCCGGCCCGAAAAGGCCGCTATGCACAAGATCGCAACCGCATCCCCGCTCGACGGGCCCCATCGCCTTTCCCTTGCCTGCGCCGACCACCCCGCGGCGCGCGATGCCGTTCCTGCCGCCCAGTTCACCTCGACCATGAGCACGCTGGCCTCGTCGGTAAGCGTGGTCACCGCCGCTGTCGGCGGCGCACGGCATGGCCGCACGGTGACCGCGCTGCTGTCGCTGAGCGCCGAACCCCCGGCCATTCTGGTCTCGATCACCCGGGACAGCGAACTCGCCCAAGCGATCGAAGACGCCCGGGCCTTTTCGGTCGCCGTGCTGGCAGAGGACCAGGGCGCGATCGCCGATGCCTTTGCCGGCTTCGGTCCGGCCGACCGGTTCATCGCGGGAAACTGGGAGACCTGGCCCTCGGGCCAGCCCCGCCTCACCGGCGCCATCGCCACCCTCGATTGCGCGCTGGCCGGGACCATCGCCATGGACACGCACCTGCTGTTCGCCGGCGTGGTCATCCACACCCGCACCCATCCGGACCGGCGTCCCCTGCTCTGGCATCGCCGCGCCTATGCCGGGCTGGATGCCGCTTCCGCATCAACCCAACCCGGATAGGGCGCTTGCCCTATCCCCTTGCTGCCCATCATTGGGCTTGCCAGCGTGTCCTCCCCCGATAATATCGCCTATCTGGACGCAACCAAACCCATCGACTGTGGAGGTCATCATGCTGGGGACTGCACCATCCGCCGGGCGCATCGCGCTCGCCGCCGCGTTCGCCTTGGGGCTCATGACGTCTGCCGCCTCGGCCCAGGACAAGACGCCGGACGATCCGCGTCTCTTCGCGCCGGGGCAGTTGACCGTCGCCACCTCCGACCCGGTCTTCCCGCCCTGGATGATGGATAACGACCCTGCCAATGGCGAAGGCTTCGAAAGCGCCCTCGTCTACGCCATCGCCGAAAAGATGGGCTTTGCCCCCGAAAACGTGGTCTGGGTACGCGAAACCTTCGACCAGGCCATCGCTCCCGGGGCCAAGAACTATGATTTCGGCATCCAGCAGATCTCGGTCACCGAGGACCGCAGCGCCATCGCCACCTTCTCGGACGTCTATTACCAGCCGCAAAAGGCCGTGGTCGCCATGCCCGGTTCGGTGGTCGGCGACGCGACGAGCTTTGCCGATCTGCGCGAAGTGCGCTGGGGCGTGATGATCGGCACCACCGATCTCGACTATGTCGCCCAGATCATCGGAGTGACCGACGCCGCCGTCTATAATGACCAGGTCGGCCTGTTCCAGGCCCTGCAGGGCAATCAGATCGACGCCGTGGCGACCGAATTGCCCACCGCGCTCTATCTCACCGCCGTGCAGGTGCCCGAGGCCGAGATCGCCGCCATCCTCACCCCGGACGAGAACGATTATGGCCATGGCCTCATCTTCGAACAGGGCAATGATCTGGTCGAGTGGGTCAACGAGGCCATCGCCGAACTCCAGGCCGACGGCACCATTGACGGGCTGGTGGCCCAATTCCTGATCGCCGATCCCGACCTGCCGGTCATCACTGAATGAGCGTAAGCCTGCCGCCGCAAGGCGCCGGAGAGGGCGCGGACCTCGACAGGGGACCGCGCCGCCCCCGCCCCCCGGCAAGAAAGAGCCTCACCGCCACCGAACGCTATGTGCCCACGCTCATCTCCATCGCGATGGTGGTGCTGGTCTTTGGCGCGGTCGCCCTCACGGTGACCTCGGCCGAGCAATGGCCGCGCATCGCGCGCCAATTCTTCGATCTGGGCGCCATGATGGCCTCCTTTCCCCAGGTCCTGCGCGGCTTCTGGCTCAACATCCAGATCTGGGTGGCCTGCCTCGCCGCCATCATGGCCTGGGGCCTGGTCCTGGCCCTGCTGCGCGCCCTCACCGGTCCCTGGTTCGCGCCGGCCCGGGTCTTCACCGTCATCTATATCGACCTGTTCCGCGGCCTGCCGGTGCTGCTGCTGGTCCTCATCTTCGGCTTCGGCATTCCCGCGCTCAACCTGCCCGGCCTGCCCAATTCCGCCCTCTTCTGGGGGGCCACCGCCATGGTCGTCTCCTACGCCGCCTATTCGGCCGAAATCTACCGCTCGGGCATCGAGGCGGTGCATGACGGCCAGCGCGCCGCCGCCAAGGCCTTGGGCCTTTCCCAATGGCAGACCATGCGCTACGCCATTCTTCCCCAGGCCATCCGCAACGTCATGCCGGTGCTGCTCAATCTCGCCGTAGCGCTGCAAAAGGACGTGGCGCTGCTCAGCGTCATCGGGGTGCGCGACGCGGTGCGCGAGGCCCAGATCTACACCGCCCAGACCTTCAACTATTCCTCCCTGATCGCCGCCGCGCTGCTGTTTCTCGTCGCCACCATCCCCATGGCGCGGCTGACCGACTATTTCTCGAGGAAAGACCGCGAACGCCGCCTGCAGGGGGTGCTGTGACCCTGCCCCGCCTCTCCATCGAAGGCCTCACCAAATATTTCGGCGAGGTCCTGGTGCTCGACGATATCTCGCTCGATGTCGCCCCGCACGAAGTCGTCTGCCTCATCGGCGCCTCGGGCTCGGGCAAGTCGACGCTGCTGCGCTGCATCAATAAGCTGACCGAATTCGACTATGGCACCATCGCCCTCGATGGCGTCTCGATCGACGATCCGGGCTGGGGCCGCAACGGCCTCTATCGCCGGGTGGGCATCGTGTTCCAATCCTACAATCTCTTCCCCCATATGAGCGTGATGGAGAACATCACCCTCGCACCCATCAAGGTCCATGGCATCGCCAGGGCCGAGGCGCGGGCCAATGCGCGCGAGCTGCTCGCCGCCTTTGGCATGGACAGCCGCGGCGACGCCTATCCCGAGCAGCTTTCCGGCGGGCAGCAGCAGCGCGTCGCCATTGTCCGAGCGCTGGCCACCCACCCCGAAGTGCTGCTGCTCGACGAGGTGACCGCCGCCCTCGATCCCGAACTGGTGGGCGAGGTCCTCGCCATCATCCGCCGGCTCAAGGCCGAGGGCATGACCATGGTGATCGTCACCCATGAAATGGGTTTTGCCCGCGAGGTCGCCGATCGGGTCTGCTTTCTCTCCGATGGCCGCATCGTCGAGGAGGGCGAGCCCGGGACCCTGTTCTCCGCCCCGCGCCATCCGCGCACCCAGAAATTCCTCCAGCGCATCATCGAAGCCGGCCGGCTTTGACGCGATGATCGCGCCCACCCAATGAGACATGCCCATGGCGAGCCTTGACAGGATAGACCGCAGGATACTCATGGAACTGCAACAGGACGGCCGCATCACCAATGCCGAACTGGCCCAGCGTGTCGGTCTGCCGCCCACCTCCATGAGCGACCGGATGCGGCGGCTGCAGAAGCAGGGCTATATCAAGGGCTTCAAGGCGGTTCTCGATCCCGAGCAGATCGGGCTCGGCCTCCTGGTTTTCATCGAAGTCTCGCTGGACAAGACTACCCCCGACAATTTCCAGAAATTCGCCAGCGCCGTCCGCAAACAGCCCGAAGTGCTCGAATGCCATATGGTGGCGGGCGGCTTCGACTATCTGGTCAAGGCCCGGCTGCACGACATGGCCCGCTATCGGGTATTTCTCAGCGAGGTTCTGCTTTCGCTTCCCGGCGTCAAGGAAACCCGCAGCTATCCGGTGATCGAGGAGGTCAAGGACGAGGGCATCCTGCCGCTCTGACCGGGCCGCTCAAAGCGGCTTGATCGACACGATCTCGATCGGGTCGACGCGGCCACCGGCTTCGAACTCCACCGTCTCGCCGATTTCGGCCTCTTCGAGCGCCTGGGCCAGCGGCGCCGTATAGGCGAGATAGCCCCCTCTAGGATCGGCCTCGTCTTCCCCGACGATCCGCAAGGTCTGCATCCGCCCCGCCCGTTTGACGGCGATTTCGGTGCCGAACCCCACGGCATCCAGGTCGCCGCTGCGCTCGACCAGCTGCATGGTCGCCCGCCGCGCCTCCCAATAGCGCAGGTCGCGCCGGGCATGTTCGGCGTCTTTTCCGTCCAGCGTTTCGAGTGCAAGGGTCAGGCTGTCGATCTCGGCTGCGATCAGCTCTGCGCCCCGCCGCGTCACGAGATTAGGGGCCGAACTGACCGTCCGCTCGGGCAGCTTCTGCTCGGGAACGTCATCGATTTCCTTGACAAAGGCGCGGCTCATGCCACCCCCCTTTTTCCATGGGCCTATGCGCGGAACAGCCGCTCGGCATGCCAGCGCAGATGATCGTCCATGAAGGTCGAGATGAACAGATAGGAGTGATCATAGCCCTCGCGCATGTTGAGCGTGAGCGGTATGTCCGCCTTGGCGCAGGCCTCCTGCAACAGCCAGGGCCGCAGGCCATCATCGAGGAAGCTGTCGGCCGTCCCCTGATCGACCAGAAGTTCGGGCAGTTTATGGCCGTCCGCGATCAGCAGCGTCGTGTCATAAGCGCGCCAGGCCGTTTCGTCCGAACCGAGATATTTCTCGAAAGCCGGCCGCGACCAGCCCGCCGTCGAAGGCTGCGCGATGGGCGCGAACGCCGAGACCGAGCGGAAGCGGTCGGGGGCCTTGAGCGCCAGGGTGATCGCCCCGTGTCCGCCCATGGAATGGCCGAAGATCGACTGGCGCGTCATGTCGAGAGGGAAATTCTCCGCCACCAGTTGCGGCAGTTCCTCGGTGATATAGCGCGCCATGCGGTAATGCGTGGCGTAGGGGGCCTGCGTCGCGTCGAGATAGAAGCCGGCGCCCTTGCCGAACTGCCAATTGTCCGGCTCGTCGGACACGTCGTCGCCGCGCGGACTGGTGTCGGGGCAGAGGATCGCCATGCCGAGTTCGGCGGCCAGCCGGCGATATTCGCCCTTGTCCATCACGTTCTGATGCGTGCAGGTGAGGCCGGAAAGATACCACAACAGCGGCACCTTGCCCTTTTCCGCCTGCGGCGGGAGGAACAGCGCGAACGTCATCTCGCAATTGCAGGCCGTACTGGCATGGCGGTAAACGCCCTGCGTGCCGCCAAAGCTCCGGGCGGTTGAAACTGTTTCCATGGTCATCTCCGCATTGTTCCGTGCCGCGTCGCTATTTGAGATAGGTCCGCAGGATTTTCACTACCATATCGATGTCGGCCTCGGGCTCGACCGTCCCGGCGGTTCCGAAGGTCTCGCGCAGATGGCTTTCCAGCACCTCGGCCATCAGCCCATTTGCGGCACCGCGCAACGCCGCGATCTGCTGCAAGAGGACGCCGCAATCGGCCTCCGCCTCCACCGCGCGCTCCAGGGCCTCCGCCTGCCCCCTGATCCGCCGCAAGCGCATGATCGCACGCTGTTTCTCTTCCGGCGAATGCGGCATCCCACCTCTCTTTCGCCCCAGTCTTATATACCCCCAGGGAGTATGGCAAGCCACCGGGCCGGAACCTCCGCCACCCCAGCGAGTTCGTATTCTCATGATGCGACGCAGCAGCACATGAGAGGCCGGCGATGTTTGATTATGACTATGCCCGGCGCCGCATGGTCGAGGCGCATATCGTGGGACGCGGTGTGCGCGACGAGCGGGTGCTTGCGGCGCTGCGAACCGTGCCGCGGGAGGCGTTCGTCGACAAGGGCTACGAGGCATTCGCCTATGAGGACGGCCCCTTGCCCATCGGCAACGGGCAGACCATCTCCCAGCCCTTCATCGTTGCCCGGATGGCGGAGGCGGCCGGGATCGCTCCCGGGGACCGCGTGCTCGAGATCGGCACCGGATCGGGTTATGCTGCGGCGATCCTGGCGGAACTCGCGTCCACGGTGTTCTCCATCGAACGCCATGGCGAACTGGCAGCAAAGGCCAAAAGGCGCCTGCGCCGCGCCGGCTATGGCAACGTCGCCATAAAAGTTGGCGACGGCACCAAGGGCTGGGCGGAACGAGCCCCGTTCGATGCCATTCTCGTCGCCGCCGGCGGGCCGTCCGTGCCCCTGTCGCTGAAGAACCAGTTGGCGATCGGCGGCCGCCTCGTCATTCCGGTCGGCGATCGAAGCGGCGAGCAGCGCCTGCTCCGGGTCACCCGAAGCGCCCCAGACGCCTTCGCGGAAGAAGACCTCGGGGGCGTGACGTTCGTCCCCCTCATCGGCGAAGAGGGTTGGGCAAATCCAGCCACGCCACCTTAAAATTCTCCCGCGCCCATGCCGCAATCGCCCGGAACGTTCCCATTCGGGATCCGATCAGGACCTCACCGCCGCGTATAGTCCACGGGCACGTTGAGGGTGAGCCGGGCCGGGGGCAGGCCGGCGGGCGGGGTCGGCACGGGCGAACTCCTGGTGATGAGGTCCAGCG
This sequence comes from Pelagibacterium lacus, assembly GCF_003345525.1. Classification (GTDB taxonomy): domain Bacteria; phylum Pseudomonadota; class Alphaproteobacteria; order Rhizobiales; family Devosiaceae; genus Pelagibacterium; species Pelagibacterium lacus. The sequence goes on from NZ_QQNH01000017.1 coordinate 64,638, forward strand.
CCGCCTGATCGAGCTCGGCAAAGCCCGACGATCGCGCCAGCCCGACCGACTGGACGCGGCCGGCGGTGTCGATGACGAAGCGGACCACAGCCACGCCCTGCTCGCCGCGTTGCTGCGCGCCGGGCGGATAGCTGCGCCGCTGCGCCAGATGCCGCAGCACGCTCGACTGCCATTGATCGATCGCCCGATCACTCGCCTGAACCCCGACCGCCGTCTGGGGCGCGGCGGCCTGCTCGGCCTGCTGTGCCGCGGGCGGCGGTGCGGAGGTCTGGTTCGCGGCCGGCCGGGGCTGCTGCGGCGGCGTGAAATCCGTGCGCGGCGTATTGGCGCGAAGCTCGGCAATCTCGGGCGGCATGGGCACGGGAACCGGAACAGCCGGGTCCGGAACCTCGACCTCCGGAACATCCATGATCGGCTCTTCAAGCTCGGGCTCGGGCTCTGGTTCCGGCTCAGGCTCTGGCTCGGGTTCCGGCTCTGGCTCTGGCTCTGGCTCTGGTTCAGGCTCCGGCTCGGGCTCTGGTTCAGGCTCCGGCTCGGGTTCTTCCTCTTCCGGCTCCTCCTCTGAGGGCGGCACTTCGTCCGATTGCAGCATCGGGTCGCCCTCCGGCACGTCCAGTTCCTCGGTGAGCGGGGAGGTCTCGACCTCGGCGAATTCCACCATGACCACGGTCGGCGGGCCACCGGCTGGCTCTTCGGGTCGCGGCCAGCTCTCCATCGCCCAGACGCCCCCGACGCAGGCGAACAGGACGATTGCGCTGGCCGTGCTCCACAGGGCCGCGTCGCCCCAGCCGGTGCGCAGGATATCCTCGGAAACGGGACGCTGGGACTTGGCGGTCATGGCGCGCTCTGTTCATCCCCGGAGGCGGGCGCAGGCACCGAGGACACCGATTCCAGCCCCACAAGCGCGAGCCTGACATAGCCGGAAGCGCGCAGCAGGTTCATCACCTCCATGAGCTCGCCATAGGCCACCACCCGATCGGCCCGCAGAAACACCCGGGTTTCCCTGTCACCCTCGGTCAGAGCATCGATCGCCGCGGGCAACGCCTCATGTGTCAACGGCGGGGTAAAAGTCGGCCATTGGGCGGCGCAAAACCAGGCCACTTGATGTTGGGGGTATCGAGCGCCGG
>NZ_QQNH01000018.1 GCF_003345525.1 Pelagibacterium lacus
CCGGCGCTCGATACCCCCAACATCAAGTGGCCTGGTTTTGCGCCGCCCAATGGCCGACTTTTACCCCGCCGTTGACACCATGATCACGTCACCGGCCGCAAGGGCCAGTTGCACCAATGTGTCGAGCTCGGGCCTCATCGCTTCGCGCTCCGCTTGTCGCCTGCCCCGTCTCTAGCCGAGCCGCGAAGCGGGCACAACCGCCAGGTTGACAATGTCGCCCTCTCCTATTTAGTCGCAGATCGCGCCGCCCTCGAGCGCCTGCCCAGCCCTTCGTATGGCCGATGCCACTGGAGAACCCCCATGAGCGCGATGCCCCGGCTCCTTGCCGACATGTCCCCGGCCCGGCTCGGCGTTCTGGTCATGCTGCTGGGCATGTTCCTGTTCTCGCTCAACGATGCCATGGGCAAATGGCTGGTCTCCACCTATACGGTCGGCCAGGTGCTGCTGCTGCGCTCCGCCGTCGCGCTGGTCATCCTGCTGCCCTTCCTGCTGCGCGGCGGCCCCAGGCCCATTTTCTCGGTGGAACGGCCCCGCCTGCAGGCAGCCCGCGTGGTGTTTTCCACCGTCGAGGTCTTCTGCTTTTACTGGGCCGTCTATTTCCTGCCGCTGGCCGACGTGATGACCTATTGGCTGGCCGCCCCCATCTATGTCGCCGCGCTCTCGCCCTTCCTCCTGCGGGAAAAGGTCGGCCCCATTCGCTGGGCCGCCATCGGGCTGGGCTTTGTCGGCGTCCTCGTCGCCCTCGCCCCTTCGGGGGAGATCAACGGGCTGGCCATCCTCGTCTCGCTCATCGGCACCCTGGCTTTCGCGCTGATGGTCATCACCGGCCGCACCCTGCGCGGCACCCCCGATACGGTCCTGGTCTTCTTCCAGATCGCCGGCGCGCTGGTTGCCGGGATCGTGCTCATCCCCTTCGGGTGGGTGACCCCGACCATGCCCGACCTCTTCCTGCTCGGCATGCTGGGCGTGGTCGCCATGCTGGCCCATATCTGCGTCAACCGCGCCGTCAAGCTGGCCGATGCCGCCGCCGTCGCCCCGCTGCAATACACCCTACTGCCCTGGGCCATCATCCTGGGCTACATCTTCTTTGACGACCTTCCCCGTCCCATGACCCTTCTGGGCGCCGCGATCATCATCGCCTCGAGCTTCATCATCTATCTTCGCGAACAACGAACCCGGCGCGCCGCCCGGGCGGCGACCAGCACCAGCGGAACCGGGGAGACCCTGTGAGCAAAGCCGGTCGGGCTACGGCCTGATCGCGATGGCGCACCAATGGCGATAGGGCCTTTGCGGCGTGGCGACGCAATCGGGGAAATGGGGGTGGTTGATGGCGTCGGGGAAATTCTGGTCTTCGAGGCAGACCCCCGCGAACCGGCCATAGGCCTCGCCATTGAGCCCCATGGCGCCGGGTTCGATCTTCCAGCCATTATAGATCTGCAGGCCCGGCTGGTCGGTGAAGATCTCGAGGGTGAGCGAACTATCCGGTGCGACGAGCCGGCCAACCGGGTCCTCGCGGCGGCGCCGCGTCGGCAGGACGAAATTGTTGTCGATCTCGATCTCCGCGCCATCGGAATCGCGCATGGTGCGCCCGGCGCGGAAATCGAGCCGCGTGCCGGCAATGGGGTCGATGGCGCCGGTTGGAATCTGGCCATCCCCCAGCGTGGTCACCGCCGTGCCCGCCACCGCGAGGCGGTGATCGAGCACGTCCCCATGCCCCATGAGGTTGAAATAATTGTGCTGGATGATGTTGACCGGGGTGGGCTGGTCGGTCCGCGCTTCCCATTCCAGCTCCAGTGTGTAGCCGCTGAGGCGATAGGTCAGCACAAGATCGAGCGCCCCCGGATAGCCCATGTCCCCGTCCGGGCTGTGCAGCGTCAGCGTGACGCTGTCCTCGGCGAGTGTCCGGATGGTCCACAGCCGCTTCGCAGACCCTTTGGGCCCGCCATGCAGATGGTTGCGGCCTTCATTGGCATCGAGCCGGTGGGTCACCCCGTCAAGGGTGAACCGCGCCCCGCCGATGCGATTGCCCACCCGGCCGCAAATGGCGCCGAAATAGGCGCTGTCGGCGAGATAGGGCGGGAACTCCTCAAAACCCAGCACCACCGGCCGCCTTGTCCCGTCCACCGGCACCCGCCAGTCCCGCACCAGCGCGCCATAATTGAGGATGGCCACCGTGACGCCTTCGGCCGATGTGAGGACGACTTCCTCGACCGGATGGCCCTCGAACTCTCCGAACACGGTGCGGCGCGGCATGGCTCTTCTTTCCCCCGGCAGGAGTCGCGACAAGTTCCAAAAGGATGACAGTGCCATCGGCGCCCGCTCCTCTCAATGGAAATCGCGCGATTTCGGCACCACGCGCCGGTTGCGCGGATGGCCGTTGAGCCGGGGAAGCGGGGCATATCCCTGCCCAAGGCCAGCCGGATCGGGCCGCTCCCGGTGGGAATGGCCCAGCCGGTCGACAAGGTCGGAACGGTCATGCACAGCGCTGGCGATCACATGGATGACCCCTTCCTTCGATTTCTGTATCTCGCCCTCGATCAGCGCCAGGCGCGCCGACATCACCGCGCGGCGGTTTTGCTCGAAGCGGGAGGACCAGAGCAGGCAATTGGCGATGCCGGTCTCATCCTCCAGCGTCATGAAGATCGCATTGCCTTTGCCCGGACGCTGGCGCACCAGGACGATCCCCCCCACACAGATCCGCGCCCCATCCGGCTGGCGGGCCAGCCCCGCGCAGCTTATCACCCCCATCCGGTCCAGCCCGGTGCGCAGGAAGGTGACCGGATGCGCCTTTAACGACAAGCGCACGGTCTGATAATCGGCGATCACCTCCTCTGACGGGGCCATGCGGGGCAGGTCCATGTCGGGGTCCTCCCCCATCTCGCTGGTGCGGGAAAAGGCGAAAAGCGGCAGGGGATCGTCCTTGGGCAGCCGCCGCACCTCCCAGGCCGCCTTGCGCCGATCGAGCCCCAGGGAGCCCATGGCGTCGGCATCAGCCAGAAGGGTGAGGGCCCGGTGCGACAGGCCCGAACGCTGCCAGAAATCGTCGATCCCCTGATAGCCCTGCTCCCTTCTCCCGACGATGGCCTCTCCCCAATCGCGCGCAAACCCGTCGACCTGCCGGAAGCCGATGCGAAGCGCCATGCGGCTCCCGGAGGCTTTCTCCAGCGTGTTGTCGTGATGGCTCGCATTGATATCGACGGGCTGCACCGTGACCCCATGCTCGGCGGCGTCGCGGACGATCTGGGCCGGCGCGTAAAACCCCATGGGCTGGGAATTGAGCAGCGCGCAAGCGAACACATCGGGATAGTAATGCTTGATCCAGGCCGAGACATAGACCAGCTTGGCAAAGCTCGCCGCATGGCTTTCGGGAAAGCCATATTCGCCGAACCCCTTGATCTGGTTGAAGCACCTCTCGGCGAATTGACGTTCATAGCCGCGCCGGACCATACCCTCGACCATCATCACCTCGAACTGGCCGATGGTGCCGGCATTGCGGAAGGTCGCCATGGCCTTGCGCAGCCCATTGGCCTGTTCGTCGGTGAATTCCGCCGCCACCATGGCGATTTTCATCGCCTGTTCCTGGAACAGCGGCACGCCCAGGGTGCGTTTGAGCACATGTTTCAGTTCATCGGGGTCGTATGGGGGAGCGGGGGAGGGATAATCGGGTTTTTCCTCGTCATTGCGCCGCCGCAAATAGGGATGGACCATATCGCCCTGGATCGGACCGGGGCGGACAATGGCCACCTGAATCACCAGGTCGTAGAACTTTCTCGGCCTGAGGCGGGGCAGCATGTTGATCTGCGCCCGGCTTTCCACCTGGAACACGCCGATCGAATCCCCCTCGCACAGCATATCGAAGACCGGACGGCGGTCCTCCGCCGTTTCGTCGGCCTTGATGTCCGCCAGCGTCAGCCTGCGACCGTAATGGGTTTCGATCAACTGGAAGGCCTTGCGGATGCAGGTGAGCATGCCCAGCGCCAGCACGTCCACCTTGAGCATGCGCACCCGGTCGATATCGTCCTTGTCCCATTCGATGAAGGTGCGCTTGTCCATGGCCGCATTGGCGATGGGCACATAGGTATCGAGCCGGTTCTGGGTGAGGACGAACCCGCCCACATGCTGGGACAGATGGCGGGGGAAACCGAGCAGGCGCTTGGCGAAGGTAACCGCGCGCCCGATATCGGGATTGGCCGGATCGAGCCCCGCCCCGGCGATATGCTTGTCAGGAAGGCCCTCCCCGCTCCAGCTTCCCCAGACGGTCGAGGCGATGCGGCTGGTCGTATCCTCGGTCAGCCCCAGCACCTTGCCCACCTCGCGGATCGCCGAGCGCGGCCGGTAGCAGATCACCGTCGCCGCGATTCCCGCTCGCTTCCGGCCATAAGTCTCATAGATATGCTGGATGATCTCCTCGCGCCGCTCATGCTCGAAATCGACGTCGATATCGGGCGGCTCGCGGCGTTCGGCGGACAGAAAGCGCGCGAACAGCAATTGATGCTCGGCCGGGTCGACCGCCGTAATGCCCAGGGCATAGCACACCGCTGAATTGGCCGCCGAGCCGCGCCCCTGGCACAGGATTCCCTTGTCCTCGGCCACCCGTACGATGTCGTAGATGGTGAGGAAATATTGCGCATATTCCATCCGCTTGATGAGCGCGAGTTCGTCGCGGATCTGGCGCTCCACCGCCTGGGGGATACCTTGCGGATATTTCAACCCCGCCCGCCGCCAGGTCAGTTCCTCCAGCCAGCCTTGCGGCGTCCACCCCGTGGGAACGGGCTCCTCGGGATATTCATAGCGCAGCTGGTCGAGGGTAAAATCGATGGTCTGGAGAAAGGGCTCGATCTCGGCGATCGCCTCGGGAGCGGCAAGAAACAACCGCTCCATCTCCGCCGCGGTCTTGAGATGGCGCTCGGCATTGGCCTCGAGCAGCCGGCCCGCCCGGGTGATCTCCACCCCCTCGCGGATACAGGTGAGGATATCCTGCAGGTCGCGCTGTTCGGCGGCATGATAGAGCACGTCATTGCTGGCGATCAGCGGCACGCCATGGGTCCGCGCCCTGACCCGCAAATGATGGAGGCGCCGCAGATCGTTGCCGCGATGGCCCATGGACGCCCCGAGCCACACCGTTCCGCAAGCCCGGGTCAGTTCGGGCAGCACCTTGTCGAGAACACTAAGATCGTTCCCCGGCATGACCATGAGGCTCAGCCCGGAACAGGCGAAGACGAGATCGGGGAGCGTGAGGATGCAATCGCCCTTTTCGGCCAGCAGATTGCCGCGGGTCAGCAGCCGGCAGAGCTGCGCCCAGCCCTCCTTGTCGTGCGGATAGGCGACGATGTCGGGGGTATCGTCGGTAAAGACCAGCCGCGCCCCAACCACGAGCTTGAACGCCCTGGCCTTTTCCTGCATCTCCTCGCGGGTGAACGGGATGTCGAGATCGTTGTAGCGCTCGATGAGGCGATATTCTCCCGGCCCCGAGCCCTCGCGCAGCTTTTCCACCGGCAAGTGTCCGTCGCGCAGGTCCTCGAGCGTGGCAAAGGCCCGCACGACGCCCGCCACCGAATTGCGGTCGGCAATCCCGATGCCCCGATGCCCCAGAAGCAGGGCGGCGAGCACCATATCCTGGGGATGGGAGGCCCCGCGCAGGAAGGAGAAATTGGTAGAAGCCGCCAGTTCGGCATAAAAGCTCATGGGAAGATGCCTTGCAGGAACCAGCGGACCGGCTCGACCTCCCGCCCGTAAAACCCGTAGCGGAATAGCCAGAACCGCTGGCCTTCGCTGTCTTCGATGCGGAAGTAATCGCGCGTGCGCGTATCGGTCGTCCGGCGCCACCATTCCGGGGCGATGCGCTCGGGACCTTCTGCCCGGGCCACGTCATGGGACACCCCCCGCCAGCGAAAACGGCGCGGCGGACCATCGGGGACTTCGGCCACCACATCCACCTGCGGCGCGGGATAAAAGAGAAACAGGGGCCGCCTCGGGACCTCTCCCGTCCCGAGCCATTCCGCACTGTCCCTGGCATCGGAAAGCGAAGGCACGGGAAGGCTGGCCCGCTCGGGCAGATGGGTGTCGCGGGCAATGAGCCGCTGCACCGCGCCGGCGCCGAAGCGGGCACTGAGCCGGTCCACCAGGGCGCTGACCTCCCGGCTGGCCTCGACCTTGCCGTCGAGCCCGCTCTGGACCGGGCCGAGCGGATCGCCGGCGAGCACGGCAAGCCGCATCATGTCGAACCCGAAGCCCGGATCGAGCGGATCGGCCAGGGCATCGAGCCGCATTTCGAAGAGGCGCCTGAGGGTGCCGGGATCGGCCAGCGGCTGGCCGGACAACAGGCCGATGCGTTCGATCTTCCCATCGGCGCGATAAAAGCCGAGCTCGAAACTGCGCCCGCCCTGACCCTGGCGATGCAGCTGGCCGCAGAGGTCGGCGGCAAGGCTGTCGAGGGCGATATCCTCCATGAGCCCGATGGGATCGGCGAAGCGCTGCTCGGCCAGGAATTCGGGCACCGGCCGCCTTGGGGTCAAGGACCGATCGGTTTCCTCGAGAATCTGAGCCAGCCGGTCGGTCAACTCCGGCCCGAACCGGGCCGCGAGGGGCTCGCGCGGACGGGAGAGGAAATCCTCCAGATAGAGAAACCCGGCCCGCCGCAGGGCGATAAGGATATCGAGCCCGCATTCGAGCGCCTCGACCGGCAGGCCGGCCACCCTTTCGGACACCGCGTCGGGCAGGACGACCCCGCCCCGGCCGAACCGGCAATGCGCCCGGGCCGCACGGGCGGTGCCCGCGATGGCGGTGCGCACGGCAAAACCCTGGCGGGCGAGACGCGCCTCGATATCGGCCACAAGCTCCGCCTCGCCGCCGAAGATATGAGTGACCCCGGTAATGTCGAAGAGGATCATGTCGGGCGGTTCGATGGCGATGATCGGGCTATAGCGATCGCCCCAGTCGGCGATCCTTTCGAGGAGGGCCAGATCGGCCGCCGCGTCGTGTTCGACCACCTCAATATGGGCGACCCGCAGCTTGGCATCGGTGAAGGCCAGTCCGGGGTGGAGGCCGAGCCTTTGCGCCGCCGCGTCGGCCGCAGCGATGCGCAGGGCGTTGGAGCGCTTGGCGACGGTCACCAAAGGATGCGTCGGCCGCGCCCTATCCGGTGCGGGCCCAGCCCGCGCGGCGCTGCGCGCGATTCTGTCGGTCGACAACAGGGGCAACCACAGCGCCAGATAGCGCCGGGAACCCGAAAGCCTGCGTTGCATGGTTCCACTCCAGATGCCAATGGCCCAACGCGCCCGCTCCACGCTGGCGCAACAGCCGGGCCGAAAGGGTCGGCCGGCCCGGCAGGCCGTAAGGGTCCGAGGACGGCGCAGGGGCGACGGCCCAGCGGGTGACGGCCGCGCTGGGAGCGGGCTCCCCCGCCACCCGCAACACCAGCCCCATGGCCGCGCCGTTCTCCACCGCCAGCGCCAGCCGCCGGCTGGCGGTGAGGTCGAGATGGCGCGAATGCCCCCAGAATTCGAGCACCACCGCCCCCAGCCCGGCGCAGCGCAGGGCCTCCACCCCGACCCGCAGGCCCTCGACCACATCCTCGACCACGACGAGGATCATGTCCCTGGCCGCGATCCCCATTTCCGCCAGCCCATGGCCGTACAGGAACCCCGCTTCCTCCTGCGCCTTGCGCGACCGAACCCACAGGAGGGGGCGATCTTTTTCCATGCGCGCCGCCACGCCCCCGGCAAAACAGGACGCCGCGGCCAAATCGGCCGGCCGTTCCGCAAAGATTTCATGCACCGCGCCTCGGGCCAGCCCGCCTCCCAGGACAGTATCGACGGGCCCGGCGCCCAGCGAAATGAGGCCGTTCTGCCCGGTCCTGACCACGGGATCGAGACTGGCGAGAGCCTGGCGCAGCGCTCCGACACGACGCGCTTTGTCCATGGCTTGTGTTCCTATTTTGTTCTATTAAGACTCCGTTTCCGGCAAGAGTCAATCGGGTCTCCGGGAGTCTCGGGATCACCCTATCCGGTGGTGACGCAGGACTGGATGTAGCGCTCCGATTTTTCCCGATAACCTCGGGCACTGTCGAGCAGCCTTGCCCTTGCATCGGCATCCAATACGCGCGCCACCCTGCCCGGGACACCAAGGACCAGGGACCCGTCGGGCACCTCCATGCCCTCGGACACCAGCGCCTTGGCGCCGATAAGGCACCCCTTGCCGATGCGGGCGCCATTGAGCACGGTCGCGCCCATGCCGATCAGCGATCCGTCCCCGATGGTGCAGCCATGCAGGCAGGCCAGATGCCCGATGGTGCAGTTCTCCCCCACGGTGAGCGGATAGCCCATATCGGTGTGGAACACGCAATTGTCCTGGACGTTCGAGCCCGGGCCTATGGCGATCCACTCATTGTCGCCCCGCAGCACGGCGCCGAACCAGACGCTGGCCCCGCTCTCGATCCGCACCCGGCCGATCAGTTCGGCCGAGGCCGCCACATAGCCGCAATCGCGGGCGAGTTCGGGGGCCTGTCCTTCAAAACTCATTATTGTCATTGGCACGCTCCTCTCCCGATCTGCGGGGCACATTAGAAGCTGAACCGAAAGCGGTCGACCCACGTTTAAGCCATGCCGGCCTCCGATCACGCTTCTCGGACCCCCATGACCCGAAATGACAGCAAAAACGCCCTTCGCATCGCCATCCTCGGCGGAGGACCGCGCGGTCTGGCCGCCGCCGAAGCGCTGGCGGCGCAGGCCGCGCGCCAGAACCAGCCCATCGCCCTCACCATGATCGATGCCCAGGGCCTGTTCGGGTCCGGGCCCAATTACGACCCCGGCCAGACCGAGATGAACCTGCTCAACATCCCCCTGCGGCTGATCGACATCCCCTGCCCCACCCATCCACACCCCAGCCCCCTGGCATTTTCCGCCTGGCTCCGCGACCGGCACGGCATCGACGATCCCGAGCATTATCCGGCCCGGAGCCATCTGGGCGGCTATTTCGCCCGGCGGTGGCGCAGCCTCGTCGACACTGCTCCGCCCCAATTGTCGATCGAGACGGCGACCGCGACCGTCACAGACCTCACCCAAACCGCAACGGGCTGGATGGTCCATGCAGGCCACGCGCAATTGGGCCCGTTCGACCGTGTGCTTCTCGCCCTGGGCCATCAGCACGCTGCCGATGGCCAGATCGAAAAATGGCAGGCCCATGCGCGCCGGACCCAGGCCGATTTCCTCCCCGCCTATCCCAGCGCACCGCTCTTGCAGGCGGCGCATCGATGGAGCGGCAGGACCATCGCCATCCGCGGGCTGGGGCTCTCGACCATCGACGTTCTCCGGCTGCTGACCCTGGGGCTCGGCGGCCGGTTCGACGCGGAGAGGACCGGGCTGGTCTATCGCCCTTCGGGCCAGGAGCCGCGCGCCATCCTGCCCTTTTCCCGCGACGGCATCCCGCCCGCCCCAAAACCCGCCAGCGCCGAAATCGATGCCCTCTACGAGATCGGACCCGAGGCGGAGGCCCGGTTTGCCAGCGGCCTGGGCACCATCCTTTCCCGAGACATAGACGATCCCCTGAAGCCTCTCTCCGCGCTTCTCGCCGATATCGCCACGCCGATCGCCGGGCACCTGGGCATGGCGCGGGACGTGCTTTCGCACTGGCTGGCCATCGAAATCGATCCCGAGGCCCATCATCCGATCGAGAACCGACCGGCCGCGGAGATCATGGCGACCTATCTTGCCATGGCCGAAAACCGCACGCCCCCTTCGCCCGGCTATCTCATCGGCCAGGTCTGGCGCAAGCTGCAGACGCCGCTGCGCAAGGCGTTCAATCCCATATCGATCTCGGCCAGGACCGCCGAAAGCCTGGTGCGGTTCGATGAAGACCTCAAGCGCTTTTCCTATGGCCCGCCGCCCCAGGCGAACCGCCGGATGCTGGCGCTGATCGCGGCCGGACTGCTCGATCTGCGCGCCGTCGAAGATCCCGACATCGTCCTTGTCGCCGACGGATGGCGCCTGAGCGGGGAGGAAACCGATCTGGCGGCCAGCGTCATGATCGACGCCGTGCTGCCGCCGGGCGACCTCGCGGCGGTCGATATGCCCCTCATCGCGGCGCTGCGCGAACGCGGCCTCCTCGCCGCAGCCGGGGAAAGGCTTGGCATCGCTACCCGCCCCGATGGTACGGTGCTCGACAGGGACGGAAACGAGGTCGAGGGCTTGGCCGTGCTGGGACGGATGGCGACCGGAAGCGTGATCGCGACCGATTCGGTGCATGACTGCTTCGGCGCCGCAGTGACGCGCTGGGCCGCCATGGCCGCACAGAACCCGGACGTTCGATAGCCATGGCACAGATGCTCGACCGCAATCTCCATATCCGCAGCATCGACGCCTATATCGACCCGCTGCTGCCGCGCGAGCGCGCCATCATCACCCATGGCCATGCCGATCACGCCCGGCCGGGCCACAGCAAGGTGCTCGCCACCCCCGATACCATCGCCATCATGCAGACCCGCTACGGCCCCGATTGCGCGGGCTCCTTCCAGCCGGTCGGCTTTGGCGAACCGGTGCGGATCGACGAGACGACCATCACGCTCTATCCGGCCGGCCATATCCTCGGCTCGGCCCAGGTGCTCATCGAGCAGGGGGGCCTGCGCGTGGTGGTCACCGGCGACTACAAGCGCCTCCCCGACCGCACCGCCCAGCCGTTCGAACTGGTCGAATGCGACCTGCTGGTCACCGAAGCGACGTTTGGCCTGCCGGTGTTCCAGCACCCCGATCCGGCCGACGAGATCGGCCGGCTGCTCAAATCGCTGGCCGACCACCCGGCCCGCGCGCATGTGATCGGCGCCTATGCCCTGGGCAAGGCGCAAAGGGTGATCGCCCTGCTGCGGGAGGCGGGCTATGACCGGCCGATCTATCTGCATGGCGCCATGATCCGGCTCTGCGCCCTTTACGAGGAACGCGGCATCCCCCTGGGCCCGCTGCGGTACGCGACCGAGGCGGACAAGGCGGAATTGGCCGGCGCCGTGGTCATCGCCCCGCCCTCGGCCCTCAAGGACCGCTGGAGCCGCCGGCTGCCCGATCCCGTCCTCGCCATGGCCTCGGGCTGGATGAGCGTCAAGCAGCGCGCCCGCCAGCGCGGGGTGGAACTGCCCCTGGTCATCTCCGACCATGTGGACTGGCCCGAACTGACCCAGACCATCGCCGATTGCCGGGCCGAAACCGTCTGGGTCACCCATGGGCGCGAGGATGCCCTGGTCTATTACTGCCGCCAGATGGGGCTGGCGGCCGAGCCGCTCAATATCCAGGGCTATGAAGACGAGGGCGAGGAGGAATGAAACGCTTCGCCCAATTGCTCGAAACCCTGGCCCTCACCCCCTCGCGCAACCGCAAGATCGAGGCCCTGGCCGAGTATTTTGCAACCACCCCGGACCCCGATCGCGGCTATGCGCTGGCGGTGCTGACCGGAGCCCTGAGCTTTGCCCATATCAAGCCGGCCCGGCTCAAGGAGGTGGTGCTGGCCGAGGTCGATCCGCACCTTTTCGCCCTGAGCTATGACTATGTGGGCGATCTGGGGGAGACCATCGCGCTGATCTGGCCGCATACGGGCGGCACGCGCGCATTGCCGGCGCTGTCGGACCTCATCGAACTGCTCAACACCACCGCCAAGTCGGACGTCGCCGCGCTGATCACCGAGCTCCTGACCAGCGCCGCCATCAACGAGCGCTGGGCGCTGGTCAAGCTCGCGACCGGCGGCCTGCGGATCGGGATTTCCGAACGCCTCGCCAAGACGGCGCTCGCCGAGATGAGCGGCATCGACCTCAAGGAGATCGAGGAGATCTGGCACGGCATCAAGATGCCCTATGGCGCGCTGTTTTCCTGGCTTGAGGGGAAAAGCCCCAAGCCCGACATCCACCATACGGCCCGCTTCCACCCTCTGATGCTCTCCAACCCGATCGACGAAGAACGCGATTTCGACCTGCTCGACCCCGCAGATTTTGCCGCCGAGTGGAAATGGGACGGCATCCGCGTGCAACTGATCCTCGGCGCGGGCGAAGTATCGCTGTTTTCGCGCACCGGGGAGGATATCGGCGCCGCCTTTCCCGATGTGACCGGAAGCGTCTTCGGGCGCGGGGTATTGGATGGGGAATTGCTGGTCGGCCACGCTCTCGTGCCCGCTCCGTTCAATGCCCTGCAGCAGCGCCTCAACCGCAAGACCGCCACCGAGCGGCTGATGGCCGAGCATCCCGGTTTCATCCGGGTCTATGACATGCTGTTCGATGGCGACGCCGATATCCGCGCGCTGCCCTGGTCCGAACGCCGCCAGCGGCTGGAGCACTTCTTTGCCTCTGGGGCGCAGACGCGGCTCGACCTCTCCGAGACGATCCCCTTTGCCGACTGGGCCCAACTGGGCGCCATCCGGCGGCGCGGGGCCGACGAGAACGGGCATGAGGGGGTGATGATCAAGCTCAGATCGGCCCCCTATGTCCCCGGCCGCCCCAAGGGCAATTGGTACAAATGGAAGCGCGACCCCAATCTGGTCGATGCCGTCCTGATGTATGCCCAGCGCGGGCACGGCAAGCGCTCGTCCTATTATTCCGATTTTACCTTCGGTGCGTGGCGCGGCACTGAACTGGTGCCGATCGGCAAGGCCTATTTCGGCTTTACCGATGCCGAACTCAGGCAGCTCGACAAATGGGTGCGCACCCACACCATCCAGTCCTTCGGACCGGTGCGGGAAGTGGAGAAATCCCTGGTCTTCGAAGTGGCCTTCGACAGCGCCCAGCTCTCGACGCGCCACAAATCCGGCGTCGCCCTGCGCTTTCCCCGCATCAACCGCATCCGCTGGGACAAGCCGGCCGGCGAAGCGGCGCAACTGGCCGAGGTCGAGGCGCTGATCCCCGCCACCTGACGCACCACCTATTGGTCGTCGAAGGTCGAGAACACAAGCGCGACACCGGGATCGCGGGCGATGCTGATCGGGGTGATGATCTCCTGACGCTGCACCAGCGCCCAGCATCCCTCCCGGTCGAGCCCCTCGGCCAGGCAATCGGGATGATCCTGCCAGCGCGAGAGGAAGATCTCGCGCCCCTCCGGCGTGTCGATGTCGAGATCGCCAAGACGCTCGACGTCGCCCAGATCGGTCCCAACCACCCCAAAGGCATAATAGGGCAGTTCGCTGCAATAGATCGCGTCCGCATCGAGACGGAAGAAATGGTCATAGGGCAGGCCGAGATAGGTCCGCGCCGCTTCCAGCGCCTTTGCCGCGTCCTTTTCGGCCAGATCAGCTATGCGATAGACCGCGTAATCACCCCCCACGCCCCTGGCGATGAAATCGGCAAGCGGCGTTTCGGTGACCACAGCACCGGCTTCCAGGACGGAGAATCCTTCCCCATCACTGTCGACGATTCCCATATGCGTGTAGCGGCTGCCCGTGGCAACGCGGATGGCGTGAGCCTGCGGTGTCCGCGATTCGAAAAACACCAGATCGCCGGCCCGCCAGTCGGAAAAATCCTCAACGGCCGCGGTGGCGCCGGCAAGCCCCACAAGAATCACGCACAGGCCGATGAGGCGCAAGATCGAACCCATTCCCTCTCCCGTCCCTAGCAAGCGGTCGAAGGGGATGACGTAGCGGCTGTTTTTGTCTGTTTGTTGGCATGCCGCGGCGCCGGATGAGCCGGGGCCGCGGGAATTCTTGGATCAGGCCATGCCCAGGGCGGCGGCCACGCCGGCGCCATAGGCAGGATCGGCCTTGGTGCAGTTGTCGATATGCCGCTGCTTGATATGGGGCGCCGCATCGCCCATGGCCCGGGCGGTGTTGGCAAACAGCAATTGCTGCTGGACCGGCGTCATCAGCCGGAAGAGATTGCCGGGCTGCTCGTAGTGATCGTCATCGGCATAGTGATCGAAACGATCGGCCGGCCCCTCGATTGCCAGGGCGGGCTCGGCATATTCCGGCTGGTTGTCCCAGATCCCCTGACTGTTCGGCTGGTAGGTCGTGGTGGCGCCCAGATTGCCGTCCGTGCGCATGGCCCCGTCGCGGTGGAAGCTGCGATAGGGGCAGCGCGGGGCGTTGACCGGGATATGATTGAAGTTAACCCCCAGCCGGTAGCGCTGCGCGTCGCCATAGGAGAACAGCCGGCCCTGCAGCATCCGGTCGGGCGAAAAGCCGATCCCGGGCACAATATTGGCCGGCGAGAACGCCGCCTGCTCGACCTCGGCGAAATAATTGTCCGGATAGCGGTTGAGCTCCATGACGCCGACCTCGATCAGCGGATAGTCGCCCTTGGGCCAGACCTTGGTGAGGTCGAACGGGTTGTGCTTGTGGGTGCGGGCCTGCTCCTCGGTCATCACCTGGATGAACAGCGTCCAGCGCGGATAGTCGCCCCGATCGATGGCCTCGAGCAGGTCGCGGCCGCTGCTTTCGCGGTCATTGGCGACCACGGCGGCGGCTTCCTCGTCGGTGAAGTTCACGATGCCCTGCTGGGTGCGGAAATGGAACTTGACCCATACCCGTTCATTGGCCGCGTTGATCATCGCGAAGGTATGGCTACCGAAGCCGTGCATATGGCGGAAATTGCTGGGGATGCCCCGATCCGACATGACGATGGTCACCTGGTGCAGGGCCTCGGGCAGCAGCGACCAGAAATCCCAGTTGTTGTCGGCCGAGCGCAAGCCGGTGCGCGGATCGCGCTTGACCGCATGGTTGAGGTCGGGGAACCGCATCGGGTCGCGGAAGAAGAACACCGGGGTATTGTTGCCCACGATGTCCCAATTGCCTTCTTCGGTATAGAACTTGACCGCAAAGCCCCGGATGTCGCGCTCGGCATCGGCCGCTCCGCGCTCGCCGGCCACGGTCGAGAAGCGCATGAACAGGTCGGTCTTCTTGCCGATTTCCGAAAAGATATTGGCCTTGGTGTAGCGCGTGATGTCGTGGGTCACGGTGAAGGAGCCATAGGCACCCCAACCCTTGGCATGCATGCGCCGCTCCGGAATGACCTCCCGGTCGAAATGCGCAAGCTTCTCGATCAGCCAGATGTCCTGCAGCAGGGCGGGCCCACGCGGACCCGCCGTCATCGTGTTGGTGTTGTCGGCCACGGGCGCGCCCGTGGCGTTGGTGAATTTGGGGTCGGTCATGACCTGTCTGTGCTCCTACCTGTGAGGTTGCCGGATAAGGGCTCGGCTGGCGGCGAGATCGGCGCCCCCGCGCATGTCCGCCGGAAAGGTCTGCCCGGCGGAACGCTTTTTGTCCATAGGCCTCGGAGCACGGCCGGCGCGAACCGCCGCTTATTCCATGGTCGGCATCGAGAACTGGGCGCCTTCCTTGATGCCCGACGGCCAGCGGGCGGTCACGGTCTTGGTCCGCGTCCAGAACTTGATCGAATCCGTGCCGTGCTGGTTGAGATCGCCGAAGGCCGACGCCTTCCAGCCGCCGAAGGAATGATAGGCCAGCGGGGTCGGAATGGGCACGTTGATGCCGACCATGCCGATATTGATGCGCGCCGCGAAATCGCGCGCCGTATCGCCATCGCGGGTGAAGATCGCGACGCCATTGCCATAGGCGTGCTTGAGCGGCAGGGCGATGGCCTCCTCGTAGGAAGCGGTGCGCACCACCGAGAGCACCGGCCCGAAGATTTCCTCCCTGTAGATTTCCATGTCCGGCGTCACCCGGTCGAACAGCGTCCCACCGACGAAATAGCCGTTTTCATAGCCCTGGAGGGAGAAGCCGCGGCCGTCGACCACCACTTCGGCCCCTGCCGCGACGCCGCGCTCGACCAGCGTGTTGATGCGCTGCTTGGCGGCAAGGGTGATGACCGGGCCCATATCGGTGGCCGCATCGGTATAGGGGCCGACCTTGAGGCGCTCGACCTTGGGGGCGAGGGCCGCGACCAGGCGGTCGGCGGTCTCCTCGCCGACCGGAACGGCGACCGAGATGGCCATGCAGCGCTCGCCCGCCGAGCCATAGCCGGAGCCGATCAGCGCATCGGCGGCCTTTTCGATATCGGCGTCGGGCATGACGATCATATGGTTCTTGGCGCCGCCAAACGCCTGCACCCGCTTGCCATGGGCGGCAGCGGTCGCATAGACGTGCCGCGCGATCGGGGTCGAGCCGACAAAGCTCACCCCGCCGATCTCCTCATGGGCGAGGATGGCGTCGACCACCGCCTTGTCGCCATTGACCAGGTTGAGAATGCCGGCCGGCAGCCCGGCCTCCAGCATCAGTTCGGCCAGGCGCATGGGCACCGAGGGATCGCGCTCGGAGGGCTTGAGGATGAAGGCATTTCCCGCCGCGATGGCCGGGGCGAACATCCACAAGGGGATCATCGCCGGAAAATTGAACGGGGTGATGCCGGCGCCGATCCCCAGGGGCTGGCGCATGGAATACATGTCGATCCCCGGCCCGGCCCCTTCGGTGAATTCCCCCTTCTGCAGATGCGGGATGCCGCAGACGAATTCGGCGACCTCCAGGCCGCGGATGATGTCGCCCCTGGAATCCTCGACGGTCTTGCCGTGCTCGGACGAGAGCAGTTCGGCCAGTTCGTCCATATGCTGGTTGATGAGCGCCACGAAGCGGAAGAACACCCGAGCCCGGCGCTGGGGATTGGTCGCCGCCCAGCCCGGCTGCGCGGCAGCGGCTGCGGCGATGGCCGCGTCGAGATCGGCCGGGCCGGCCAGCGCCACATGCGCGCTCACCTCGCCGGTGGCGGGATTGAACACCTCCCCCGTGCGGCCCGACTGGCCCGGAACATGGGTTCCATTTATGAAATGTCCGATGGTTTTCATGCTGTGCTCCAATCCTGTCGGGGTCAGGATGAGCTTTCATTTCAGCACAAACAATGTCATAATATTCGCATCTATTGTGCGTAGATTATAGTTCAACCATGAATTGGGACGATATCCGCATATTCCTCGCCGTTGCCCGGACCGGACAGATGCTGGGCGCGGCGCGGCAATTGCGCCTCAATCACGCCACCGTGGCGCGGCGGGTCAGCGCGCTGGAAGCGGCGCTGGGGGCAACCCTGTTCACCCGCCGCACCAATGGCTGCGACCTCACCAGCGAAGGCGAAGCGCTGCTGACCCGGGCCGAACTGATGGAAACCGCGGCCCTGGGCGCCCGCGCCGATGTGGGCGAGAGCGACGCCGCGCTGTCGGGAACCGTCCGGATCGGCGCCCCCGACGGGTTCGGCGTCGCCTTCCTCGCCCCCAGGCTGGGAAAGCTGCGGCGGCTCTATCCCCAGCTCCGCATCCAGCTTGTGCCGGTGCCGCGCAGCTTTTCGCTCTCCAAGCGCGAGGCCGATATCGCCATCACCACCGCCCGCCCGACCGAGGGGCGACTGGTGGCGCGCAAGCTCGTCGACTACCGCCTCGGGCTCTATGCATCGACCCTCTATGTCAAACAACGCGGCCTTCCGCAAAGCGTGGCCGATCTCAGGCATCATAGCCTGGTAGGCTATGTCGAGGATTTGATCTTCACCCCTTCGCTCGATTTCGCGCGCGAAATCTGGAAGGACTGGCAGGCCGATGTGGAAGTCTCGAGCGCCATCGGCCAGAGCGCGGCCGTGAGGGGCGGGGCCGGCATCGGCATCCTGCACGATTTCCTGGCCCGCGACGTGCCCGAACTGGTGGCCGTCCTGCCCGACCTTTCCATCGCGCGCAGCTATTGGACCGTGGTGCACGAGGACATGCGCGCCATACGGCGCGTCGGCGCCGTCGCCGACTTCATCGCCCAGGAGGTCTCGGCAGCCCGACAGGCCTTCACCCCGCTCAGAGCGTGACCCAGCGCCCTTCGCGATGGCTGCGCGCCATGGCATGGACGGCGCGCTCGATGGCAAAGCCCTGCTCGAAATCGATCACATGCGCCGCTTGCCCGGCAATGGCGGCGATCAGCTCGCGCGCCTCGATCACCTTGAGATCGTTGAACCCCAGCCCATGCCCCGGCGCCGCGACGAAGCGGTCATAGGGCGGATGGGCCGGCGCGGCCAGGATGGTCCGGAACCCCTCCTCGCCCGGCCGCCCCTCGCGGGTGAACAGTGCGAGTTCGTTCATGCGCTCCTGATCGTAGACCAGCGAACCTCGCGATCCGAACACCTGCACCGCGATGCGGCCCTTGCGGCCCCAGGCGGACCGCGACAGCAGGATGGTGCCGCTGACGCCCTCCGGCAGGCGCAACAGGATATTGGCGATGTCCCAGGTTTCGACCTCGCGACGCCCGCCATCGGCGGTTTGGCGCGTGGCGAAGGGCTTGGCCAGATCGGCCATCACCGCCTCGGGCAGGCCGAACAGCATGGCAAGGAGGGAGAGCGGATGCACCCCGAAATCATCGAGGGCGCCGAACCCCGAGCCGGCCTCGCTCTTCCACGAGAACGGGGCCTCGGGATCGGCCATGAAATCCTCGTCCATCTCGATGCGCACCGAATGCACGGTGCCCAATACACCCTCGGCGAGCAGCTTGCCCATATGGCGGATCAGGGGATTTTGGATGTAATTATAACCCAGCACCGCGACCCGGCCCGAGGCGCGCGCCGCCGCCAGCATGCGCTCGGCATCGGCAAGGCTCGGGGCCATGGGCTTTTCGCACCACAGATGCTTGCCCGCCTCGAGAACCGCTATGGCCATGTCCGGGTGGAAACTGTTGGGCGTGGTGACCGAAACCACATCGACCTCCGGATCGGCGACCAGCGCGCGCCAATCCCCGGTGGCACGCGCGAAGCCCAGCGCGGCGGCCCGCTGCGCGGCCAGACCCGCATCGGCCTCCGCCAGATGGACCAGGCGCGGGCGGGCTACGTCACCGAACACCGAGGCCACCGCGTTCCAGGCCAGCGCGTGGCACTTGCCCATATACCCCGTTCCGATGAGTCCGACGCCAAGCGACGACATGGGTATGATCCTCTGTGCTCTGGGTTTCAAACGCTCAACAAGAGAGACGGCGCAGCAGCGTGCGCCGTCTCGGGGTCAAGCCTTGGAGGAGAAGGCTTACTGGTAGTCGGCCGCGTTGGACGCGTCGACGAGGACGGTGCCGGTATCGACCCAGTCCTCGAGGGTTTCGCCATTGCTGAGCGCGATCAGCGATTCGATGCCGAACCGGCCCATATTGTCCGGGGCCTGGGCGATCGACGCGGTCATCTCGCCGGCGAGGATCGAATTGGCCGCGTCGGGATTGGCGTCGAAGCCCACCACCATCACCTGATCGAGCAGGGCGGCCTGCTTGAGGGCCTCGACGGCGCCGAGCGCCATGTTGTCGTTGGAGGCGAAGATGCCGGCGATGCCGGGATTGCCGGCCAGGATGGTCTCGGCGACCGACAGGCCCATGGCCCGATCCCAGTTGGCCGGCTGCTCGGCCACGATGTTGAGGCCGCATTCGCTGAGCCCGTCATGGGCGCCCTGCGCGCGCTGCTGCCCGGTCGACTGGCTGATCAGGCCCTGGAGAATGGCCACATTGGCCCCCTCGGGCAGGTTCTCGCACATATATTCGGCCGCCAGCGCGGCGCCGACCTGGTTATTGGTGCCGATGAAGGAGACGCCCTCATTGGTGCCGCGCGTATCCACAAAGACCACCGGAATGCCCTGGGCGATGGCCGAATCCACCACCGGCGCCAGCGCATTGGGATCGGTGGGGGCGAGCGCGATGCCGTCGACGCCCTGCGCGATCAGGTCCTCGATCTGGTTGATCTGGGCCTGAACGTCCGATTCCTGGGGCGGGGCGACGACGATCACCTCGACGCCATGCTCCTCCCCGGCCGCGACGGCCCCTGCCTCCACGGCGGCCCAGAAGGGATTGCCGGCCCCCGGCCCCTTCATGCCCAGAACGAAGGTCTGGGCGCTGGCGCCGACCGTCATTGCCCCCAAGGCGATACCAGCCAATAGCAGTGTTCTCATTTCATGGTCCTCCCTTTTCGACCAGTCTCCACTTGCGTGCGGCCGTCCCGGCTGGAGATCACCGGGACGGCCGTAAACCGCTATGTGCGAACCGCCGCCCGGCGCCGGATCACGTCGATCCACACCGCAAAGATGATCACGACGCCGATCAGCACCATCTGCCAGAACGAGCTCACATTGTTGATGTTGAGCCCGTTCCGCAGCAGCCCCATGATGAGCACCCCGGCCAGCACGCCGACCACCGTGCCCCGTCCGCCGAAGAAGGACGCGCCGCCGATGATCACCGCCGCGATGGCGTCGAGCTCCAGCATCAGCCCGGCATTGGGAAAGCCCGAATCGGTGCGGCCGGCCAGCAGCAGCCCGCCCAGCCCGGCCATGAAGCCGGAAATGACATAGACGAGGATCAGCACCCCGTTGACGTTGACGCCCGACACCCGCGCCGCCTGCGGATTGCCGCCAATGGCGTAGATATGGCGCCCGGTGCTGGTCTTTTCGAGGAAGAACCACAGCCCGATGGCGCAGACCGCGACCACGATCAGGCTGGCCGGAATGCCGGCCGGCGGGGCGAATATCCCCAGATCGTAATAGGCCTGCCCCAGATAGCGCACCTCGGGCTGCAGCCCGGAGATCGGGGCGCCCTCGGTGACCAGATAGGCGATGCCGCGCACCGCGTTGAGCGTGCCGAGCGTCATGATGAAGGGGTGGGGCAGTTTCAGCCAGGTGAGCCCGATGCCGTTGACCAGCCCCACGGCGATGCCCACCAGCGGCCCGATCAGCAGCACCACCGGCCAGGGCAGGCCCATGCGGCTGGCCAGCGCCAGCGTCACCATGGACAGCGCCAGCGTCGAGCCCACCGACAGATCGATGCCGGCGGTGACGATCACCACGAACATGCCCAGCGCCACCAGCGCCAGGGTGGCGTTCTGCTTCAAAATATTGGTGAGGTTCTGCGGCGTGAGGAACACGTCCGGCCGCGACAGGGCGATCACCACCATCATCACGATGACGACGAGGACGATGCCGTAGGATTCGAGGAATTTGGACAGTTTGGGATTATACAGCATGCGGCCAGCGCCCCCTCGTCATTGCAGCCGGTCATGGGCCAGGGATTCGGTGTGCCCCTTGGTGCCCATGATCCAGCCGATCACCTCGTTGCGGCTGGTCGCAGCCAGCGGGCTCTCGGCGAAATTGGTGCCCTGATAGAGGGCGATCACCCGGTCGCAGCAGTAGAAGATGTCGTCCATGCGGTGCGAGATGATGATCACCGCCACCCCATGATCCTTGAGCCGCCGGATGAGGTCGAGCACCTTGCCGACCTCCTTGATGGCCAGCGCCGCGGTGGGCTCGTCCATGATGACGAGCTGGGCGTGGAACGCCGTGGCGCGGGCGATGGCCACCGCCTGACGCTGCCCGCCCGACAGATCCTCGGTGTTCTGGTCGACCGACTTGACGTTGATGTGCAGGTTGTCGAGATGGCTGCGGGCCATCTCCCGGGCCTTCTTGTGGTCGATGATGGTCAGCGGCCCCAGCTTTATGCCGGGCTCGCGGCCCATATAGATGTTCTCGTAGATGGGCATGTTCCCGGCCAGGGCGAAGTCCTGATAGACCATCTCGATGCCGGCCCGCCGCGCCTCTTTCGGGCTGGCGAAGCGCACCGGGCGCCCGTCGAGCACCAGCTCGCCCTCGGAGGGCTGGTAGAGGCCGGACAGGATCTTCATCAGGGTGGACTTGCCGGCGCCATTGTCGCCCACCACCCCCAGAACCTCGCCGCGGCCCACGTGGAAATTGACGTCGTGCAGGGCGGTGATCGCCCCGAAATACTTGGCGATTCCCCGCGCTTCCAGCAGCGGCGGTGCCGTCCCGTTCATGCCGATCCTCCCCGTCCAGTCGCTCAATATGGAATGAATTGTGCGTGATCGGATTTTTATGGAATAAATATTCCACTTATGCAACCATGCGTCAAGCTGAAAACGCGCCCGTGATCGGGGAGGCGGGGCGGAGGGGGGAAATCGCCCCCGATTATGGGGAAAGTCGGCCCGAGCATAGGACAGACGGGCGGCGGGGGGATAAACGGGATGCACCACAATTGCCACGCGGGAAAGCGATGACCAAGGACGATCGAGAGCTGGCGCCGCCGCGCGACTATGCCGCCCTGCGCGAGATGGTGATCGCCCGCTGGGAGGACCTGCCGCGCCGGCTGACCCAGGTGGCCGAATACGCGCTGGGCAATCCCGACGACATCGCTTTCGGCACCGCCGCCTCCATCGCCGCCAAGGCGCAGGTGCAGCCCTCGACCCTGGTGCGCTTCTCCCAGGCGCTGGGCTATCAGGGCTTTTCCGACCTCCAGGACGTGTTCCGCTCCCGCCTGCGCGACCAGGTGCTGGGCTATGACGAGCGCATGGCCAAACTCGGCGCCCATGGCCAGGCGGTTTCGCGCGCCTCGATGATCCTCGCCGGCTTCGCCGACGCCTCGATGCGCTCGCTCTCCGCCCTGCGCAACCGCCCTGACGAGGATGCCATGGACCGGGCCCTCGACCTGCTCGAGGGGGCCGAGACCATCTATCTCATCGGCCTGCGGCGCTCGTTTCCCGTCACGTCCTACATGGCCTATGCGCTCGCCAAGCTGGGGATCAGGACGCTGCTCATCGACGCGGTGGCCGGGCTCGCCTCCGAGCAGGCGGGCTTCGTCACCGCCAGGGACGCGGCCATCACCATCTCGTTCACCCCCTATGCCAGCGAAACCGTCGCCCTCACGCAGCAGGTACGCGACAAGGGGGCGAAAGTGGTGGCCATCACCGATTCGGTGTTCTCGCCGCTGGCCGGGCTGTCGGATAGCTGGTTCGAGGTGGCCGAAGCCGATTTCGAGGGTTTCCGCACCCTCAACGCCACCATGACCCTCGCCATGGCGCTGACCGTGGCTCTGGCCGACCGGCGCAAGGCGGGGTAAGGGGCGAGGCCTCCCCATACTTTCCCAAGAGCTCGCTAGCGCTCGCACCCCCACCCCTAACCCCTCCCCGCAAGGGGGAGGGTGACAGGCTGGTGGATGGAGCGAGGGTGGGGTGGGGTGGGGCCAGGGGAAAGGAGCCCTGCTGGTCGCCCCCTAAATCCGTACGGCCTCGCCGGTGGTGAGGCTGGTGCTGGCGGCTTCGGCGAGTTTCTGGGCCATGAGGCCGTCATGGCCGGAGGCGCGGGGGGCCTCGCCCTTCTCGAGGAAATCGAGGAATTTGTGGATCTCGGCGGTATAGGCCGCCTGATAGCGCTCGACAAAGGAGAAGGGGATCATGTCCCCCGTCCAGCCCCGCTCATTGGCCAGTTCGACCGTGGTGTTGTGGATATTGGCGGCGCGCAGCAGGCCGCGCGATCCGTGCACCTCGATGCGCTGGTCGTGGCCATAGGTGGCGCGGCGCGAATTGGTGATCACCACGATCTTGCCCGAGGCGGTCTGCATGTGCACCGCGGCGGTGTCGATATCGCCGGCCCGGCCGATCTCGGGATCGGTCATCACCCCGCCAAGCGCGTGGACAACGGCGATCTCCTCGCCGCCGAGCAGGAAGCGCGCCATGTCGAAATCATGGATCATCATGTCGCGGTAGAGCCCGCCCGAGCGCGCGATATAGGAAACCGGCGGCGCCGAGGGGTCGCGGCAAGTGATGGTGATGATCTCCGGATCGCCGATCTCGCCGGCCCGCAGGCGGCTTTCCAGCGCCGCGAAATGGGGATCGTAGCGCCGGTGAAAGCCGATCATCAGCGGAACGCCAGATTTTTCAACCACATCGAGACAGGCCTCGATGCGCGGCACCGAGAGCGAAACCGGCTTTTCGCACAGGATGGCCTTGCCGGCCCGCGCCGCCTCCTCGATGAGATCGGCATGGGTGTCGGTGGGGGTGGCGATGAGGATGGCATCGACATCGGAGGCGGCGATCACATCGGCCACCGACGCGGTCCGCGCGCCCACCACGCCGGCCAGGCTGGCGGCGGCCTCGGGCACGGCATCGGCGATATAGCCGACGCTGGCCCGCCCCGAGGCGGCGATGGCCCGGGCGTGGACATTGCCGATCCGCCCGGCCCCCAAAATTCCGAAACGCAGCATGAAATGCTCCCTAAACCCTCGTTATGCGCGGCAATATGGCATGTAATTAGCAATTGTACGCGCGCTGGTTGAGGATATGTGCGCGAGCGGCAAAATGCAACAGAATGGAACATACATTCTGAATTGACACAATTTCGGAATTGTTGTTTCACTGACATGTCGGATGCGGCCCCTGCGCGGGGCCGGATGGAGGAGGTGAGCCGAACCATGAGCGAGAGCGGGAACCAGCTCGACGTGATCACGATCGGGCGCGCGTCTGTCGACCTTTACGGGCAGCAGATCGGCAGCCGGCTCGAGGACGTGGCGAGCTTTGCCAAATCGGTGGGCGGGTGCCCGGCCAATATCGCCATCGGCACGGCGCGGCTGGGGCTGCGATCGGCCTGGCTGGGCCGGGTGGGCGCCGAGCAGTTCGGGCGCTTCATCATCGAGCAGATGACCCGCGAGGGCGCCTCGACCGAAGGGATCGTCACCGACCCCGAGCGCCTGACGGCGCTGGCCATCCTCGCGGTGGAGGACGACAGGAAGTTCCCGCTGATCTTCTATCGCGAGAACTGCGCCGACATGGCGCTCGAGGAAGCCGATGTCGACGAAGCGCTGATCGCACGCAGCCGCTCGGTGCTGGTCACCGGCACGCATTTTTCCCGCCCCAACACCGCCGCCGCCCAGCGCAAGGCCATGCGCATCGCCCGCGACAAGGGGCTCAAGGTGATCTTCGACATCGATTACCGCCCCAATCTGTGGGGGCTGGCCGGCCATGCGGCGGGCGAGGAGCGCTATATCGCCTCCGATGCGGTGTCCGAAACGCTGAAAGCGGTCCTCCCCCATTGCGACCTGATCGTGGGCACCGAGGAGGAGGTGCTGATCGGCGCGGGCGAGAGCGAGTTGCACGCCGCGCTCCGGGCCATCCGCGCGCAATCCTCCGCCGTGATCGTCCTCAAGCGCGGGCCCATGGGCTGCATCGTCTATGACGGGCCGATCCCCGACGACCTCGAGGACGGCATTGTCGGTGAGGGCTTTCCCATCGAGGTCTACAACACGCTGGGGGCCGGGGACGCCTTCATGAGCGGGTTTCTGCGCGGCTGGCTGCGCGGCGAGCCGATCACGACCTGCGCCACCTGGGCCAATGCCTGCGGCGCCTTCGCGGTGTCGCGGCTGCTGTGCTCGCCGGAAATCCCCAGCTTTGCCGAATTGCAGGCCTTCCTTAAAACCGGCAGCCCGCACAAGGCGCTGCGCAAGGACGCGGCGCTCAACCATATCCACTGGGCGACCACCGGGCGGCGGCGCGACTATCCCGCGCTCAAGGCGCTGGCCATCGACCACCGCTCGCAGCTCGAGGAGGTGGCCGACCGGCTGGGGGTGCCACATGAACGCATCGGCGCCTTCAAGTGCCTCGCCGTCGAGGCGGCGGCGCGGGTGGCCGGGGACCGCGACGGCTTCGGCATGCTGATCGACGACAAGCACGGGCGCGCGGCACTGTTCGCCGCCGCGAAACACGACCGGTTCTGGATCGGCAAGCCGGTGGAGCGGCCGGGCTCGCGCCCGCTGCGCTTCGAATTCTCCCAGGATATCGGCTCGCAACTGGTCGACTGGCCGGTGGACCACTGCATCAAATGCCTGGCCTTCTACCACCCCGACGACCCCGAAGCCCTGCGCGCCGAGCAGACCGAAACCCTCCGCGCCCTCTATGATGCGGCGCGCAAGGTGGGACGGGAAGTGCTGGTCGAGATCATCGCCGGCAAGAACGGACCGATGGACGACGAGACGATTCCCCGCGCCCTTGCGGAACTGTATGCGGCGGGGATCAAGCCCGATTGGTGGAAGCTCGAACCGCAGGCGACGCCGAGCGCCTGGGCGCGGATCGACGCCACCATCGCCGCCCACGACCCCTATTGCCGCGGCGTGGTGCTGCTGGGGCTGGAGGCGCCGCGCGAGGAGCTGGAAGCCGCCTTCGCCGCGACGGCGGGGTCGGTTATGGTCAAGGGTTTTGCCGTGGGCCGCACCATCTTTGCCAGCGCCGCCGAAAAGTGGTTGGGTGGCACGATGGGCGACGAGGAGGCCATCGCCGACATGGCCGCGCGTTTTGGCGCGCTGGTTGGGGCATGGGAGGCGCGGGGGGATGGGTAGGCTGAGCGATCAAGCTGGCTCAGCAGCCCCCTCATCCGTCTCGGACCGCGAGGTCCGAGACGGATGAGGGGGCTGCTGAGGTGGCGGGACACCCATGAGCGGAGATGAGCGATGACCGAGACGATCCGACTGACCATGGCGCAGGCGGTGGCGCGGTTCCTGGCGGCGCAGAGGACCGAGATCGACGGCGAGACCGTGCCGCTGTTCGCCGGCGTATGGGCGATTTTCGGGCATGGCAATGTGGCGGGCATGGGCGAGGCGCTCCATGGGGTGCGCGACCGCCTGCCCACCTATCGCGCCCATAACGAGCAGGGCATGGCCCATGCGGCCATCGCCTTTGCCAAGGCCAGCTTCCGCCGCCGCATGATGGCCTGCACCACATCGATCGGGCCGGGGGCGACCAATATGGTCACCGCCGCCGCGCTGGCCCATGTCAACCGCCTGCCCGTGCTGCTGCTGCCCGGCGACGTATTCGCCAATCGCCGCCCCGATCCGGTGTTGCAGCAGGTCGAGGATTTTTCCGACGGCACGGTGTCGGCCAATGACGTCTTCCGCCCCGTGTCGCGCTATTTCGACCGCATCACCCGGCCCGAGCAGATCATCGCTGCCCTGCGCCGCGCCATGCAGGTGCTGACCGACCCGGCCGAATGCGGGCCGGTGACCCTCGCTTTGTGCCAGGACACCCAGGCCGAGGCCTATGACTATCCGGCCGCGTTCTTCGCCGAAACCGTGTGGACGCAGCGGCGCATCCGCCCCGACGAGGCCGAGCTGGCCCGCGCCGCCGCGGCGCTGCGCGGCGCGAAAAAGCCGGTGCTGATCGCCGGCGGCGGCGTGCTCTATTCCAGGGCCAGCGCGGCGCTCGCCCGCTTTGCCCAAGACCATGGCGTGCCGGTGCTGGAAACCCAGGCCGGAAAGTCCGCCCTGCCCCACGCCCATCCCCTCAATATGGGCGCGGTGGGGGTGACCGGCACCAGCGCCTCCAATCGCCTCGCCGAGGAGGCCGATCTGGTGCTGGCGGTGGGGACGCGGCTGCAGGATTTCACCACCGGCTCGTGGGCCTTGTTCAAGAACCCGAAGACCCGGTTCGTGGCGCTCAACGTCGCCGCCGCCGACGCCGCCAAGCACAGGGCCATGCCGCTGCTGGCCGATGCGCGGGTGGGGCTCGACGCGCTGGGCGCGGCGCTCAAGGGCTGGAGCGCCCCCGAGGAATGGCAGGGCAAGGCGCATGAGGGCAAGGCCCTCTGGCGCGCGGATGCGGACACGGCCATGGCGGCGACCAATGTCGAACGCCCCTCGGACGCCCAGGTGATCGGGGCGGTGCAGCGCCGTCTCGAGGACGCCGTCGTCGTCTGCGCGGCGGGGGGCCTGCCCGGGGAATTGCACAAGCTGTGGCGCGCCGAACGGGCTGGCGACTACCACCTCGAATACGGCTTTTCCTGCATGGGCTACGAGATCGCCGGCGGGCTGGGGGTCAAGCTGGCCCGGCCCGATGACGAGGTGGTGGTGATGGTCGGGGACGGCAGCTATATGATGCTCAATTCCGAGCTCTCCACCGCCGTGATGATGGGGCAAAAGCTCACCCTGGTCGTCCTCGACAACCGGGGGTTCGGCTGCATAAACCGCTTGCAGATGGGCACCGGGGGGGCCAATTTCAACAATCTCCTCGCCGACTCCCACCACGAGGTGATGCCCGAGATCGACTTCGTGCTGCATGCCCGTTCCATGGGCGCGCACGCGGAAAAAGTGGCGGGGATCGCCGAGCTGGAAACCGCGCTGGCCGGCGCACGCGAGCGCAAGGCGACCAGCGTCATCGTCATCGACACCGACGCGCTGGCGACCACCGAGGCGGGCGGGCACTGGTGGGACGTGGCGGTGCCCGAGGTCTCGGACCGCGCCGAGGTGCGGGCCAAACGGGCCGAATATGAAACCATGATCAAGCAACAGCGGATCGTCTGATCCGCGCAGCCAGGAACGAAGGCAATAATGATCCGGATCGGAGCGAACCCCATCGGGTGGTCCAATGACGACATGATCGAGATCGGCGGGGAGACGCCGCTCGAAGTGTGCCTCGCCGAGGCAAGGGAGGCCGGCTTCACCGGCATGGAACTCGGCAACAAGTTTCCGCGCCGGGCCGAGACGCTGCGGCCCATATTGGAGGCGCATGGCCACAGCCTCGTCTCGGGCTGGTATTCCACCGAACTGCTGCTGCGCGACGAAAACGCCGAGTTCGAGGCCGTCGCCGCGCATGCGGAACTGCTGGCTGCCATGGGCTGCGGGGTGCTGATCGCCTGCGAGACCTCCAACGCCATCCACGGGCAGATGGAGACCCCGCTCTCGGCCCGGCCCGTGCTGCCCCATGACGTCTGGGGCCGCTTCGGCATGCGGCTCACCGCCTTCGCCCAGAAGCTCAAGCAGCATTACGGGCTGACGCTGGTCTATCACCACCATATGGGCACTATCGTGCAGACCGAGGCCGAGATCGACCGGCTGATGGCCACCACCGGCGATGCGGTGCATCTGCTGCTCGATACCGGCCACGTCACCTGGGGCGGCGGCGATCCGGCCCGCGTGGCCCGCAACCACAAGGCCCGCATCGCCCATGTGCACGCCAAGGACGTGCGGGCCGCTATGATGCTCAAATCCAATGCCGAGGACTGGAGCTTCCTCCGCTCGGTGCTGGCCGGCGTCTATACCGTGCCCGGCGACGGGCTGGTGGATTTCCCCGCCGTGTTCGCCGAACTGGGCGGCTATGCGGGCTGGGTGGTGGTCGAGGCGGAACAGGACCCGGAAAAGGCCCATCCGCTCACCTATGCCAAAATGGGCTATGACTATCTGCGCCAGGCGCTCGGCGGCGCCGGGTTCACCATCGCCGATTAGGAGGAGAAGCATGCCGCAACTGCTCGTCAAACCATCCGCAAGCAGCGGCAAGGTGCTCGACGTGACGCCGCACAGCGCCGGCTGGACCTATGTGGGCTTCGCGCTCCACAGGCTGAAGGCCGGCGAAAGCGTCGGTGCGGCGACGGGGGAGCGCGAGGTGTGCCTGGTGCTGGTCTCGGGAACCGCCGAGATCACCGCCGGGGCTAAGGATTTCGGCGCGGTGGGCGAACGCAAGAGCCCCTTCGCGGGCAAGCCGGCGGCGGTCTATGTGCCGGGACAGGCGGAGTGGGAAGCCAGAGCGGTCACCGATGTGGAACTAGCCGTCTGCTCGGCCCCGGCCCTGACGCAGAAGGCGGCGCGGCTGATCGCCCCCGATACGATGAGCCAGGAGACGCGGGGGCAAGGCACCAATACCCGCCACGTCACCAATATCCTCCCCGAGACCGACCCGACCGCCGACAGCCTCCTGGTGGTCGAGGTGATCACCCCGGGCGGACACACCTCGTCCTATCCGCCGCACAAGCACGACCGGGACGACCTGCCGCGCGAATCCTATCTCGAGGAAACCTATTACCACCGCCTCGACCCGCCCCAGGGTTTTGGCTTCCAGCGGGTCTATACCGACGACCGCGCGCTCGACGAAACCATGCTGATCGAGGACGGGGTGGTGACGCTGGTCCCCAAAGGCTACCACCCCTGCGCGGCCATCCATGGCTATGACCTCTATTATCTCAACGTCATGGCCGGGCCGAAGCGGACGTGGAAATTCCACAACCAGAAAGAGCATGAATGGCTGTTAGGCCGCTAGGGACGTACCGCCCGGCGACGCGGCGGCCATGTGGCAGTCCAGCGCCGCGCGCGCCGCGTCCATGAGGGCGGCGCGCTCGCTGCCGACGAGGGCGGCGATGCTCATGGCATCGAGGATCGCAAGGATGTGCGCGGCGCGCGGCCCGGCCCGGTCCAGCCGCGCGCAGGCGGCGGCGATCGCCTCGGCAAGGGCGGCGCGATAGCGGTGCCAGCAGCGCGCCGGCCCGTCCAATCGCTGCGCGCCGGAGAGGACGAACAGGCAGCCCGGGGCCATGCCGGGGCGGCAGAGATCGTCGGCGGTGGCTTCGAGCAGCCGGTCGAGGGCCCGCTGCGCATCGGGATGGGCGAGCGCGGCCTGGGCCACCGCCAGCCGGGTCCGGGCGTGGCGGGCGAGGACCTGCTCATAGAGGGCCGTCTTGGAGTCGAAGGCGGCGTAAAAGCTGCCGGCGCCGATGCCCATGGCCGCCATCAGGTCGCTGATGCCGGCCGCGGCGAAGCCCCGGGCGCGAAACACCGCCTCGGCGCGGTCGAGGGCGGTCTCGAGATCGAAGCGGCGCGCCCGGCCCCGGCTCATTCCGCCGCCTCCCGATCCTGGCGCGCATCGTCGAGATAGCGCGCCATCATGGCGAGGAAGCGCTGCACCCGCGCTTGCAGGCATAAGGGGTCGGGCCAGGAGCGGCCGGCATAGGCGGCGATCAGCCGCTGGTAGAGCGCCATGCGGGAGGCGGGCACGAAACGGGTCACCAGCACGCTCGCCTTGCGCGCCGCATACCAGTCGGTGACCAGATCGACGCCGCTGGGACCCTCCCCCTCCCCGGCCGGGGCATAGGCGGCCGGCGCGATGGGATCGGGGCGCTCGGCGAGGGCGAGGAGATCGGCCACCGAGAGCCGTTGCAGCGCCGCCGCGAAATCCTGCGGCCATTCGCGCTTCAGGTAGCGATGCACCACCAGTTCGCGCACATGGCCGTAAAGGAATTCCCCATAGGAGCGGGCACCCGTCCAGGCGTCATCGCCATAGAGGGGGAAGAAGGCATCGAAATCGGGGAAATCGAGCAGGATATGGTCGACCTCCATCTCCCGGCCATTGGCCGCGACCACGGCGAAGGCGGGCGGGAAGGCCACCGGCGAGGGAATGGCGATATTGGTGAGCGCCGCCCCGCCATCCGCGACGCTGTTGCTGTCGCTGATATGAAGATGGCCGGAAAAATGCGTGCCGATGCCGGTGCGCGCCACGGCGCGCGCGGTCTCCGGGCTCGGGGTGCGGCGCACCGCCTGGGTGGCGCCGAACAGCGCCGTCTCGTCGGCGGCGGTGTCGTCATAGGGATCGAGCACCGGATAATGCGAGAAGCACACCAGCGTCTTGTCCAGTGCCCGGGCGCGCTTTGAGACATCGGCCAGCCAGTCGAGGATGAAGGGTTTTAGGCGCACCAGGGCGTTCCAGCCCGCATCGGTGCTGTCGTCAAAGGCGTCCGGGCGCCTGTTGTCGGGGCGGCCATTGCGCGGCGCGAACACATTGGCGTCGACCGAAACGACCCAGAGGCCGGGCTCGGGCTCGACGAGATAGCTCAGGTCGAGCTGGCGATGGGTGACCGAACCGTCCGGCGAAGCCATCTCGAACATGCGGGCCGAAAACGCGTCCTCGGTGCCGAACGGGCATTCCCAGTAAAAATCCTCGGGGCGACGCTGGATGCCATAGGGCGCCCAGAGCGGGGCCAGCGCGTCATAGGAGCGGCAGAACATGGCCGGATCGACCACGCTGCGGCCGGGGCCGGGCACGGCATCGGGGTCGCTGGTGACCCAGGTGGCGCCGCCCGCGGCGTCATAAAAGGCCTTGGCGTGGTCCCGCCCGCTCATGCCGTAGACGTCGTGATTGCCCGGGGTGAGGAAAAAGCGCAAGCCGTGCTCGGCCTCGTAACGGGCCAGCAGGGCCAGCGCCGGACCCATCGAGGCGATCTGGCCGTCATCGGTCAGGTCCCCGGCGATGAGGACGGTGCGGACGCCCTCGGCGACGCAGGCCTCGAGCGCGGCCCGGAAGGCCAGCCAGCTTTCGTTGAAGATGCGGGTCGAGGCGGCGCTGTCGTCGCGGGTGCGGATGGCGGCGCCCTGCCGCCCCCGGAAGGGCACGCCCTCGAAGCGGTAGCCGGGGAAGATCTCGTGGTAATGCGGGTCGGCGATGACGGCGAATCTGTGCATGGGATCAGGTCTTGGAGGACGGGCGCAGGCGCGTGTCGCGCAGGGCGCCCATATCGTCGAGGATGGGATAGGCCACCGAAATCAGATGCGCGTTGACCCGCTTGAGGTCGCGCAGGATGTCCAGATGCAGGCCCGAGGTCTCCAGCGTTTCGGTGCGCCGGGCCCGCAGGCGCTCGAGATGGCGCTCGGCGGATTCGGTCTCCAGCCGGCGCACCTCGGACTTGCAGGCGGCGAGCTGGCGCGCCAGGTCGGCATCGCGCGAGAGGAACACCGACTGGGCGATGTCGAGGATTTCCAGCGTACGGTCGTAAAAGCGCACGATCTCGGCCAGGCCCTCGGCCGAAAAGGCCAGCCGGCGCTTGGCCTTCTTGGCGGCGAGCTCGGAGAGGCCACTGTCGATGATGTCGCCGATATGCTCGAGATTGACCGCATAGGACATGATCTCGGTGGCGCGGCGCGAATCCTCCTCGTCGAGCTCCTCGCGGGCGAGGCGGGAGAGATAGATCTTGATCTCCCCATGCACCCTGTCGATGTCGTTCTCGATCTCGGCCAATTGCTCCCTCACCGCCGGATCGGAGGATTTGAGCGCGATCATGCTCGCTTCGAGCATTTCGCGCACCATGTCGCCCAGCCGCAGGGTTTCGCGGGCCGCCGCCGACAGCGCCAGGGCCGGGGTGGCCAGCGCGCTCTCGTCGAGATAGCGCGGCGCGGCCTTGCCCTCGGGCGCGTCGGGAATAAGCTTTTCGGCCAGCCGGGCCAGGGGACCGAGCACGGGCAGGAACACGACCAGCAGCACGGTGGAAAAGCCGATATGGGCGGAGAGGGCCAGAACCCCCGTATCGGGCCATATGCGATGCAGCACGGGGCCCAGCACCCCGGCCAGTCCGGTAAGGGCAAAAGCGCCGAAGGCGCGAATGGCCAGATTGGTGGCGGCGAGCCGGCGCGCCTCCACCCCTTCCCCATAGACGGCGAGATAGGGCGGCACGGCGCCGCCCAGATTGGCCCCGGCCACCAGCACCAGCGCCAGTTCGGGCGAGACGATGCCGGCCTGGCCCAGCAGCACGACGAACAGCACCACCGCAAGGCTGGAGGAGGCGAGGAAGGCGAGCCCGGCGGCGAACAGCAGGGCAAAGACCGGCGCGCCGCCCAGATGGGCGAGGATGTAGATGACGATGTCGGAGGTGCGGACCGGCTCGGTCGCCTGCCCCATCAGCGCCAGGGCGAGCAGCATCAGCCCCAGCCCCAGAATGGCCCGCCCCACCCCCTTGCCGGCCGCGTAGCGGCTGCGGTTGAAGGTGACGACGCCAACAAGGATCAGCACCGGCGACAGCCAGTGCAGGTCGAGCGAGAGGATGACCGCGGCGAGGCTGGTGCCGATATTGGCCCCCAGCATGATGGCCTGGGCCATGAGGCCCGAGACCAGATCGCGCGCGGCGAACGAGGCGGTGATCACCGCTGTGGCGGTGGAGGATTGCACGGCCAGGGTGGCGAGGATGCCCACCACCACCGCCGAGACCCGGTTTCTGGTGCTTTTCCCGATCCAGTAGCGCAGCGAGGTGCCGAAGGCGCGCAGCATGCCCGTCTTGATGAGGCGCAGCCCCCAGAGCAGCAGCGCACCGGCGCCGAGCAGATCGATGAGAACCAGGGTCGAGCTAATTTCCACCCCCCTCCAGAAGATCGATGGCCTCGGAGGCCTTTTTGGCCGCCGCGACCAGCATGGGCTTGGGCGTTTCGAACCATTCGTCGCGGCGCAATTCCCGCCGCTCGCGCACATGGGCGAGGGCATCCTCGAAGGTGGGGAACAGATGGGGCTGGTTACGGGCCAGATAGAGCGACACCAGCGCCACCGAGCGGCTGCGGCCGCCACGGCAATGCACCAGCACATTGCCGCGCTCGCGCAGCGGATAGCTGGGGCGCTCGGGAAGCTGCTGCTTGAGGGCGCCGTCGAGGATGTAATAGCCGGCCAGGATCATGCGCGAGGGATTGCCGTCGCCGTCGATCAGCCCGATCTTGTAGGTGCGGACGGCCCCGTGCCCGGCCGCGACCTTGCCCGGCCCGGCCGGATGGTCGGGATCGAGCACATAGTTGAAATCGAGATTGACCGCACAGTTGATCACCGTCGAGATGCCGTTCTCGCGCAGGAGGTCGAGATCGCGCGCACCCTCGGTCCCCCCGATGAACAGCGACACCTTGTCGGCGCCCACATCGGTGGCGACAAGGCTGATATTGGGGCGATCGTAACGGGGGGCAATCTGTGCCATCAGGGAGTGTCCTTGCTGCCGGGGAAAGGGAAGATGCGGGGGTGCCGCGACGGCGCGGCCGCGCGCGCCGGTGCGTCCTCCACAGCACCGGACGCCAATTTTGCACACCTGTGCAATTCCGTCAACCGAGCCGCCCTTTCGCCGGCCTCGGACGCGATTGCCCTGCAACCGGGCTCCCCTTATAAGGGGAACGGCACGGAACATCCGGCGTTGCAGTCTTCGCACAGCTGTGCAATTGCGCTGCGAGAGCATCGCCATCCCATGGGGCCCGCATGAAACAAGCCAGACCGGACCGGACGCAAGGGAAGTCCTTTGTGAGCGCGCAGCAGGTGGCCGACCGGGCGGGCGTCTCCCGCTCGGCGGTGTCGCGCACTTTCACCGACGGCGCCAGCGTCTCGCCCACCACGCGCAAAAGGGTGCTCGAAGCCGCCGAGGAACTGGGCTATCACGTCAACCACCTGGCGCGCGGCCTGATCCGCGACCGCTCCAACATCGTCTCGCTGGTGGTGACCGACATCAACACCCCCTATCAGGCGGCGATGATCGAGGCGCTGACCCGCCGCCTGCAAGCGGCCGACAAGGTGGCCATGGTGATCAACTCCTCGGGCCAGAACGCCTCGGTGGAATCGGCGCTGCGCCAGACGCTGCACTACCGCGCCGACGCGACCATCGTCTTGTCCGGCCAGCCCGCCGCCTCGCTCATCGAGACCTGCCTCAACAATGGCCAGCACGTCATCCTCGTCAACCGCGACGATCCGGTGCCGGGTCCCGAAACCATCATGGTGACCAACCGCACGGCGGCGCGGCAGGCCTTCGACATGCTCGACCGGGCCGGCTGCAAGCGGCTGGCGGTGATCGCCTCGGCGGTGGGCTCGGCCTCGCTGTCGGCGCGCAAGAAGGCCTTCGTCGCGGCGGCGGAGGCGGCGGGGGTCCCGGTGAGCGTCACCGAACTGGGCCCGACCGCCTATCAATCGGGGGTCGAGGCGGCGCGGCTGGTGCTGAGCCGGGCCGACCGGCCCGACGGGGTGTTCTGCGTCACCGATCTCCTCGCCTGCGGCTTTCTCGACGCGGCGCGCAACGAATTCGGGCTCACCGTGCCCGACGAATTGTGCGTGGTGGGGTTCGACGATATCGAGCAGGCCGGCTGGTCGTCCTATGAGCTGACCACCTTCCGCCAGCCCATCGACCAGATCGCCGACCACGTGGTCAACCTCATCGACCACCACACCCAGATCCGCCAGGTGCAGGAGCCGATGCGCTTCCAGACCCAGACCGTATGGCGCAAATCGGTGCGGCCGCGCTAGAGATTTAACGCAATTCCCGTGGCCTCGGCCATCAGCCCGGCAACGCCCGGCGCCGCGGCCAGCACCCCGCCCCCCGAGCGCAGCCCGTCCGCGGCGAGGAAATCGCATACCAATCCTCCCGCCTCGCGCACCAGCAGCAGCCCGGCCAGGCAATCCCAGGGATGCATGTGCAGTTCCGCATAGGCGTCCGAACGCCCATCGGCCACATAGGCGAGGCCGAGCGCGCCGGTGGCGGCGCGGCGGATATTGGTGCCCGCATCGAGCATCTTGCCCAGCACGTCGAGATAGGTGGCGTTGGGGACGCGCACCGACCAGCCCAGCTCGACGCAGGCCGATTGCGGATCGGTGACCCCCGACACGGCGATCGGCGCCCCGTTGCGGGTCGCGCCACGCCCCT
Source organism: Pelagibacterium lacus (assembly GCF_003345525.1). Taxonomy (GTDB): domain Bacteria; phylum Pseudomonadota; class Alphaproteobacteria; order Rhizobiales; family Devosiaceae; genus Pelagibacterium; species Pelagibacterium lacus. The sequence continues at coordinate 35,898 of NZ_QQNH01000018.1, forward strand.
TGCGGGCGAAATAAAGCTCGTCATGCACCGGATCGTAGATCGCCCCGAGCAGGATTTCCTGCGGCGCGGCGAGGGCGATGGAGATGCAGTAATGGGGAATGCGGCGGGCGAAATTGGCCGTGCCGTCGATGGGATCGACCACCCAGACGATGGCGCCGGGGGCCGAGCCCGATTCCTCGCCCACGAACCCGTCCTCGGGAAACAGCTGGTCGAGGCGTTCGCGCACCAGCTTTTCCACCGCCGCATCGGTGACGGTGAGGAAATCCTGCGGCCCCTTCATCTCGAACCCTCCGGCATCGGCGGCGAACGCCGCCTGGGCCAGGGCCCCGGCCTCGCGGATGAGGCGCAACAGCGCCGCTTCGCGCCGGTCGAGGCCCTCCGGGCTGGTGGCCGGAATGGGGTGTGCGTGCTGGGAGACTGCTGACATGGTCGACTACTCTGAATTCAATGGGAGGGTGAGGGGACGAGGGTTTCCCGGTGCGCCGAGATGGCCGCGGCGATGGCGTCCGGCGTCGGATAGTCGCCGCCCTCCCCGACGGCCACATAACCCGGGCACAGGAAGTCCGCCGCGCCGGGCGGCACCTTGCCGAGCCGGTAGGGCGTATAGCGGCCGCCGGCCCGGCGCAGGATGAGGATGGAAGCGGTGACGTCCCAGGCATTGACCCCGAACCCCATGGCCGCATCGGCCCAGCCCGCCGCCACATGGCACAGGCTGAGGGCGGCGCTGCCGGGGCGCCGGACGGCGGAGAAGCGCTCGGCGAGGGTGGCGAAGCGATCGAGGGCCACGGCGCGCCCGTCGAGGCGGAAATCGCGGGCCACCGGATAGCCGGTGATCAGCACCGCCTCGTCCTCGCTGGGCCGAGCCCGCGAGACCAGCGCCCTGTCATTGAGCCACGCCCCGCCGCCATCGGCGCTGAACATGTTGCCGCTGACCGGATCGAACACCACCCCGGCCACGATCTCGCCCTCGACAACCGCCCCGATCGAGACGCACCAGAAGGCGAGGCCGGAGACGAAATTGGCGGTGCCGTCGATGGGATCGATATACCAGGCGATGCGCCCTTCCCCCTCGGTGCCGCCCTCCTCGCCGACAAAGCGCGAATCGGGCACCGCGCGGGCGATGAAGCGCTTCAGCCGCGCCTCGGTCTCTTTGTCGTGGATGGTGACGATATCGTGGAAATCGACCTTGGTCTCCGCCGCCATGGGGCTGCGGAAGGCGGCCAGCAGATCGTCGCGCACCGAGAGGGCGGCGCTGACGGCGACCGCGCGCAGATGGGCGGCAAGGGCGGGATCGAAGGAGGAGCGGGAGGCGGGAGCTGAAACGGACACGGCGATATTCCTCATAAATTGGGGCGGCGAAGGGAGCCGCCGCCCCGCTGGATGGTTGGGGGGCTAACGCTTGAGGTGGACCATCCAGAGATCCTGCCAGTCCTGACGGGCGTCCCAGTCCTCGAGCGCGGTGGCCGAATCATAGCCGAACACCAGGTCGTGGACGGCCATGAGGCCGGAGGGTTCGTCGTCGGGCATGGCGATGTCGGTATTGGTGGGGATCTTGCCATCCACCATCTGGGGCATGATGCCGTCCTCGGTGAGCACGTAATGGATGAACAGCCGCGCCGCATTGGGGCTGTCGGTGCCCGAGGCGATCAGCCCCAGCTTGGTATAGCTCCACCCCACCCAGGGGCGCAGATCGGTGCACAGCCCCAGCACATAGCCCGAATCGGCATTGTCGCGGAACTTGGCGGAGCTGAGCAGGCCCACAAAGGGATCGGCCTGGCCGGGCACGCCCACTGCCTCGGCGATGGCATCGTCGCCATCGGTGACCAGCGGGCCGCTTTCGGCCAGTGCCACCACCCACGCGGCGGTGGCACTGGGCTGGTCGGTGACCAGGGGCGTGCCGTAATAATCCTCATAGGCCTGGGCCACCTGATCGTCGGCATAGGTCTGCATCTGGTTGAACCAGTCCGGATAGGTGCCCTTGGTGAGCGGATCGACCATGGCGAAGCGCCCCTCCCATTCGGGATCGGTCAATTGCCACATATTGGTCACCTGGCAACTCTCATGCACTTCGGTGTTATAGGCGAAGACGTTGGCATTGGTGGTGATGGCCAGCGGGCTTTGGAACTGAGCGGGAATCGTGTCCGCCATGTCCGGCGGCAGCCAGCTCTCCACATAGCCCTGCGGGAGCAGTTGGGCCACGGCGGCCGGGGTGTCGGTGATCAGCGCCACGTCGCCCTGCACATTGCCGGCCTGCGCCTCGCGGGTCACCTGCTCGAACTGGGCGGTGGCCGAGACCTTCACCCCGGTCGCCTGCACCCCATAGGTGCTGGAAAAGGCTTCCGCCATGTCGACGATCTTGCCGGTGCTGTCATAGATGGTGATGGGGGGTTCGGCGCGCGCCGCCGCGATCAGCGCGTCGAGGTCGAATTCCTCCTGGGCCACGGCCAGCGGGGATGTCCCGGCCAGCATCAGGGCCGCGATGGCGGCGGCGAAGCACCGCCCGGTGCGGTTCGGTTTCATGTCTCGTTTCTCCTCCAAAAAAGGCAGCGATGCTGCCGGCTGACTTCCCTCTGGCCCGTTGTCCGGGCTCGTCCGATCTTGTCGTCTCGTCTTATGCCTTGGCTACCGGCGGCGGACCGCCGGCGGCCGGAGCGGGCGGCGTTACCGCGAATAGTGCAGCCGCCAGAAATCCTGCCAGTCCTGCCGTGCGTCGAAATCGGCCTCGGCGGTCGCCATCGAGAAGGTCATCAGCGCGTCGAGGTGGTCGGAGATCCCCGAGGGCTCGTCATCGGGCAGGCCGATATCGGTATTGGTCGAGATCTTGCCGTCCACCGCCTGCGGCGCGATGCCCTCGGCGGTGAGCAGGTAATGGATGAACAGCCGCGCCGCATTGGGGCTGTCGGTGCCCGAGGCGATCACCCCCGGCCCCGGATACAGCCAGCCGATGAAGGGTTCCATGCCGGCGCACAGCCCGAGCTTGAAATCGCTCGACAGGTTGTCGCGATATTTGGCCACCGAGCTGAGGCCGAAAAAGGGATCGTCCTGGCCCGGCGCGCCGATCGCCTCGGCGACCGAGGAGGAATCCCCCAAAAGCGGCTGGTTTTCGGCATAGGCCTTGACCCAGGCGGCGGTGGCGCTCGCCTCGTCGGTTTCGAGCGGGGTGCCGAAATGGCTCTCATAGGCCGCGGCCATCGCGTCGTCGTAATGCATTTCCATCTGGTTGAACCAATCAGCGTAATTGGGTTTGACCAGCGGATCGAGCATGGCGACCTTGCGGGCATATTCGGGCTCGGTGAGCTGCCAGATATTGCTCACCGGGCAGGTGTCGTAGACCTCGGTATTGTAGGTGAAGACGTGCGGATCGTTGACCAGCACCAGCGGATCGCTCCATTGCGGCGCGATATTTTGGGCGATATCGCCGGGCACCCAGCTCTCGACGATGTCGAAGGGCACGAGCTGCGCGGCGATGGCGGCCACGTCGGCGGCCACCGAGACGTCGCCGACGATATTGCCGGCCTGGCTCTCGCGGATCAGCAATTCGACCTGGTCGGCCTCGTTGACCTTGCGGCCTTCGGCCTCGACGCCATAGGCGGCGGTGAAGGCCTCGGCCGTCTCGACGATCTTACCGGTCACCGCATAGACGGTGATGGGCGGTTCGGCCCGCGCCGCTTCGATCAAGGCATCGAGATCGAAGTCCTCCTGCGCCATGGCCGGCGCGGCGGTGAGCATCAGGCCCGCTGCGAAGGCGGCGAAAAGGCGGGTCCGGGGAAGTTTTGACATAGAATCTCCTTGCCGCGCGCGACATCCCATCGCGCCGGTCTTGTTGTCAGGGCACCGAAAGGGACGGCCGGCCCGGATCGGGGCCGGCCGCCGCAGGGGTCAGCGGGTGTAATTCATGCGCCAGAAATCCTGCCAGTCCTGACGGGTGTCGAAATCGTCCATGGCGGTGGCCGTGGAATATGGCATCATCTCGTCGAGATAGTCGGCCACCCCGGACAGGTCCTCGGGATGGGCCGGGACCTCGGTGTTGGACGACAGCTTGCCATCGGCGCTTTGCGGGGCGATGCCCTCCTCGGTCAGCAGGTAGCGGATGAACAGCCGCGCCGCATTGGGGCTGTCGGTCTGGGTCGAGATCATGCCGATCCCGGGATACATCCAGCCCGAAAAGGGATCGAGCCCGGTGCACAGGCCCAGCGCCAGCCCGTCCGGGGCGTTGTCGCGGAACTTGGCGGTGGCCATCAGCCCCATGAAGGGCTCGGCCTGCCCGCGCGCCCCCACCGAATCCCCGGCCGCCGAATCGGAATCGGTCAGCAGCGGCGAATTGGCGGCCAGCGCCTTGACCCAGGCCTTGGTGGCGCTCTCCTCATCGGTGTCGAGCGGGGCGCCGTAATGGGCCTCATAGGCCGAAGCGACGGCTTCGTCGAAATGCATCTCCATCTGGTTGAACCAGTCGGTATAGGTCGGCTTGCCCAGGGGGTCCTGCATGGCGAGCTTGCGGTTCCATTCCGGCTCGGTCAGCTCCCAGATATTGCTCACCGGACAGCTTTCGTAGACCTCGGTATTGTAGGTCCACACATTGGGGCTGGAGACGATGATCACCGGATCGCGCATCCCCTCGGGGATGACATCGACCAGATCGGGCGGCGTCCAGCTTTCCAAAAGCCCCATGGGCACCAATTGCGCCATGGCCGGCGGCACGTCCTGGACCACGACGACGTCGCCCACCACATTGCCGGCCTGCCCCTCGCGCATCACCTGATCGATCTGCGCCCCGGTCGAGACCTTGACCCCGGTCGCCTCGACCCCATAGGTCGCGGCGAAGGCCTCGGCGATCTCGACGATCTTGCCGGTGCTGTCATAGACGGTGATGCCGGGCTCGGCCTGCGCCGCCGCGACGAGGGCGTCGAGATCGAACCCCTCGGCGTCCCAGGCATTCTGCGCCCAGGCCGGCCCGGCGGCCAGCGCCATGGCCAGAACCCCGGCCCCCATGCCCAGCCGCCGCAATCGCAAAGTCGTGTTCACTGTGGTCGTCCTCCTCTTGTGAGCCGCCTCCTCAGGCCGGCACTTTCCGGGTGGCCCTGCGGGCCGTCGAACCAACTTCGCCCCGAAGCTGGGTATCGGCCGCCGCGTGGCGCACGCCTTCGGCGTCGAAGACGTGCAGCGTTTCGGGGCGGATATGGAACCAGCCCGCATCGCCATCGGAGATGGCCGGCGGCTGGTGCGTGGTCAGGAACAGTTTGGCCCCCTGGGCGGCGAGCTCGATGATCCACGAGCCGCCGGTGGGCAGCACCCCCGAGACCACCGCCTTTTCGGAAAAGGCGCCGTCGGGAATGGCCTTCTCGTCCAGCGCGAAGGCCACGGATTCCGGGCGCATGCCGATCGAGCCGATATCGGCGAGGCGCGGATGGTGGCGGGCGAAATAGGCCCGCGCCGACACGGCCAGCGGATTGGTGCTGCCTTCGCCCATCTCGACGATATTGATCGGCGGGCTGCCGACGAATTCGGCGACGAACCGGTTGGCGGGGCGCTCATAGATGTCGTTGGGCGTGCCGACCTGCTGCAGCGCGCCCTCGCTCATCACCGCGATCGAGGTGGCCAGCGTCATGGCCTCCCACTGGTCATGGGTGACGAAGACGATGGTGGTCTTGAATTCCTCGTGCAGGCGCTTCAATTCGGCCCGCATCTCGAGGCGCAGGCGCGCGTCGAGATTGGACAGCGGCTCGTCGAGCAGCAGCACGTCGGGGTTGACGGCCAGCATGCGGGCCAGCGCCACGCGCTGCTGCTGCCCGCCCGAGAGCTGGGAGGGATAGCGGTCGCGGTACTTCTCGATGCCGAGGGTCTTCATGACCTTCTCGACCCGCTCCTGGCGCTCGGCCCGAGGGACCTTGCGCAGGCGCAGGCCGAAATCGGTATTGCGCTCGATGGTCATGTGCGGCCACAGCGCATAGCTCTGGAACACCAGCCCCATGCCGCGCTTTTCCGGGGAGACGAAGGTGCCCGAAGTGACGCAATCGACGACGCGCTCGCCCACGGCGATGCGCCCGCCGGAGAGATGCTCGAGCCCGGCCACCATGCGCAGCGTGGTGGTCTTGCCGCAGCCCGAGGGGCCGAGCAGGCACATGAACTCGCCATCGTCGATGACCAGGTCGAGGTCGGACACCGCGTCGGGCGCGCTGCCGCCGTAATTCTTCCGGGCGCCGTAGAGGGTGATTGCGGGCATGGCTTAGCTCCCTAATCCGTCGGCTAGGTTGGTCTTGGTGAGTTTCTGGGCCAGAAGGGTCCCGAAATAGGCGATGGCGGCGATGATCAGCACCACCGCATTGGCGGCCTGGGTGTAGTTGTAATCGACCAGGCGCAGCGAATAGGTGGTGAGCACGTCGGTGGCCGGCACGGCGAGGATGACGAAGAGGCTCAGCCCCTTGATGCCGGAAATGAACGGCAGGAGGATACCGGTGACCAGCGCCCCCTTCTGGATGGGGACGACGATGGAGACCATGCGGCGGAACCAGCCGGCCCCCGAGACCTGCGCCGCTTCCTCGGGGTCCTTGCCCAATTGCATCATGGCCGAGATGCCGGCCCGCGAGGCATAGGGCATCTGGTCGGCGACCAGCGCCAGCATGAGGATGGCCGCCGTGCCGTAAAGCGCCGGGATCGGGCCGCGCTGCACGGCGAACAGCGACAGATAGGCCGCCGCGAACGCGATGCCGGGGACGAGATAGGGCAGGAACGTGACCTGGCGCAGGAACACCGCCAGCGGCCGCAGCGGGGTGCGCACCACCACATAGCCGACCAGGAGGCCGAGCAGGCCCGAACAGATCGAGGCGGTGCCCACGATGGTCAGCGTGTTGAAGGCGGCGCTCCACAGGGCCGGCGACAAGAGGATGCCGGTGCGCAGGGCGACGGTTTCGAGATTGGTGCCGATCCAGTAGTCGAGGGTGAAGTTCGACAGCGCGAAATTGGCCGGCACCCGCATGACGGTGGAGAGCGTCAGGGTGAGCAGCGGCAGGCCGACCGAAATAAGAAAGATCAGCGCCGCGAAGGCGGTGGCCGGGATGCGCAGCGGGCCCAGCGCGCTCTGCCGCGCCATGGCGCCCTTATTGCCCACGGTGACGAATTTGCGCGCCTCGCGCACCAGCCGCGCATCGATGAGCAGCGAGACGATGCCGATCAGCATGATGGCGGCGGCAAGCACCGCGGCCACCCCGGTCTGGCGCGAGGAGATGGAACGATAGAGCCCGGTGGCCAGAAGGTCGTAATTGACCGGCAGGCCGAGCACATAGGGGACGCCGAACTCGCCGATGCATTTGGCGAAGGCGAGGATGATGGCGCTCATCAGGGCCGGCAGCATCATGGGGCCGATGATTTTCAGCGCCACGGTGGAGGATCTGGCGCCCAGCATGCGGGCCGAATCCTCGAGCTGGCTGTCGAAGCGGCGCAGGGCGTTGCCGAACAGGAGGATGAAGAAGGGGATGTAGTTGAGCGCCAGGATGATGGTGATCGGCACCTGCCCATAGGCCAGCCAATCGGGCGGGGTGAGCCCCAGCGCCTCGAACCAGCCCAATTGCCCGCCCACCGAGCGGTTCTTGAACAGGGTGGTCCAGGCCAGCGCGAAGGTCCAGGCCGGCAGCATGAACGGGACGATCAGCGCCGTGGCGAACCAGCGCCGGGCGAACATGTCGGTGCGGCTCACCAGCCAGGCCAGCGGCCCGCCAATGGCCAATGAAATGCCGATGGCCCCGAAGGCGACCGAGAGCGTGTTGACCAGCGGCGCCCAGAAGAGATTGCCCGCCACCGGCGAGAACAGCGCCCGGCTGATATAATAGAAGGTCCAGGCCCCCGGCTCGGTGCCGATGCGCCGCTCGTCGCCGAACTGCACCCGCCCGGCATCGACCAGCAGCGACAGGATGGGCACGATGATGAGATAGGCGAACAGCAGCGCCGCCAGGATGCCGATCAGCGTGGTCGGTTCGCGCAGGGCGATGCGGACCCGGTAGCGCAGCCGCTGCCACAGGCCCGGCCGGGCGGAGGGAACGCCGCGATCCGCCGCCGCGCTCATGACCGCGCCCCTTGGGCATGGATGTGGAAACGGGACGCCGCGGGCGGCGCTGAAGGCTTGGTCATTCTTCCTCCCGGATGCCTTGTTCCGCCAGGGCGGAAACGGCATCTCTGCTCCGGACCGGACGGGCCGATCCTCTCCATGCCTTCGAGACTAAATCGCTCGCCGGGCAAGTCAAGGATTTTTTGCACACCTGTGCAAGCGCGAATAATTCGACGCGAAGCCATTGTTTTAACTGGAAAACCGGCATGCGCATGCCGTTAGCGCATACGGTTGGCCGGCGCGCCGGCACGCGCTTGGTGATTTTTTGCACGCCTGTGCACGAGGGTTGTGGCGCGTGGTGAGAAGCAGGCTATTGCACACCAGTGCATTAGCTGTTTAGCTGGCATCAGTGCCGGACGGGAGGGTCCGGCGATAAACGGCCATGCAAAGGCCATATAAGGGAGAGAGATCATGATTCGTGCGATCGCCATGTCCGGCCTCGCCGCGGCCGCGCTGCTCGGCACCAGCGGCGCAGTCAACGCCCAGTCGGGCGAACTGGTGCTCTATTGCGCCGCCGACGAGGGCATCTGCCGGCTGCTGTCGGAAACCTTCCAGCGCGAAACCGGCATCAACGTCCTGATGACCCGCAAATCCTCCGGCGAGACCTATGCCCAGCTCAAGGCCGAGGAAGGCCAGCCGCGCGGCGACGTGTGGTGGGGCGGCACCGGCGATCCGCATCTGCAGGCCGCTCAGGAGGGCCTGACCTCGGTCTATGAATCGCCCATGCTCGACCAGCTCCAGGATTGGGCGGTGCGCCAGGCCGAGACCGCCGATTACCGCACCGTGGGCGTCTATGCCGGCGCGCTGGGCTTCGGCTACAACACCGACCTGATCGACCCGGCCAGCGAAAACGCTCCCAAATGCTGGGCGGACCTGCTCGACGAGGCCTATCGCGACGAGATCCAGGTCGCCAATCCCAATTCCTCGGGCACCTCCTACACCATGCTGGCCACCCTGGTGCAGCTCATGGGCGAGGACGAGGCCTTCGCATATCTCGCCGCGCTGGACGACAATATCGCCCAATATACCAGCTCGGGCTCGGCCCCCATCCGCGCCGCCGGCACCGGAGAAACCACCATCGGCATCGTCTTCATGCACGATGCGGTGACCCAAGCGGTCTCCGGTTCGCCGATCCAGGTGGTCGCCCCCTGCGAGGGCACCGGCTATGAGGTGGGCTCGATGAGTCTCATCGAAGGCGGCCCCAACCCCGAAAACGCCCGCCTGTTCTATGATTGGGTGCTGACTCCGGAAGCCCAGGAGCTGGGCGCCCAGGCCAATTCCTTCCAGGTGCCGTCCAACATGAACGCGGCGACGCCGGAGGAATCCCCCAATCTCGAGGACATCCTCCTGATCGACTATGATTTCGCCCTCTATGGCTCGTCCGACGAACGCAGCCGGCTGCTGTCGCGCTGGGATCAGGAGATCGGCTCGCGGTGAGGCAGGCCCTCACCCTCGTCAACCGGCTCGGCGGCCTGTGGCTCCTTGTGGGGCTGGCCGCCGTGCTGGTCCTGCCCTGGTACAAGCTCCCGCCGCCCGATACCGGCGGCGGAGCCTCCCTGCTCGGTTCGGCCCTGACCGAAGCCCTTGCCGGGCGCTGGTGGCTGCTGCCGCCGGTGCTGGCGATGCTCGCCTTCGCCGGCTTGCGGCTGGGCCGGGGCGAGCGCTGGCCGGCCCATGCCGCCGTGCCCTGGCTGGCCGGGGCGGCCGCCATCCTCTATCTCGGTCAGGCCTTCGGCATCGGCCTGCGCGGCCCGGCGATCGATGGCATTGCCCAAGCCATGCCCGCCGCGGCTCTCGGGCAGCCCGGGCTTGGCGTGGGCGGCTTTGCCTTGGGCATCGCGCTCACCGGCATCATCGCCGACAGCCTCGCCATGCGCGGCTTCTGCCGCGGCGAGCGCTTCGCGGCCAATGCGGTGATCTTCGTCATCACCCTTTTGACGCTGTTCGTCTTCTTCCCCATCCTGCGGCTGGGATCGGCGGCGCTGTTCACCCCGGACGGGGTATTCCAGCCCGGCCTGTTCGTCACCCGCTTCACCGCGCCCGACCTCTGGGGCCTCGACTGCCTGGTCGGCGACCGCAAATGCGGCGTGGTGATCAACACGCTGATCCTGGGCATCCTGTCGGGCCTTTGCTCCACCGCGCTGGGACTGGCCCTGGCGCTGATCGTGGCGCGCACGGGGTTCCGCTTCAAGGGCGCCCTGCGAGCCATTTCCATCCTGCCCATCATCACGCCGCCCTTCGTGGTCGGCGTCGCCATCATCGTCCTGTTCGGCCGCACCGGGGTGGTGACCGGCTGGCTCGACCTGTTGTTCGATATCCCCCGCACCCGCTGGGTCTATGGCCTGCCGGGCATTCTCCTCGCCCAGGTGCTGGCCTTCGCCCCCATCACCTTCCTCGTGCTGCTGGGCACGGTAGAGGCCATCAACCCGACGCTGGAGGAAGCCTCCAAGACGCTGGGCGCAAAGCCCTTCGCGACCTTCCGCACCGTGACCTGGCCGCTGCTGCGTCCCGGCCTCGCCGCCGCCTTCCTTCTCGCCTTCATCGAGAGCCTGGCCGATTTCGGCAATCCGATCGTTCTGGGCGGCGGCTATGACGTATTGTCGATCCGCATCTTCTTTGCCGTGGTCGGGGCGCGCTACGACCTGGGCAATGCGGCGGTGCTGGCCATCATCCTCCTGACCCTGACGCTGAGCGCCTTCTGGCTACAGACCCGCTGGCTGGGCAAGAAATCCTATGTGACGGTGACCGGGAAATCCGATGCCGGGCTCTCGGCCCCCCTGCCCGACCCGCTCAAGGCGGCGGTCTATCTGGCGGTGATCCCGTGGATCCTCTTCACCCTCGGGGTCTATGCCATCGTGGTGATCGGGGGGTTCGTCACCGACGTGGCGCGGTTCGACCTCGCCCCGACGCTGAGGCACCTCTCCACCGCCTTCGCCTTCGAATTCGGCCAGTTCGGCCTGCAGCTCTACGGCTCGGCCTGGGATTCGCTGCAGACCACCGTGCTGGTCTCGGCCATCGCCGCCCCGCTGACCACGGCGATCGGCATCCTCACCGCCTATCTCATCGCGCGGCAGAATTTTGCCGGCAAGGGCGCCTTCGAGTTCGGCACCATGCTCAGCTTCGCCATTCCGGGCACGGTGGTCGGCGTCTCCTATGTCGCCGCCTTCAACGTGCCCCCGGTCGACATCACCGGCACCATGGCCATCCTCGTCATCTGCTTCATGTTCCGCAACATGCCGGTGGGCATGCGGGCAGGCATCGCCGCGCTGTCGCAGATCGACCGCTCCATGGAGGAAGCCAGCCAGACCATGGGGGCCAACGGCTTCGCCACCCTGCGCACCGTGGTGCTGCCGCTGATCCGCCCGGCCATCTTCACCTCGATGGTCTATGCCTTCGTCACGGCGATGACGGCGGTCTCGGCTGTGATCTTCCTCGTCAGCGCCCGCCACAACATGGCCACCGCCTATATCATGGGCCGGGTCGAGAACGGGGAATACCCGCTGGCCATCGCCTATTCGGCGGTGCTGATGATCATCATGATCGTGTGCATCGCCATCATCCAGCTGCTGGTCGGCCGGCGCCAGCTCGGCCGCCGCAGCGAGATGCATAAGCCACCGGCCGCCCTGCCCGCAGAATAGGACCCGAGAACCCATGACGGAAACCGCCATCGAATTTGTCGACGTGGTCAAGCGCTATGGCAGCGTGACGGCGGTCGACCGGATCAGCTTCTCGATCCGGCGCGGCGAACTGGTGACCTTTCTCGGGCCTTCGGGATGCGGCAAGACCACCTCGCTGCGCCTCATCGCCGGGCTGGAACTGCCCAGCGAGGGCACGGTGCGCATCGCCGGCCAGGACGTTTCCACCCGCGCCGCCGCCGAGCGCAATGTGGGCATGGTGTTCCAGTCCTACGCGCTGTTTCCCCATATGACCGTCATCGACAACGTCGCCTATGGTCCCACCATAAGGGGCGGCGACAAGAAGGCGGCGGCCGAGCGGGGCATGGAAATCCTCGCCATGCTGGGGCTCGAGGGGCTGGGCAAGCGCCTGCCCTCGGAACTCTCGGGCGGCCAGCAGCAGCGCGTCGCCGTGGCCCGCGCCATCGTGCAGCAGCCCGACGTGCTGCTGTTCGACGAACCGCTCTCCAATGTGGACGCCAAGCTGCGCCGCCGGGTGCGCGAGGAAATCCGCGACCTGCAACGCCGCTTCAACCTCACGGCGGTCTATGTCACCCACGACCAGGAGGAGGCGCTGGCGGTGTCCGACCGCATCGTGGTGATGAACCAGGGCCGCATCGCCCAGATCGGCACCCCGCGCGAGCTCTACAACAGCCCCAGCTCGCGCTTCGTGGCCGACTTCATCGGCGATGCCAATCTGATCGAGGGGCAGTTCGAGGGCACGTCCTTCGTGGCCGGCGACCTCGCCCTGACGCTGCCCGGCGGCCCCGGCAACGGCCCCGCCACCATCTCGGTGCGCCCCGAGCAGATCGCGCTTGCCGCCGCGCCCCAGGGGAGCGCCACGGTGACCAATGCCATCTATCTGGGGTCGCGCTACGAATATCTGGTCGAGACCGCCTATGGTCCGCTGCTGGTCTCGGCCCCCATCACCTCCGCCCCGCTGGCCAGCGGCGACCGGGTGGATGTCGAGATCCGCCCCGACGGCTTCACGCTTTTGGAAAGTTGACATGGTTCCCAATTCCGAACACGCTGCCCGCCACGACGCGGTGCGGGACATCGCGCGCGAGGCCGGAGCCCTGGCGCTGCGCTATTTCGAGGCCCGGGCAGACCTCGCCATCGAGGCCAAGGCCAGCCCGCAGGACGTGGTGTCGATCGCCGACCGCGAGGTCGAGACCCTGATCGCCACGCGCATCGCGGCGCTGTTTCCCGAGGACGGGCTGCTGGGCGAGGAGCACGCCCCCGTGCCGACCAAAAGCGGCTATACCTGGATCATCGATCCCATCGACGGCACCAGCCCCTTCGTCATGGGCATGCCGGACTGGTGCGTGTCGATCGCCGTCCATGACGGCACCCGCCCGGTGGCCAGCGCCATCTGCGCGCCACGGGTCGACGATCTCTATCACGGGGTCCGGGGCGGCGGAGCGTGGCTGAACGGCCAGCCCCTCGCCGTCGACCGCGAGCGGACCATCCAGTCGGGCCTCTTGGGCATGGGAGCCAATTACCGCATTCCGCGCACCTATATCACCACCTTCGCCGACCGCCTGCTCGAAGCCGGCGGCATGTTCTACCGCAACGGATCGGGCGCCCTGATGATCGCCTATGTGGCGGCGGGCCGGCTGGTGGGCTATTTCGAGCCCCATATCAACGCCTGGGACTGCATGGCGGCCATCCTCCTGGTCGAGGAGGCCGGGGGCTGGGTGGCGCCCTTCTGCGCCGATGGCGACCTGGCGCGGGGCGACGCCATCATCGCCGCCGCGCCCGGCGCCCGCGACGCCCTGCTGCGATTGAGCGACGGACTGATCTACCGGCCCTGACGCGCGCGGCATTTTGATAGAGATTATCTATCGTGCAACGGCATTGCTTTATTGATTTTGCCGGTTTCTTGCCGCTTTAATAGCCTTTCCGCATAAGAACAGGAGGATTCTGCATGGCGCTGCAGGATCCCGGGCCGGACGCCGCGGCGCAGACCCGGAACATCATCGCGGACATGACGCATCTGGAGGGACCGCTGCTGCCCATGCTGCACGCGGTGCAGGCAGCGTTCGGCCATGTGCCGCAGGAGGCTTTGCCGGTCATTGCCGATACGCTCAACATCTCCAATGCCGAAATCCATGGCGTGGTGAGCTTCTACCACGATTTCCGCCGCGCGCCGGCCGGGCGGCACGTCTTGAAACTCTGCCGCGCCGAAGCCTGCCAGTCCATGGGCTCGGAGGCCGTGGCCGCAAAGCTCACCGCCCTGCTCGGGGTCCGCTCGGGGGAAACCAGCCCCGATCAGGCGGTCACCATCGAACCGGTCTATTGCCTCGGACTGTGCTCCTGCGCCCCCGCCGCCCTGCTGGACGGGGAACCGATCGGGCGGCTCGACGACGAGCGCATTGTCGCGATCGTCGAAAGGGTGCGTCCATGAGCATCACCATTTTCATTCCCCGCGACGCGGCGGCGCTGGCGCTGGGTGCCGATGGCGTGGCCGCCGCCATGGCAAAGGAAATCGCGGCGCGCGGCATCCCGGCCCGCATCGTGCGCAACGGCTCGCGCGGCATGCACTGGCTCGAACCGCTGGTCGAGGTGGACTCGGGCGGCGCGCGCCGGGCCTTCGGGCCGGTGGCGCCCGGGGACGTGGCGTCCCTGTTCGCGGCCGGCTTCCTCGATGGCGACGCCCATCCCCTCGCTCTGGGGCCGACCGACGCCATTCCCTTCCTCGCCCGGCAGACCCGGCTCACCTTCGCACGCTGCGGCGTCACGGACCCGCTGTCGCTCGACGATTATCGCCGCCATGACGGGCTCAGGGGGCTGGAAAAGGCCGTCGCCATGGCCCCCGAGGACATCGTCCGCGAAGTGACCGATTCCGGGCTGCGTGGACGCGGCGGGGCCGGCTTTCCCACCGGCATCAAATGGAACACGGTGCGCGGCGCCGTGGCCGAGCAGAAGTATATCGTCTGCAATGCCGATGAGGGGGATTCGGGGACCTTCGCCGACCGCATGATCATGGAAGGCGACCCGTTCGTCCTCATCGAGGGCATGGCCATTGCCGGGCTGGCGGTGGGGGCGACCAAAGGCTTCATCTATATCCGCTCCGAATATCCCCATGCGGTGGCCGCCATGCGCGCCGCCATCCTAATCGCCCGCGCCGAGGGGATTCTCGGGCCAGCGGTGCTGGGCTCGGGGCGCGGCTTCGACATGGAAGTGCGGGTGGGCGCGGGCGCCTATGTCTGCGGCGAGGAAACCTCGCTGCTCAACAGCCTCGAGGGCAAGCGCGGCGTGGTGCGCGCCAAGCCGCCGCTGCCGGCGCTCCAGGGCCTGTTCGGCAAGCCCACCGTCGTCAACAACGTCATCTCGCTGGCCTCGGTGCCGGTGATCCTCGACAAGGGCGCCGCATATTACAAGGATTTCGGCATGGGCCGCTCGCGCGGCACCATCCCCATCCAGATCGCCGGCAACGTGAAGCATGCCGGCCTATTCGAAACCGGCTTCGGGCTGACGCTGGGCGAGATCATCGAAACCATAGGCGGCGGCACGGCCTCGGGCCGGCCGGTCAAGGCCGTGCAGGTGGGCGGGCCGCTGGGCGCCTATTTCCCGCCTGCCCTGTTCGACACCCCGTTCGACTATGAGGCCTTCGCCGCCAAGGACGGGCTGATCGGCCATGCGGGGATCACCGTTTTCGACGACAGCGCCGACATGCTGAAAATGGCCCGCTTCGCCATGGAATTCTGCGCCGTGGAGAACTGCGGCAAATGCACCCCGTGCCGCATCGGCTCGACGCGCGGGGTGGAGACGCTGGACAAGCTGGCGCTGGGCATCGAGCCCGACGCCTCGCTGGCTCTCGTCACCGACCTCTGCAACACCATGAAGTTCGGCTCGCTCTGCGCGCTGGGCGGCTTCACCCCCTATCCGGTGATGAGCGCCCTCACCCATTTCCCACAGGATTTCGTCCCCCGCCCGGCGGCGGTCGCGGCCGAATAGGAGGAGGCTTTCCCATGAGTCTGATCCAGGAAACCGATTACGGCACCCCCGCCTCCCGGGCCGAAAAGACCGTGACCCTCACCATAGACGGCTTCGCCGTCACCGTGCCCGAGGGCACCTCGGTGATGCGCGCCGCCATGGAAGCGGGCATGAAGGTGCCAAAACTGTGCGCCACCGACATGGTGGACGCCTTCGGCTCGTGCCGGCTGTGCCTCGTCGAGATCGAGGGCCGCAACGGCACCCCGGCCTCCTGCACCACCCCGGTGGCCGAGGGCATGGCGGTGCGGACCCAGACGCAACAGCTCAAGACCCTGCGCAAGGGGGTGATGGAGCTCTATATCTCCGACCATCCGCTCGATTGCCTCACCTGCGCCGCCAATGGCGATTGCGAATTGCAGGACATGGCCGGCGCGGTGGGCCTGCGCGACGTGCGCTATGGCCAGGAGGGGGAGAACCATTTCACCGCCACCCGGGGCGGCGAAGCCAATTTCCACTATATGCCCCAGGACGATTCCAACCCCTATTTCACCTACGACCCCTCCAAATGCATCGTTTGCTCGCGCTGCGTGCGGGCCTGCGAGGAGGTGCAGGGCACCTTCGCCCTCACCATCGAGGGGCGCGGCTTCGACAGCCGGGTGGCGGCCGGCATGCACCAGTCCTTCCTCGACAGCGACTGCGTCTCCTGCGGGGCCTGCGTCCAGGCCTGCCCCACCGCGACGCTCACCGAGAAATCGGTGATCGAAATCGGCCAGCCCGAGCATTCGGTGGTCACCACCTGCGCCTATTGCGGCGTGGGGTGCTCGTTCAAGGCCGAGATGCGCGGCGACGAACTGGTGCGCATGGTGCCCTGGAAGGATGGCAAGGCCAATCGCGGCCATTCCTGCGTCAAGGGCCGCTTCGCCTGGGGTTATGCCACCCACAAGGAACGCATCCTCAACCCCATGATCCGCGAAAAGGTCACCGATCCGTGGCGCGAGGTGAGCTGGGACGAGGCGCTGGGCCATGTGGCGCGCGAATTCACCCGCATCCAGGCCGAGCACGGCCGCGGCGCCATTGGCGGGCTCACCTCCTCACGCTGCACCAATGAGGAGACCTATCTGGTCCAGAAGCTGATCCGCCAGGGGTTCGGCAACAACAATGTCGATACCTGCGCCCGGGTCTGCCATTCGCCCACCGGCTACGGGCTGGGCCAGGCCTTCGGCACCTCGGCCGGCACCCAGGATTTCGATTCGGTCGAGGAGACCGACGTGGTGCTGGTCATCGGCGCCAATCCCGCCGCCGCCCATCCGGTGTTCGCCTCCCGGCTCAAGAAGCGCCTGCGGGCCGGCGCGAAACTCATCGTCATCGACCCGCGCCGCACCGAGACCGTGCGCAGCCCGCATGTGGAGGCCGCCTTCCACCTGCCGGTGCAGCCGGGCACCAATGTCGCCATGATCACGGCATTGGCCCATGTGATCGTCACCGAGGGCCTCTTTGACGAGGCCTTCATCCGCGAGCGCTGCGACTGGTCCGAATTCGAGGACTATGCCGAATTCGTCGCCGATCCGCGCCACAGCCCGGAGGAGACCGAACGGTTCACCGGCGTCCCCGCCGCCGATGTGCGCGGCGCGGCGCGGCTGTTCGCCCAAGGCGGTAATGGCTCGATCTATTACGGGCTCGGGGTCACCGAGCACAGCCAGGGCTCGACCACGGTGATGGCCATCGCCAACCTCGCCATGCTGACCGGCAATATCGGCCGCCCCGGCGTCGGCGTGAACCCTTTGCGCGGGCAGAACAACGTGCAGGGCTCGTGCGACATGGGCTCCTTCCCGCACGAGCTGCCCGGCTATCGCCACATCTCCACCGACGCGGCGCGGGAAACCTTCGAGATGCTGTGGGGCGTGACGCTGGACAAGGAACCCGGCCTGCGCATCACCAACATGCTCGACGCCGCCGTCGAGGGCAGCTTCAAGGGGCTGTACGTGCAGGGCGAGGATATCCTGCAATCGGACCCCGACACCCGCCACGTCGCGGCCGGGCTCGCGGCCATGGACTGCGTGGTGGTGCACGATCTCTTCCTCAACGAGACCGCCAATTACGCCCATGTGTTCCTGCCCGGCTCGACCTTCCTCGAAAAGGACGGCACCTTCACCAATGCCGAGCGGCGCATCAACCGGGTGCGCAAGGTCATGGCCCCGCGCAACGGCTTCGCCGACTGGGAGGTGACCCAGATGCTGGCCCAGGCCATGGGGCTGGACTGGGCCTATACCCATCCCGCCCAGATCATGGACGAGATCGCCATGACCACCCCGTCCTTCGCCGGGGTCAGCTATGAGCGCCTCGACGCCCTGGGCTCGGTGCAATGGCCCTGCAACGAAGCGGCCCCCGAAGGCACCCCGATCATGCATGTGGACGGTTTCGTGCGCGGGCGCGGCAAATTCATCCGCACCGAATATATCCCCACCGACGAGCGCACCGGGCCGCGCTTTCCCCTGCTGCTCACCACCGGGCGCATCCTGTCGCAATACAATGTCGGCGCCCAGACCCGCCGCACCGCCAACACCGTCTGGCACGACGAGGACCTGCTCGAAATCCACCCCCATGACGCCGAGCAGCGCGGCATCCGCGACGGCGACTGGGTGCGGCTGGCCAGCCGGGCCGGCGAGACGACGCTCAGGGCAGAAATCACCGACCGCGTGGCACCGGGGGTGGTCTACACCACCTTCCACCACCCCCTGACCCAAGCCAATGTCATCACCACCGACTTTTCCGACTGGGCGACCAATTGCCCGGAATACAAGGTGACGGCGGTGCAGGTCGCCCCCTCCAACGGGCCCTCGGACTGGCAGCGCGACTATGCCGAGCACGCGCGGCAGGCGCGCCGCATCGCCACCCCGACCGAGGCGGCGGAATGAGCCTGTCCCCGCGGCCGCCGGTCACCGGGTTCTCGCGCCTGGCCCACCGTTCGGCCGGCACCAGCCGCGCGGTGCGCCCGGTGCCCGAGGAGGTGCCG
This sequence comes from Pelagibacterium lacus, assembly GCF_003345525.1. Classification (GTDB taxonomy): domain Bacteria; phylum Pseudomonadota; class Alphaproteobacteria; order Rhizobiales; family Devosiaceae; genus Pelagibacterium; species Pelagibacterium lacus. Next base: position 54,622 of record NZ_QQNH01000018.1, read on the forward strand.
GTGGCCTTCACCTTTGCCGGCACCACCCATGCGGTGATGATGGCCAGCCCGGCCGATCTCGAGGATTTCGCTTTGGGCTTCGCGCTCACCGAGGGGATCATCGCCTCGCCCCATGAGATCGAGCGCATGGCCATCGAGGATCTGGGGGCGGGGATCGACATCCAGACCTGGCTGCACGACACCGCCAACCGGCGCTTCGAGGCGCGCCGCCGGCGCCTCGCCGGACCGGTGGGCTGTGGGCTGTGCGGCATCGAATCCATCGAGGAGGCCATGCGCGCCGTGCCCCGGGTCGCGAACAGCGCCCTGCGGCTCACCCCGGCCGACATCGCCGAGGCCCTGCGCCAGCTTTCGGGCCTTCAGCCCTTCCACAGGGAGACCGGCGCGGTGCACGCCGCCGGCTTTTTCGTGCCCGGAGAGGGCATGGTGCTGGCGCGCGAGGATGTGGGCCGGCACAATGCGCTCGACAAGCTGGCCGGCGCGCTCTCCAGGGCCGGCATTGACGGGCGCAGCGGCGTTGTCGCCGTCACCTCGCGGGTCTCGGTGGAGATGATCCAGAAATCCGCCGCCATCGGCGCCCCGGCCATCCTCGCGGTCTCGGCCCCCACGGCGCTGGCCGTGCGCACCGCCGAGGCGGCCGGCATGATGCTGGTGGCCCTGGTGCGGGGGGCCGAATTCGACGTCTTCACCCATCCCGAGCGGCTGGCCGGCGCGGAGACCAAGCATGTCGCATGATAAGGGCACGCAAAAGCTCGTGCGCATGGCCAACCAGATCGCCGCCTTCTTCGCCACCCAGGGCGGGGCGGACGGCGCGGCGGCGGTGGCCGAGCACATCAACAGGTTCTGGGAGCCGCGCATGCGGCGGCAATTGCTCGCCCTCGTCGCGGCGGGCGGCACGGGTCTCAGCCCGCTGGCCCTCGCGGCGGCGCCGGCCATCCGGCTGCCCGACCCCGAGGATCATCGCGCCTGACCATGCTGATCGAACGCCTCGAACTGTTCATCGCCCTGGCCCGCGAGCGTCATTTCGGGCGGGCGGCGGAAGCCTGCGGCATCACCCAGCCCACGCTGTCCTCGGCCATCAAGCAGCTCGAGGCCTCGCTGGGGGTGATGCTGGTCAAGCGCGGCTCGCGCTTTGGCGGGCTGACCCCGGAAGGCGAGCTGGTGCTGGGCTGGGCGCAAAGGCTGGTCGGGGATTCCCACGCCATGCGCGAGGAGGTCAAGGCCTCGCGGCACGGGCTGTCGGGCCGGCTGCGCATCGCGGCCATCCCGGCGGCGCTGGCCATGGTGGCCGAGTTCACCACCCCGTTCCGCGAAGCCCATCCGGGGGTGACCTTCTCGATCCTGTCGCGCACCTCGGTGGACATCCTGTCGCTGATCGGCAATTTCGACGCCGATATCGGCATCACCTATCTCGACAACGAGCCGCTGGGGCGGATGATCTCGGTGCCGCTCTATCGCGAGCGCTACCATCTGGTCACCGCGGCCGACGGCCCCTTCGCCGATGTCGAGGCGGTGAGCTGGGCCGATCTGGCCAGCCTGCCGCTCTGCCTCCTGACCCCCGACATGCAGAACCGACGCATCATCGACCAGCACCTGGCCGAGGCCGGCGCCCTGGTGCGCCCGACGCTCGAATCCAATTCGATGATCGTCCTGTTTTCCCATATCCGGACCGGCAAATGGTCCTCGATCATGCCCGGCAACCTGATCCGCACCCTGGGGCTGTCCGAGGCGGTGCGCACCATCCCCATCATGGCGCCGGTGGCCAGTCATCTCGTTGGCCTCGTCGCCGCCCATCGCGATCCCCACACCCCGCTGGTCACCACCTTCCTCAACGCGGCGCGCAAGCTCAGCCATACCCTGGTCGACGGGGTGGCGAAATAACGCCTACGCCAGGCTTTCGATCCATTTTCTGATGTCTTGTTGTGTTGTGACGTCGCCATATTTCTGGTTGATGTCGTAGAGGGCGGCGTCGTGGGGGGGCTGGGCGCGGTCGGCGCAGCATTGGGCGGGGACGAGGACATTGAAGCCCGCCTGCACGGCATCGACGGCGGTGGCGCGGACGCAGCCCGAGGTGGTGGCGCCGGTGATAACCAGCGTGTCGACCCCGTGCGCGGCGAGGAGGCCGGCCAGATTGGTGCCGAAGAAGGCCGAGGCGCCCTTCTTGACGATGACCGGATCACCGGGCTGGATCCCGGTCGCCGCGTCGATCTCGACGAGGCGCGAGCCTTCGACCAGCGCCGCCAGCCCTTTGGACTTGCGCAGCCAGGCGAGGGTTTC
>NZ_QQNH01000019.1 GCF_003345525.1 Pelagibacterium lacus
CGCGCGACCCACTTCCTAAGCTTCTTGCAACTCGCCGCAGCAATGCTGTGGATGCGATGAATGTCGATTCAGCCTAGACGTTTCGGCCGTTAGGCCGGAACGGTGGTGCCGATATCGAAGGTCGCGATCTCGTTGGCGAAGGCCAGCTTGGCGTCCACCGAGCCGCGCTCGATATCGGCCGCCCGGGCGACCAGCGCGCGGAAATCGACGATGGCCGTATTGGCTTCGGCCACCGGCAGGGGTTCGCCTTCATAGCGCGCCGCGAAGCGCGCCGCCACCCGGCCCAGAAGCGCCAATATGGCGGCATTGTCGCGGTCCTTGCGGGCCAGGCCCTGCGCCATTTTGTGGAATTCCAGATAGGTCCTCACACCGCCATTCTGATCGTCAAGCCATGCACGAAGGTCTTGCACGCTGGTTCTCCTGTTGCTTTGTATCGTGACGGGCACGGAAAAACGGGCTGTATATCAAAAGTGAGACGCCGAGGGAAGGGCCGGCCGGGCCGATAGGGTTCGCTGCGCCCGGATTGCACCTTTGCCCCCGACCGTTCGACGGCCCTTCGCCCCTGTCGGCCTCTCGCCGCCCGGGCAGGTCACTCCCGCGCCGGCAGAAGAATCGGCAGGATTTTCCGCCCTTCCCGCCGCTGCCAATCCGCAATCCGCCCGGTGCCCGCTGCTTTCCTGCGACACAAACACCGCTTCCGGCGCTGCAATTCCCATTGACAAGTGTTCGGGCTTGGAGCAATGTCTCAAAAATGAGACAGATACGGATTTCCGATGATCGTGCAGAGCCCGCCGCCTTCGCGCCGACGGTGGTGGATGCGGATGCGCGCGTCGTCGCCAATGATTGGGTGAATGCCGAGTACAAGCTGCTTGTGCTCGATGCGGGGCCGGGCGCCGCCGCGGCGCGGGCCGGGCAGTTCTTTAATATCGAATGCCCGGCGACCGGCGAGGACCAGCCCTTCTTCCGCCGCCCCATGAGCACCTATGCCGCCGATCCGGCCACCGGACAGGTCGAATTCCTCTACAAGGTCACCGGCGCCGGCACGCGCGGTCTGGCGACGCTGGTGTCCGGAGGCAGCGTGCGCATTCTCGGCCCGCTCGGGGTTGGCTTTTCGCTGCCCCGGGGTGTGCGGTCCATCGTCGTCCTGGGGCGCGGGGTCGGCCTTGCCACCCTCGCCCCGCTGGCCGAGCTGGCCCGCGCCCGAGGGGTGGCCGTCACCGCCATCGTCAGCGCGCGCAGCCCCGAACACCTCCTCTCCGTCGCCCGCTTCGAGGCGGCCGGAGCGCGGGTCGAAATCGTGCTCGACAGCGACGGCAGCAGCGCGCCCGCCAATGTCGAGGCCCTGTTGCGGCGCCTCCATGCCGAGGGGCGTGCCGATGGCTTTTACACCTGCGGCTCCAACCGCCTGATGGTGCTGATGCAGAGGCTCGCGGCCGAGCTGGGCGTGTTCGGCGAGGTCGCCATGGAGCAACAGATGGCCTGCGGGCTGGGCATGTGCTTTTGCTGCGTGCGCAATTTCAACGTTGGGGGCGAAACCGTCGCCAAGCGTGTATGCTGGGACGGTCCGGTCTTTCCGCTGGCGGAGGCGACGTCATGGTAGATCTTGCAACCGATCTGGGGCGCGGCCTCGTCCTCGCCAATCCGGTGATGCCCGCGTCCGGCACCTTTGCCGAAGGGCTCGCCAAGGTGGTAGATCTCAACGCCATCGGCGCCCTGGTCACCAAGACCATCACCGCCGAGCTGCGCGGGGGCAATCCGGTGCCGCGCGTTTCCGAGGTGGGCAATGGCATGCTCAACTCCATCGGCATCCCCTCCAAGGGCATCGACTATTTCCTCGCCGAGACCCTGCCGTTCTTCCGCCAGTTCTCCAGTCCGCTGATCGTCTCGGTTTCCGCGCCCAGCGTCGAGGCCTTCGCCCGCGCCGCCGAACGGCTCAACGCGGACGGCATCGCCGGCATCGAGGCCAATATCTCCTGTCCCAATATCGAGGAGGACGGCAAGGCCTTCGCCATGCGCCCCTCGACCACCGAACAGGCCATCGCCGCCATGCGCCGGGTCACCGACCTGCCGCTCTGGGCCAAGCTCACCCCCAATACCGGCGACATCGCCGCCGTGGCGCGCGCCGCCGAGGCGGCGGGGGCCGATGCGCTGGTGGTCGCCAACACCATTCTGGCCATGGCCATCGATATCGAGACCATGCGCCCCACCCTGGGCAATGTCATGGGCGGGCTGTCCGGCCCGGCCATCAAGCCCATCACCCTGCGCATGACCTATCAATGCGCCCGCGCCGTTTCCATTCCGGTCATCGGCTGCGGCGGCATTTCCACCGCCAGCGACGCCGTCGAATATCTCCTGGCCGGGGCCGGCGCCGTGCAGGTGGGCACCGCCACCTTCCTGCGCCCCCACGCCATGACCGAGGTGATCGCCGGCATCGCCGCCTATTGCGAGCGCAAGGGCATTGCCCGCATGGCCGATTTCGCCGGGGCGCTCGATACCGGCATGCGCGAACCGGACGTGATGGAGGCGGCACAATGAGCATTGCGGCGTCCATCGGAGACAGCCACTGGGCCCTGGTCGAGGACGAGGCCGAACTGGCCGAGGCCATTTTCGCCCGCCTTGCCGAGGAGACCGGCGACGGGGTCGGCATCACCCGCGAATGCTATTCGGACCGCGAGGACGCGGCGCTGGGCATTTTCTCGGAAGTCGCCCTCGCCCATGGCTGCGTCATCGATACCGATCCGGCCGGCAATCTCGTCGTCCGCCTTCCCGGCGATGACGGCACCCGTCCGGCCCATTATATCGGCTCGCACGCCGATTCCGTGCCCCAGGGCGGCAATTACGATGGGGCCGCCGGCATCGTCGCCGGACTGCTGTGCCTCATCCGCATCCAGCGCGCCGGGCGCGACCTCACCACCCCCGTGCGGGTGCTGATGCTGCGCGGCGAGGAGAGCGCCTTTTACGGCCGGGCCAATATCGGCTCGCGCGCCCTGTTCGGCCTCATCGACGACAAGGACCTCGCCGCCCGTTCGCGCGGCAAGGGCCGCACGCTGGCCGAGGCCATGGAAGCGACCGGCATCGATACCGGCCCGATCCGCGAGGGCGCGATGCTGTTCGACCGGGACAGGGCCGTCAGCTATCTCGAACTCCATATCGAGCAGGGCCCGGTGATGGTCGACCGCGACCTGCCCGCCGCGGTCGTTTCGGGCATTCGCGGCAATCTGCGCCATCGCCGCGTCGTCTGCCGCGGCGAGGCCGGCCATTCGGGCACCATTCCCCGCTGGCTGCGCAAGGACGCCGTCTTCGCCTTCGCCGAACTCATCGGGCGGCTTGACGAGCACTGGCGCGTGCTGCTCGAACGCGGCCTCGACCTCGTCGTCACCACCGGCATCGTGGGGACCGATCCTGATGAGCATGCCATCAGCCGCATCCCCGGCGAGGTGATGTTCTCCTTCGAGGTGCGCAGCCAGAGCCATGACACCCTCGAGGGCTTCTACGAGCTTTTCCGGTCCGAGTGCCGGGCGGTCGGGCAGCAGCGCGGCGTCGTCTTCGAGTTCGACGACCGGGTCTACACACAACCTGCGCGCATGAATGCTAATTACATAGAACTTTTGACCGCATCAGCCGCACAAAGTGGCCTCGAAACACAAACATTGGCGTCCGGAGCGGGCCATGACGCCGCCGTCTTCGCCAATGCCGGCATCCCCTCGGGCATGGTTTTCGTCCGCAATTCCAACGGTTCCCACAATCCCCACGAGGCCATGGAGATCGCCGACCTCATCGCGGGCACCGAAATCCTCCACAGGGCCGTCACCTCAAGCAACTGATTTCAATATCCTTTCGGTTGAGAACCGGAAAATCGTACGGCTCTTTGTTGACTGGACTTCGGACACAAGGGTATAGCGGGACGGTTGCACTGGAGCTCGACCATTTCGGCGGCGCTGGACCCCTTGTCCGGCGGCCGTGATTTCGCGCGACCGCATGACAAGAGATGAAGGACCCCCCTCTTATGAGCACATTGCGCCTCGGCGACGACAAGAAGGCCATCGCCCGCCAGACCGCCCGTATGATGTTGGAAATCAACGCGATTCACTTCAACGCCGAGCATCCATTCGTCTTCACGTCCGGTTGGGCCAGCCCGGTTTATGTCGATTGCCGCAAGCTGATCTCCTACCCCCGCCTGCGCTCTGCGCTGATGGATCTGGCCGCCCACACCATCGCCACCGAGATCGGTTACGAATCGATCGACGTGATCACCGGCGGCGAGACCGCCGGCATTCCCTTCGCCGCCTGGATCTCCGACAAGCTGATGCTGCCCATGCAGTATGTGCGCAAGAAAGCCAAGGGGTTCGGCCGGAATGCTCAGATCGAGGGTGAAGTCGTCACCGGCGCCCGTACCCTGCTGGTCGAGGACCTCGCCACCGATGGCCGCTCCAAGGTGATGTTCGCCGACGCCCTGCGCAAGGCCGGCGCCCAGGTCGACCACTGCTTCGTGGTGTTCTTCTACGACATCTTCCCCAAGAGCCACGACCTGATGAAGGAGCTGGGAATCGAGCTCCACTACCTCGCCACGTGGTGGGATATCCTCGATGCGGCCAAGGAATCCGGTCATTTCGACACCCGGACGCTCGACGAGGTCGAGAGCTTCCTTAACGATCCCGCCACCTGGTCCTCGGCCCATGGCGGCATTTCCGAATTCGCACCGGCCAGCCAGGGCTGACCCGGCACCACCGCAGAGTGTACAAGGGGCTGCCCGGCGGGCGGCCCCTTTTTTCATGGCCTACGGCGCCAGCATGCGCGGCAGGAACATAGAGATATCAGGCAGATAGCTGATCACCAGCAGCGCAAGCAGGTTGGCGACGATAAAGGGGACGATGCCAGAGATGATCTTGGAAACCGATTCTCCCAGCGTCGACGATGCCACGAAGATATCGAGCCCGAAGGGCGGGGTAATCATGCCGATACAGGTGTTGAGACAGACGATGATGCCGAAATGGATCGGGTCGATGCCAAAGCTCAGCGCCACCGGGAACAGCGCCGGAACGAGGATCAGCATGGTCGAATTGGGATCGATGAACATGCCGGCCACGAGGAACAACAGGTTCACGATCAAAAGGAACACGATCCAGTTGGCATCGATCGCCCTGAGGAAATCGATCACCAGCGTCGGCAGTTGCGCCAGCGTGATGAAATAGGCCACGATCGATCCCATGGCCAGGAGCACGAAAATCGTGCCGGTGGTGATCGCGGCGCCAGTCGCAACCTTCAGGATGTCGCGCCATTTCATGTGGCGATAGATGAACACCTCGACGATCAGCGCATAGACCACGCTGACCGCCGCTGCTTCGGTCGGAGTGAAAACCCCCGAATAGATGCCGCCCAGCATGACCACCGGCAGGCCCAGGGCCCATACGCTGCGGCCCACGACCCTGATCCTCTCCTTCCACGGCATCCGCTCATCGCCGGTCAACCCGTTGCGATACGCATAGATCAGCACATAGGCGGCAAAGACCAGGGCGAGGAAAATCCCCACCACGAGGCCAGCGGCAAATAGCGATGCCACCGAGGTCCCGGTGAGCCAGGCATAGATGATCAGCGTGATCGAAGGCGGGATCAGCAAGGCCACTTCGGCCGAGGACACGATCAACCCGAGCGAGAACTTGTCGGAATAGCCCTGCCGCTTGAGTTCGGGATAGACGATGCCGCCCAGGGCCGCGACCGTCGCCGGGGCCGAGCCCGAGACCGAACCGAATGCGGCGGCGGTTGCGACCGTGGTCAGGCCCATGCCGCCCCGGCGATGGCCGAGAAACGCACTGACGAGGCCCGTCAGATGCCGGGCGATGGAGCCTTTGGACATGATCTCGGCGGCAAAGATGAAGAAGGGGATCGCCAGCAGCGTCGAGTGGTTGATCCCGCCTACGATCCGCTGCCCGTAGATCAGGTCCGGTATGGTGGAATAGAAGAATTCCTTGGTCAGTATCCCCGGCAGCCCGAGAACGATGAGCATCTCGAAGCCGAGAAAGAGCAGCGCCATGGCGCCGATGAGAATGGCGGCGATCAACATCTCAGTGCGCGGCTCCGGAGGATTGTGACCAGCGCTGGATCAATCCGAAAAGACTGAGCGCATAGCGAAAGGCCAGGAGCAGAAATCCCACCGGCAATGCGTAATAGAGGACGGCCGCCGGGATCCGCAGCGTGGGACTGAACTGGCCGGTCCGGCCCACATTCTGCGCCATTTCGAAGCCGACCCAGGCGATATAGACCGTCAGCAGCACCCCGACGAGATCGATGGCCCGCCCGACCCAGACGCGGATAGCGGGGTTCAGCCGTTCGAGAAAGGTGGTCATGGCGATCTGCCGGCCTTCCTGCAGGGCCAGGCCAAGGGACAGGAACACCAGCCAAACCATCATGTAGCGCGCGCCTTCATCGACCCAGGCGACGTTGCGGGAAAAGCTCGGCATGATCTCGCGCACCAGCACGCCGCCGACCGTCAGCGCCACCATGGTGAGCATCAGCAACGCGAGGGCAATACGCTCGAAGGACGACAGGATTGCGATCGCCCGGCTCAATTTCGGATATGGAGTCATTGCAGAGGCCCATCCCCTGGAACTGGAAAGAACAAGGCGCCAGGGCCATCGACCCCGGCGCCAAAGTGCAAGCGGCGGCGCGCGCCCCGGCGTGGTCGGTGCTACTCGCCGACGATCTCGGCGTATTCGGCCTCGTAGATATCGACGATCTGCTGCCCCACATCGCCTGCCCCGGCGAGGTAGGCGTCGCGGGCCGGACCATACATCGCTGCGCGGAACGCGGACCGCTGCTCGTCGTCAAGCTCGTAGATGGTGATATTGCTGGCCCGGATGGCTTCGAGAGCAGTTTGCTGGGCGGCTTCCTTGAGCGCTTCAGTTTCCGGCCGCACTTCCTCGAAAGCCTCCATGATCACCGTCTGATAGTCCTCCGGCAAGGAGTCCCACCAGCCCTGGTTGAACATCACGATATCCTCATTGGCGCCGTGCTCGGAGACCAGGAGATATTTCTGCACTTCCTGGTACTTCATGGTCGCGATGGTATCGAGTGCGTTTTCCTGGCCATCGATAACGCCGGTCTGCAGGGCAGTGTAAAGTTCGCCGAACGGCAATGCGATCGCCGATGCGCCGACGGCATTGAACTGCTCGATCAGCACCTGCGAATCCATTACGCGGAAGCTCTGGCCGGCAAAGTCCTCAAGAGCAGCGATATCCTCGTTGGAGGTCATCGACTTGCGGCCATTGGGCCAGATGGCGATGGCCTTCAGCCCCAAGGGGGCGAAGCTGTCCAGGACGGCCTGGCCGAACGGGCCACTCCGCAGGGCATTCGCCGCGTCCAGATCCGCCGGGTAGAGGAAGGGGACGTCGAGAATGGAGACGGCGGGGTTGAACCCGGCGAGGAAAGCGGCCGGAGAAACCGTGCCTTCCATCAATCCAAGCTGTGTTCCCTCATTCATCTCGCGCGCCTGACCGAGCTGGCCAGCCGGGAAAAGCTGGAATATGACGGCGCCATCGGTGCGTTCGGAGACCAGATCGGCAACCATCTGCAAACCCTGATGGCGGGGTTGCTGATCGGATTCCAGATGGCCGATCCGGGCAACGAATTCCTGCGCCGAGACCGGAAGAGCGCCGATAAGAACGGAGACGGCGACGGCCGAAGCCAGCATGACACGACGGTTCATGGAGTTCCCCCTTTGTGGTGACACCAAAGCTTTCTCTACATGAGAAGACACTCGTGTCGTAAGGCCTGTCAAGAACGTTCGCAAGAGAGGCGGGCCGGCATATGCGCGCAGCCTTCGCGGCACATTATGGCGCTGGGTGGGAAAGCGCCAGCGTCATCATGGCCGGCTCTGATGCGCCTGCCCGTTTCAGACAGGCCTCTATATGGATGACGATCTCGGCGCTCTCACTGTCGAGACAGACAATCACCAGGCCTGCCGGTTCGGCCACGGTTCGCCCTGCCCTCTCCGCCGTCGCCAGCGCCGACGTGTTGCTGTCGGATATGCCGATATGGCACCCCGTGACCCCCTCGAGGGCCATAAGGCGATCGGCGATGCCCGCCGCATCCTCCGGCCGATCGACAAACCGTCCGACTGCCACATGTCGTCCTGGCGCTTCTCCGCGGCCAACCGGGAATGACCCCACGCAGCGCGCATTATTGCGGTATGACGCCATAACCCGTCGGGTCCAGGGAGTGGGTGCGTTGAGCCTGTCGATATATGCCGGGGAGGCCGCCACATCTGCATTCTCAAGGACATAGAGAGTGAAAAAGCGCGGCTTCGCGCGTTCATTGTTCCAGCGCTGGCCGCTCAGAAATCCCGGGATGGACAGGCGTTCCGGCATATGTTCCTGCCGATGCCAGGCGATGAAGTCCTCCTCTGCGCCAGGCGCGACATCGTTCCAGATCGCCACAAAGCCCAGACCGGCAATAGTCATCCTCAACCTCGATCGCGCGATAGACGGCCCTTCCGGCTTTACGCCAAATGAAACGCCTTTCGCAATTCCCCCTTCGCGGGGAGTTGCCGGGATTGGTGCTGCGGATTATTCATGATCATGTCGGCGTCGGTTCGAGGCGATGGCCGGAACTGCGAGTTGCCGATGAACGCCTATACGATCGATGACCTCAAAACCCTGGCCCAGCGCCGCGTCCCGCGCATGTTCTTCGACTATGCGGATTCCGGTTCGTGGACGGAAGCAACGTATCGCGCCAATGAGGCGGATTTTCAAAAGCTGCTGTTTCGTCAGCGCGTCGCCGTCGACATGACCAACCGCACGCTCGCCTCGACCATGATCGGCGAGGACGTCTCCATGCCGGTGGCCATCGCTCCCACCGGCTTTGGCGGCATGCAACATCCCGATGGCGAGATGCTTGGGGCAAAGGTAGCCCGTGCCTTCGGCATTCCCTTTACCCTTTCGACCATGAGCATCTGCTCGATCGAGGACGTTTCGGAAGCCATAGGCGGCGCGCCGTTCTGGTTCCAGCTCTATGTCATGCGCGATCGCGATTTCATGCACAACCTGATCGACCGGGCCAAGGCGGCCGGGTGTTCGGCCCTGGTGTTGACGCTCGATCTCCAGATTCTCGGCCAGCGCCACAAGGACCTGCGCAACGGCCTCTCGGCGCCGCCGAAAATCAATGCCAATACGTTCTGGCAGCTCGCTTCACGCCCGCGCTGGTGCCTTTCCATGCTTGGCACAAGGCGGCATACCTTTCGCAATATCGTCGGCCATGCCAAATCCGTGGCCGACCTCTCCTCCCTCTCCTCCTGGACGGCCGAACAGTTCGACCCGCAGCTTAGCTGGCAGGACATCGCGTGGATCAAGGAGCGCTGGGGCGGAAAGCTGATCCTCAAGGGCATCATGGATGCGGAGGATGCACGCCTCGCCGCCGCGTCGGGCGCCGATGCGCTGATCGTCTCCAATCATGGGGGCCGCCAGCTCGACGGGGCGCCCTCCTCCATCGCCGCCCTGCCGGCCATTGTCGAGGCTGTGGGCGAAAAGATCGAGGTGCATATGGATGGCGGCATCCGCTCGGGCCAGGATGTGATGCGGGCCCTCAGCCTGGGCGCCAAGGGTGTCTATATCGGCCGCTCCTGGCTCTATGGCGTTGGTGCAGGCGGCGAAGCAGGCGTCAGGACCGTCCTCGACATCATCCGCAAGGAACTCGACCTCACCATGGCCTTTTGCGGCGAACGCGACATCCGTAATGTCGGCCGCCACAACCTCGTCAATCCGGACGTGCTCAAGTTGTGAACGACATAGTCAAACGGCGCCCCGGAAGGCGCCGTTCGAAAGCTCAGTGGCCGGGGACCGGCTCGGCACCCACCGGCTCCTGAGGCGGACGCCGGATGAAGAATGCCGCCACGATCGCGAACAGCGAAATGACAGCGCCGCACAGGAAGGCAAGCTGGATGCCCTGGGACATGGCCGGGATGGCCGGAACTCCCTCGGACACCAGATCGGCCGTGCGCAACGTCATCAGCGAGACGAACAGCGCAATGCCGGCCGCGCCCGCCACCTGCTGAATGGTGCCGATCACCGCGCTGCCGTGCGAATAGAGCTTGCGCGGCAGGGAGCCGAGGCTCGAGGTGAACAAGGGCGTGAACATCAGCGACAGCCCGATGCTGAGCACCACGTGCAGCCCAAGCAGGAACGGGATGGCCGTGTTCTGATTGAGCGTGGTCATGGTCCAAAGCACGGCCGAAACCAGCGTCGTGCCCGGCACGAGCAGGACGGTGGGGCCGAAGCGATCGAACAGCCGCCCGACGAAAGGCGCCATCAGCCCCATGACCAGCCCGCCCGGCAGTAGCAACAATCCGGTCTGGGAGGCATCGAGCCCCAGAACATTCTGCATGTAGATGGGCAACAGGATAAGCGACCCGAACATGGCCATCATGGAAATGCCCATCATCAAGACGCTGATCGAGAAGATCCGCGCCTTGAAGGTCCTCAGGTCGAGCAGCGCGGCATCCCGCTTTTGCAGCGAGAACTGGCGGGCGATGAACAAGCCCAGCGCTACCACGCCGACGACAACCGGCAGCCACGACGGGAAGGGCATGGCCCCGCCCGCATGGGAAGCCTCACCGCCCAGGCTGGACAGGCCATAAACCAACCCCCCAAAGCCGAGCGCCGACAGGAGGACCGACAACAGGTCGAGCGGCGCCTTGGTGGGCGTGGTGACATTCTGAATCCGGGCCGCGCCCAGAGCCAGGGCCGCGAGGGCAATGGGGAGAACCAGGTAGAACATCCAGCGCCATTCGAGATGCTCGAGGATGAAGCCGCCAATGGTCGGGCCGAGCGCAGGCGCGACCGAGATGACGATCGAGATGTTGCCCATGGTGCGGCCACGGGACTGCGGCGGCACCAGGTTCATGACTGTGGTCATCAGCAGCGGCATCATCACCGCCGTACCGCAGGCCTGCACGATGCGGCCGACCAGCAGCACCTCAAAACCCGGCGCAAAGCCCGAGAGCAAGGTGCCGGCGCTGAACAGCGACATGGCAAGGATAAATACGGGGCGCGTATTTAGCCTCTGCAGCAGATAACCGGTGATCGGGATCACCACGGCCATGGTCAGCATGAAAGCGGAGGTCATCCACTGCGCCGACCCGGCGGAGATATCGAGATCGTGCATCAGGTGCGGAATGGCTACGCTCATGATGGTTTCGTTGAGGATCACCACGAATGCCGATACCAGCAACAGGCCGATGACCAGCCGATTGCGGGCCGAGTGATCTGGCTCGCCCAAAGGCGTATGGGGCGCGGAGGCGCCGTTCACATCTGTCGGTGACATTGGATATCTCTTGGTCTGGCGAACCCGCCGCTTCAGCAGGCCCGCGAAATTGGGTCGTGTTCTTTCTGCCTGTCGCCGCGCAAAGTCAACCCGATATCGGGCATGGACTTCATTCTTTGCGCGCGTGACCGAAAAAATTAAAAGGTTGCCCTCGCGGCGATATGGGCCTTCACTGCCTGATCCGGCCTTTGGGCCGGACAGACTTCAGGAGTAAAGCCGCTGCGCTGTCTTGGAGGAGGTGTAGCGGGCCACACCAAGGGAAGAGGTTCATCATGCATTTTTTTGGCCGCGGCGGGGCTTTGCTGTCCGCCGCTCTCCTTTCGTCCGTGCCCGTCTGGGCCCAGGACGTTCCGCAACCCGAAAATACGACAGCCATCGCCGATAACGAATCCGTGAGGGCTCAGGACTTCATGGTGGCATCGGCCCATCCCCTTGCCACGCAAGCCGGCTATGACGTGCTGGCGGCAGGGGGCAGCGCGGCAGACGCCGCCGTGGCAGTGCAGACCATGCTCGGACTTGTCGAGCCGCAAAGCTCAGGGCTTGGCGGCGGGGCTTTCCTAGTCTATTTCGATGCCCAAAGCGGCGCGGTCAGCACGTATGACGCCCGCGAGAAAGCGCCGCTCGCCGCCGACGGCACCTATTGGATCGGCGAGAACGGTGAGCCGATGGCCTTCATGGATGCGGTTATCGGTGGCCGCTCGGCCGGCGTTCCCGGCACGCCCATGCTGCTCGAGCGGCTGCATGCCGATCATGGCACCATGGACTGGGCCGATCTGTTGCTACCGGCCATCGATACTGCCGACAACGGCTTCCAGGTCTCCCAGCGCATGGCGGATTCGGTTGCCAATGCGCAGGGGCTGGATACCTTCGTCGAGGCTTCGGAATATTTCCTGCCCGGCGGGGAGCCGATCGCCGAAGGGTCGACCCTCACCAATCCGGCCTATGCCGATACGCTGCGCCTCTATGCCGAGGAGGGCTCCGCGCCCTTCTATACCGGCGAGATCGCCCAGGATATCGTCGCGGCGCTCAACACCAACATCAATCCCGGCATCCTCACCATGGAGGATTTCGAGGCCTATGACGTCGTCATGCGCGACCCGGTCTGCATGGATTATCGCGGCTATGAAATCTGCGGGATGGGACCGCCCTCCTCGGGGGCCCTGGCGGTGGGGCAGATTCTGGGCGTGCTCGAGCACTTCGACCTGCCGTCCATGGAGGATGGGGTGGAGTTCCGGCATCTGTTCGCCGAGGCCTCGCGCCTGGCCTTCGCCGATCGCGGGCTCTATCTGGGCGACAGCGATTTCGTCGACATTCCGGAAGGCTATCTCGACGAGGCCTATCTTGCCGAACGCAGCGCATTGATCGATCCGGACGCATCAATGGGCATCGCCGCTGCCGGTGTTCCTCCCGGATGGGATGAAGCCGCCCTCGCCTCCGACATCGAGCGCCCGCGGGCCGGGACGTCGCATTTCGTGATCGTCGACTCCGAGGGCAATGCGATTTCCGCGACAACCACCATCGAGAGCGGTTTCGGCAGCCGCGTGATGACGCGGGGCTTCCTGCTCAACAATGAGCTGACCGACTTCTCGTTCACCGCCGAGGCGAACGGCGCTCCGATTGCCAACCGTGTCGAGCCCGGCAAGCGCCCGCGCTCGTCCATGGCTCCGACCATCGTGCTTGAGGACGGACAGCCCATCCTGTTGACCGGTAGCCCCGGCGGCGCGGCGATCATCCACTATACCGCGCTGTCTCTGGTCGCCTTGCTCGACTGGAACATGGACCCGCAGGAGGCGATCGATCTTCGGCATGTGACCAATCTCAACGGGCGTACCAATGTCGAAGAAGGAGAAGGCGCGGAAGACCTGGCCGCCGGACTGGAAGCACTGGGCCATGAGGTGGCCATCACCAACCTCAATTCCGGGCTTCATGTCATCGCCATCACGCCCGATGGCCTGATCGGCGCTGCGGACAAGCGGCGCGAAGGCACGGCAATGGGCGAATAAACCGCTTGATACGAATACGATGCCGGCGGTTTCCGCCGGCATTTTGCGTTCAGGCCGGCAAGGTGCCGCCCAGGGCCAGGGTCAGTTCCCTGGCCGCTTGGGCGACCAGTTCTCCAAGATCGTGGGCCCGCTTCTCGGTGACCCGCACCGCGAGTCCCGAGACCGAAATCGCGCACAGGGCCTCGGCCTGCACATTGTGGACCACGGCGGCGACGCAGCGCAGGCCAATGACGTTTTCCTCGTCGTCAACGGCATAGCCCCGCTCGCGGATGACGGCGATGTCTCGGCGCAGCGCGGCAACCGAGGTGATCGAGCGTTCAGTGACCTTGCGCAAGCCGTATTGCCTGACAATGGCTTCGATATCGGCGTCGGGATAGCTGGCCAAAATGGCCTTGCCCATGCCTGAGCTGGCCATGGGCGCTCTGCCCCCAACCCGCGTGATAGCCCGCATGATCTCGCGGCTTTCGACCTGGGTGAGCACCACGACCTCACCATCATCCACCACGCCCAGATTGGCTGTTTCGCGCGTCTGGTCGCGGAGCCGGCGCAGGACAGGCAGCGCCGGCGCCACGAAGTTGCGATGGCGCACGAAGCTCGCCCCTATGGTGAACGCGCCCCGCCCCACATGCCACAGGCCATCCGAGCGATCGAATTCCACGAAGCGGCGCTGTTCGAGCGTGGTCAGCAGGCGATGGGTTGTGGAGACAGAGAGGCCGGTACGCCGGGCGAGATCGGTCAGGCGCTGCCCTTCCTCGTCTTCACCCAACACTTCGAGCAGCGCCATCGCCCGTTCCACCGACTGCACCGTTCCGCTGCGCTTTGCATCATCCGCCATCAAACCCTCCGATCCCGACAGCAATACTCAAAACAAGACGCCCGCGCCATTTTTAGGCACGGGCGTCCGAAATACGTTGATCGTCGTCGATCAGCGCTTGGAGGCCAGCTTTCCGACTTCCACCTTGGCAGGGACCCAATCGTCAAAGGACAGGTCGCGCTCGCCATGCTCGTCGCGGATGGAGGTCTGCAGTCCCATCCGGTTGAGCAGGCCAAGGAAGGGCTGCGGGGGCAGTTCTTCCACATTGACCATCTTGTGCACGTCCCAGGTGCCCTTGGCGACGAGGATCGCCGCGGCCACCGGCGGCACGCCGGCAGTGTAGGAAATCCCCTGGCTGCCGACTTCGGCATAGGCGTCTTCGTGATCGGCGACGTTGTAGATGAAGACCTCACGGTCCGCGCCGTCCTTCTTGCCCTTGACCAGATCGCCAATGCAGGTCTTGCCCGTATATTCCGGGGCCAGCGACGAGGGATCGGGCAACACGGCCTTCACCACCTTGAGCGGCACCACTTCGACGCCTTCGGCCGTCCTGACCGGCTGCTCGGACAGTAGGCCGAGATTTTTCAGAACCGTGAAGACGTTGATGTAGTGCTCGCCAAAGCCCATCCAGAAGCGGATATCGGGCACATCGAGATTACGCGAGAGCGAATGCAGTTCGTCATGCCCCGAGAGGTAGGACGTGCGTTCGCCCACCACCGGCAGATCGTCGGTGCGAGAAATCTCGAACATCTCATTGGTCTGCCACTGGCTGTTCTGCCACGTGTAGACCTTGCCGGTGAACTCGCGGAAGTTGATTTCGGGATCGAAATTGGTCGCGAAATACTTCCCGTGGCTGCCGGCATTGATGTCGATGATATCGATGGAGGAAACCTCGTCGAAATATTCATCGACCGCGAGGGCTGCATAGGCGTTGACCACGCCGGGATCGAACCCGGCGCCGAGCACGGCGGTGATCCCCGCCTTCTCGCAGCGTTCACGGCGCTTCCACTCGTAATTGCCGTACCAGGGCGGCGTTTCGCAGACCTTATCGGGGTCCTCGTGGATGGCCGTGTCGATATAGGCCGCACCGGTCTGGATGCAGGCTTCGAGCACGCTCATATTGATGAAGGCGGAGCCGACATTGATCACGATCTGGGATCGCGTCTTGGCGATCAGGGCCTTGGTCGCCTCGATATCGAGGGCATCCAGCTCATGGGCCTTGATGATGCCGGGCTTTTTCAGCGCCTTCTTGTCGAGGACGCTTTTGACGATGCTTTCGCACTTTTCGAGTGTGCGCGAGGCAATGTGGATATCCCCGAGCACGTCGTTGTTCTGTGCAGCCTTATGGGCGACGACCTGCGCCACACCTCCCGCACCGATAATCAGAACGTTCTTTTTCACTTCTCACGTATCACCTTTTCAGAGGTTGAACCAAGCTACGCGACGCTGTCGAAATCGGGATCTCACCCCAGGGTTACGACAGGCTCCGCGCGTAGTCCTCAAACGTGAACTCGCGAACGAGTTCCACCTGTCCGTCCAGGTGACGTACCGCGATAGACGGCATCTGGACCCCGTTGAACCAGTTCTTCTTGACCATGGTATAGCCGCCAGCATCGAGGAACGAGATACGGTCCCCTGCCTTAAGCTCGGTTTCGAACTGGAACTCTCCAAAAATGTCCCCGGCAAGACAGGTTTTACCGCAGACAATATAGGTGTGTGGCCCGGTGTTGGGGGCCACGCTGGTATACTCGCCGTAAGTCAGCAGATCGAGCATATGCGCTTCGGTCGAACTGTCAACGATAGCTACGTGCTTGCCGTTGTACACCGTGTCGAGCACGGTGACTTCCAGCGTCGTCGACTTGGTGACCGAAGCCTCGCCCGGCTCAAGATAGAGCTGGATGCCGTAGCGTTCGCTCATCGCCTTCAAGCGCTGCGCGAGCTTGTCGATCGGGTAATCGTCGCCGGTGAAGCGGATTCCGCCCCCGAGGCTAACCCATTCCAGCCCATGCAGAATGTCGGCGTAGCGCTCCTCGATGGTCTGCAGGAGCGTATCGAGGCTGTCATACTCGTCATTTTCGCAGTTGAAGTGGAACATCACCCCGGAAATGCGATCGAGGACCGGCCGGACGCGCTCCAGATCCCACTCGCCCAGCCGCGAAAACGGCCTTGCGGGGTCCGCAAGAATGAAATGCGAATGGGAAATGCCCGGATTGAGCCGCAATCCGATCTTCTTGCCCTGCGCCTCCGCCTTGTCGGCGTAGCGCTCGAGCTGGCTGACCGAATTGAAGATGATCTTGTCGCAGGCCTCGATCGCCTCGTCGATCTCGTGATCGGCCCAGGCCACCGAATAGGCATGGGTCTCCCCGCCGAATTTGTCGCGGCCGAGCTTGACTTCATAGAGCGATGAGGAGGTCGTGCCATCCATGTGCTCGCGCATGAGGTCGAAAACCGACCACGTGGCGAAGGCCTTGAGCGCAAGAACGCATTTAACGCCCGATGCCTGACGCAAATACGATATTTTTTCCAGGTTTCGGAGAAGTACCGATTTGTCGAGCAGATAATAGGGAGTCTGTAGCGTCAATTCTTGCGATCGAACCTCCTTGGTCCCTTTTCAAAAAGGGGCGCGGGCACAAAAAAACTCCGCCGGGCAATGGCGGAGACACATCATCTAAACACTGACTCGCCGGGATACAAGCCTCGGCGGGAAAAAATTATCCCTTTGTTCCCCAACGTTTGGCCCGGAGGCTCGGCTGGGCTAGAGAAGACCAATCACGGGAAGACAGCATGATGCGCACCATTTTCGTCATCGGGATCGGCACCGGAAATCCGGGACATATGACCGCGGACGGCATTGCAGCCCTGTGCAACGCCGATGTGGTGTTCGTGCCCACTAAGGGCGAGGAAAAGGCGCGCCTCGCCGCGGTCAGGCGCCAGATCATCGCGCGATATGGCGCAAAGCCGCGACTGGTCGAATTCGCGCTGCCGGTGCGGGACGAGACGGTGACGGACTATGCCGAGCGCGTCAGCGATTGGCACGAGGCGATTGCCGGCCAGTATCGCCATATGATCGCGGCCATGGGGGAAGGCGAAACCGGCGCGCTGCTCGTCTGGGGCGATCCGGGCCTCTACGATTCTACCCTGAGGATTCTCGAACGGGTCGCCGCCATGGGAGGACGGTTCACTCTGCGGGTCCTGCCGGGGATCACAGCCATCCAGGCCTTGACCGCGGCTTTTGCCATTCCGCTCAATACGGTCGGGAACCCGGTCCATATCACGACGGGACGGCTGCTTTCCCGGGGCTTTCCCGAGGGTGCGGACAGCGTCGTCGTTATGCTGGACGGCCGCAAGGCCTATGCGGCGCTCGATGCGAAGGACCTCTACATCTATTGGGCCGCCTATGTGGGGATGGACGAGGAAATCCTCATCGAAGGCCCGCTGGCCGAGACGCGCGACGCCATCACCGCCGCACGCGACGCAGCCAGGGCGCGGCATGGATGGGTGATGGATATCTATCTGCTGCGCAAGACCGTGTGACGGCGCCGCAGGGCCTATCTCCGGCTTCTGCGGCTTGGTAAGAGAAACCATGAACGCGCATCCCTTTTCCCCGCCCCTGCCGCGCGGCGCCTGTCCGACGCTGGAAACGCCCATGGCGGTCGCGGACGGGCTTCTCGCCCGCTTCCGCCCCGTCGAGGGGCTTTCCCCCCGGCAGGCCCGCGCGCTGGGCACGGCAGCCGAGGTCCATGGCAATGGGCTGATCGAAGTGACGGCGCGCGGCAACCTCCAGGTGCGGGGGCTGACGCCGGAGAGCGCCGCTGGATTTCGGGCGGATCTGGCGGCGGCAGGTATTGCCGCGCAACCGGCTCCAGCCATCGAGATATCGCCACTGGCGGGGGATGACCCCAAGGAGCGTACCGATCCCCGGCCACTGGCCCACGCCCTGCGCACGGTGTGCAACGCGGCGCTGGACGGCGCGCCGCTCTCGCCCAAGCTGTCGATCGTGCTGATCACCGGCGGTCAGGTGCTGCTCGATGGGCTCAAGGCCGATATCCGCCTTGTGGCGCACCAAGACCGCTGGGGGCTGGAACTGGGCGGCACGATGCTGGGCGCGCTGCCGGAGCGTGCCGTTCCCGCTGCGGTGGCGACGATTCTGGCGCTGCTGCAAAAGCACGGACCACGGGCCCGGGCGACCGATCTGGCGCCCGGTGAGGTCGTTCATATCCTCGGTGGGCTGGCGCCGCTCGCCCATGCCGATATCCGCCCTCCGAACGCCATGCCGGGGCCGCTCAGCCTCACATCCGGTTCCCCTGCCCTGCGCATCGGCCTGCCCTTCGGCCAGGTCCGCGGGCGGCACCTGGAGGAACTGGCGCAGATCATGGAGGCGTACGGGATAGCCGAAGCCCGCCCGGCGCCGGACAGGACGCTGATCCTGCTGGGCTTTTCCGCCGGAGCCTTGCGCGATCTGGCGCCGGCGCTCGCGGCGCGGGGCTGGTGGACGCGGCCCGAAGCGGCCGGCACGGGCCTCTCGATCTGCTCTGGCGCCGAGCGCGGACCGGACGGCATCATCCAGTCGGCCGAACTGGCCCAGGCGCTTTGCGCCGCCGCGCCCGGGCTGATCGACGGATCGTTCCACATCCATGTCGCGACCTGCGACAAGGGTTGCCCGCATGCGGGGCGGCCGGGCGTGGTGCTGGACGGCCAGCGGCTGCGGCTCTATCGCGATGCGACCAGAAAGCCGTTTGCAACGCTCGACCCGGGGGCTATGGAAGCGTCCATCCGTTCACTGGCCCGGCGAATCCGCGACCACCGCCAACCCGGCGAGTCGACGCTTTCGGTTCTGGGCCGACTGGGGGAATGATGACCGACTACGACTATATCCGGGACGGGACCGAAATCTATCGCCAGTCCTTTTCCATCATCCGGGCCGAGGCCGACCTCGGCCGGTTTTCCGAAGAGGAGGCCGACATCGCGGTGCGGATGATCCATGCCTGCGGCATGGTGGAAGCGGCGCAACACTTTCATTTTTCACAAGGATTCGTCACCGCTGCCCGCACGGCGCTGGAGCGCGGCAAGCCGATCTTCACCGATGCCGAGATGGTGGCGCGCGGTGTCACCCGGGCCCGCCTGCCGGGCGACAATGAAGTGATCTGCGAAGTGCACAACCCGGAAACCCCTTATCTTGCACAGGATTACGGGACGACCCGCTCGGCGGCGGCGCTCCATATCTGGCTGCCGCGCATGGAGGGCGCGGTGGTGGCGATCGGCAATGCGCCCACCGCCCTGTTCCACCTCCTCGAGCTATTGCGCGACGGCGCGCCCAGGCCGGCGGCGATCATCGGCATGCCGGTGGGCTTCGTCGGGGCGGCGGAGTCGAAACAGGCGCTCAGGGACAATTCCTATGGCGTTCCCTTCGCCATCGTCACGGGGCGGCTGGGGGGGAGCGCCATGACGGCGGCGGCGCTCAATGCGCTGGCGAGGCCGGGGATATGACGGCGTCCCGAGGCCGGCTGATCGGCGTGGGCACCGGCCCCGGCGACCCGGAATTGCTGACGTTGAAGGCGGTGCGGGCGATCGGGGAAGCCGATGTGATCGCGCATTTCCTCAAGCGCGGCCGGGCCGGCAATGCGCGGACAATCGTCGCGCCGCACTGGCGGCAGGAGGCGATCGAATTGCCGCTGGCCTATCCGGTAACGAC
Source organism: Pelagibacterium lacus (assembly GCF_003345525.1). Classification (GTDB taxonomy): domain Bacteria; phylum Pseudomonadota; class Alphaproteobacteria; order Rhizobiales; family Devosiaceae; genus Pelagibacterium; species Pelagibacterium lacus. The sequence continues at coordinate 19,823 of NZ_QQNH01000019.1, forward strand.
GGAAATGGACCGGCATGGGGAAGACTACAAGACGCAGATCGGTGCGTTTTTCGACGATGCGGCGGCGCGGATTGCGATTCATCTCGATGCCGGCCGGTCGGTGGTGGTGCTGTCGGAGGGCGATCCCTTCTTTTACGGCTCCTACATGCACGTTCACGCGCGATTGGCCCCACATTACCAGACCGAAGTGGTGCCGGGGATAACTTCCTTGTCCGGATGCTGGTCGCAGGCCGGGGTGCCGCTGATGCAGGGGGACGATATTTTCACCGTATTGCCCGGAACGCTTGAGGTTTCGGTGCTTGCGGCGCGGCTGGCGGAGACCGATAGCGCGGTGATCATGAAGGTGGGGCGCAACCTGCCCAAGATTCGCCAAGCGCTTGTGGCGGCTGGGAAAATGGACGGCGCGATCTATGTGGAGCGCGGGACGATGGCCGATGCCGTGGTGCAGCGCCTGGCCGAGCGCGACGACGCCCCGGCCCCCTATTTCAGCCAGGTCCTGGTGCCGGGCTGGAAGGACCGGCCATGAGCGGCGTGCTGTATGTGATCGGGCTAGGGCCCGGAAATGAAAGGCAAATTACGCCCGAGGCGCGCGAGGCGATCGCGAAATCGAGCCATTTTTTCGGCTATAAACCCTATGTGGAGCGGCTCCAATTGCGGGCCGACCAGACCGCCGTGCCATCGGACAATCGCGAGGAGCTCGACCGGGCCGGAGCGGCGCTGACGCTGGCGGCGGAGGGCAAGACCGTGGCGGTGGTCTCGGGGGGCGACCCGGGAATTTTCGCAATGGCATCAGCGGTTTGCGAGGCGATCGACACGGGGCCCGAGGCCTGGAAAACCGTGGCGCTGCGGGTGGTGCCGGGGGTGACGGCGATGCTGGCGCTGGCGGCGAAAGTGGGGGCGCCGCTGGGGGCGGATTTTTGCACCATTTCGCTCTCGGACAACCTAAAGCCCTGGAATATAATCGAAAAACGCCTCAGGCTGGCGGCAGAGGCGGAATTCTCCATCGCGATCTACAATCCGATCTCCAAGGCGCGGCCCTGGCAATTGGATAAGGCTTTCAATATCTTACGCGAGATTCTGCCGGGCGAGATTCCGGTGGTCATCGGACAGGCCATCGGGCGTCCAAACGAGGCGATTGTGGTCACGACACTGGAAAAAGTCCGCGCACAACAGGCGAATATGGCCTCGACATTGCTGATTGGAACACGCTTGTGGCGTGTAATTAGCATTTATAACGCGCCATGTGTGGTCTACGCGCCGCGCTCCGTCCCGGGGGGTGAAAAATGAACGAACGCTGGCTGACCATAGTGGGGATCGGGGAGGACGGCCTCGACGGGCTGACCGACCTCACCAAGGCGCGAATCGCCGACGCGGAAGTGGTGTTCGGCGGGCAGCGGCATCTGGAGATGATCGCCGGGATGAACCTCGCCGAGCAGCGGCGCTGGCAATCGCCCATCGAGATTTCGGTGGAGGAGGTGGCGCGGCTGCGCGGGCGCAAGAAGGTGTGCGTGCTGGCCAGCGGCGACCCGTTCCATTTCGGCATCGGGGCGACGCTGGCGCGGCTGATCCCCGGACGGGAGATGCGGGTCATCACCTCCCCCTCTGCCTTCTCGCTGGCGGCGGCGCGGATGGGCTGGGCCTTGCAGGAGGTGACGGTGCTCTCGCTGCACGGGCGCCCCATCGAGCTGGTGCGGCGGCATCTGCATGAGGGGCGCAAGATATTGGCGCTGACCTCGGATGGCGAGGGGCCGGCGGAGATCGCGGCGCTGCTGGACGAGGCCGGGTTCGGACCGAGCGGGCTGACGGTGCTCGAAGCCTTGGGCGGACCGCGCGAGCGGGTGCGCGACACCACGGCCGCCGATTTCGACCTCGAAGGGGTTTCGCCCCTCAACGTGCTGGCCATCACGGTGCGGGCCGGGGCCGGCGCGCGCATGCTGCCGCTGACGCCGGGCCTGCCGGACGACTGGTTCGACCATGACGGGCAGATCACCAAGCGCGAGGTGCGCGCGCTGACGCTGGCGGCGCTGGCGCCACGGCGCGGGGAGACCCTGTGGGATATCGGCGCCGGCTCGGGCTCGGTGGCCATCGAATGGATGCTGATGGACCCTTCGCTCGCGGCCATCGCCATCGAGCACGTGCCCGAGCGGATCGACCGCATCGCCGAGAACGCGGCGCAACTGGGCGTGCCGGGGCTGACGATCCGGCGCGGCAAGGCCCCCGAGGCGCTGGACACACTGCCCGCCCCGGACGCGATCTTCATCGGCGGCGGGGGAATCGATGACGGGGTGGTGGACGCCGCGATCGAAGCGCTGAAGCCCGGCGGGCGGCTGGTGGCCAATGCGGTGACGCTGGAAATGGAAGCCCTGCTGGTGCTGTTGCAGCAGCAGATGGGCGGAAGCCTCACCCGCTTGCAGATCGCGCGGGCCGAAACGCTGGGCACGATGAGCGGGTGGCGCCCGGCCATGCCGATCACCCAATGGGCCTGGACCAAATGAGCGTCCATTTCATCGGCGCCGGCCCCGGCGCCGCCGACCTGATCACCGTGCGCGGACGCGACCTGCTGGCCCGGTGCCCGGTGTGCCTTTATGCCGGGTCCATCGTGCCCAAGGCGATGCTGGACTGGTGCCCGCCCGGGGCGCGGCTGGTCGACACCGCCCCGCTGTCGCTGGACGAGATCGAGGCCGAATATCTGGCGGCAGACGCCAATGGGTTGGAGGTGGCGCGGCTGCATTCGGGCGATCTCTCGATGTGGAGCGCGGTGGCCGAACAGATCCGGCGCCTCAAGGCGCATGGCATCGCCTATACGCTGACGCCGGGGGTGCCGGCCTTCGCGGCGGCGGCGGCGGCGCTGGGGGAAGAGCTCACCAAGCCGGGACTGGCGCAGAGCCTCGTCCTGACGCGGGTTTCCGGGCGGGCCTCGCCCATGCCGGAACGCGAAACGCTGGGGCGGTTCGGGGCGACTGGGGCGACGCTGGCCATCCATCTGGCCATCCATGCCATCGACCGGGTGGTGGACGAGCTGACCCCGCTCTATGGCCCTGATTGCCCGGTGGCCGTGGTCGCCTGGGCGAGCTGGGAGACGGAGCGCATCGTCCGGGGCACGCTGGGCGATATCGCGGCAAGGCTCGCGGCGGACCCGATCGAGCGCACGGCGATCATCTTCGTCGGCCCGACGCTGGACGCCGAGGGGTTCGAGAACAGCGCGCTCTACGACGCGGCCTATCAGCGGCGGTTCCGGGGCCGCGAATAGGCCGATTGCCTTTGTGGTGCGTTCCAGCGCACCATCGGGGCGACGATTCCGCAATCTTGCAGCGATGGCCCGATGACCGCCGAACCCCGATCCGCGCTAGAGTCCGATTTCGCTTCGTTGAATCGGAATCAGACTCCAAGTCTTTATTTTATCGTGAAATCGAACCGGAAAAGTCTGCAACTTTTCCTGATCTCACTCTAATGCGCACCAGACGCTTCCTGGTTTCCGAGTATGCCGTCCTCGTCGCGCTGGGGCTGGCCAGCCTGCTGGCGCTGGTGTTTTTCGACATCGCCGACAATGTGATGGAGGGCAATACGCGCGAGGCGGACATGGCGGTGCTCAACCTGTTCCGGGTGCCCGGCGACCCGTCGCAGATCATCGGGCCGGTGTGGCTGCACGAGGCGGTGCGCGACCTCACGGCGCTGGGCAGCGGCACGGTGCTGACCATCATCGTCACCATGGCGGCGCTGTGCCTCCTGCTGCTCAACCAGAGGCGCGGGGCGGTGCTGATCGTCGTCGCGACGCTGAGCGGGACGCTGCTCTCCAATACGCTCAAGCTCGGCTATGCCCGCGAGCGGCCCGATTTCGAAACCATTTATGCGACGCTCACCAACAGCTTCCCCTCGGGCCACGCCATGCTGAGCGCGGTGACCTTCCTGACGCTGGGCGCGCTGCTGGCCCGGTTCGCCGGGCCGTTGCGGCTCAAGATCTTCCTGTTCGCGGCGGCCATCGTGCTGACCCTCGCCATCGGCGCCAGCCGCATCTTTCTCGGCGTCCACTATCCCAGCGACGTGATGGCCGGATGGGCGCTGGGCGCCGCATGGGCCCTGATGTGGAGCGGGGTGGCCGCGTTCCTGCAACGGCGGCGGATGCTCTCCGGTCTGGGCAAGGGCCAAGATTAGGCTTGGCCAAGCTGGGGCAAATCGGACATGGTTGGCTCCTGACACGCAATCGGACCGGGAGCCCTGATGGCCGCCTACATATTGCGCCGCCTGTTGCTGATGATCCCGACGGTGCTGGGGATCATGGTGGTGAGTTTCCTCGTCGTCCAGTTCGCGCCGGGCGGGCCGGTGGAGCAGGCCATCGCCCGGTTCTCGGGCACCGAGGTTTCGGCGCTGTCGCGGGTGACCGGCTCGGCGCAGGGGGATTTTTCCGGCCAGAGCGGGGTCGACACCTCGGGGGCGAGCGCGGCGGGCAGCGGCAACGAGGTGCAATCGACCTATCGCGGGGCGCGCGGGCTCTCACCGCGCTTCATCGCCCAACTCGAGGCGCAATACGGCTTCGACCGGCCACCGGTCGAGCGGTTCTTCAAGATGATGGGCGACTATCTGCGCTTCGATTTCGGGCGATCGTATTTCCGCGACATCTCGGTGATCGACCTGGTCAAGGAAAAGATGCCGGTCTCGATCTCGCTGGGGCTGTGGATGACGCTGATCTCCTACGGGATATCGATCCCCCTCGGCATCGCCAAGGCGGTGCGGGACGGGTCGCGGTTCGACATCTGGACCTCGGGGGTGGTGATCGTCGGCTATGCCATACCGGGCTTCCTGTTCGCGATCCTTTTGATCGTCCTCTTCGCCGGGGGGAGCTTCTGGTCGCTGTTTCCCTTGCGCGGGCTGACCTCGCCCGGCTTTGCCGCCATGCCGTGGTATCAGCAGATCCTCGACTATGCCTGGCACATGACGCTGCCCATCGCCGCCATGGCGCTGGGGGCGTTCGCGACGACGACGCTGCTGACCAAGAATTCCTTCCTCGACGAAATCCGCAAGCAATATGTGGTGACGGCGCGCGCCAAGGGGCTGAGCGAGAACCGGGTGCTGTACGGCCATGTGTTCCGCAACGCCATGCTGATCATCATCGCCGGGTTTCCGGGCGCGTTCATCGGGGCGTTCTTCGGCGGGTCGCTGCTGATCGAGACCATTTTCTCGCTGGACGGGCTGGGGCTGTTGGGCTTCCAGTCGGTGGTGACGCGGGATTATCCGGTGGTGTTCGCCACGCTCTATATCTTCTCGCTGGTCGGGCTGGTGCTGGGGCTGGTATCCGACCTCACCTATATGTGGATCGATCCACGGATCGATTTCGAGACGCGGGGGGTCTAGGTGGCGCACTCGGCGATCAACCAGCGCAGGCTGGACAATTTCCGGCGCAACCGGCGGGGGCATGCCTCGTTCTGGATCTTCATCGTCCTCGTGGTGGTGACGCTCTTCGCCGAGGCGATCGCCAATGACCGGCCGCTGGTCGCCTATTACAAGGGCGAGGTGCTGTTTCCGGTGGTGGTCGACTATCCGGAGAGCAAGTTCGGGGGCTTTCTCGCCCAGACGCAATATCGCTCGGGCTTCATCCAGCGCGAGATCGAGGCCAATGGCTGGATGGTCTGGCCGCTGGTGCGCTATTCGCACCGCACGGTGGACGACGCCCTCCCCCGCCCCGCGCCCAGCCCGCCAAGCTGGATGATGCGCGCCGAGGACAATTGCGCGCGCTATCGCGAGGGGGTGGCCGATCCGGGCTGCACCTTCGGCAACATGCACATATTGGGCACCGACGACCAGGGGCGCGACGTCTTCGCGCGGCTGGTGCACGGGTTCCGCATCTCGGTGCTGTTCGGGCTGGTGCTGACGGTGCTCTCCTCGGTGGTGGGGGTGGTGGCGGGGGCCATCCAGGGCTATTTCGGCGGCTGGACCGACCTCATAGCCCAGCGGTTCATCGAAATCTGGACCTCGATCCCCTCGCTCTATCTGCTGCTGATCATCTCCAGCGTCATCGCGCCCAGCTTCTGGGTGCTGCTGGGGATATTGCTGCTGTTCTCCTGGGTGGCGCTGGTGGGCGTGGTGCGGGCGGAATTCCTGCGCGGACGCAATTTCGAATATGTGAACGCGGCGCGGGCGCTGGGGGTGGGCAATGTGACCATCATGTTCCGGCACCTCTTGCCCAATGCGATGATCGCGACGCTGACCTTCATGCCGTTCATCCTGGGGGGCTCGATCACCACGCTGACGGCGCTCGACTTCCTCGGCTTCGGCCTGCCGCCGGGCTCGCCCTCGCTGGGGGAATTGCTGGCCCAGGGCAAGAACAACCTGCAGGCCCCCTGGCTGGGGCTCACGGGCTTTGTGGTGATCTCGGCCATGCTGAGCCTTCTGGTCTTCGCCGGCGAAGCGGTGCGCGACGCCTTCGACCCGCGCAAGACGTTCGGGTGATGGGAATGGCGGGGAAAACCCACTATATTGCACAGCAGGACCCGATGGAGCGCGCGATGAACAAGATCGTTCTCCACCATTACCCGGTGGACAAACTGCCCGAAGACCTGCGGCGGCATTTTTCGCGCGGGGGATCGGTGACGCTCGAGGTGGTGGAGGAGAGGACTGACGAGCCCGAACAGAGCGTGGAAGAGCTCGTGCGGGCCATGCGTGCCCGCCATGCCGGGCGCTTGCGCAGCCAGGAGGATATCGTCGCGGAAATCCGCGCCCTTCGGGACGAATGGGACGACTGATTTGCCGTTCGAAAAAATCTATCTCGACAGCAATGTCTTCATCTCGGTTGCGGCCGGTGAAGTCAGCGGGATCGGTGCGGCTGTCGTCCAATTTGCTACGACTGCCGCGCCCAGCCCAAAGTTCGCGACCAGCGAGCTGGCCTTGTCGGAAGTGCTGGTGCATCCGTTTCGCTTCAATGACACCGTACTGGCGTCGCAATACCGATCGCTCATTGTGGGGCATAGCTGGATCGAGGCGCTGGCCGTCGAGCGCGAAATCCTCATCGAGGCGGCAGCGCTTCGCGCTCGCAATGGCTATCTCAAGCTGCCCGACGCCATCCATATCAGCACGGCGCTAGCGTGCGGATGCAGCCACATGCTGACCGACGACCGGCGGCTGCGGGACGCCTATGCGTCATGGTCCGGTGACGCCAGGCTGGCGATCATCCGGCCGACGCTGGAAACGCTCGATGCCATTCTGGCGTGGGTTCGCGCATGACAACTCCCCTGCTGGCGGTTGAGGATCTCGAGGTGGCGTTCCGGGTGGGGGAGCGGAGCGTTGCGGCGGTGAAGGGGGTGAGCTTTGCGGTGGCGCCGGGGGAGACGCTGGCGCTGGTGGGGGAATCGGGGTCGGGCAAATCGGTGACGGCACTGTCGGTCCTCAGGCTGCTGCCCTATCCGGCGGCGTCGCATCCGCGCGGGCGCGTGCTCTACAAGGGCGAGGACCTGCTGGCGGCGGACGAGAAGGCGCTGCGGCGGGTGCGGGGCAATGGCATCTCGATGATCTTCCAGGAGCCGATGACCTCGCTCAATCCGCTGCACACCATCGAAAAGCAGATCAGCGAGGTGCTGTCGATCCATCGGGGGCTGGGCCGGGCGGCGGCGCGGCGGCGGGTGCTCGACCTGCTCGAGGCGGTGGGGATCGACGCGCCGGAAACCCGGCTGGGCGCCTTTCCGCACCAGATATCCGGCGGGCAGCGCCAGCGGGTGATGATCGCCATGGCGCTGGCCTGCGAGCCGGACCTTCTGATCGCCGACGAGCCGACCACGGCGCTGGACGTCACGGTGCAGGCGCAAATCCTTACCCTCCTCAAGGAATTGCAGGCGCGGCTGGGCATGGCGATGATCTTCATCACCCATGATTTGGGGATCGTCCGGCGCATGGCCGACCGGGTCTGCGTGATGCAGAACGGGGAGATCGTCGAGCGCGGCACCACCGAAGCGCTGTTCGCCGCCCCGCAGCACGCCTATACGAAGCAATTGCTGTCGAGCCAGCTGAGCGACGCCGCGCCGCCGGCGGCGCGCGACGATGCCGAAACGGTGATGGCGATCGACGACCTCAAGGTATGGTTCCCCATCAAGCGCGGGCTGTTCAAGCGCGTGGTGGGCCATATCAAGGCCGTGGACGGGGTGAGCGTCACGGTGCGGGCCGGGGAGACGCTGGGGATCGTCGGGGAATCGGGATCGGGCAAGACGACGCTGGGGCTGGCAGCGCTGCGGCTGATCGCATCGGAAGGCCGGATCGTCTTTCTCGGCGAGGAGTTGCAGCGCAAGGGCTCGCGCGCCATGCGGCCCTATCGCGCCGACATGCAGGTGGTGTTCCAGGACCCCTATGGCTCGCTGTCGCCGCGCATGACGGTGGGCGACATCATCGCCGAGGGGCTTAGGGTGCATGACAAGGGCCTCTCGGACCGGGGGCGGGACGAGCGGGTGGTCACGGCCCTCACCGAAGTGGGGCTCGACCCGGAGACGCGGCACCGCTATCCGCATGAATTTTCCGGCGGGCAGCGCCAGCGCATCGCCATTGCACGGGCCCTGGTGCTGGAGCCCAAATTCCTCATCCTCGACGAGCCGACCTCGGCGCTCGACATGAGCGTGCAGGCGCAGATCGTCGATCTGTTGCGCGGCTTGCAGGCGCGGCACGGGCTCACCTATGTGTTCATCTCGCACAATCTGCGCGTGGTGCGCGCCATGGCCGGACGCGTGGTGGTGATGCAGGGAGGCAAGATCGTCGAACAGGGCCCGACGGCGGAGATTTTCGAGAAACCCAGCCATCCCTATACGCAAACCCTGCTCGCCGCGGCGCTCGATGACGGGTGAAGGCCGAATAAAGGAATGCGCCCCCCTCGCCTTTTTCGGCCAGCGGGATAAAATCGATACGAGTCCCGCCAGAGGATCCCAGGAGGACGCCATGAAACCCCTTGCCCTTGCCGCCGGCCTGCTGGCCGCTCTTGTCGCCACCCCGCTCATGGCGCAGGAGGCGGAGGGATGGCGCCACGCCATCAGCATCGACATGGAGCCGCGCTACGAAGCGGGGTTCACCATGTTCGACTATGTCAATCCCGACGCGCCCAAGGGCGGCACGGTGCGGCTGTCGGCGCTGGGCGCGTTCGATACGTTCAACCCCATCCTGCCGCAAGGCCAGGCGGGATCGGGGCTGGGGCTGGTCTATGAGACGCTGATGACCGACAGCCTCGACGAGACCTCGGTGAGCTATGGGCTGCTGGCGGAAGCGCTGCGGGTCGCGGAGGATTTTTCCGCGGTCACCTTCCGGCTCAACCCGCGCGCCCGCTGGGCCGATGGCGAGCCGGTGACGGCCGAGGACGTGCTGTGGAGCTTCGAGACGGTGACGGAAATCTCACCGATCTACGGCGAATATTATGCCTCGGTGGACGGGGCGGAGATCACCGGCGAGGGCGAGATCACCTTCCATTTCTCGGAGACGGGCAATCGCGAACTGCCCTTCATCATGGGCCAGCTTCTGGTGCTGCCCAAGCATTGGTGGGAGGGCACCAATGCGCGGGGCGAGCCGCGCGATATCGGCGCCTCGACGCTGGAAATGCCCATGGGCTCGGGCCCTTATGGGATGAGCAGCTTCGATGCGGGGCGCACCATCACCTATACGCGCGACCCCGATTACTGGGGGGCCGCGGAGCCGGTCAATGTGGGCACGGCCAATTTCGACGAATACCGGATCGAATATTTCCGCGACACCACGGTGATGTTCGAGGCCTTCAAGGCCGACCAGTTCGACTGGTGGACCGAAAACATCGCGCGGCGCTGGGCGACCAGCTATGATTTTCCCGCCGTCACCGACGGGCGGGTGGTGCTGGAGGAGTTCGAGAACGGCTTCAACCGGTCGGGGGTGATGTGGGGCTTCGTGCCCAATCAGCGGCTGGAGAAGTTCCAGGACCCCAATGTGCGCGCGGCGCTCAATTATGCGCTCGATTTCGAGGAGCTGAACCGCACGCTGTTCTACGAGCAGTATCAGCGGATCGATTCCTACTTCTTCGGCACCGAGCTGGCGGCCGGGGACGGCCCGCCCGAGGGGCTGGAACTGGCCATTCTCGAAGAGGTGCGGGACCTCGTGCCCGCTTCGGTGTTCACGGAGCGCTTCACCAATCCGGTGGGCGGCAGCGAGGACAGTTTGCGCGAAAACCTGCGCGAGGCGCTGCGCCTGTTCGGGGAAGCGGGCTATACGTTGGACGGCAACCGGCTGGTGGACGCCAACGGCACCCAGTTCGGCTTTGAAATCCTCTCCTATGACAATGTCATCGAGCCGCTGGTGCTGCACTGGGCCAACAATCTGGGGGCGATCGGGGCCAATGTGACGTTCCGGGTGGTCGATACGGCGCAATACACCAATCTGGTGCGCAGCTTCGACTATGACGTGATCTATACCCGCTGGGCGCAATCGCTGTCGCCGGGCAATGAGCAGCGCTATTTCTGGGGCTCCTCATCGGCCGAGGAGCAAGGGTCGCAGAACTATGCCGGCATCGCCGATCCCGGGGTGGACGCGCTGATCGACCGTATCGTGCGCGCACCGGACCGCGAGACGCTGGTGGCGGCGACCCATGCCCTCGACCGGGTGCTGCTGGCCATGCACAATGTGGTGCCCAGCTATACCATCACCTATGCAAGGACGGCGCGGTGGGACCGGTTCGACCATCCCGAGACGCTGCCCGAATTTGCCATCGGGTTCCCCGATATCTGGTGGTGGGACCAGGAGAAGGCCGCCGCGACCGGCGGCTCCAATCGATAATCCCGACGCGGCCCGGCCCCACCGGGCGGCGTTCCCCAAGTGAGTAGGACTGCATGATGGATCAAGACGTCCTCGTCATCGGCGCCGGGATCGTAGGCGTTGCAACGGCCATTCACCTGTTGCGGCGCGGCCGCAGCGTGCTGCTGATCGACAAGAACGCGCCGGGGCGGGAAACCTCGTTCGGCAATGCGGGGATCATCCAGCGCGAGGGGGTGCGGCCGCATGCGTTTCCGCGCGACCTGCGCACGCTGATGCAGGTGGGGCTGCACCTCTCGACCGCCGCGCGCTACGACCCCTTCGCCCTGCCCCGCGTCACCCCGGCCCTGCTGCGCTACTGGTGGGAATCCGAGCCGCATCACTATTCGCATGTGGTGCAGAGCTACGCGCCGCTGATCGGGCGCTCGATCATCGAGCATGAGGACCTGATCACCGCCTCGGGGGCCGAGGAGCTGGTGATCAAGAAGGGCTGGTATCTGACCTTCCGCACCGATGCGAAGCTGCGGAAAGAAGCGGAGAAGGCCAAGACCGACTATGAGCTCTACGGCATCAACCACCGGGTGGTGGACGGGGCCGAGCTGGCACAGATCGAGCCCGATTTCCAGGAAAGGCTGGCCGGGGCCATCCATTGGGAGGACCCCTGGACCATTCGCGACCCCGGCGCGCTGGTGACCAAATATTTCGAGCTGTTCATCGCCATGGGCGGACGCTTTCTCGGCGGGGAGGCCAAGGGGCTGGAACAGGATGGCGGCGGCTGGTCGGTTTCGGTGGACGGCACGCGGCACAAGGGGCGCGAGGTGGTGATCGCGCTGGGGCCGTGGGCACCGGAAATGCTCGAGCCGCTGGGCTATCGCCTGCCGCTGTTCGTCAAGCGCGGCTACCACATGCATTACGGCACCAAGGACGGGGCCACGCTCAACAACTGGCATATCGATGCCGAGATCGGCTATCTTATCGCGCCGATGCAGCGGGGCATCAGGCTGACCACGGGCGCCGAATTCGCCCTGCGCGACGCGGCGCCCAGCCCGATCCAGCTCGGACGGGCCGAACGGACGGCGCGGGGGCTGTTCCCGCTGGGCGAACCGCTCGATCCGCATCCCTGGAAGGGGGCGCGGCCCTGCACGCCGGACATGATGCCGATCATCGGCCCGGCGCCGCGGCATCGCGGGCTGTGGGTGGGGATCGGGCACGCCCATCACGGGTTCACCCTGGGCCCGGCCACCGGGCACCTCCTGGCGCAGGTGATGACCGGGGAACAGCCAGCCATCGATATCGCGCCGTTCGCGATGGATCGGTTCCTCGGCTCAAGGCGGCGGTAGGGGGTTTATCAGGGAACAAAGCCCAGGCTAGGGCGTTTGAGGGCCGGACGCAGGCGTTTTTCGCGCTATTCATTCAAAACATTTCAACGTCAGGGGATCATCAACCATGTCGCGCAATAGTTTGTACCTCTTGATCGGGGCGCTCGTCGTCGTGGTCATCGGCTTCGGCATCTATGCCTATCAGCAGGAAAGCCAGCCCGATGGGGTGGCGATCGAATTCAACGAGAACGGGGTTTCGGTGGAAGCCAATTGAGCCGGTGATTGCCCTCGGGCCTTCAAGCGCCTAAAGGAGCAGGCATCTTGATCCCGAGGATGCCATGCAAGACGCTCCGCTACCGCCCGCCCTGCCCCGCCATATCGTCGAGGACGGCGTGCGGCGGGCCTTCGTCGAGGATCTGGGACAGGCGGGCGACCTCACCACGCAGGCGACCATCGGCCCCGATGCCACGGCACGGGCAGAGATCGTCAGCCGCGCGGACGGGGTGGTGTGCGGCATCGACTTCGCGCAGGCGGCGTTCGCGCTGATCGGGCCGGGACTCGCGGTGGAGGTCGCCAGGGGCGACGGCGCGGCGGTCACGGCGGGCGATACGGTGCTCACCGCGGCTGGAAACGCGCGGGCGCTGCTGGCCGCCGAGCGGACGGCGCTCAATTTCATGACGCATCTGAGCGGCATCGCCACGCTCACCCGGGCCTTCGTGGCCGAGACGGCGGGACACGCCACCCGCATCTGCTGCACGCGCAAGACGACGCCCGGCCTGCGGGCGGCGGAGAAATACGCGGTGCGCTGCGGCGGCGGCTACAACCACCGCTTCGGGCTGTCGGATGCGATCCTCATCAAGGACAATCACATCGCGGTGGCCGGGGGCGTGGGAGCGGCGGTGGCGGGCGCACGGGCCTTTGCCGGGCATCTGGTGGCCATCGAGGTGGAGGTCGACACCCTCGACCAACTCGCCGAGGCGCTCGACGCCGGCGCGAGCGCGGTGCTGCTCGACAATATGGACGACGCCATGCTGGCCGAAGCGGTGGCCATCACCGGCGGCCGGGCAAAGCTCGAAGCCTCGGGCAATGTGACGCTGGAGCGGATCGCCGCGATCGCGGCCACGGGGGTCGACTATATCTCGACCAGCCGCATCACCATGGCAGCCACCCCGCTCGACCTGGGCCTCGACATCGTCCTCGACTGACGCGTTTTTGCCGCAGGCGTGTCGTACGCATTGCGCGACAAACGTCATTGATATATAGGCGCGGCATATTCTCGCTCAGCATATGGTTAAACGCACATGAACGTTCGTACCTTGTGCCTTTCGATCCTCCATTCCCGGGAGGCGAGCGGCTACGAGATCCGAAAACTCTGCACCGAGGGCAATGGCTCCTATTTTGTCGAAGCGAGCTTCGGGTCGATCTATCCGGCCCTGGCCAAGCTCGAGGAAGAGGAACTGGTCACCTCGCGGGTGGAGCACCAGCCGGGCAAGCCGAGCAAGAAGATCTACGCGATCACCGAAGCGGGGCGCATCGCCTTCATCGATGCGCTGCACGAGCCGCTGGGCGAGGACGTATTTCGCAGCCCCTTCCTGCTGTTCGCTCTGTTCGCCAACCTGGTCGATGCCGATCTGGTGGAAGAGCGGGTCAAGGCGCGGATCGCCGAACTGGACGTGCAGATCGCCGAATTGCGCCGCATGCAGGCCGAACTGGACGACCCGCACTGCCAGACCGAACACGACAGCCCTGCCAATGGCGCATGGGTGCTGCGCTACGGTTTGGCTTGCCTCGAGGTTGCGCGTGCGCAATTGCATTCCCACATGGACTCCCTCATTGCCACAGCGCGGCCGAGCCGCGGCGTAGCGCAAGCAGCTGAATAAAGGCGCGCTCGATGCGATTTCTTACTTCCTTTGGTTTGTCTTTCCTCATCCTCCTCGCCGCGGCCGGCTGGTTCGCCAGCGGCACGCTGGTCATGGGCGGCCAGGGCCCCGGCAATGGGGAAACCTCGATCATCACCCTCATCGAGGGCGAAGAGCACGGGCCGATCGCCACGGCGCTGAGCGATGCGGGAATGCTGGTCGAGCATTCCCCGGAAGAGGTCGAGCTGGCGCGCATGACGGTGGCCGAGCGCGTGGCCCAGAACGCCAATTCCGCCGCGCCCGAAGTGTCGGTGCGGACCCAGACCTTTTCGCTCCAGCCCATGCCGATCGAAGTGACCCTGCGCGGCCGCACCATGGCCAAGGCCAATGTCGCCGCCATGGCCGAGACGGCGGGCGTGGTCAATACGGTGCATGTGGCCAAGGGCCAGCGGGTGGAAATCGGCGACCTGCTCTGCACCATCGCGCCGGGCACACGGGCCGCCGCCGTGGCCCAGGCGGAAGCCAGCGTCGCCCAGGCCGAGGCCGGGCTGGCGCAGGCCCAGCTCGATTTCAACACCAATGCCGAACTGCGCGAGCGCGGGCTGGCCCCGGCCAACACCGCCGCGGCGGTCGAGGTGGCGCTCTCGGGCGCCCGCGCCCAGGTGAGCGCGGCCCAGGCGGCGCTCGACAATGCCCAAGCCGAGATGGACCGCACGCGGATCACCGCGGAAGTGGCCGGACTGGTGCAGGCGCCGATCGCCGTGCAGGGCTCGATGCTGGGCCAGGGCGGCACCTGCGCCACCATCGTCGAGCTGGACCCGATCGTCTTCTCCGGCTCGGTGGCCGAGGCCAATATCGGGCTGGCGCGCACCGGGCTCGAGGCCCATCTGCGGACCGTCAACGGGCAGACCGCCGAGGGCACGGTGACCTATGTGGCCGCTTCAGCCGATGACGCGACCCGCTCCTTCCCGGTGGAGATCGAATTCCCCAATGCCGATTTCTCGATCCGCGACGGCATCACCGCGCAGGCGACCGTCGAGATGGGCACCCTGCCCGGACATTTGCTGCCGCAATCGGTCTTGACCCTCAACGACGAGGGTGTGCTGGGCGTGCGGGCGGTGGAGGACGGCGTGGTCGCCTTCCACGCAGTGACCATCGTCTCGGACAGCCGTGACGGCGTCTGGGTGACGGGCCTGCCGCAAAGCATCGACATCATCACCATCGGGCAGGAATTCGTGACCGACGGACAAAGGGTCAGGGCCGGCGAAGCCGCGCCGGCCGAACAAGGCGAACCTGCATGACCAATTTCATCGAACGCATCCTGCGCATGCCGCGCGTCGTGATGACCGTCATGGCGCTGCTGCTCCTGGCCGGCGGGCTCTCCTACTCGGCGCTGCCCAAGGAAAGCTTCCCGGCCATCGACGTGCCCTATCTCTACGTCTCGATCAGCCAGACGGGGATTTCGCCGCGCGACGCCGAGAACCTGCTGGCCAAGCCCGCGGAAGAGGAACTGGCCGACCTCGACGGGCTGGTCAATATGAGCTCGACCTCGACCACCGGGCATGCCTCGGTGATCCTCGAATTCGACACCAATGTCGACGTCAACCAGGCGGTCGCCGATACGCGCGCCAGGCTCGACGCCATCAAGGCGGCGATCCCCGACGACGCCATGGACCCCACGGTCACGGAAATCGACATGGTCGGCTTCCCGATCCTCTCGGTGGCCGTCTACGGCAATGTGTCCGAGCGCGAGCTGGTGCGGCGGGCCGAGCAGCTCCAGACCGCGCTCGAAGGCATCGAGCCGGTGCGCGAGGTGACGCTTTCGGGCGCGCGCGACGAGGTGGCCGAGGTCAGCATCGACCTGTTGCGGCTCGAAGCCTACAACCTCACCGCCAGCCAGTTGTTCGACGCGCTGGCGCGCAACAACATGGTGATCCCCGGCGGCACGCTCAACACCGGCCAGGGCTCGTTCAACATCGAAGTGCCCGGACTGATCCAGAGCGCGCAGGACGTGTTCGAGCTGCCGATCAAGACCGATGGCAACACGGTGGTGACCTTCGGCGACGTGGCGAGCGTGACCCGCACGCTGGAGGACGCGACCGAATACACCAATGTGAACGGCTCCCCCGCCCTGATCCTGGGGGTGAGCAAGAAGGTCAACACCAATATCATCGAGGTGTCCGACCAGGCCCGCGCGGTGACCGAGCAGGTGGCGGCGCAATGGCCGGACGGGGTGGAATACAGCTTCTTCCTCGATCAGGCGGAAACCACCACCCATCTGTTCCGCTCGCTGGAAGCGGCGGTGATCACGGCGGTGGCGCTGGTGCTGATCACCTGCGTGGCGGTGCTGGGGGTACGGGCGGCCTTCATGATCGGCATGTCGATCCCGCTCTCGTTCATGATCGCCTTCCTCTACATGGAAATGACCGGCATGACGATCAACATGATGGTCATGTTCGGGCTGGTGATCGCCGTGGGCGTCCTGGTCGACGACCCCGTGGTGGTGGTCGAATATGCCGAGCGAAAATTGCAGGAGGGGGTTCCCAAGAAGGAAGCCTTCATCCAGGCGGTGCACAAGATGTTCGTGCCGGTGGCCGGCGCGACGGCGACGACGCTCGCCGCCTTCGTGCCGCTCCTGTTCTGGCCGGGCATCATCGGCAAGTTCATGAGCCACCTGCCCACCATCGTCATCGTGGTGATGTGCGCCTCGTTCGTCTCGGCGCTGATCTTCATGCCGGTGATCGGGGCGATCATCGCCTCCACCCATGTGGACCCCAAGGCCAAGGAAGCCGCCGACACGGTGATGTATCCCGAAAAGTTCCACCCCAAGAAGGTGCGGGGCGTGACGGGAATCTATGTGCGCATGATGTCGGTGCTGCTGCGCTGGCCGATCCCCACTCTGCTGGTGGGCTTCGGCGTGGTGTTCGGCATCTTCATCGCCTATGCCAACAACCCGACCGGGGTCGAGGCCTTCCCCGAATCCGAGCCCGAATACGCGACGGTGGCGGTCGTGGCGCAGGGCAACTATTCGCCCGAGGAAATCCGCGACATGCTGGTCGAGGTCGAGGACGAACTGATGCAGGTGGTGGGCGTCCAGGACATCATCATGCAGTTCGGCACCACCGGCGCCATGGGCACCATGCCCCCCGACACGGTGGGCAATTTCCAGCTCCAGCTCGTCGATTACAACAATCGCGTGCGGGCCAACGAGATCTTCGCCGACATCCGCGCGCGGGTGGCCGACATCTCGGGGCTGCAGGTGCAGGTGTTCGGGGCGGAAAGTGGTCCGCCGGCCGGCAAGGACATCAACATGCGGGTCGAGGGCACCAATTACGACGACCTGGCGCCGGTGGTGGCGCGCGTCGTCGACTATCTGGAAAACGAGCTACCCAATACCAGCGATATCGAGGATGGACGCCCCTCCCCCGGCATCGACTGGCAGATCACCATCGACCGGGTGGAAGCGGCCCGCTACGGCATCGGGGTGCGCGAACTGGCGCCCTATGTGCAGCTGGTGACGGGCGGGGTCAATATCGGCACCTATCGCGACCAGGATACCGGCGACGAGCTCGACATCAAGGTGCGCCTGCCGCAGGAAGAACGCACCTTCGACGCGCTCTCCTCGATGCGCATCGCCACGCCCAATGGCATGGTGCCGGTGTCGAACTTCATCGAACGCCATGCGGTGCCCAAGGTGGCCAATATCGAGCGGCGCAACCAGACCTATGTGATGCCGATCGCGGCCAGCCTCACCAATCTGCCCGAGGACGTCTTCCCCGCCCAGCGGGTGGCCGAGTTGCAGACCTGGCTGGACGAGCAGGAATGGCCGGAGGGGATCACCTTCGCCTTTGGCGGCGCCGAGGAGCAGATGGGGGACGCCAACGCCTTCATCGCCCAGGCGTTCGGCGCGGCGCTGTTCATGATCTTCCTCATCCTGCTGCTCGAGTACAACAGCTTCTACCAGGTGATGGTGACGCTCTCGACGGTGCTGATGTCGGTGGCCGGCGTGCTGCTGGGCATGATGGCCACGGGCATGAGCTTTTCGGCGATCATGACCGGGCTGGGCATCGTCGCTCTGGCGGGGATCGTGGTGAAGAACGGCATCGTCCTGATCGACACCTATAACGAGTACAACCGCCACAAGAAGGTGGAGCCGGTGACGGCCATGCTGCTCACCACCGCACAGCGCGTGCGGCCGGTGCTGCTCACCGCCTTCCTCACCGCGCTGGGGGTCATCCCCATGTGGGCCAATGTGGAGTTCGACTTCATCCGCCGCGAGATCGTGGTGGGCGGCATCGCCGGGTCGTGGTTCGTCCACCTGTCGGCGGCGCTGGTGTCGGGGCTGTTCCTCTCCACGGCGCTGACGCTGATCATGGTGCCGGTGATGGTCACCGCCCCCAGCGTCATCAAGCGCCAGATCGGCAGCCTGTTCACCACCATCTTCCGGCGCCGCAAGGACGCGGCGGCGGCAGCGGCGGTGCCCAGCGGGTTCGACGGGGTGGCGGTGGAAATGCCGGTGGCCGAGGATGGCGAACCGCGCCATGTGGTGACCAAGGACACGCCGCTGGTCGAGCACAATGAGAACGGTGTGACCATCCTCTCAAGGCGCCCGGCCGCGGAATAGGATCAACCTTTTTCGCCAGCAAGTTTTTGGGGCTCCCGGACATCCGGGGGCCCTTTTTTATTGCGGCTGCAGAACCGGGCGGCGGGTGACGAAGCCTTCGGGATCGTCCTCGGCGGCGCGCAGGCGCTCGGAGGCCTCGGCGGCCTCGCGCTGGCGGTTCCACATCTGGGCGTAGAGCCCGTCGGCGGCGAGAAGCTCGGCATGGCGGCCGCGTTCGGCGATCACCCCGTCGCGCAGGACGATGATCTCGTCGGCATCGACCACGGTGGACAGCCGGTGGGCGATGACCAGCGTGGTGCGTCCGCGCGAGACCGTATCGAGGGCCGACTGGATCTCGCGCTCGGTCTGGGTATCGAGCGCCGAGGTGGCCTCGTCGAGGATGAGGATGGGCGGGGCCTTCAAAATGGTGCGGGCGATGGCGACGCGCTGCTTCTCGCCGCCCGAGAGCTTGAGCCCGCGCTCGCCCACCTGGGTATCGTAGCCCTGGGGGAGCCCGTCGATGAACTCGCCGATCTGAGCCATGCGGGCCGCCTCGGCCACCTCTTCATCGGTGGCGTCGGGGCGGCCATAGCGGATATTGTAGGCGATGGTGTCGTTGAACAGCACCGTATCCTGCGGGACCATGCCGATGGCGGCGCGCAGCGAGGGCTGCGTCACCGCGCGCACGTCCTGCCCGTCTATGGTGACGCGGCCGGAGATGGCGTCGTAGAAGCGATAGATGAGCCGCGAAAGGGTCGACTTGCCGGCCCCCGAGGGGCCCACCACGGCGATGGTCTTGCCGGCCGGGACGGTAAAGCTCACGCCCTTGAGGATGGGGCGATCGGCATCGTAATGGAAATGGACATCTTCGAAGGCGAGGACTGGGCCGGTGAGGTCGAGCGCCTTGGCGTCGGGGGCGTCGGCGATTTCGGGCTGCTGGTCGAGCAGGTGGAACATCGCCTCGATATCGGCCAGGCCCTGGCGGATCTCGCGATAGACGAAGCCGATCTGGTTGAGGGGGCGGTAGATCTGCATCATGAAGGTGTTGAGCAGCACGAAATCGCCCACGGTCAGATCGCCGGCGACCACGCCCTGAACCGACATGAGCGAAAGCACCACCATACCGGCCCAGAAGATCACCCCCTGGCCGAAATTGAGAAAGCCCAGCGAGGTCCAGATGCGGGTGGCGGCGCGCTCATAGCCGATCATGGCGGTATCGAAGCGCCGGGCCTCCAGCGCCTCATTGCCGAAATATTTCACCGTCTCGAAATTGAGCAGACTGTCGACCGCCTTGGCATTGGCGTCGGTGTCGCTGTCGTTCATGTCGCGGCGAATGGCGATGCGCAGATTGGACGCCCAGACCGTGAACAGCATGTAGAGCACCACCATGGCGGCGAGGACCAGCACATAGGCCACGCCGAACAGCCACGCGAAGATGATGCCGACGATGAGGAATTCGACCAGGGTGGGCGCGGTGTTGAGCATGGTGAAGCGCACGATGGTCTCGATGCCCTTGGTGCCGCGCTCGATCACCCGGCTGAGCCCGCCCGTCTTGCGCTGGAGGTGGAAGCGCAGGGAGAGCTGGTGCATATGGGTGAAGGTGCGATAGGCCAGCTGGCGCACCGCGTGCTGGCCGACCCGGGCGAACAGGACATCGCGCAATTGCTGGAAGCCGGTATCGACGATCTGGCCCAGGCCATAGGCGAGGACCAGGATGGCCGGCACCGAGAGCCCGACGATCAGCCCGGCCTGGGGGCCCGAAACGCCCAGGCTGTCGACGACGCCCTTATAGGCGAAGGGCACCAGCGTGCTGGCGATCTTGGCCAGCAGCAGGGCGCCGATGGCCAGCACCACGCGCCAGCGCAGATCGGGGCGGTCGGCGGGCCACATATAGGCCCACAGGTTGCGGATGGTCGAAAGGACGGCGCTGTCGTCGGCGCTGACCGATGTTCTGGGCGCTGAGGCCATGGCGGGGCTTTCGTCGGATAGAGCCGTCAGGCGGCGGGCTGGGGCCGGGACGCGCGGGCGCAGGACGCCGCATCGGTTCCCAATTGGTCGAAATAGCGTTCCATGGCGCCGGTGAAGCCGGAGAGCCGGTCATGGCGAACGCGGTAATTGTTGCGGGTGCCCTGGGCGTGGCGCTCGATCACCCCGGCATCGAGCAGCACCTTGAGATGCTGGGACACGGTGCTCTGGGCGAGATCGAGGCAGTCGGTCACGTCGTTGCAGCAGCACGAATCGGCCCGGGCGGAGAGGATGCGCAGGATTTCGAGCCGAACCGGGTGGCCCAGGGCGCGCATCATGGCGGCGATTTCATCTTCGGACATGGGTGAGGCTTGCATCGTCTGTTGACGATAAAGAAAAGCCGCGCCCATGGCAAGCCGGGCGCGGCGGAGGGGTGTCAGAGCTCGCCGGTCTCGCCGCCGATCACCGCATCGGTGCCGGGCAAATCGAACACCTGGCCGGGATAGATGAGGTCGGGATTGCGGATCTGGTCCTCATTGGCCTCGAAGATCTGCGTATAGCGGATGCCCTCGCCATAGACGCGGCGGGCGATGGACCACAGATTGTCGCCCTGGCGGATGATGGCGAGGCCCGAGGTGGTGCGGCCACCCTCGGCGGTGACCCCGACCAGAACGGGGACGTCGTCCTGCGGTGCCTCGACGGGCTGCGGAGCGGGCTCGGCCACGGGCGCTTCGGGGGCTTGCGGGGCGGGCGCTGCCGGGGCCGGTTCGGGCGGCGTCTCGGCCTGCACGGGGGCTGGCGCGACCGGTGCCGGTGCCGGCGCGGGAGCGGCGGGGGCCGGGCTTTCGGCGACCGCGACGGGCTCATCGGCGATTTCGGCGGGCAGGTCGAGGACGAAATCCACCTCGGCGCGGCCGATCACCACGCCGGCGGCATCGAGCATGTCGGCCCGCACGCGCTGGCTGGCCTCGTCAAGCGCGCCGACCGCCTCCACGAGCCAGCGGCCACCGCGCACCGAAGTGCTGCCAACCAGTTCGTTATCGACATAGAGGCGGATGGTGGTGCCGTCCTCCCCTACCCCGGCGAAGAAATTGCGATCGCCATCGATCTCCACCGCATCGATGCTGGGCGGCACCACGGCGAGCGCGGCGGGCGGCTGTTGCACCTCCGGGGCGGGCTGCTGGAGCACGGCGGTTTCCACCGGCTGCGGCGTGGCGGGCGCGGGTTCGGCGGGAACCGGCGTCGCCGGGGCCGGCGAAGGCTCGGGGAGCGCGGCGGGGCTGACGGGGGCGGCAGGTTCCGGCTCGGCAGGCGCTTGCGCGACCACGGCCTCGGCCGGCGCGGGGGCTGGTGCGGCGATGGCGGGTTCGACAGGCGTCGCGGGGGGCGAAACCGGCTGCGGGACTTCCGGGGCCTCGGTGACGGCGGCGCTGGCGGCGGGCTGCTGGGGCGCGGGCGCCACGGCCTCGGCGGCGGCGGCGGGCGCGGGGGCCGGTTGCGGCGCTGCGGGGGCAGGCTCGGCCACAGGTGCTGCGGGAGCGGCGGCCACCGGCGCAGGGGCGGCGGGGGGTTCGGATTGCGCTTCGAGCGGCGCTGGGGCCACCGGCTCGGGTGCGGCCAGGGTTTCGGCCGGGGCTGCTACGGGCACAGCGGGCGCCTCGGCTTCAAGCGGCGCTGCGGGCGCCGGCTCGGGCGCTGCCAGGGTTTCGGGCTGCACTGCTACGGGCGCGGCGGGCGTTTCGGCTTCGAGCGCGGCGACGGCAAGGGGTTCGGCGGCGGGCTGCGGGGCGGGGTCGATCGCGGCCGCCGCGGCGGGGGCCGGCTCGGGCCGGTCGAGGCCCTGAAGAATCTCGCTGGCCTCTCCGGGGGCCGAGGCGATGACCAGGGGCTCGGTGATGCGATCGTCCTGCACGACGACGATGACGGAGGTGTCGGCATAGGCGCCGCTTTCGACGTCGAGCACGCGCAGTTCGATCCCGCCGGCCGGCAGGGGCTGGTCGGTGACGAACACCCAATCGCCCGCCGCATCGGCGGTTTCGGTGCCCAGGGCCTCCTCATCGGCGAAGAGCTGAATCTGGCCGGCCGGCGAGCCGGTCCCGGCGATGACGGCGGAGCCATCGGGCTCAACGCGCACGATATCGAAATCGGGAGCGGACGTGGCGGGCGCGGCGTCGGCCTCGACGATGGCGGCGCTTTCGGGCTCGGCCGGGGCGTCGGCCACGACCTGGGCGGGGGTGCCGCCAAGAAAGGTTTCGCTCATGCAAGCGGCGAAATCGCCCCGCTGGACGCAGGCGAGGGTCTGCGGACCGGCCAGCACGCCGATAACGACGACGCCTGTCGCGGCAGCGGCGCCCAGAGCAAGCATCAGGGGAGAAAGGGGACCGGCCAGAATGCCCTCCGTTACGTGTTCAGGGGCCGCCGCACCGGCCCGTTCAAAAAATGTTATCCCCTTTGGCTGCGAAGACGCTTGAGGGTCACGAATCCATCTTCATCAGCTTGTAGGTAAACGATTCATACAATGCCTCGAATGAGGCATCAACGATGTTGGGCGAAACGCCCACGGTGAACCAGCGCTCGCCGCTGGCGTCGCGGCTCTCGATCAGCACACGGGTGACCGCGCCGGTGCCACCGTCCAGGATACGCACCTTGTAGTCGACCAGTTCGAGATCGTCGATGCGGGCCGAATACTTGCCCAGATCCTTGCGCATGGCGAGGTCGAGCGCGTTGACCGGGCCATTGCCCTCGGCGACCGACATCAGCATTTCGCCATCCACGTCGATCTTGACCACCGCCTCGCAGACGGTGACGAGATCGCCCCGCGCATTGTGGCGGCGCTCGATGGCGGTGCGGTAGCTGGTAACATCGAAAAAGCTCGGCAGCGTGCCCAACAGCTTGCGGGTGAGCAGGTAGAAGGACGCCTCGGCGCCGTCATAGGAATAACCGCGCGCCTCGCGCTCCTTGACCTGGCGCAGCAATTTGTCGAGCAGCGGATCGGTCTTGTCCATGGCGATGCCGAAGCGCTTGAGCGCGGTCAGGAGGTTGGACTTTCCCGCCTGCTGGGACACCATGATGGCCCGCTCATTGCCGACGCTTTCGGGCGCCACATGCTCATAGGTCGAGGGGTCCTTGGCGATGGCGGAGGCGTGGATGCCGGCCTTGGTGGCAAAGGCCGCGGCCCCCACATAGGGCGCCTGCCGGTTGGGCGCGCGGTTGAGGAATTCATCGAAGGCCCGCGACACATGAGTGAGGGTTTGGAGCCGTTCGGGGGTGATGCCGGTCTCGAATTTTTCGGCAAACACGGGCTTGAGCACCAGGGTGGGGATCAGGGTGACGAGATTGGCGTTGCCGCAGCGCTCACCCAGCCCGTTGAGGGTGCCCTGGATCTGGCGCACCCCGGCGCGGACGGCGGCCAGCGAATTGGCCACCGCCTGGCCGGTATCGTCATGGGCGTGGATGCCCAGCCGGTCGCCCGGGGCGACGCTGAGCACATCGGCGACGATCTCCTCGATCTCGGAGGGCATGGTGCCGCCATTGGTGTCGCACAGCACCACCCAGCGGGCCCCTGCTCCCAGCGCCGTGCGCACGCAATCGAGGGCATAGGCGCGGTTGGCCTTGTAGCCGTCGAAGAAGTGCTCGCAATCGACGAAGGCCTCCTTGCCTTTAGACACCGCCGCGGCGACGCTTTCAGCAAGGCTTTTGAGGTTTTCCTTGGTGGAGATGCCGAGGGCGAGCTTGACCTGATGGTCCCAGGCCTTGGAGACGTAGCACACCGCATCGGCGCTGCAATTGACCAGATCGGCGATGCCGGGATCGTTCTCCACCGAACGCCCGGCCCGCCGCGTCATGCCGAAGGCGACGAACTGGGCGTTGGTGGTGCGCTTTTCGGAAAACAGCGCGGTATCGACCACATTGGCACCGGGATAGCCTCCCTCGATATAGTCCAGCCCCAGCCCGTCCAGCAATCCGGCGATGGCGATCTTGTCCTCGAAGGAGAATTCGACGCCGGTGGTCTGGGCGCCGTCGCGCAGGGTGGTATCGAAAAGATAGAGGCGTTCCTTGGTCATAAGCAGTCCTGAGTTAGTTCCTTATTTTATCGCGTTTCGCTTGCGCGGCCCTTCGGGTCCGAACCGGAAAACCGTTTACACTTTTCCTGGAAACGCTCTGGTCAGTCCGGCCCGTGGCACACGGCTTCGATGTTGTGCCCGTCGGGATCGAAGACGAAGGCACCGTAATAGTGAGGGTGGTAGATGGCGCGCAGGCCCGGCGCGCCATTGTCGCGGGCCCCGGCCTTGAGGGCGGCGGCGTGGAAGGCATCGACATCGGCCCGCGATCTGGCCGCAAAGGCGATGTGCAGCTTGCCGGTGCAGCGTCCTCCGGCGCTGAGCCAGAATTCGGGCTTGTCGGCGCCATAGCCGGCCAGCATGCCCTGCGGGGTTTTGAACTCCTGCAGGCAGCGATAGCCGAGGGTGGCGAGCACGGAATCGTAAAATCCGCGCGTCCTCCCGTAATCGGCGACGCTCAGTCCGAAATGGTCGATCATGGTCATGGCTCCTCCCTTTCTGGCCAATGGTCCGTGTCGTGATCGGGGTGTTGAAAATTTTCCATGCCGGCATAGGCGGTCTTCTCGGCGTCCAACTTGGCAATCGGACGACTGCGGACAGCCGGAAGGGTATCCAGCGCCGGATGCGCGCATTCGGGCGCCAGCGCGAAATCGACCTCCAGCACGGCGGGATCGTCGAAAGAGCCGAAGGTGAACGAGGTGGTCTCGTCGTTCCACACAAAGGACAACGGCGTGCCGCATGCGGGGCAAAATCCGCGCTTCGCCAGCGTGGAACTCTGGAAATAAGCCGGCGCGCCACGCGTCCATGTGATCGAGCCGGTCGGAGCGGTGGCAAAGGCGCCAAAGAGGCCACCTGTCGCCTTCTGGCACATGCGGCAATGGCAGACCGAGGTGTGCTCAACCCCGCCCGCGATGCGATAGCGCACCGCACCGCATTGACAGCCGCCGGTATGCGCGTCCCGGCTCATCTTTGCCTCGGGGTGGGCGACCAGGCGTCGGTGTCGCGGTCGGGGTGCTGGTGGTTGCTGGCTCTGATGGCGGCGGCCCAGGCCTCGTGGCCGGCTTCGGTCGCCCCGCCATCCTCGATGGCGGTGATGGTCTCGAACCAGGGCATTTTCCCTTCCGTGCCCGTATGGCCGCCGGGCGGGAAAGCGCCGGGAGTATCCAGCGAGCCGATGGTGAAATTGGTGCGGCCGTTATGCACGTCGTGATAGAAGAGCGGCGTGCCACAATTGGCGCAGAAGCCGCGCTCCACATGCTCGGAACTGCGCCACACGGCGGGCTGCCCCCGCGTCCAGGCGATGGCGTCGTCGGGCGCGGCGACGAGGGCGGCGAAGATGTTGCCCACCGCCTTCTGGCACATGCGGCAATGGCACAGATGGGCATTGTCGTGCATCTCGGTGGCATGATAGCGCACCGCGCCGCACTGGCAGCCGCCGCTCACCTCCATATCGATCCTGTTCATAGGGGCTCCTCCCGGGGTGGCCAGGTTTCGGTATCGTGATCGGGGTGTTGGTTGGAATGGATGCCGGCCATGAAATCGCGCCATTCATCGGTGGTTTCTCGGACCGGCAGGGCGGTCAGCCGCTCGAAGAAGCCGAGCTTGTCGGCGCGGTTGACCTGGATTTCGGGCGGCACCTTTTCGGGCTCGTCGAAGGCGCCGATGGCCAGTTCGAGCCCGAACTTGGTCTCGTAGGCCAGCGGGGTGCCGCATTCGCCGCAAAAGGCGCGGCGGGCGGCGTCCGAGGACTGTAACCATTTGGGCTCGCCCCGCGTCCAGCGGCCATCATGGGTGGTGACCAGGGGGCCGAAAAAGCTGCCGAAGGCCTTCTGGCACATGCGGCAATGGCAGATCGAGCCGCGGCCGACCAGCTTGGTGGCGAATCGGACGGCGCCGCATTGGCAGCCGCCGGTGAGGTCTTCAGCCATGGGTCTTCTCCTCGAGCCTGTGCCACACCGTATCGAGCACGCCATCGCGGTTGGCGGCGAGTTCATCGTTCCAGAAGCGCTGCACCGAAAAGCCCTTGGCCTCGAACCAGCGGTCGCGGGCCGGATCGGTGGCGCTTTCGGCGTGCTGAGAACCGTCGAGCTCGATGATGAGCCGGGCGGAATAACAGACGAAATCGGCGATATAGGGCCCGATGGGGACCTGGCGGCGGAATTTGTACGGCTCCAGGCGGCGATCGCGGAGGATAAGCCACATCTGCCGTTCGGGCTCGGTGGGGTTGGCGCGCATGGTTTTGGCGAAGCCGCGATGGCGGCGTGGGGTTTCATGACGCCATTGCGTGCCGGCCGGTTTCAGGCGTTCCAAACCGATGGTGCGGTTTGGGGCGGGGGCTGCGCACCCCTCATCCGTCTCGGACCTACGGTCCGATCCACCTTCTCCCTCAAGGGGAGAAGGAAGAGTGTTCCCCGGCGTCTGCTTGCCGCTCATCGCCTTACCTCCCATTTGGTACGCTTTTCGCCGGTTTCGGGGTCCTTGTAGTCGAGGAGGGCGATGCCGGCGGCGGCGAGTTCGGAGCGCAGGGCGTCGGCGGTGGGGAAGTCGCGGGCGGCGAGGGCGGCGAGGCGCTGGGCGACCTTGGCCGCGATGGCCCCGTCATCGGCGGTTGACGAGCGGATCAGGCTGTCGGCGGAGAGCCCGAGAAAGCCCAGGGTGGCCGCGAGGCTGGCGGCGGCTGCGGGCTCGCCGCGATTGGCGGCGCGGGCCAGGCCGTCGAGAACCGTCGCCACGCGGGAGAAGTTGAGGTCGTCGGCCAGTTCGGCAATAGCCGAGGGGTCGGGGACAGCCCCGGATTCTGCCGCGCTCGCGGCGCGCTGCCAGCCGGCGAGGCGGTTCTCCGCCTCCTCCAGCCGGGCGCGGGAGAAATCGATGGGCTCGCGGTAATGGGTCATCAGCATGGCGAGGCGCAGCACGTCGCCCGGCCAGGCGCGGCCGCCAAAGGCATCGGTTTCGAGCAGGTCGTGAATGGTGACGAAATTGCCCTCGGACTTGCTCATCTTGCGGCCCTCGACCTGAAGATAGCCGTTGTGCATCCAGTAATTGGCCATCACCGGCGTGCCATGGGCGCAGCGGGACTGGGCGATCTCGTTCTCATGATGGGGGAAGATCAGGTCGAGCCCGCCGCCATGGATGTCGAACTGGGTGCCGAGAAAGGCCTCGCTCATGGCCGAGCATTCGATGTGCCAGCCGGGGCGGCCTCGACCCCACGGGCTGTCCCAGCCGGGCTCCTCGGCGCTGGAGGCCTTCCAGAGCACGAAATCGGCGGGGTTCTCCTTGTGGCTGTCCACCGCGACGCGGGCCCCGGCGATGTTGTCGTCGAGATTGCGGCCGGACAACTGGCCGTAGTCGGGCATGGACGCGACGCGGAACAGCACCTCGCCCGCCGCCTCATAGGCATGGCCCTTGTCCACGAGGCGCGCGATGATGGCGATCATGCCCTCGATATGCTCGGTGGCGCGGGGTTCGACGGTGGGCTGCAGGCATCCGAGGGCGGCGACGTCCTTGTGGAACTGGCCGGCGGTCTTCTCGGTCACGCGGCGGATGGCGGCGTTGAGGGGCAGATCGGGGTAATCGCGCAGGGCGCGGGCGTTGATCTTGTCGTCGACGTCGGTGATGTTGCGCACATAGGTGACGCGGTCGGCGCCATAGACATGGCGCAGCAGGCGGAACAGCACGTCGAAGACGATGACCGGGCGCGCATTGCCGATATGGGCGAAATCATAGACGGTGGGGCCGCAGACATACATGCGGACATTGGCCGGATCGAGAGGGGTGAACTCCTCCTTCTGCCGGGTCAGCGTGTTGGTCAGCTTCAGGCGCGGCGTCGTCATGTGGTACGGGTCCCCAGGCGTGTGCGGTCCCGCTGGCAGCGGGTCCAATCCTTATGTGGGGATGACGAAAACCGCGCCGCCAACGAAGGTCAGCGGATAATGGTGCAACCGAAAATGCAAATCGGGTCAACGGTTTTCATGGGCGGCACAATGGACGCGAAAAAACCGCAAATCAAGACAGAAATTGGGGACGACGCCGACACGCCGTCCCCCTCATAGTCTGACTTTGGAGTCGATCGGACGTCTGAGCGGCGCTTTGTCTTGCCGGAGCCACGCCGTTGGACGAGCGTTGCACGGGAAAGGGGGACTCCGCCACCGCTTCACGCAAGTGTGAGAGGGGGCGGGGGTTTGCGTCTGCGGCCCCACCCCACCCCTAACCCCTCCCCGTCAAGGGGAGGGTGATTTCCGGGGCTTGGGGAGGGTGGTGGCAATATCACAGGCAGCGGTATGGGCCACAGCCCCACCTCCCGCACCGCACTGCTTCCCTCCCCCTTGCGGGGAGGGATTGAGAGTGGGGGGCCGGCGAAGCCGGCAGCGTCATGATCGCCGACGCTTGCGCCTCGGGCCCCACCCCACCCCTCCCCGTCAAGGGGAGGGTGATTCCGGGGCTTGGGGAGGGTGGAGGCAATGTCACAGGCAGCTGTATCGGAGACCCACAGCCCCACCTCCCGCACCGCACTGCTTCCCTCCCCCTTGCGGGGGATTGTTCATGTTGGACTCGCGAGTTGCTTTCGCGCGAGGAAGATGTCGAGAGTGATGTGGAGCATTTCGAGT